>CAZHNU010000104.1:0-2052 GCA_964534145.1 uncultured Methanotrichaceae archaeon | reverse complement strand
TCCAGGCACATCCGGGCCAAGATCAATGCGGCCAGCCGGCTGCAGGAGTACCTGAACGGCATCCGGGTGATCAAGGCCTACAACCTCTCTGGAAGCCGGTTCGTCCGTCTGGAGAAGGCGTTTAGGGAGCTTATGAGAGAGAGCATCCGGCTTGAGGGCCTGCTGGGGCCGGTCATTCTGCTGGCGGTGGCATCGGTGCGGGCAGGATTGACGGTGCTGGTGCTCGTCGGCGTCTACCTCCTCCTTGGAGGAACCCTGGGCATTTTGACGTTCGTCATCTTCCTGGTCATCGGGTCGCGTGTCTTTGATCCCCTGACCGTGGCGCTGATCAACTTCCCTGAACTCAGGTATCATGCCCTGGCTGGGGAGCGAATTCTCGCCCTCAGGAGGGAGCCCATCATGCAGGGGGGGCTGTGTCCTCCCGAGAAGCACGACATCGAGTTTGCGTCGGTCACCTTCGGATACGGATCCGATACGGTGCTCCACGACGTCTTTCTGAAGATGCCTGAGGGTTCGATGACCGCCCTGGTCGGACCATCAGGGAGCGGAAAGAGCACCATCCTCAAGCTTGTTGCCCGGTTCTATGATCCTCAGTCGGGCCAGGTTCTCTTTGGCGGGGAAGATGTCAGGGAGATGAACCCTGAAGCTCTGCTTGAGAAGATCTCGATGGTATTTCAGGACGTCTACCTCTTTAAGGATACCATCGGCAACAACATCCGTTTCGGACGGGAGGGAGCAACTCAGGCAGAGGTGGAGGACGCCGCCCGAAGAGCCTGCTGCCACGAGTTTATCATGAAGCTGCCGCTGGGCTACGAGACGCCGGTAGGAGAAGGGGGCTCCACGCTCTCAGGGGGCGAGAAACAGAGGATCTCCATCGCCAGGGCCATTCTAAAGAACGCACCGGTGGTGCTGCTGGATGAAGCGACGGCTTTTCTTGACCCGGAGAACGAAATCGAGGTTCAGAAGGCAATCTCGGCCCTGATCCACGGCAGGACGGTCGCGATTATCGCCCACCGCCTGAAAACCGTCCGTCGGGCCGAAAATATCATCGTCCTGGACGGCGGGCGGATTGTCGAGCAGGGCAGCCACGACGAATTGCTGGCCAAAAACGGCCTGTATGCCAGGCTCTGGAAGCTGCAGCAGGATGCACAGGGGTGGAGCATTGCTGCTTGAGCCAGGACGGAAAACAGGCATTACCCCCTTTCTCATGCAAGTATGGGGCAGGGGGTAGCCACCCTGTCGTCCTTTGACCTCATGATGTCCATACGTTTTGCTTATTGCCTTGAAATTGTTAGATTTTTTCCAATAATCCTAACTTATTTAGGGATAACTCTTTCCACACCTAATTTAGCAGTCATTTTGAGGTAGCTGCGAGTCTCATGAAACGTTATGGTGACATGTCTTAACACAGAAAAGCAATCTGCGCCGCAGATTTTTTTGATAGTTCACAGCAAAACGAGGTGTTAGAATGAAGAACATAACAGCAGTAAACGTTGTTGTATTGATGGCCGGGCTCTTGCTTTTAAGTGTCTCTGCCTAGGCCGATTCCGCAAACTCAGCAGAGGAGCCGGAAAAGATCCAGATATATGACGCACAGGGCGAACTATTGAGTCTGTCAGTGGACGAGATGGCAAAGGAAGCTCATGGTGACTCATGTCTCTGCGCTGCAGTGGCCGCCAGGGTCACCCAAGCCGCCATCTCGGAGCTATTTGGCGATGAGGTCCCTACCCAGGGGATGCTTAGAGTTACTTATCATCATCCAGGGGAAGGACAAAAAGAGTGCTTTGAGCGGACCCTCACCCCGGAATGCGTCGATTATATGCCTTCAGGCAGCCCAAAGAACCTATCCCTGGAGGATCACTTCGTATACACGTTTATCCGAACAGATACCGGCGCCGTCTTTGATACGAGAGTGAAAGAGGGCGTTATTCCCGAGGATTTTTTTAATCTGAGGTACAAGGTGGAAGGATTCTCGAAGGGATGGCATGAGAATCAGCGGCAGTGTATCGAATTGTCTGTAATTTAGCAATAAGGATATAGGCCCTGTTATCC
>CAZHNU010000103.1:0-2119 GCA_964534145.1 uncultured Methanotrichaceae archaeon | reverse complement strand
TGCTCCGGTTGGGATTTGAACCCAAGTCGAAGGAGTGAGAGTCCTTCATGATTGGCCGAGCTACACTACCGGAGCGCGGAATGGGGGTAGTTCCTCCTATCATTTAAGGCTTTTGGCCAGAAGGCAGAAATCGCACAGATGGCGAAGCGCACACCTCTCATGCAGGGGGCCTCTTGCCCGACAGATGCCTCTCCCGTGCATAATCAGGTTGAGGTGCAAAGAAAGGTATTTGCTTTCAGGGGTGATCTCCTCCAAAATGCGCTGAGCCTCCTTTATGCTGGCCTTTTCAGGCACAAGCCCGAGGCGTCGAGAGACGCGATACACGTGAGTATCAACGGGCATTACAGGAAAGCCAAAGGCGAAAAGTAGAACTACGGCCGCGGTCTTGGGGCCTACTCCGGGAAGGGAGAGCAAATACTCCTTTGCCTCTGTAACGCCAAAGCCTGCCAGAAAGCCGAGATCAATTGATCCTGCATCTCCCTTGATCCTAAGCAATGCCTCCTTGATCCGTCTGGCCTTCATTTCCGCAAGGCCGCCAACCCTGATCAGCCGCGCAATGTCCTCCTCTGACGCCGCAATAACTGCCTCGTACTCCGGATAGGCAGTCTTAAGGCTTCGAAAAGCCCGAAAGGAATTGGTATCAGTGGTATTCTGAGATAGCATTGTCTGGACGAGCAGATCCACAGGATCAATATGCCCTACCTGCGGCACGCCGTACAGGTCTTCGAGTATCTCGATGCAGTGCTCGGCTTTGGATTTCATTTAACTCAGAATACCAGGTGCGACCTTAAAAGGGTTGGCCAGAAGAGATATTACCTCAGAGGTAGCCAATTTAGCAATGAACTTCGCCGACATCTATCCCTTTTTGGCTGCGATTTTGATTGGAGCCCTCATCGGCACAGAGCGCCAGAGAAGGCTGGCCGAGGATAAGGTCCGCGGAGTGGCGGGGCTTCGCACCTTCACCCTCATAGCGCTTCTGGGAGCATTATCCGCAACCTTGGCCAACCAGTATGGACCGACGTTTGCCCTGGCTGCGTTCGCCAGCTTCACGATTCTTGTAGGCATCGGCTATGCCTCATCCGTCAGCGCTCTTGGAAGGATCGATTTCACTGCAGCAGTGGCTGCAGTTGTCACCTTCGCCCTGGGCATGCTCACCAGCTTCGAGGAGAGCATGCTCCTGGCGGTCGCGCTGGCAATACTCACTACCTGGATACTGGCCACCAGGACGATCGCTCACCGCTATGTAGAGGCCTTGAGCGAAACGGACCTCCTCGACACACTTAAGATGGGAATAATTGCCCTTGTGATATATCCGCTGCTTCCCGACACTCCTCTTGACCCCTGGGGTGTCTTAAGCCCGAGAGAGATATGGCTGATGGTGGTGCTGGTGAGCCTAATAGGCTATGTCGGCTACGTCCTCATCCGAATCCTCGGCACTCAGCGAGGCCTGACGCTTACGGGGTTCCTTGGGGGCCTCGTATCAAGCACGGCTGTTACAACATCCATGGCCTCAGAGGTGAAGGTCAACCATGCGATCCTTTACTCTGCCGTGTTCGCCACAGTCATCGCCAGCAGCACAATGTTCCTAAGAGTCCTCTTCATAGTCCTGCTGGTGAACAGGGACCTTTTCCTTCCCCTGCTTCCCCAGATGCTCGGCATGACATTGTTTGGAGTTGCCATGGCCTACCTCCTCATGAAGAAAAGCGAGCCCTTGAGCAAGGAGGTGACCGTCAAGGACCCGTTTCACATAGTGCCCGCGCTCAAGTTCGGCATCTTCTTCGCCCTCGTGCTCCTGGCATCCAACATGGCAACCACCTACTTCGGAGATGCAGGGGCTTATGCCGCTGCGATAATCGCAGGCCTTGCAGACGTGGACGCGATAACTCTCTCAATGTCTACCCTTGCCAAAACCACCCTTGACCCAACAATAGCCGTCGACTCGATCACCCTGGCAGCTATGACCAACACCCTGGTGAAGCTCTCCATAGCCTATATCCTTGGAAATATTGCATTTGGGAATAAGATCGCGACCATCTTTCTGCCCATGATTCTCCTCGGGGTGCTTGTGACCGTTTTAATCTAAAAGATGGTCTACAAGAAGAGTAACTAAGAACTAGTG
>CAZHNU010000102.1:0-2517 GCA_964534145.1 uncultured Methanotrichaceae archaeon | reverse complement strand
GGTTGCGATGGCGTCCAAAAATGGGTCCTTTTAGGCTATAACTCTTTCTAAATGCCCGAAAATTAAACCTTGAAGAATGGACCTATTGCGTACCAGGCCTTAATAAAGGTCCATGAAAACCTAGATCACGTTCGATTTCTTCTCTGGTGTCTTCTCGCCCAAATCGGTAATAGTGGACACGCAGCGCTCGCATAGCTCGTAGATGCGCACCTTATCGCCTGCTTCAATCTCTGCCTTAATTTCGTTTTCCATCTGCAGGCGCTGGATATCGCTGATCTCAAGCTCGAAGACGCTGTATTGCTTCCAGGCTCCATAGCTCTCCAGGATTTTGAAGACACGGGTGCGTGTGCGATTGTCGCTTATATCGTAGGTTACTGCAAGCCTCATCGTTTGAACTCCAGAGGATAGTATTCCTTCAGCTCTCCTGTGATGGCCTTGCGGAGCAAGATGGCCTGCATCCTCACTGCCTTCCTTCGCGATACAGTGTACTCGAACTTTGGATGGGAGAATTCCTCCTGCATGTAGTCGTCGAACTTTTCCAGGTAGGTCTTAAAGGCGTAATCCTTGAGATGGTTATCCGCCTGGAAGTCCTCGTGCTTGAGCATCGTCTTGTTGATGAGGCGCAGCGCAAAGGCATCGCAGAATATGGGCCGGAACTCCTCCAGCAAATCGAGCGCCAGTGCTGGCCTGCCGTGCCGATCGGCGTGCAGAATGCCGAGAAACGGGTCGAGGTTGTACTGCCGCAGGGCGCTTAAGACCTCGTTCTTCATCATGCTGTAAGTCAAGGAGAGCAGGGCGTTGATGTGGTCCTCGGGCGGCCTTCTCGTCCGGCGCTCGAAGGTCCAGCCATTAGCCAGGCAGCTGTTCAAGAGGCCGAAGTAGATCTCCGCCGCCTGGCCCTCGATCCCCCGTAGCTCGTCAAGGTCGCGGGCCTTTTCTGTGAGGTCCTCCAGCTCCGCCAGCCGCCCGTTGTCGGGGACGTCCTTGCGGTTCAAAAGGGTGCGGGAGTTCCTGATCTTTCCCCGCACTATATGACTCGCTATCCTCAGGCTCTCCCTCTCCGAAAGGGCGTACTGGCGGCGGCGGACTTCGGCTATGGTGTTCTTCTCCGGAACGAAGCTCCCCCTGTAGCGGCCATTCTGGGTGAAGTAGTTGAGCACGATGCCGTGCTCGTTGGCCCTGGCGACGAACGGCGTTGTGAAGTTGACGTTGCCGAAGATGTTGATGGTGTCCACCTGGCCCATCGGGAATGATGCCAGCTCTCCCTCGCCCTTCATGTAGACGGTAATGCGGCCGCCGTCCACGCCCACCTGGGCCCCCTGCTTTGTTACGTAAACCACACTGTCGTCGAAGATGCCCTCGCTGGCTTTGGTCATTGACTTCTCGCTCCTCTGTTTTGTTGCATTCGCTCCTCTGTTTTGTTGGATCCGTTCCTCTGTTTTGCTTCGTTCTCTAGTTTCTCTAACGTCACATTTTGGCCGCAATCACGTAAACCAAATTCATATGCTTTCTAGCCCCTCCCTCCATGGCTTTCCGGTCGCCGATGGCATATTCATTGTCGCACTGAAGCCAGTCGTTCCAGCATTCTCTGAAGCCTTCCAGCTCCCCCACCGCCTGAAGTTCCAATCGCTCTGACTTTGACAAAAGCTTCCTCCACCACTCGGGGCTTCGCAGCGTCTCAATATCTTCTGCATTCCATGATAGGAGCATTTCATGAGGAATGTTGTCATGGATGTCTTTTTTCAGGCCAGGCACCGCAATTGCCAGCTTGCCTCCCTTTTTCAGCAGCGGCGCAATCTTTTCGTCTGCAAAGCCATTCGCTCTGCCGAAGTAGTGGTAGGAATCGATGCTTATGATGGCATCAAAATATTCATCTGCATAGGGCAGGTCTGCCGCATCGGCATGAATCGGTATGATCCTCTGCTCCAAACCGGCCTCTTTGAATCGGGCAAAGTTTTCGCTTGCAGTAATCCACAGATCCGTGGCAAACACCTGCACGCCAAACTCTCTGGCGAGAAAGATGGACGTAAGGCCCCTGCCGCAGCCCAGATCCAGGACCCTCATTTGGGGCTTCATTTCAAGCAATCCCGGCAGCTGCGTCAATTCCTCCAGCATCTTCATGGCATTGGGTCCCATCATATTGTCTAAAAGAAACTGCCTGTCGTATAATTGTGATTTGGTGTATTTCATTGCTAATGCTCCTTATCGATCATTCCATTGCTAATGTTCCTTATCTATCTCTTTTTCAAGCATTCTCGTCTCCTCGGGCATGCAGTACTGGACAGTGCTGCACTTCTCGCACTTATTGGTGTTCTCGGCAAAGTCTGGGATGCGGTCGATTGTCATGTTCCTGATGGCCTCGACAACCTGAGCTACCTTCTGGCGGTGCCAGTCTGTAATGGTAATCGCGTAGCGCTCGTTTGTGCCGAAGAGGTAGAGGTAGCCTATCCTAACCGGCTCGCCCAGGTAGTCCTCCAGGAGCATGCAGTAGGCGGCGAGCTGGACCTCGTCGTTATC
>CAZHNU010000101.1:0-2946 GCA_964534145.1 uncultured Methanotrichaceae archaeon | reverse complement strand
TGCTCATGAACGTCGTGGTTCCAGACTGGAACAACATAAAATAGGTAGACTACCCTAAATTAATTAATAAGTTATGTATCTTAGAATGCAAATTAGGTAACGATTCAAAATTTGAGTTAGGCTAAAATTTTTTTGATCTAAAAACTAACCCACAATCACTACCACACCCCCACGCCTGCTCCACGATATCGCCCTCCCGTCATAGCTTTGCAGCGCATCCATGACGATCGGCGGGCCCTCTCGCATAGAGTCGTTTAAAATGGCATAAGCCCTGAAGCTCGGCAGACGCACCTTTTCGGTATCGATACCCGGCAAAGGCATTGATCATGACATTATCCCCGGCTGGGGCGGCTTATGGATGAAGGATCCTCTCCGACGGCTATTTTGGACTTCGGGGTCACAAAGCCAACGGGGTGATCGCAGCTGCTCTTTCCGGTGAAGCCCGGTGCGGATGCAGTTTATAAGGCGGTTGCTGAGAATTTTAATGCTACTTTTGCGTCCTGGAATGAAGAGATGTTGGAGCGCTGTCTCAGTCAGTGCAGGCGATTAATCCTGAAAGGTTGCTGGAGAGAGGATAGCGCGGGCGGTCCCCGCGTGGGTGCACGGACAGGCGCCCAGGCGCTGTCACCTAGATGGAGGCCGGTCTGGCCTCCGGGCCGGGGGGATGACGGCAGAAGGGCCGTGCAGCTTTCCGGGCGGACCTGGGAGGCGGAGGTAGGTTGATGTAGATTAACGGCAGGCGTTCTAGGTTTGATGATAGCGATGGGAAAGAGCAGGGTGAGGATTGAGGATGGGCACACAGTAGCGGCGGGCGAATCGAAGGGCTAGAAGCTGCGTGTGGGCAGCGAGGATGTTTCAGGTTTGCTGAAGACTGCGCCGTCACAATGGGATGCTCAAAGGATACCGTGCGCAGGTTCGAGGAGATTCGAGACGCGGGCGGCGTCCGAAAAATCAGTGATCAGAGAATTGAAATACCATTGGAGTACTATTACGTTAACGTTAACGCAAACATCAGCATTAGCGCAAAAAGATGGTACACGGTCATGGAAGTCATCGATGAGGTCGCAAGTGCTCTGAAGATGGATAGAGATACCCTGGCTAAAGCAAGCATCAAAGCTTTTTTGGATAGGGAGCTTAGGTGTATTGAGGCCGAAATATACGAAATAGGGGCCAAGCATGGCGCGAAGTCCATCTTCGAGTTGGATGATAAGCTAAAGAGAGGCGAGGTAAGGGAAGAAGATATCCTGGAGGATTTCCAGGAGCTCGATTACCTGGAAGCCAGGAGAGATGATCTATTAGCAGCGATGAAGAAACTTCAGCACCAATTGTAGATCTAAAAGCGCTGAAGAGAATCATCGATGCTGAGTATGCAGATCTATCTACAGATTCTATAATATTCCGCGGCAAGCTCAGGGCTTTCTTAAAGGACGGCTCTTTTATCGACGTGTGGTTCTCCATCAAGGTTGCAGGCCGCTTCTCCTATCATTGGGAGCGGCGGCATATCGATGGTACAATGTATCGGCACGATAATTTTCCGGATACTAATTGGAAGGATGTATCCACTTACCCAAAGCACTTCCATAACGGCTCTCAAGATGCGGTCGATGAAAGCCGTATAGACGATGACCCGTTTACAGCCCTTCGGCAGTTTATGGACTTTGCCAGGTCCATCTCGCTTCGATAATCAATTGATATATCCTGCAGGTGCAGCTCCTGCCGCCCGCCAGCCGTGCCGCTCCGTCTTGTCTCGCCTCGCCCCCATGCCCAGGCGGGCCTCGCGTGCGTGCTTGCAAGGTGTCCGGGCGCTGGCGCCAAGTGAGAGGTCGGGCCTCCGGGCCGGGGATGACGGCAGAAGGGCCGTGCAGCTTTCCGGGCGGGCCTGGGAGGCGGAGGTGGGTTGATGTAGATTAACGGCAGGCGTTCTAGGTTTGATGATGGCGATGGGAAAGAGCAGAGTGAGGATTGAGGATGGGCACACAGTAGCGGCGGGCACACCGGATTTCCCCATGAATATGGATTTCAATATTGAGAAAATCTATCTTCTGGGACTCCGCGCGTTACTGGTTTCTCGCGCGAGTTCTCAGGGGGCGCGCGGAGTCGCCGTGCGGGCTGCCCCCAACCCCTCTCGAGGGAAGGATTCTCGGGTGCATGTGCAATTCTTATCCCGCCGACTCCGCCCGCTGCAACCCGAACACGACCGCCCCCCCGCCGCCAGCGGCCTGGCCAGCAGCCGTCCCGTGAAGAATTCCTTCATGATTATTACCGTGTATGGGAATGGTGGTGGCCCTCCCGTCTGGATGCTTCCACCCGGCATGGCTGCCCCTCTACCTAACCATCCGAAAACCAAGCTTTGCCGCAACTTTCTGCAGGTCCCTAGCTTTGGCAGGCATAAACAGCCTTCACATCAGAAATATCATCAGGAAGAATACGCCATTCTTCTTCGTATTCTTCCCGTATCATGTCGAAGACGTTAAGCAGCTCAGCTTGTGCCTCTTCGGGGGTTTGTCCCCAGGCATGGCACCCTGGAATAGCCGGCACGAAGGCCACGAATGTACCGTTATCGTCCGGACGAAGGACTACGGTGTAATCGTAGAGTCGCTTCATTAGATGTTAATTCTTAGTATGTGGATATAAAGCTACTCTGCAGTATCAGGAAAAGAAAATGCAGTTCAATTCGCTCATGTCACGATATGAGGCCTTGGATAGAGCTTATTGACCGCCTAAAAATTCCCAATTATCCCCGATCCCATAGCCAGAAGGCTATTTACCCTACCACATAGCCACCTGGCTAGAGATCGCCTGCAGTCGGGACAGGAGTGCTACAGGACTTGACGAAAAGGTGTCATGACTTACCTTCGCCCAACCATAATTATCATCTATTATATTTAACTGTTAGCTAGTGGTTCGAGTGCACATCGACCGCTTAAAAAAGCCTTATTGAGCTAG
>CAZHNU010000100.1:0-3030 GCA_964534145.1 uncultured Methanotrichaceae archaeon | reverse complement strand
CCATGATACTCATATCACTATCATTTTTGGCGCTGGCTATGAAGTCTATATGGAGAGAAACGGAGACGAAGATTAGCCCGACGAGGGTGGCGGCTGCAGAGCCCGTCAGCATGTAGAAGTTCGTCCAGCTGTTGATGGTTTCGGCGAAGAGATCGGACATGAGCTATTCTCCATTAGGAAGGACTTGCCTTTAAATCACCTGTTTGGTTGTAGCTAAAGGAATGTGCGATATATGCTAAAATCTTCAAATTATTTAAAGAATTGCGAGAAACCCTTAAATTTCCGGCATGCTACTATAGCGTGACAGAGGTGTGCTATGAGACCGGCGAGCGTGCTGCTATCGTCTATCGTACTGCTATCGGCTATATTGCTGTCGTGCGTATATGTTCATGCTTATGAGGGTATGCCTGGCGACATCGCAGTTCCGAGCGCCAGCGTGCCGAACATGGATATGCCAAAGCCCATTATCACAAGGCCCAATATGGATATGCCGGATACAAAGCCAAAGCCGCTGGTCGAGCTGAATGCCAGCCAGAGCACCAATTCCGACTCCACCCTGAACCAGACAGGCGATACAAGTTCCAATCAAGATCAAGTGCTGCAAGATGCCAGGTTGATCGCTGTGGACGGAAAGTGGTCGATTAAGCTCGATGGTGGTGTGCGCAGGTCCCTCGATTTAAACCTCTGGTCGTCAACTGGTACTGCCAGGTTTATGGGCTTTGGCACATTGATCGAAAACGGCAGAGAAAATTCAGTAACCGCTGCCGGATCTACAGACGAACCGAAGATGAGACTAACTATCAAGTTGGCCACGCCCGAATATGCGAACCTGGAATATGACGAATGCGAACTCGACCTGACTGCTTTCAACAGCACTCTTTCAGGAACCTACGTGCTGAGATCAGGCGGGCAGTTCTTCGCAGAGGGAAATGCAACGGCAGCGAAGCTGTAGATAACACATCATATCTTTAGGCGATTAAAGCGCACAGGCCAGCACACAGACCGGCCATTTTTTCCAATGCCCAAGAGGCTCAAAGACCTTCGTCTTCGTCCGGATTCCTTGAAGAATACATGCCTCCAGTCGGAGGCCGCCTCGAAAATCCCGGCCAACGCCTCCTGGAACCAGGTGCAAGAAGTTGCCTGCGATCCTTATGGATTCGACCTCATGATAGGGCTATTTTTCTTATGGCACTGCCACAAAGACACCAATAAATAGCCACTAAAATACTAATCAATATTAAGTAAAATTATTTCGGTAGGATCTGTCCAGTTTTGCGTTCTGAATTGGACGTAATCGTCTATATGATTATTGAATAGTGTATCATAGCCCATACGATAATAGAATCTAAATTAACTCCGGGAAGGACGCAATATGAGGTCAAAAACGAAAATTGATAAGCTGACTGAATCGAGAGTTCTGAAAGCCTGTGTCAACGGTGCCAGAGGGATAAAGATCACCAATCAAGACAGCCCGAATTCGATGAAAGTGATCTCGTATTTGCTTTTAATCGATGAAGGGCTAATTGAGGTTGTCCCTAATGGCCCGCGGATTGTTCATAGAACAACTCCAAAAGGAGTCGACCTGATAGAGAAGTTCGAGCGCGCTCACGGAAATATTGACGAGCTGATCTGCGAGGCTTAAAGGCCAGACTGCTCAAAAACACGATGAATCCGATAGCCTGCAGATGCCGGGCGATGCCCTGGAACTGCAGGCTATCCCTCCTACCCCATCATCTTCTTCTGGACTGAACCCCTGATATTGGACAGATAGTTAAGCAACAGTATTTAAAGCAACCTCCGATTCGAATCGATCGGGAGATCTATAACCAAGATCAGAATGTAGCCTCTTTCTGTTGTACACTGTCTCAATAAAATGCTGTATGTTTCTGAAGGCGTCTTCAAATGTCTCGTATTCATTGAGATAAACCTCCTCTACCTTCAAAGTCTTGATGAAGCTTTCTGCAAATGCATTATCGTAAGGATTACCCTTTCTGGACATGCTGATCTTGATTTTATGCTTTCTAAGACAATCGACATAATCTTTTGAAGCGTATTGGACACCTTGATCCGAGTGATGAATAAGTCCCTGGATAGATTCCGTCCGGCGGCTTTTCAATGCCCTATCAAGAGCATTCATGGTCAGCTGACTGTCCATGTTCCTGCTCAAATCCCAGCCGATGCACTTCCTGCTGGATAAATCCAGGACAACCGCAAGATAGATATTCTCATGCATCAACTGAACATAGGTTATATCGGCTGCCCAAACCTGATTCAGCCCCGTGATGATGGTACTCTTGAGGAGATTTGGATAGACCGGCAATCCATGATTGGAATCGGTAGTTACTGGCTTGAACTTCCTTTTCAGGCATAACAAGTTATCCTCTCGCATGAGTCTAAGCACGCGTTTGTGATTGATGCTAAATCCTCGATTATGGAGTTCTGCCGTTATCCTGCGATAACCATAGCCTGGAAATTCCAGAGCTATCTCCTGGATCTGGTTTCTTAGATCTGTATCTTCGTCAGGAACCGATTCAGGTCGATTCAGCCAATAGCTATAACCGCTGCGGCTTACTTCAAGAGATCGGCAGGACTCTGATATCGACAGTTGGAGATCGCTGGAAAGGGCTTCTTGGATTATCATGTACCTCCCCTGAGTATCGGTTTTATTCTTTCCTCTCGGACTTTCTTTTGCGTCATGGCGAAGGCTTTTTTTAAAAGCTCGTTTTCGGCATGAGCCTGGCCCAGCAACCTTTCAAGCTCTGCAATCCGTGCCTCGTACTTGTATCTCCTGCCATTGCCGCTAAATGCCTTTTCAGGATTTTCGGCCAACTCCTCTCGCCAACGAGTGGGAAGGCTGGGATGGATGCCGTGCTCACGGGCAATTTGGGCTGGTGGCTTGCCTCCCTCCAGTTCTGCCACTATCGATATCTTGATGTCTCGGTCGTAACGCCGCCTCGTCTTCTTCATCTGATACCCTCCAATGGATCTTATTGCTTAACTCGTTGTCCATTCGGAGGGGTTCACTCCACA
>CAZHNU010000099.1:0-3186 GCA_964534145.1 uncultured Methanotrichaceae archaeon | reverse complement strand
TAACTACATCAGCATGGGGGCATGATATGGGTGAGCAGAGGTGAGCGAAAATGCATAATAAGGATACAATCGCTCGCCCAGAATCATCTTTCAGGCAGCGTGCCGAAGAGGATATGAAAAAGAAGGGGCGCTCAGCCAACCTCTCTGAAGTGGACGTAAGGGCATTATGCCATGAGCTTGAGGTGCACCAGGTCGAGCTGGAGATGCAAAATGAGGAGCTGCGGCGGGTACATGCGGAGCTGGCGGCATCTGAAGAGAAGTATCGGGACCTCTATGAGTTCGCTCCCATAGGCTACCTGACCCTGGAGGGTTCCGGGAAGATCCTGGAGGCTAACCTCGCAGCTGCCACTATCCTGGGAACTGAGCGGGCATACCTGATAAAGAACCAGTTCCAGGCCTATCTGGCAAATGGCAGCATTTCAGAGTTCAGAGCCTTCTGCAGCCGTGTGATGGATTCAGGTGTCAAGCAGACTGCCGAACTCCAGCTAAGAGGTGCTAAAAATGATGACCACGCTCCTGCTTGGATCTTGGCTGTGGGCAAATATATCCATAATGGCGTCAACTCTGGCTTTCGGATAGCACTTAGCGATATCACCGATCGCAAGCGTGCTGAAGAGGCACTCCTGGAGAGCGAGGAAAAGTTTCGGCTGGTTGCTGACTTTACCTATGACTGGGAAGTTTGGCTGGGTACGAAGGGTAATTATGTTTACGTTTCTCCATCCTGCGAGCGCATAACAGGGCATAGCGCAGAAGAGTTCATGAAAAATCCACGGCTGGCTTTAGATATAGTCCATCCGGATGATAAGGCAACTTTTGAGCGTCACAGGAATGACCATATTAGCGAGAAGTCTGGCCCAGGGAAGGTCGACTTTCGTATCGTAACAACAAATGGTGAAACAAGATGGATCAGTCATTTATGTCAGCCTGTATTTGGTAAAAACGGTGAATGGCTCGGGCGCAGAGGGGGCAATAGGGATATCACTGAGCGAAAGCTCATGGAGGAAGAACTGCGCAAGGCTCAGGGTGAGCTTGAGATGAGGGTTCGTGAGAGAACGGAAGAGCTTCAGAAGACCTACGATATTCTTAAAAAGAGTGAGCAACTCTTCCACGCTGCTATAGATAACTTCCCTGATGTCTTTGTGATCTATGACAGAGATCTCCACATCCAATACGTAAACCGCACAGGTATCATCAAAAGCTGTCTAAGTAAGGAGGAGATAATTGGCCATACGGATGAGGAACTCTTCCCAGCTGAAGTTACTGAGACTTATATGGATTGGCTTAAGAAGGCGTTAGAAAGCGGAATCATTCAGACCTTCGAATCTAGGCATACCCTGCCACCCGGCACAACGACCGTCATCGTGAGCTACGTTCCACTGATGGATGAGCAGGGGAAAGTTAACCAGATCCTAGGGATCACCCATGATATTACAGAGCTCAAGAAGGCAGAAGAGGGGCTTCGTGCAGCGTGGGCTTATAACAGGAGCTTGATTGAGGCCAGCCTCGATCCACTGGTCACAATTGGCCCTGATGGAAAAATCACTGATGTGAACGCTGCCACAGAAAGTGTGACAGGATATCGCTTGGAAGAACTCATAGGAACTGATTTCTCTGACTATTTCACTGAACCGGAGAGTGCCCGTGCTGGTTATGAGAAGGCCTTTAGAGAAGGCTATGTTCGTGATTATCCTCTTGAGATCCAAGCCCGCGACGGCCATAAAACGCCGGTCCTGTACAATGCCTCGGTCTATGAGAACGAAGAGGGCCAGGTGGTAGGCATCTTCGCTGCAGCCCGTGATATCACCGAGCTCAAGCGCGCCGAGGAAGAGCTGATAAGGGCCAAGGAGGCTGCCGAGGCTGCAGCCGAGATTAAATCTGCCTTCATGGCCAACATGTCCCATGAGCTTCGAACTCCCATGAACTATATCATAGGGATGACCAGCCTACTCCTGGGAGAGCCCTTGACTCCAGAGCTTAAAGAGTATATCGAGACCATCAGGAAGGGTGGGGATGAAATGATGGTCCTGATTAACGATATCCTGGACTTCACCAAGATGGAAAGCGATAATGCAGTCCTGGAATATCAGCCTCTGAGCCTACGGGCTTTAGTTGAGGAGTCGCTGGAAATGGTGGCATCAAAGGCTGCTAAGAAGGGCTTAAACCTTGCGTTTAACGTCAATTATGGCACTCCTGATAACATCGTTAGCGATCATGGAAGGCTTCGGCAGGTTTTGATTAATCTGCTTTCCAACGCCGTCAAGTTCACGGATGAGGGAGATATATCTTTATCTGTATCCTCAGAGCCCCTGCAAAAGGCTAACAAGCACCAAATATTGTTTGCAGTCAAGGATACGGGGATTGGCATTTCGCCTGAGAAAATGTCCGAACTCTTCCAGCCCTTTGCCCAAGTAGAGACTGCCTTCAGCCGAAAGCGTGATGGGGTTGGCCTTGGTCTCGCTGCAAGCAAAAAGATCGCGAAACTCATGGGCGGAGATGTCTGGGTAAAGAGCGAGATCGGTAAAGGATCTACCTTCTACCTTTCCGTAGAGGTAGAGGTTGTCCCGGACGATGGTATTGGTGGTGGTATTGGTATAAAGGCAAAGCCCGAGGGGACGACAAAAGCCATCCCAGAGAAGCTGGCTGAACAGTGCCCTCTGGCAATACTGGTAGCTGAAGATATACCCTCCAACCAGAAGGTCCTCCTGGAGATGCTAAAGCGTATGGGGTACAGGGCTGATGCCGTGGCCGATGGAATGGAGGTCTTAAAAGCTTTAGAAATGCGCCACTACGACCTTATCCTCATGGACGTGATGATGCCCGAGATGGATGGCATCGAGGCCGCTAAAGAGATACGTCGGCGCTGGCCTAATGATGGGCCAAAGATCATAGCGATTACAGCCTATGCCCTGGCTGGAGACAGGGAGAAGTGCCTCGCAGCTGGAATGGATGGCTATATTTCAAAGCCTGTGCAAAAAGAGGACCTGGCTCGGGCTTTGAAGGATATTAATAGGCTCTAGCCCTGCCGCCGAAAACCTCGTGGAGCAAGCAAAAAAGGACTCATAAAATTTAATTTAGGAGGAGGGGCCTTAAGAGATAGTCGCAAATGAGGCTTAATTGGCATATAATTCTTGGAAATAACCCCACAAGACTGCAACATCTTTATCGAAAAAGCTTTTATACCTAATG
>CAZHNU010000098.1:0-4206 GCA_964534145.1 uncultured Methanotrichaceae archaeon | reverse complement strand
CATCCCCCTTGCAGCCGGAGTCATTACCAGAATAGTGGCTGCTTATGGCTCGAATAGGGCTTTAACTTGAGCCACTCCGACACATGGCCATCCTGGGCATGGAGGCTGAAGATGGACGAGATTCTGATGGACTCAGCCAACTCCCCCGAGGACTTCGTTTCTACAATAAAGGAGTTTCATCTGGAGAGCTTGAACGATCTCCAGGTACTTCAGGGCGCTGGCATCAATCCTCTGAGGGTGCTGGGAGTTGAATCTTCTTAAACTGATTTGAGGTGGCAATCTTTTCCATCTTTTCCTTTTTTTATGAAATTGTAAGAGATTATTAATACGTTATAAGCACGGTTGGCTCAAAAAGTATATATATCTCCACAGACATGTCTGAATCGACATGATGGGAAGGATTAATCGAGTGAATAGTTGGATCGAAAAATAACCAATAGCGATATATGCATCGATATGGCGATTCTGATATAATGGCAACTGGTATCTTGAAGATGATTATGCTTCACATCATGAAGGATGGTGAGGCGTCCGGCTACGATATAATAAAGAAAGTGGAAGCGATTACCGGAAAGAAACCCAGCACGGGATCGATCTATCCGCTGCTAAAGAAGATGGAGCGAGAAGGCTGGATCTCAGGAAGGGCCGAAGATGGCAAGACCTACTACAGCCTGACTGAGGCCGGCAAAGAGCATGTTGCTCAGATAAATGAGGTTAAACATGATTTTATCAAAAAGCTCCATCAATCCATAGCCCTGGCCAGCGAAACGTTCGAAGATGCCGATGTGCAGGATCTCATGAAAGACATGCATGACCTTCACAGGGGGATGAGAGTTCCCATAAAGGAACAGATGGAGCTGCTTGCCCCGCTGATTCACCAGGTTGCAGATCTTCTGGAAACTGACACGGATCGAGAGAGGATCAGGTCTGTAATTCTAAGAGCCATAGATGAGCTAAAGAAGCTATAAAAGAAGCTATAATCAGAGACAGTTGGATTCAGAGATGGTTGGATTGAGCGAAACGAAAACACAACAGATATTTGCAAAAGATAGACGAATTGAAGACCTAAAGCAAAATCCCAGAGGAGAGTTCCTTCAGGCCATACGTGAAAACGATATAGCTCGCTGCCTCGTGAAGACCGCAGAGATTCACGGCCATTTCTGTCCAGGAAGCGCTCTTGGCGTCATGGCCTCAGTGTACGGCCTGAATCTTCTGGGCCTGGATTCGATCTCTTCCGACGGACTGGAGGACCTCATGGCCGTTGTAGAAACAAATGCATGCTTTGCCGACGGAGTGCAGGCCGTATCAGGCTGCACCTTGGGGAACAACGCCCTGGTCTACCGCGATCTGGGACGGCTGGCAGTGACCTTCGCCATTCGAGGAAAGGAGACCGGAGTCCGCATAAGGGTTCGGCCCGATTTCAGTCCCCGTGTGGCCAAGGCCTCCCCGGATTTCTATCCCCTCATGGAAAAGGTCATCAAGAATCGGGAGGGCGGCGCAAGAGAAAAAGCTGCATTCCGTAACGCAGGGAGGCAGGCGGCTTTTGCCATCATCCAGCTTCCATTCGCTGAGTTATTTGCATCCGAAATTGTCCAGCCTCTCCTGCCCACATACGCTCCAATTACAGAGAGCGTCGTTTGTTCCAACTGCGGTGAGATGGTTATGGCCACGAAGGCCGTGGACGGTCTCTGTCTTCTGTGTGCGGGCGAAGAATACTGCCAGGTCGAGGGAAAAGGCATTGTCGCCAAAGAAAGCCGCAGAAAGTCTGCTTAAACCAAGAGCTGATCTAAAAAGTTCCGGTGGGAAGAAATGTGGACCTGACTGATATGACATGCAAAAATCAATGTGGTGGACAGAATAGACATAAGAAAGGAAAAAGCAGCTTCTGGATGCAAGACCCACAGCTCGTTTTCAGGGAGCTTAATTTAAAGGAAGGGGACTGCGTTCTCGATCTGGGCTGCGGGCCAGGAGATTACTCCGTTCGAGCCTCAGAGCTTATAGGCAATTCCGGCATGGTGCACTCGCTGGATAAAAACCAGGATGCAATTGCCGATTTGAAGGAAAAAATCGTCTCTGATGGATTAAAGAATATCAGAGCAGAGGTCTGTGATATTTCCGGTCCTCTGCCGGTCAAAGATAGCAGTGTCGACATTTGTTTCATATCTACCGTACTCCATTCCCTCAATCTAACCGATATAGAGAAAACTTTATTTTGCGAAATCGAGCGCGTTTTAAAACCTTCTGGGCGAGTGGCAATTATCGAATGCAAAAAAGAAGCCCAGCCGTTTGGCCCACCAATTGATATGCGCATATCACCCGAAGAGCTGGAGGGAACAATAACACAATATGGCTTTGAGAGGATATCCCAGAGTGATCTTGGATACAATTACCTGATTCAGTTTAAAAAGGCTTCTGGGAATTTGCCCGATCCATGTGGACAAACATCCGGCGACATTGTGCTGCGACCGGTTGGGATTATAAAAAACAAGATCGAGAAACCATTCCTTGTTGCCGGCGGCGATGGGCTAAAAATGCAGGGCGATCTCGAAGACGCCTTAGGGAAGATTGATGAGATGCCCGAAGAGATTTCGAATATCATCATCGATGAGGGTCTGGCTGGAATTCTCAACGGAATCGAAGAGTATTCTCATCTTGTAGTTTTATATTGGGCGCACAAAGTCCCCGAAGAGGGCCGATCGCTCACCAGGGTGCACCCCATGGGCAGAGAAGACATTCCTGAAAAAGGCATTTTTTGCACCTGCAGTCCTGCGAGGCCCAATCCCGTGCTTACGACCGTCGTCCGTCTGAAGGAACGAAAGGGAAACGTGCTGGAGGTCCTCGGCCTCGACGCTGTTGATGGAAGCCCTGTTATCGATATCAAGCCGTACGTCAAGGATTTTTACCCACAGGAAGAAGTGCGCATCCCTGAATGGATGCAGCAGCTTCAAGAAGAGGTCAGCAGGGTTAAATCACGGAAAAAAGCGCAATTTTAACTAATATTTTTATAAGTTGGCAAAATTTGTAGGAGGAGTTAACATGGGAATAATCCGGCCAATTAAAGGGAATGACAGGGCTTTGTCCTTAAAATTCCCATTTGCCTTCGGATCCGCGGTTTTGGGCCTGCTACTTCTCATTCTCTGCAGCCCTGCCCTGGCTTCCGATGAGACGATAGATGTGTTTACTATCGCAGACCCAACGGGCGATTGGGGATATCCCTCTCCTTACGGGCATTACCCAAGAGGGCCAGGATATGTAATGATGAGCATGATCTTCGATACACTGGTATGGAAAGACCAGAACGGCTACGTTCCGGCTCTGGCGGAGAGCTGGCAGATGGAGGATAATGCATACGTCTTCAACCTGAGAAAGAACGCGACCTGGCAGGACGGAGAGCCTTTCACTGCTAAGGACGTGGTTTTCACAATTGACTATATCAAGGAGCATCCTTACCCGTTGGTAAACCCAAAACTCGTGAAGTCTGCCGAGGCTCTGGACGACTATACCGTTAAGCTCTATCTGAACGGTTCTTATGCCCCATTCATCGAGATGGTTGCTGGAGCGCTCCCCATACTTCCTGAGCACATTTACAAGAACGTGGACAATCCTGCCGAGTTCCTGGAGGATGAAGCCTTAACCGGCACAGGCCCCTTCAAGCTGGTTGATTACGACAAAACCCATGGGACATACCTCTATGAGGCCTATGATGACTACTACCTTGGCGCTCCCAAGGTAGCGCAGCTCAGATTCGTAAAGGTCAGCAATGAGATGGCCGCAGCAGCCCTGGAAAAAGGGGATGTAGATGCTGCAACAGTTCCTCCTGAGAAGGCTGAGGAGCTGAGGGAAAAGGGCTTCAATGTCCTGAAGGGTTCACACGACGGCATTACCAAGCTCATGGTGAACCACAAAAAGAAGCCATTCTCTGACGCACGGTTCAGGCAGGCACTGTACTACGCCATCGACAGACAGGCTCTTGTGGATACGGTCTTGCGCGGCTATGGAATCATCGCCAGCCCTGGCCTCTTGGCCCCTGATAACGACTTATATAATCCCAATGTGGAGACATACGATTATGATACGGCCAGGACCGGGGAACTTCTGGAAGAGCTAGGCTATACCAAAGACGGCCAGTACTTCACCAAAGACGGCGAACTCCTGGAAATGGAGATGCTGGTCACGGCCACCGACGAGCGGGCAGGAGAGATGATA
>CAZHNU010000097.1:0-4504 GCA_964534145.1 uncultured Methanotrichaceae archaeon | reverse complement strand
AATCATCTGCCGCTATCATCTCTTATGAAGACGGCCCTACCGCGGTGATCAAAGCCACGAATAGCGCTGATCCGAACTACCAGGTCGTTACTGAAGAGTTCGAAGCTCATGCAGCCAATCCTAGTGAGCTTAAGATAGGCTATTCATTCGATACCCGTTCTGCTTTGAATAATAGAGTTTTATCTGCTGTACATGCTGCGTTCTTGATGATGTTTTACTGCTTCGGGTATGAGTACATCCTGTCGCCTGAAGCGGACTTCGTGAGGAAGATCATCAATGAAGGCAACGCTCCCTGGCCTTTAAACTACATGGAAGGCCGCAGCAGAAACGCCCCTGAAATGCGTGCACCATCGGTTGGCGTCATTAGGAAGCCTGAAGATATCAAATCCCTTGCGGCTTTTTTGCCTTGCTTCTATGATGAGAAGTACGTTCAAGTGATCGTCCTGCCTGGGCTCGATGGCATGGCTACTTATACAAATTACATCAATTCTAGAAGAGCGCAGACAGTGAAGACGAAGCGAGATTTTGTAGCAAACTCCATCAATAACGGACCTGCACCAAAAGGATTCTACAGGTGGTTCTGGAACAGGTAGTGAGCGTGCGTTCCTGCCTTACATTCACCTTTTCACCTAAAAGATTGATCGAAGTTTCCTCTAGAGATATCATTGATACAAGCCCAGCGCCTCCGCACTCAACGAGTGCACCGCCTTGGCCAGCTTCTGTGCATACTTGGACGTCTAATCGATGCTCATCCTGTCAATCCCGCCCGCCGCTGCCCAAACACAACCTCTCCTGCCGCCAGCGGCCTGGCCAGCAGCCGTCCCGCGAAAAACTCCTCCATGATAGCATCGATCTCCCTTGATACCTCCAGCGTGTAATCAACCCCCCGCAGGTATCGCAGATAAGAGCGGGAGCATCCTTGATGACGAGGATCTTATCATCTACTCGGGCCATGAAGTCGTGTTTGCCTTCATGCATCTTGCCTGCACAGCGACAGCAATCGTGGGAGTTAAGACTCATTTGTGCCTCTTAGTTCCTGAGCTAATCGTTTTTCATCAATGCCGACATAACATTTAATAATCATCATAAGAACTTATAAATTCGTGGATGAGAAAGGCCATGTGACGCTTGACGATATCAGAGAAGCAATCCATGCGGGCCGGGTCAGAATAACCGACCATGCCTATGAAGAGGCAAATGCTGACCGGCTCAAGTTCGACGAAATCTACTTTTCGGCTATACACGGAGAGGTCATCGAGGAATATCAAGATGATTCGCCCTACCCAAGTGTTCTGGTATTTGGCCAAACATTTGGTGGGGATTTCGTTCACAGCGTTTGGGCTTATAGTAAGAAGAAAAGCTGGGCGGTCCTGATCACAGTTTACCGTCCTGACCCAAATCTATGGAACGATTGCAAGGTGAGGAAGAGATGAACACAATGCCCTTTGAAAAGTGCCCAGTCTGTGGCGGCGATCTTGTTGAGAAAGAAGTCGAGAAGGTCCTACGTGGAGGTGTGAATACAGCAATTCTCAAGGTCTGCGCTGAAGTCTGCCTGCGCTGTGGAGAGAGGCTGTACTCGCAGGAGACCGTGAGGAGGTTTGAACAGATCAGAGCCAAGCTGGAGCGCCAGGATACCAGAGAGTTTCAAGCAATTGGAGTTTCATACCAGGTGGCTTAGGGCAAAGGGGTAAACCCATCTAGCGTTAGCCCCGCCTCGGTCAGTTCCGATCATGCTTTTGGCTCCGCCGCCCGCATGCCGTGCCGCTGCTGCTCCGGATCGCCTCGCCTCCCGCCCGGGCGGGCCAGCGTGCATACGTGGGCAGGCGCCCAGGCGCTGTCACCGAGGTGGAGGCCGGTCTGGCCTCCGGGCCGGGGGATGGCGACAGAAGGGCCGCGCAGCTTTTCGGGGGCGGGGCTGGGAGATGGCGATAGGCTGGATGCTGCGATTCCTGGCTGGCGTTCTGGGCACGGCGATGGCGATGGGAAGGAGCAGGTTGCAACTTGAGGAAGGAGCCCGTATCTGCAGCGGACGAATCGCAGGGGAAGCGGATGCATAGGGACAGAAGTGCTGGTTCAGCGGGGGTGAAAATGCTGCCTGGATTGAGGCAAGGTATGCAGATCTCCATGGCAACGCCCTATCTACTGAGTCGAAGTTTAATAGACTTCATCGTGCATGCCAACAGCTTCAAGCAGGATCATTTCTTCCTGGCTTTCCGGATCTCGAACAAACTCAAAGACTATTCGGTATTCGAAATCCACTGTGCAAGCCCAAGAGCCAGCTAAATCCCCCCTCAATTTGTGTGTATGAAGTAGCGGGGAAAAGGGATCATTGGCGAGCAATTCCAGAGCATGTTCGATCTTGTCCTGCAGATCTGGTCTACGGCGTATTGCTCGTTTAAAGGATCGTTTGAAGCCAGGACTCCAGACAAGAGTCTTCAATCTTTCAGATCCTTCATCAGGTCTTTAAAAGAGCCGCGCTTAACATCGCCACTTTCAAACGCCCTTCTTGCATTCTGGACTTCGGACACCAGCTCTGCCCTGCGTTTTTCTGTGATACGTTTATTGATCAGATCTACAAATAGGGACTGGTCCTCCAAAGGCATGGCCTCTACTGCTTCAATTAGATCCTGGAAGCTCAGAGTCTGTGCCGAACCACTCATTTAAATTCACCTTTTCTAAGATCTAAGTTATCTTCGTGGAATTTAATCTTTGGGTTGCCCTAATCGTATCCAGAGATCAGGATAAGACTAAAAAAGAGATGGTAAAAAACCTAGCAGGCAACGCCGCGCGCTGGGCCGTGCCGCTCCGGCTCGCCTCGCCATCTCGCTCAGGCGGGCCCGCGTGCACGCATGCGCTTGCAGGGGCGCGGGAGGCCGATCGAGCCTCGGTCTGGATGAGAGGGGCGAGGCAACAGCAGCAAGCCAGTGCAGCTTTCCGGCGCAGAAATAGCGAGAAGTCTTTTGCAAGTTTCAATATTGAGAAGATCTTTTTTCCGGGACTCCGCGCGCGTTACTGGTTTCTCGCGCGCGAGTTCCTGGGGGGCGCACTCAATCGCCGTGCGGGCTACCCCCAACCCCTCTCCGGGGGAGGATACTCTAATATATGGGGAATGTGAGGTTTTTCATACGTCACGTGTGAGCCCTGTCTTGAGGCACATGGGCGTTTCAAAGGTGCTTGACTGAAGAGCTTTGGAAGGATGCGTTCAGCCAGCACGGGATGGAGGGCAGGCGGATTATGCGGATAGCTGTTGCAAAGAATGCTCAGCTATTACCATTTTCTTTGCCCTCCACGCCTTTTAGCTCGACCTCCAACTCCTCCACCGTCGGTAGGCTCCCTTTAAAGTGTTCTGGCAGCGAGGCCGTGATCTGGTAGATGGCTACGCCCATTGGCTTTTGTGTATCTCGCAAAGCATACTCTACGATGATTCTGTTCCGAGTCTTGCAGAGGATGAGTCCGATGGATGGCCTATCGTCCGGATGCCTCAACAGATCATCCACTGCAGAAAGGTAGAAGTTCATCTTTCCGGCAAACTCCGGCAGGAACTCGCATATCTTCAGCTCAACGACAATGTAGCAACGCAAGCGCAGGTGATAGAAGAGAAGATCGATGTAGAAGTCCTCACCACCAACTTCCAGATGATATTGGCTGCCCACGAAAGCAAAGCCCACGCCCAATTCCAGCAGAAACTCGCGTAAGTGCTGAATCAGGGACTGTTCAAGCTCGCGCTCCTGGGCATCCTCGCTTAGACTAAGGAAGTCGAAGTTGTAGGGATCTTTGAGGATCTGCAAGGCCAGCTCGGACTGCGGTGCGGGCAGTGTGCGGTCGAAGTTGGCGATGGCCTTTCCCTGCCTATGATAAAGGTCGCTCTCGATCTGATGAACGAGGATGTTCCTGCTCCAACCATGCTCGATGGTCTTATGGACATAGAATTCGCGCTCAGCAGGGTCTCTGACGTAATCCAGAATGCGGACATTATGGCCCCAAGGCAATTTTGCAACAGCCTGTTGCAAAAATTGTTCGTCCTCGTAAGTCTCGGCAAAAGTCCTCATATATCTCAGATTACGTGGGGAGAGGCCCTTCATCTCTGGGAAGGAGCGACGCAGATCGACGGCAAGCCTATCAATTACCTTTGAACCCCAGCCTTCGCTCTTCATGCGCTCGGAAATCTGTTTGCCCATCCTCCAATAGAGCAGGATCAGCTCCCGATTTACGGATAGCGATGCCCTAGCTCGGGCTGAGCTGATCTGCGCCTTCAGCTCCGCCAGAAGCTCGGGGTATTTTGGAGGCAAATCCAGAAAACCACTATTTTCCGCCTGGGAAGGTTCGCCGTTATTCATTCCACATCCCTTGAAAAATAGTATCATTAAAAGGATAAAAAGCACGTGGATCATCTTTCAGCTTGAGATCCCTGTAGCTGCAGGATGCCAATCGATCATATTGCCGCTTTTGCTGGGCCCCTTTCATACTCGTATTTCCCGCCGCCCGCTGGGCCGTGCCGCTCCGG
>CAZHNU010000096.1:3612-4680 GCA_964534145.1 uncultured Methanotrichaceae archaeon | reverse complement strand
CTAGAAGAAATCAAGGGATTAAGGGAAGATGTCCAGCCAGGATTTGCAGTGCAATTCAGGCAGGTGCAGGAGGATATAAGAGCCATAAGGAACGGTTAGGGATGACTTGATGCAAAAGCACAAAGCGATGAGAGCATGAACAATTCTCCAGTTCAATTGAAAATTCCAGCGTCTAAACCGCACCCATCTCCCTGGCCTTTGCATTTGCCTCTTTTGCCTCTGCGCTCTTGCCCATCGCCCCCAGTGCCTGACCTTTCCTGATCCAGATGGCCGGGTCCTTGGGATTTATCTCAATGGCCCTTTCGTAGCATTTTAAGGCCTCATCGTACCTCCCAAGCTCCTGAAGGGCAACGCCTTTGTCCTTCCAGGCGGCCGCATAATTCGGGAACAGCTCTATTGCCCTGTCATAGGACTCCATGGCCTCCTCATAGCTTCCCCTGTCATAGAGCAGAATTCCCTTGGCATGCCAGGCCTTGGGATAATTCGGATCGAGTTCAATCGCCTTCTCAAAAGACCTCAGGGCCTCATCGTACCTTGACAGGTCGGTTAAGACCAGCCCTCTGTTGGTCCAGGCGGCCATGTCCAGAGCGTCCAGATAAATTGCCTTCTCCAGGCACTCCAGAGCCTCCCTGTTTCTCCCCTGATGGCGAAGCGCAACTCCCTTTCCAATCCAGGCTGATGTCAGCTGCGGTATGATCTCCAGTGCCCGGTTGTAGCATTGTATTGCCTCTTCGTCCCTGCCTGCCCGGCATAATGCCGCTCCTTTGCCCTGCCATGCCAGGGCATATTCGGCCTTAATTTCCAAAGCCCGATCAAAGGACTCTATGGCGTCGTCATATCTTCCAAGCTTTGATAGGGATAGGCCCCGGTTGCTCCAGGCCGCTGCCAGAGATGGATCCAGCTTTAAGGCTTTATCGAAGAACTCGACCGCGGTTTCAAACTCTCCCTGACTGTGATGGGAGACTCCTTCATCATTCATCTCCTCTGCGTGTATCATATTCCAGCTCCAGGATAATCCAGCTCCAGGATAATCCAGTTCAAGGATAATCCAGTTCAAGGATAATCCAG
>CAZHNU010000096.1:0-3512 GCA_964534145.1 uncultured Methanotrichaceae archaeon | reverse complement strand
AGGATAATCCAGTTCAAGGATAATCCAGTTCAAGGATAATCCAGAATTCTTTAAACACAATTCTTGGAGGTTTATTATGAGTTAAAACTAGATAAAAATTTTTGAAGGAAGAATGGAGGCGCGTATCTTTCAAAACGATTTACCATATCCTTTATATCTCTTTGAACACCAAATAATATCAAAGATGACTGCCCAAATGGAGACAATTTCCTTCGATCCGTGCAAGGTCAGGTTCGATCTAACGTTAAGCGATGCCTTCAAGCTGACGCAGGTCACGTCCCTGCAGGAGTATGAGCTATTATTAAGCAGGCTCCCGGATCTTCGAGGCCACACCTACTTCTTCATCAATATACTCGGTCGGCAGGCAAGGCTGGTCGTGACCATAATAACTGCAGAGGAGGATGAGGTAACAGCGACCTTTGTGCTGGATCACGATGCTCTGGGAATCGGACATGAGGAGCTCATGCAAACGGGCCAGAGCGATGGAAACTATTCTCTCCTTCCGACAATGGAGCAGAAGATCAGAACGGCGATGAAACAGTCTCAGTGGCAGTTTTATAAGCTATCCTAATCCGATCCACGCGATTCGCCGAATCTTTCAAGCACCCTTTGCAGCTCATCCAGCTTTATCGGCTTGCTGATATACTCGTCCATCCCTGCGGAGAGACACTTTTCCCTATCTCCCTCAAGGGCATGTGCAGTCATGGCTATGATTCTCGAATCTATTCCCTGGTCCCTGATGCGGCGTGTCGCTTCCAGTCCGTCCATCTCAGGCATCTGAACATCCATGAGCACCACATCATAATGCTTCCTTTCAAGAGCCCGCAAGACCTCGAGGCCATTGGCTGCCACATCGGCTTTGTATCCCAGCTTCTTTAGCATCTGCAGGGCTACCTTCTGGTTAACTGGATTGTCCTCGGCCAGCAGAATTAAAATTTTGCATTCATGCGACTTCAATGCATTTAAACGGATATTGGAATTCGCTTCGGCTTTCATACGCCGATCAGGCATGAGATGGCCAATCATGAGGCTTCTTAGCTCAAGAGGCTTGATGGGTTTGTTCAAATGTCCGTCAACCCCGGCTTCTCGGCGAAGGCTATGACCTATTGGAGAGATGCCTATTAAGAAAGCTCTTGCATTGCCTTGCTTCTTGGTTTCTGCAAAAAGCGCCTGGCTGTCTCCATCAGCCATTGTTTCATCGAAAATTATGAAATCAAAGGATTCCTTAGAGAGGATACTTAGCGCCTTCTGGACATGTTCGGCCTCCATCGAGGCCATTCCCCAGGAGCGCACCGTCCTTGTCAGCATGAGGCGGGCCGCATCGCTGTCGTCGACAACCAAAATCCGCCTTCCCGAGAGGCTCGAATCAATTTGGGTCGCCGCCTTAAAGCCTGGCGACCGTGCAACGACTGTGAATCGAAATGTGCTCCCTTCTCCAGGCTCGCTATCAACCCAAATCCTGCCGCCCATCATTTCCACAAGGCGCTTGCTGATGGCCAGTCCCAGACCGGTTCCGCCATAGTTCCTGGTGGCCGATGAATCCACCTGGCTAAATGATAAAAAGAGCCTGTCCATATTTTCTTTGGATATGCCTATTCCCGTATCCTTAATTGCAAAGCCGAGAATGACCTTTTCGGTCTCCAATGAATTTGGATCTGGTGGTTTTGTCCCCAGTAGATTTTGCCCAAGTGGATTTTGCTCCAATGGATCCGGCTTTAGCGTTAACGGCGAGGCGCTTGCCGACAGCATTACCTCTCCGGTCTCGGTAAACTTCACGGCATTGCCGAGAAGGTTAACCAGGATTTGACGAAGCCTGGTAACGTCGCCAGTAACGATATCGGGTGCATTCTCTTCCATCAGATATATCAGCTCCAGCCCTTTTTCCGAGGCCTTGGCTGCCACCTGGTCCAAGGAATCCTCAATGCATCTGCGCAAATCAAATGGCCAGTGCTCCAGCTCGAGCTTTCCGCCCTCTATCTTGGACAAATCCAGAATATCGTCGATAATCACCATCAGCGCGTTTCCGCTGCTTCGAATGGTCTCCAGGAAATCTCGCTGCTCCGATTTTAGCTCTGTTTCAAGCAGCAGGCCGGTCATTCCTATAACGGCGTTCATTGGTGTCCTGATCTCGTGGCTCATATTCGCCAGGAACTCGGATTTGGTGCGGGTGGCGGCCTCTGCTCGTTCTTTGGCCTTCTGGAGGTCTTTATTGGCCAATTCGAGCTGGAAGGTGCGCTCTTTCACCCTTTCCTCCAGCTCTTCATTTAGCCGGGTGATCTCTTTTTGGGCATTTTTGCGCTCGGCAATCTCCCGCTGGGCCTCCATAATCAGCTCCTCATTTTCCTGAAGTGCAATGATCTGTCGGGATATCACCAATCCTATAATTCCCGCAACAGCCCAGGAAAGAGCACTGAACGACAGCCCAATGATGTGATTTCGGCTCCAGACCAGCAATCCGAAGGCACAGGCTGCACAGATATAAGGAAGATAAAGAGGCCAAGTCAACTGCCCATATTGAGGCACAAACTCCACGGTTGTTCCCCTATTGGCCTTGCACACGCTGTTGGCCTGCCAGACCCCTGCGAGACCAATAAGGACATATCCTATGATCCAGCCGTTTTCCACAGGGCCCCCGCCGATAAAGATCCCCGCCAGGTTTTGCCGCATATAGATTGCATCGGTTGCGATCATCATCGTCAGGCCGCCTGCCAGAAGCAGCAAAGATCGCTGGTTTGACTTATCGGTTCTTTTAAAGAGAAGCTCCAGGACTCCGAACACCAGGACCAGGTCCATTACCGGATAGGCTATTGAAATGAATATGGTCAGGCTGTCCTCCCCGGATGACTCCTCAAGGGAGGGAGCAATCACCAGGCTCCAGAAGATGAGAACGGCCGAAATGAGGACGATTCCCGTATCCAGCATCATCTTCAGCCTCTCTTTCGAAGTGAGCTTCATGCCGGGAAGCAGCAGGATGCCGAGCAAAAAAATGGGATAATAGGCCAAATAGGGAATATCCGATGGAGAGGCTATGGGATCTTGCTGGAGCACAAGCTCGATATACGCCCATAGAACATCCCCAAAAACAAAAAGGAGCTGGGCAATGCCCATGATCATCCAGGCTTTATATACTCTGTCTCCCATTCTGCGGGACTGTCTGGCGCCGTAGAGGAGGCCCAACGCAGCAAGCAAGTTTATTGCCGGCGCGATTAGATCGCTGTAAACGAGTCCGATATCCGGATTGCTTAAAAGGGCATGCTGCATCAAAGCATTGCCGACGATTATTATGATACCTGTGGCTAGAGCATAATGAAAGAGGAAGACGCGCCCTTTTGCCGGCGGTTCCGCCTCCGGTCCCGGTTGATTGTAAAAGATCGGCTCAACGCTGTTCAGTTTTCCTTTAATGTGTGCCTGAGACTGCATTTAACGAAATCTCCAGGTATCAATTTTTTGCTCTATGAGTACTAAGAATGTTGCCACTAACTGTAACTAATTATAAATTTCTATTGAGGCTC
>CAZHNU010000095.1:0-4838 GCA_964534145.1 uncultured Methanotrichaceae archaeon | reverse complement strand
AAGGTCCCTCTGACCATAAAAGCAGCTACTCAGGATCGGCTGTGCCTAATCCTAGCGCTTCAGCAGGTATCTATCCATCAAATACAGTCCCAGGGAGATAATGGCTATGTAATAGATGGCTTGTGCAAGCGGGACGTATTGATCCTCGACCCACATATCGATGATGTTGTTGATGGAGAAATACAGCCCAAATGTAGATAGTGCTATGAAGACACCAATCAGGATGAAAAGCCCAATTCTTAAATAGCCGTCCAGGTCGCCCACCATCCAGCGCCGTTTATCGGCATCCGACTGGTTCGGATCAAGCTTCTCTGCCTCAGCCGACCTTTGACCTTGCGCGACTCCCGGACCAGACTGCGCGTCCACATTCATAGCAAGCGCCTCCTCCATATTGCAGCTATAGTTAATGCTGCCAGAGCCACCAGAATCCCTGGTCCCGGCTGGCTCATTCTCTCACCTGCCCAGGATTCCTGCGCTTCAGCTGGGGCTTCTACAGCAGTTTCGAATCCGCCTGTATCGATGGACTTGCTTTCGATATGCTCTCCTTCTTCAAGCTTGGTTCCGGGCCGGAGGAGCACTGTGCCCTCGTCGCGTTTGACCACCGTGCCGTTAGACCAGATCAGTATTTCAACCACATAGTTGTACTGATCTGGAACTGAGAGGTTAACGCTTTTTACAGCCGTGGTTTCAGGCGCAATCGGCTTTAGGCGCGCCCATTTTTTATCGGCTATCAGCCTGGCATCCATCTCTCTTGCCTTGACCAAAACGTCGTATTCAGAGCTGTTGTCAGGTCCCTCGTTTGTGACGTAGATGTCGTTCTCAATGATTACCTTTCCATTGCTGGCATTTCTGACAAGGAAGTCAACCTCATCGATCTCCAACCCTATGTCCTTGACATCGGGCTGAAGGCTTTCCAGGTTGGAGATTGTTCTCCACTGCGTGGTCTTCCTGACATCTCCGTCGTAAAGGCTGACCTGAATTTTGTAGCTTCCCTTCTTGGGCAGCCTCAGGAGCTGAGAGATGCCAATCGTTTTATCAGCATCGACGTTGCCTGCGCGAGTCCTTATCTGCCTTTCAAGAAGATCGGTTTGGCCGTTGTAGGCCTTGAGCAAAAGCGAAACATTCCTGGCAGCTGAGTTTCCGTAGTTTTCTATGTAGGTCGTGATATTGAAATCGATGTAAGAGCCTTTCACCTGGTCTGCCCCGATATCAACTGCATCAATGCCTAGCTCAGTATAGTCTTCACCAGTTTTTAGGCATCCGCTAATGGCTATTATCGCAATTAGGAGAAGCCATAATAGGCAATGTCGGACCAGATGGGGAGGTTCTTGCATCTTGATTCCACTTAATAAGCGATTGCTGCTTTAAGGTAATAGCAAAAGGATTACTTATATATTTTGATGATGAGCACCATCAAATACAAGAGAAAATAGCGATTAAAAAAGCAATTAAAAGCGATCAACGGCATTTTTCATCGCTTGGCTGCCTCATTTGTCGTTTAAGCCTTAGGTTCTGGGCCTTAATCCTCCTCCTTTTCGTACTTGAACGACAGCCTGACCTTAGCCCTGTATTCGACTATCTTGCCGTTTTCAAGCCTTACATCCAGCTCTCTTACCTCAGCGATTCTCAGATCCCTCACGGACTTCGAGGCTGTGGCGACGACATTGCCGACGGCCTCCTCCCAGCTGTTTGGCGATGTGCCGACAAGCTCTATTATTTTATATATGCTTCCATCCGCCATTCATTATCCTCTCCAGAAACTTTAATATAAATCGGCCTTTCTTGTTAATATAATTTGCTAGGTCTAGAAAAAATACAGGAGCAGATAGGGAAATCCTGAAATAACATGCAAGCACTTGCAGCCTCCTTAGGCATAAGGAGATAAAATCGTGTCTGCTCCATCCGGTCAATCTGTGGGAATAGATGATCTCTCGGTTTATGTGCCAAGGCTGTTTATCTCCTCGACAGGGGAGTTCGCGTCATCGAGAGGCGTCGAGCCGGCCAAGCTGGTCAGGGGAATTGGAATAGAGAAGATGGCAATTCCCGATGCACATGAAGACTCAGCCACAATGGCAGCCCAGTCTGCGCTCGATCTGATGAAAAGAAACGGCCTTTTGCCTGAGCAGATCGGCAAGATTTACATAGGGACCGAATCAGGAGTGGACGAGGCCAAGGCCGCAGGAGCCTACGTCATAGGCATGCTGGAGAAGGTCTATGGGACTGGAACGTTCCAGGACTGCTCGACTGTGGAGTTCAAGTCAGCCTGCATTGGCACGACCCACGCCCTGGAGAACGTTTGCTACTGGGCGGCCGCTGATGATGACGGCAGGTACGGGATTGTCATCGCCTCAGATATTGCCAGGTATCCTCTTCGCTCTCCCGGCGAGTACACTCAGGGAGCTGGATCTGTCTCACTGCTGGTTAAAAGAAAACCTCGGATGATCGCCCTGGAGAAGAGCTTCGGCGTCTTCACCAGGGACGAAAACGACTTCTTCCGTCCAATTGGACAGAGCACTGCAGTTGTCAATGGAAAGCACAGCAATTCATGCTATCTAAGTGCCATGGAGGGAGCTTTCGCAGCCTATAAAAGAGGAGCCCTGAAGAGCGGCGCTATAAGGCCGAAGGACGGAGAGGGCGCAACAGATCACATATCTCATATCCTCTTTCATATCCCCTATCCAAGAATGACGGAGTACGCAGCCATCTCCCTATTCAGGCTTGACTGGAGGAGCCTTCCCAGATGGAAATCTGTGGAGGCAGAGATAGGCGAGGAGCCTGTGCCCGAGAACTTCGAGGACACGGACCGTTTCATAGACGCAGACGCCGACTATTCAAAAAAATTCTCCCGCACCAAATACTTCCTGGATGCATTCAAATCAAAGGTGGAAGGCTCAACGCTGATATCCCGGCAGGTGGGAAACATTTATACGGGCTCGCTCTACCTGGGACTGGCAAGTCTTGCTGAGTGCCGCAGGCTCCTCCCCGGCGAGAGAATTCTTTTCGGCTCCTACGGCAGCGGCTGCTCTGCCATGGTTTTCTCAGGAGTCGTAGCCCCGGAGGCCGGGTCACTGCCTACAAGGGATATCTTGGAGAGATTGGATGAGAGAAGGGCCGTCTCTCTGGAGGAGTATGAAATGCTCCATGAGGGAAAAGCAAGAGAGAGCATACTTTCTCCACATGGCGAATTTGCCTTGCTGGAGATCGATGAACAGGGTTACAGGCATTACGACTATGTGATGTAGGTATCCGCCAAATGCTCCTGCCCACACCCCTGCCCGATGTCCTTGCCAAATGCCTCTGCCTGATGCTTCTGCCAAACGCCTTTGTTCATCGATCCTGCTCGACACATCTACCTAATATCCAAATTTGACACCAGAGTCCAGTGCCTCTGGGCAAACATCACTTTTAAAAGGGATTAGAACACTTATTATTATAGTATCTCTCTGAGACCAGGAAGCTCGATGATTTTCCGATCTCTATAGCCTCATGATCGGAATATAATAAGTGAGAATGGAAGATAATAGAAAACCACAGCTCTTTAGAGGATCTAATGTGATAGTTGAAGGCAACCTCTCCCATGAAATAACGGCAGCCCTGATAGGCATGATTATCACCCTTGCAGGCGTGTTTATCGCTTACCTGCTGGGCAGCCTTCGCGAAAATAGCAGGACAAAAAAAGAATTTCAAAGCGCTGTGGCAATTGTTTATCAGGAGATAAGAGATAATATGCTTTCCTTAAATGCCGGAACTCGCATAGGGCTTATGAAGGTGAATACCTCCGGCCTTGAGCTTCTAAAGACCAGGAACCTCTATCTCCATATGCCCGACGATATTCTCAAGGATCTGCTTTCGATCTACTGGTACTTCAACTTCATAAATGATGTTGTAAACTGGGAGCTGTCTTTATTCATGGTATCAACTCTTACAAATGTCGATGCAAATAAGATTTTTGAGATCAACGATCGGCAGGCAAAGGAAACTCATCGGCGCTGTTTAAAAGAGATAGAGAGAACAAGGATTCTCTCCAGGCTGGAAGTTCTGCTGGACTAAATGTCATCAGAAGTGCAGCGCCTTCTTGGGACAGGCATCAACGCACCGAGCGCATTTTATGCAGTCGGGAGACTCCCCGATTTCACTCACAGGGAGCTGCATGGGGCAGACCCTCTGGCAAAGACCGCATTCGATGCATTTCTCTTTATCCATGGAAAGCCGGTATTTGCTGCCGCCCATCGTTCTCTGCAGGGTGCCCATGGGGCAGAAGGTGCACCAGGCCCTGGGAGAGAAGAGAACTCCGAATAGAATAGAAGCGGCCGTAGTCAATATGCACAGCGTCACAAATACCATTCCGACCTTGTCCACCATGCCCTCGGTCTGAATGATCCTGAATACCATGAAGCCCATGAGGGCAATGAACACAGGCACTCGAAACCACATGCTCCTTAAGACAGGCGGTATTTTCGCCTTTCGGCTTATGGGCCCCAGCCAGAAATCTACAAAGCTTCCCCTGGGACATAAGTTGCCGCAAAACCACCTTCCACGAAAGGGAGCTATGATCAATAAAGTAGCAAAGACGAGCAGAAGGAAATAGCCGATCTTGGGATAAAAAATCCCTCCGATGGATACTATTATGACTATTATGCCTAGATAAGGTGTAATCTTGAGCATTGAGTGCAACCTCTGTTGGTGTTCATGGCTTCATCCGGCCACACACGGATCATGCATGAGCTGCCATTGGAAAAGGGATTAAGCCTTCAATTGGAGGCATATTTTAGCCCGATCAGATACTAGTACATCATAGCCTAAATACGTCTTCATTTATGCCTTAAGTGCTTTGCCTT
>CAZHNU010000094.1:0-4847 GCA_964534145.1 uncultured Methanotrichaceae archaeon | reverse complement strand
ACTAGCTCTTCAATGAAAGAGCTTGAGTCTTGTTTTTGGAGGAGAACCTGAAGAGCTACTCGCTGGGCTGATATCTGGCCGAAATGCAGGTAAGGGGATAGATTTGACTGGCCGTCTTTCGCAGGATCATTCCTATCAAAATCGTATCGGGATAGCTTGTGATTTAGAAAATGCATCAGACATTCTCTTGCCGCCGCCTCTCCCGGCGAGATCCAGTTCACCTCGGAGAGGTCGTCCGCCTCGATCCACCTTGCGGCCCCGGCCCAATCGTTCTCGACCTGGTCCATCCATGGAAAAGGATGCTTCTGAGGAGAGGGATAATCCTCAAGGAACTGCGGCAAGAGACGGTGCACCTTCGGGCGGAAGCTGTATGCGGCCCACTCCTGCTTGGAGGAGGCGATCCAGCAGGGCACGATATTATGGGCATCGACTTCATAGAATGGAAGCGATATATGCTCTGCCGCAGCATTTTTCCAATCTCTATTTATCCTCAGGGGAGAGAAGTCCGCAACCAAAACGCCTGCGTCATAGGTGCTCAAAAATTTTGGGACTTCTCTTTTCGGATCTCCTTTGAGCAAGAAAAATGGAATGTCCATTTGCTTTAAGCTATTTTCCACTTCTTTAAGGCCGAGGAGCATGAAATTGTACTGCCTCTTTGTAGCTCCCAGAAATTCCGGCAGAAGGCAAAAAATAACTGCAACCGGAGAGCCGCTTTTAAGGGCTTGATCCTGAGCGAATAGCAGCGCCCAATTATCATTCGCTCTCTGGTCCCGGCTCATCCAATAGATAACAGGTCCCTTTTTTGCCTGGCCGTCGATAAGGATTTTCACTCTGCTCGAGTTTACCGGCATGTATCTTCCTTTAATTGTACAGGTGCTTACTCATCCATGTTACTTCATCAGATGGTGCATGATCAGCCTTCTCGTCCATCAAAGAGGTCGGATGCGGCCCATTCGCACTGGCTGTCCAGGCAAAGCTCTCTTAGGCCCTCGGGAAAAGGCTCGAAAAATGTCTGATGCCCCAAGTAATCCTCGCCGAACCGAGCAATCCAGCTCTGAAGCATTGCCATAAGGGCACTGGATGGGACCTTTTTATTCCTATACCTCACCATGCTCTCAAGAAAGTGCGCCTTCTCCTCCCGCGAGAGCTCATTTGAGAAATAACCAAACGTATGCATTAATACATTTGCCTTTGCTGTAGATCTCATGGGCTTTTTGAGCGCTAACCCCAAGTGCTCTCTGTAAAGCCCGCACTGTTCTGCAAAATCCATTTTCTCACGGCTGGCCGCGATGTTCCCAAGTATCTTTAACTCTTTCTGGCTGTGTGCTGCGAGCAGCAGCTTGTTGGCCGTGTGAAATTCAATAAGTGCCGATACGGAAACCTCATTTTCCACTTCTCTAAAGCCGGCAAGAGCATACAGCTTGGTTAGAAAGTGCTCTCTTATATTTAAATTTCTCAGCCTCCCTTCATCCTCTATGGCGAGACCTGGAAATGCTTTTGCAGCCGCACCCCCGAAGAATCCGGGTGCTTTGGATATAGCGCCCGAACCGGAGGCGCCAGAATACACATTGATTCCCTTCATGCCGCATGACGGTGAGCGAAACTTCAGAATGAATCCGTCAATTCCAGATAGCGAATGCAGGAACAAAGAGGCAAAAGATCTCATCTTTTCTGTTACGTCCAGGCCGGTTGCTGGCTGCACCAGTCTTAGCTCCCCATTTTCTGATATGATCCTTATCGAGCCTCTGGGCACGCCAAGTCCAATCTCCACCTCGGCGCAAACAGGGATGAAGTCTACATGCGGCTTGAGGGCTTTGACAAAATCGCTGGGTATCAGGCTGCCGTCGTACCGGCAGTGACCGAACTCAATGCATTTGCTTATAACGATCTTAGGCCGGGGGAAGCTTCTCATGATTGCCGACTATATGACGGTTCAATTATTATTTCTATTGGTGATTTATGATAATCTTCTCAGGCATCATAGCCGCCTGCAGCTATCTTCGTCCTGGCTCTTTTTTACCAAATAGTATCCTGCAGCAAGAGAGAGAATGATGAATCCTATGCCAATGAGTGTCAGGCTCGAAATCTCCTTGGCATCCAAGATAATAACCTTCCTGGCAATGGCAATCATGGCAACCATAAATACAACCTGCACGTTGATGGCATGCTCCCGGAGATAAATGCTAAATGTCTCCAGAAGTTCGATGCCTATCAGAACAAGGAGGAAATAGCCAAAAATGCTTAGCAGCTCATCTATATCCAAGAAAGCGAAGGGCGGCGACACAATATCCAGAGCTATGGTATAAGCAAGCTCTAAAGTGGACAGCATTACTACAAGCGCCATCAGAGCTGTTAAAACTGCGATAACTATCTTTTGAAATATATCCAGGTATCTCATGGGCATCTGCATTAACTATATTTTATAGGCATTCATCATAGATATGAGTGATTGAGGATTAAGCCAAGAAACACCCAGAAGGCCTTCGTTGTGCTTTAAGGCTTTAAGCAAATGTGTCCGATAAACCTTTTATCGGTTAAAAGGTGAAATTAAAGAGTAGGAGATGGTATAGAGTGAGCGATAATCTAGCGGCCTGGGATGTTCAAGAGACGGACTTCCCATCGACTGGGACTTTATTCGATCAGCTTGAATTCCTTTTGAGGTATGCGGTCCTGGCCCCGTCCGGCCCCAACACTCAGCCATGGAGGCTGTCGATTAAGGATAACGAAGTATCGTTAATTGCTGATTTTTCAAGGTCTTTGCCATCTTTGGATCCCACCAACAGGACTTTATATTTAAGTCATGGTTGCCTGCTCGCCAATGCTCTGATCGCAGCAGAACATTTTGGTTTCGGATATGATGCAAAATGCCTGCCTGACGGCTTGTCGGGAGATCGTACCGCTTCTATAATATTCGAAAAAAAGGAATCTGAACCCAGGTTTCCCGACCTTTTCAAGGAGATAACAAAACGTCATACCAACAGGATGTCTTATGAGAGCCGTGCCATCGAGGCCGAGAAGCTTCAGAAATTGAAAAGCTACATTGATAGACAGGGGTTTCGGCTGGATATAATCGCTGATAGTGGCGAAAAGGCCAAGATGGCTGATATCCTGGCCAGATCCCAGAAGATCCAGCTTGGCAATAAAGAAATGAGAAAAGAACTGGCAAAATGGATCAGGCCCAACACATCCGATGCCAAGGATGGGCTGCCTGGATACTCCTTCGGCTATTCAGATTTCGAGTCTTACCTTGGCAAGTTTATCTTTGGAGCTTTTGATATGTCCTCTTCTCGGGCCAGGGTAGAGACTGCTAACATATTAGCTTCGCCGGCAGTCGCGGTCTTGTCAACAGATAGCGATGACAAACTGACCTGGATCAGGGCTGGCATTCTCTTCGAAACTCTCTTCCTGGAAGCAACAAGGCTGAATGTAATGTTTGACCTCTTCAGCCAGCCCATAGCCATCCCGGTGCTCAGAGAGGAGATGTCTCTAATTCTAAACGCAAAATATCCGCAGCTGCTTATCCGGATGGGTTACGCGAAGCCATCGAAACATACTCCAAGACGGCCTGTAGAAGAGGTCTTAATAGCTTAGACATTCTATTTTTATGAAAAGCTAAACTCTAATATCCGTTACATACAAAACTTCAAAAGAACCGAATGTTATAAAATATTTAAAGAACGATTAGTCCTTCATGAAGAATAGCCTTATCTGGTTGGCATCGGTTGTTGCTGTTTTGAGCCTTATTGCGCCATCCCTTGCCCACCAGCCGTTCTTTGAAGACGTCGAGCTCACCGCAAATAATCCTATGTACATCAAGGACCCAAGCATTTCCACAGCTGTATATGCCACCCTCGCAACCGCGAATGATGTGGATTACTATACATTCAATGGAACAGAAGGAGAGGTCGTCTTTCTCAGCATTACCATTCCCCAAATCTCCGGCCAGGAAAACTTCGCTCCGACTATGGCTCTGATGGGACCCGGACTGCCGTCTGCTGACCTGCCGAGTCAAGTTGGAAAGCCGGAAGATTACGGTGCAGTGATCCTTGCACCGCCTCAGAACGCCACACCATTTTTTGAGCCCTTCAGCCGCAGCTCCTACTGGACGCGCCAGGAGCAGAACATCGACCTTCCAGAGAGCAGCGGCTACCTGGTGGCGGTATGGGATGATAAAGGTGAGGCTGGGCGTTATGTGTTCGTAATAGGCGATAAAGAAGTTCCCGGCGGCGATCTGGCCTTTCCTCTGAAGATGAGAGACTACTGGAAGCCTGTCGTGCCGTCCATAAAGACCCAAGACCAGGAATACCCTGCAGAAAACAGGACTACTATTCCAAGAGGCGAACAGGATTCAACGTCCGATGACGGAAGAGCTCAGCCGGGATTTGAGGCTGCATTTGCCCTGATTGGCGTAATAATCGCTGCATGCTATATCCAAGGAAAAGGCCTCCTGGGCAAGAGGCGATATAAGAGGTGATATGTCTATAAAGTTGCGAACAGTATATTGCAGCTATGAACGGGAAATTTCTCTCAAGGGCTCTCTTCAGGTATCTCAACGGATTATCCCGAGGTAGAAATCCTTCTGCCGCGTAGCCATTTGTATGGATATGCCCAAGAGGTAACCGACTCCAGGGAGCGTGAAGAGGCAATGCGCCAGATATTGAAAGGCAGCGGCCTTGGAGGCTTTGTTTATGGCTTTAATCCCTTTGCAGCCTCAGATGAGCTGATCCGGGAGAAGACAAAAGATATTTCTGTAATGAGAATTGCGCCTGATAAGAGAAAATAGCGGAAAAAGGATAACGTCCCAGGCATAGACGGTGTTTTAAAGCCTTTCATGCCTGAAAACCTAG
>CAZHNU010000093.1:0-5213 GCA_964534145.1 uncultured Methanotrichaceae archaeon | reverse complement strand
TGCGGGGGACGGGATTCGAACCCGCGAACACCTGCGTGACAGGGCCCTCAACCCTGCTCCTTTGACCTGGCTTGGAAACCCCCGCTCGATAGTGGGATAGCAGATCGGCATTTTGCCGCCGATCTTATTTACCTTGCGCTTCCGCTTTACGTCAGCTCTGCAAGCTTAGCGTCCAACTCCTCTGCCCTCTTCTTGATCCCAATAGCTGCTCTTGAGACCAGGTCTTTGGCGGGCATACACCCGCTGCTCTCAATGGTCAGCACGAAGGAATCCTGGACCGGCGTTACCTTAATGGCTCCGGCCTCGCAGGCATCAATGCAGAGCTTGCACAGAGAGCATTCCAGGGTATTTGAAGCTTTCGCTCTGCCGCCCTCCATGAAGAGGACGTTCCTTGGACAGACCTCGACGCACTTCCCGCAGCCTGTGCACTCGCCGATATCTATTGACTGCAAGTTCTTGTAGCCGCACAGCGTTCCCGCCTGCCACTTGGAATGTGTCCTGCCAACCCTCTTGGTAGCATAGCCTTCCATCACAAGCTTCTCGCCCTCGCCCAGGATCACAATGGGGATCTTGTCGAAGGCCGGCTTCACAGACGGATCGGTGAACTGAATATCCTTTGAGTAAACCATCCCCGGCCCTTCCGCAGAGAGCATGAAATCTACTCTGCAGCCCGGACAGCCCTCGCCGTTGCACTGGCACTCCTCAGGCCGCGAGAACACGTCGGGATCCTCAACCTGCAGCGGCACGAGGCCCATCCGAAGAGCAATCTGCTCGTCGAAGAGAACCGATGTATTGTCGTAAAGGCTCAGCTCGTCTATGGCCAGAATGGGCACCTCGCTCATGCATGCCCGCCTGATGCCGTTGGCGAGGGCGGCAGAAACGCCGCTGAGGAGGAACCTGATGTGGTCCTCCCCGAGCTCAATCAATTCTACCTTCAAACTTTACACCCTTCGACCCCTCTTGCCGCCGGCAGGCTTTGTGCCGTCGTGGGGGATGGGGGTCGCATCCTCTATTCTGCCGATCCGAAGACCTGCCCTTGCCAGAGCCCTTATCGCTGCTTGGGCCCCGGGGCCGGGAGACCTCTGCTTGTTGCCTCCGGGAGCGCGCACCTTGACGTGCACTCCCACAAGGCCCTTGTCCTTAACAGCCTCAGCGACCTGCATGGCCATCTGCATGGCTGTGTATGGCGAACTCTCGTCCCTGGCCGCCTTCACGACCATTCCGCCCGATATCTTGGCCAGCGTCTCGGCCCCAGTCAGGTCGGTGATGGTGATAATCGTGTTGTTGAATGACGAGAATATGTGGGCTATGCCCCATTTTCCTTCTGCCATTTATCCTTCCACCTTTGGAGTTGGTGTTGATATTGGTGCCGGTATCGGCGTCTTGGACGCCCTCTCAGGATGGCCTTCCTTGGCCATGGGCGATCCAATGTAGTAATCTATAGTCATCTCCTCGCCGCGCCTCACAAGGTAGCCCGGTACTGTGACTCTCCTGCCCGAGACCTGAATGTGGCCGTGGGTGATAAACTGCCTGGACTGCTTGAGCGAGTTTGCGAGACCCTGGCGGTAGACCTGCGTCTGCAGCCTCCTTTCCAGGACATCTGTGACCTTCATCGACAAAATGGCGTCGAGATCGCCGTCCTCCTTCAGCATGCCGAACTTCTTGAGGCGATTAACTATTGCCTCAGCCTCCGGAGGCTTATGGCCTACAGCTATGGCCGCTAACAGGTTGCGGCTGTTGTGCCTGTACTTCCTGAGAACTGCCTGGGCCTTCCATAGCTCTCTCTTGTTTCGAAGTCCAAAGGACTTCACCATTTCGACCTCGTTGGCAATGCGATCAGCCTGGAAGGGCGTCTTCGGCCTATCATACATCTTGTGGCTTTTTCCCGGATATCCCATGTCGACCACCTACTCCTTGGTTGCCGCAGGTGCGGGCGCTGCCCCTTCCTTCTTCCTGCTCACGCCTACAATTGCGCCGGTTCTGCCCGTAGACCTGGTGCGCTGGCCGCGAACGCGAAGTCCCCGCTCGTGCCTGATGCCCTTGTAGCTTCTCATCTTCTTCATCAGGTCCAGGTCTTCCCTGAGCTTCATGGTCAGATCCATGCCCATGATATGCACATCCTTGCCCGTGGCCATATCCCCGCGATGGTTGAGCATCCATACAGGCATGGCTGTGGAGGCCTCGGTCTCGATGACCTTCTTTAAGGCATCTATCTGGGCATCGGGAAGCAGTCCGAGGGTTGCATAGGGGTCAACGCCAGCTTTTGCAGTGAATATGCTGGCTGCCCTCCGGCCAACTCCCTTGAGACCCGTTAAGGCCATGTGGACCTGCTTCTTCCCTTCCAGGTCAGAATTCATAATACGAACTATATGCTTTAGCTCATCGGCCTCTGCGGCCTTCTTGGGCTTCTCTTCAGCCTTCTTTGGTTTCTCTTTTGCCATATTGTTCCTCCAGAGCACCTTTGCCTCTGGAGCAGCCCCGGCACTCGGCCGGCGCCGCCCGCTCACCACGTTGTGGGGCGTATTTTAGTTGAACCAAATGAGAGATACACTACTTGTACATAAGACTTATGATCTGCTAAGGGGGCCGAACCTATATGCCTCACACAGATGCGCCCGTGACCATGTTTCCTGTCATAATGAAACTACGCCTCAAAGTCGATGTCTTCGGTAATGCGCATGCCTTTCTCTGTATATTGGGCCATATCCGTTAAGAAATCCATGTAGTCCCGCTCTGACTTCTTCATACAGGGACCACTTCTTCGAGGATATGCTGGCCTATACGGGGTTTCAATGCCTTCTTCATAACCAAATCGACTTTAATCCCCAACTTATCGCTAAGATCATCCTCCATTCTGATAAACTCCAGCAATGATGGCGCCTGGTTGAATTCTACCAGAAGATCCACGTCACTGGATTTCTTCGCCTCTCCGCGCACATAAGAGCCGAATATACCCAGGGACTTCACCTTATAGCGATCTTTGATCTCAGGCATGCTATGTCTGAGTACCTGCTTTATCTCCTCCAATGATCTATCCTGCAACTTCTCTTTAGATGATCTCGCCATGATGTCTCCACATATTAATGAGGCAAAATTACTCTTAAATCTTTAGATTGCAGCGATTGAAGCTATAGCGATAGACTACCATGTGATTGATAATCGCTGCTGCCGTATCTAGGAAACCCTTGATGATAATCCCTGGACAGAGAGGGCCTCATGCTCTATCTGCGTCTTAATCTTTGGCCTGATGGACTTGAGAGTGACCAAATCTACAGGGCGGCCCAGCAGATCCTCCAGGAAGAACTTGAGATCCATGTACCCGTTGAAGGTGGCTGAATCCCGGAACTCAATCAGGATGTCTACATCGCTATCCGGACGGGCCTCATCCCTGGCACAGATCCGAAGACTGCCAGAGTCTTCACTCCCATCCGGGTCAGCTCATCTCGATGGACGGCTAGCGTCTGCAGGATCTCTGATCGCATCATGGTCCTCTCAAAGATCACTATGGAGATCTTTGATATAAAGGGCTTTTGAAATTCGTATTTGAGGATCTGCACGCCGCTCTCCCGATGGATCTCCTCTTGGATTTCGCTCTAGCCCTGACAGCCAACTGTAATTGCCAGATTCAGCCTTGACAATCCCGGCTGTAAGATGGCAAGGATGTCCGCCCAGCTGACTCCCGCGCGTGGGCATGCGGGCGCGCGGCCGCTCGGGCGGGCCTGCTTGGCGCCGGAGGTCTCGCTAGAGCTGTCGAGAACGTCCTCACAGTTAGCTCCATGATATGAAGTCCCATGATAAGAATGATCGCGTTTTATATTTCTCCAAAATTGTTTTAATTTCTGAGCTACTCATGCCCATCTCTTCCAGTAAACACGCCTTTATTATTATTTTTAATTTCTCAATAAGGATTGATAAATCTTTTCCTTTAGCGCTCTCTGCTTCTCTATTTTTATCAAAATGAGTTAAGTAATTGCGGGTTGTAACGACTTTATATATAAAATCTTTCTGCTGACCTTTATTTCCTACATAAATTTCAGCGATATCCTTATGATGGGAAAGAATCTCTTTTAATCTTTGACTCAAAGAAACCTCATTGCTGTGTTTCAATTTGGCAAGTAACCAAGCTGTGTGTTCAATGGGAGCAAAGCATATAATTTTTATCATTCGCTCTTCATGTTCTTTTAGATCTATATCAAATTTTTTTGCGGTTTCCTTTCTTCGATGGTAAGATTCAATCGCTTGGGCGGCGTTCAGAAACCGAGTCTCACTGTACATCTTTTGAGTATAAATATTGCTGAAATATAGATCAAAAACAGGGGCTAACACCTCTCCTCTATTAAACCAGTTTCTAATAAATGTTTCAAATGACTTAGAAATATCTTCAAATATGAAGAACATATCTGGAGGGATTATCGGCTCAAACTCATCAGGAATTTCCATGGTATTATAATATATTTCTATTTCATCATAAATTTTTTTGCCGACATGGAAAGATATGTATTCATCAGATTGTCCGCTAATAGTTAAGGGATATACTGGTCTACCAACTCCAAAACTCAAAAAGTTTCTGATCTTAAATAATATATCGTCATATTTGGTTATCGGAGTTTCGTTCTTGGATTTGATCATAATATATGTTTTCTGTTTGATACATGATTCTTTTTGAACCATACTCCAATTAGGCCCCTCACGCGAATGAGTAATAGTGAGATCATAGTTTTCATCTAAAGTTATAGTAATGTCTTCAGGCATCTTATATTTTATCGAAACTTCCTCGGTACCACTTGGCATGGGAATATCAAAACCACTTATGTTTACCCATTCATCTAGATAGGAATAATTTATGATGATATCTTTAAACATAGGTTCTTTATCAAAAAGGGCTCCGATAAATACACGTGAAGGTTTATATTTACTAGTTTGAACTCCTTGAGAACCAATAGAGGAACCAATAGATATACTTGATCCAAAGCAGTGATATAAGGTTATATTTTTCCCATCTGAGGAAGTACCCTGTATTATTTCAGGATTCTGTGAATTAGGCAGTAATTCTGAGAGATTGAAGAAGGATCCAATAACTTCCAATTCAAAGCCTTCACCTGGTGTGTATCTTAGAATTCCATGAAGTGGTGGCTTATCAACAGGAGCTGTTGGAAGTCGCCAAATGCCGTTATATTCAGTCCTTTGTCTCCTATTAATCATATTAAGCTAGT
>CAZHNU010000092.1:0-5397 GCA_964534145.1 uncultured Methanotrichaceae archaeon | reverse complement strand
GTAGTTAGCCATTTTATGGCAACCAGAAGCTCATCAAATGCATCCACTGCGATCTCGACTTTATTGGGATGGCTCAGGCTCTGGACGCGAAGAATCTCTGATACTTCTGAAAATTTGGCATTTATCTGAGTGGGATCGCTGTTAGACATATGGATAGCTCCTGGTGCGGTTCAATAATAATAATCATAATAGTTCAAAACTTTATCGGAATCCGACGTATTTGCTTGCCAGCGAGGATACTATCTTATCCCTGGCGTTTATAGCCTGTTGATATCCTTCAAAGCTCTTGCTAAATCCTCTTTCATGATAGGTTTTGCTATGAAGTCGTTCATGCCGGCTTCAAGACACTTCTCTCGATCGCCCTCCGTAGCAAGGGCCGTAATGGCTATGATCTTCGGACCGTTGTTTGGCCAGCGCTGACGGATAATGCGTGTGGCTTCCAGCCCATCCATCTCGGGCATCCTCAGGTCCATCAGAACCACATCGTAATGCTGCCGTTCAAGAGATTGCAGAACCTCTATCCCGTTGGCAGCAGCGTCGGCCTTATAGCCCAGCTTCTTTAGCATCTGTAGGGCTACCCTCTGGTTGGAAAAGTTATCTTCAGCTAGCAGTATTTTGAGGGGATGGTTCTGATTGGATAGATCAATTTCAGATGGCCATTCCAGTCTCCGGGCTGGTTCTTTCGGCAATATGCCTTCCTTAGGCAGTATGTCTGCCTTTGGCAATATCTCTGCCAGGACTTTATGTAGCTGAGAGGGCTTGATGGGCTTGGTCAGGTAGGCATGGTTGGGTGGTATTTTCTTTCCTAAGGACGTGAGCAGCACCAGAGGCAGGGTTTTGTTATATTTTCGTATCTGTTCTTCTAAGCTAAGGCCGTTTATATCCTTCAAATCCATATCGAGGATAGCGATATCGAAGCCATCGTCTCGCTGAATATACTTTAAAGCCTCCCGGCCCGATAAAGCAGCCATAGGAATCATGCCCCAGTCGTGAACCTGTCTGGAGAGGATGCGACGGTTGGTCTTGTTATCAGCGATTATTAACACGTGCTTACCTATCAGCTGAGGTGAAACTGCGGGATGTATTGTCTTTGATTGGCTGGATGCAGCCTTTATTGTGAAGTGGAATATTGAGCCCTTTCCTTCCTCGGACTCGGCCCAGATTCTGCCTCCCATCATCTCTACGAGCCTTTTGGATATGGCCAGGCCAAGACCAGTCCCGCCATACAAACGGGTGGTAGACGGTTCCATCTGGGAAAAAGACTGGAACAGCTGGTGCATGTTACCTTGAGATATGCCTATGCCCGTATCCCGAACGGCGAAATGAACTTCGTTGGTTCCATCCGTTGAAGCTGAAAGTACTACCTCGCCCTCATCTGTGAACTTGACTGCGTTTGAGAGAAGGTTGCCAAGGACCTGTCGAAGCCTGCTAGAGTCACCGATGATTGTCTCTGGAACCCCTTTATCAATGGTATAGGCCAGGTTCAAGCCCTTCTGCGATGCTTGAATTGCCACAAGGTCTATGGCTTCCTCGATGCACTGGCGAAGAACAAACGTCCGTTCTTCCAGAACTACCTTATCGCTTTCCATCTTGGAGAAGTCGAGGATATCGTTGATGATGGAGAGAAGGGCGTCGCCGTTGGTACTGACGAGCTTAAGGTTATCCCTTTGCTCTGGGCTCAAAGGCTCATTTTCATCCAGCATCAGGCTTGTTATGCCAATGATCGTGTTCATTGGGGTACGACTCTCGTGGCTCATGTTGGCCAGGAACTCGGCCTTTGCTCTTGTGGCAGCCTCAGCTGCCTCCTTGGCAACAGCCAGCTCTGCAGACCTCTTGAGAATCTCTTGTTCCATCCGCTTGCGTTCGGTTATATCGATAACCGCCATACGGAATCCGCAGTGAACGTTATCCTGGATCGCCCTAGCCTCGGCCAGCACCCAGGCAGGAAAATCTCTCTTGACTCTGTTGCCGTTCAGCTTGAACTCGGCAGCCTGCTTTACATCCGAGTCCATTACACGGCTGCAGAAGGCGGGGCAAAGTGCTCGATGAGCTGCTCCTGAACAATCGCCTGGATAGAGTGTTCCTTAGATGCTGCATGGGGCCGGACCCTGGCCTCGCGGGCTGATGAAGCAACAGCGAATACTGGAAGCGGTTCACCCAAACCTGCATGGAGAGGTGATGGAACGCCCCTTCTCTCAAATATTTTATATTTGCCATCTTTTACGCTGAACAGATCGCCATATCCGCTGATGGATTCAGAGGTTCCGAGGATCAGTATGCCGTTAGGGTCTAAGGCGTAGTGGAAAAGCTGTATGAGCTTCTTTTGCATCTCCGGCGAGAGATAAATCAGGAGGTTGCGGCACGAGAGAATATCGATATGGGCGAACGGTGGGTCTCGAATGATGTTATGGACGGCGAAGGTCACTCTATCACGAAGCTTCTGATTGATCTGGTAGGTTTCATCCTTTTTTATAAAGAAGCGTTCCAATCGCTCTGGAGAAACATCCATCTCGATGTTTGATGGGTATTTTCCCGTCCGGGCCACATCTATGGCATCGCTATCAGTGTCGGTGGCAAATATCTGGAACTGGATCGTTTCGCTCTTGCCAAGATCGTCCAGGCTCTCCTGGAGGATGATTGCTAGGGTATATGCCTCCTCGCCTGTAGAGCATCCCACTACCCAGACTCTGAGCATGCTGCCCTCTGGCCTGGACTGGATCAGTTTGGGAAGCACATACTTCTGGAAGATTTGCCATGCCTCGGGGTCGCGGAAGAATTGGGTTACGCCGATAAGCATCTCCTTGGCCAGGATCTCGATCTCGGATGGGTTCTCCTGAAGGAGCCGAACGTAATCATCCAGCCGGGTCAACTGGTGCAGGCTCATCCTGCGCTCGGTTCTTCGCATTATGGTGCTGCGTTTGTAATGTGAGAAGTCCTGGCCGGTTTTGGATCGGACGAGGACGAATATCTTTGCTAGAGCGCCTTCTATAGCTGGAGTTTGAGGTATAAGTTCCTTTGGCAGCTGTATCTGGGTCTTAGGGATGCTTGACTGCGCCTCTGATATCTTCGAGCTGGCCTTAACATAGCTGCAGAGCATCTCGGGCAGATCCTCGGGTGAGGCTACGTAATCCACCAGACCGGTTTTGATGGCGTTCTGGGGCATAGCATCGAACTTGGCTGTTGACGGTTCCTAGGCCATCGCCATGCCAGCGTGTTCCTTTAAGGCCCGGATTCCAAGCGTCCCGTCGCTACCCATACCGGATAGGATGATGCCTACAGCCTTTCCATCCTGGTCCTCTGCCAGGTGTCTGAAGAAGATGTCGATGGCCATTTTAGCTCCAGTCTCCTTCGGGGCAGGTCTTAGGAGGGTGAAGCTTCCCTGGAGGATGGATAGGTCGCGGTCAGGAGGTTTGATATAAACAGTGTTCGGCCGGGCTTTGAGGCCCTCATCGATCGTCACCACCGGCATATCGGTGTACCTCTGGAGGATCTCCTGAAGGAGGCTGGTCTGTTCCGGGTCTTGATGCTGAATTACGACGAAGGCCATTCCCGTCTTGGCAGGCATGTGGTTGAAGAAGATCTCAAGCGCCTCCAGACCACCGGCCGATGACCCGATGGCGACTATGGCAAGGGGCCCGTCAGGCTCGGCCTGGAGGCTGGCTTCACCCTCGATATCCTTTCCATCTTCTTTCTTGGGCTCCTGGCCTTGCAGGGCATTTTTTTCGGTCATAGCTTCTCTTTTTGCAGCATACTTTGCAGCATAAGCTCCTCATCGGCGGCCTATAATTTCTCAAATGCCCCCTAGGACTGCATTTGGGCATTAGATAAAATCTCTTTGGCATTGTCCTGGAGTGCACCCTTGATCGCAGATAGTTAGTTAAGTAACAATATTTAAAGTCGCCTCCATTGTGGGATAGCAGACCTGGATGAATCCGGTATTCGTGGGGAATTTCGGCGAATGGCTTGCCACTTTTAAGCTCTGCAGCTATTGATGTCTTGAACCTCCAGTCTAGCGCTGCCTTGTCATCTTCATGTGCACCCCTCAATTGGGCTTTGTTTCTTAGATCATTGTCTGCTCGGAGGTATGCAGTCCAAAGGTGGCTTTGCTTATTGGCTAAAATACATGATCTCCATCACCTTGTACTCATCCCAGCGACATATTTCCCGATTGATTTTAGCTCTCTCTCGGATAAAGACAACATTTGTTTCGAACCTATTATATAATTATATAGCTCCTCCATCCGGAGTACAGCCACGCTTGGCTCATGCAATTCGAGGTTTACATTGCGATTTGTGAAGACGATTGCCCCTTCCACCCATATCTTGAAGGTGTTATGGAACGATCCGGACTCAATAAACTTGCTCAGGTTAATGGCGTTCCTTTTCACCTGCCTGCTTGGGCAGCCCATATCAGTCTTCTTAGAGAAAAGGATGCCTTTACGGTCTTGCCTAACCCATTCATCTCCTTGACATATGATCTTTCCTGACCAATTCTTAGTCTCCAGGACAAAGATGTTTTTGGGCGTGAGGAGTACATGGTCGATATTCCCATGCGACGAAGGCAGGATTACATCGTTGATAAGGAAGTGGGAATCATCTAGGCGACTTAGCGCATCAGCGATAGCATCCTCGCCACGACGACCGGCATCATACTTTCTGGCATCTTTCGAGAAGAATCGGATTATACTGCCGGTTATCCCATCTCCTCCGGCTTTATCATCTAAATAAGAGCTTCGGTCTTTTAGAACTCTCATGGAAATCCTTCAGGTTTATCAGCAGATGCTTATGAAGGTCTGGCATTTATACCACGCGGATACATAGCTATGATGTAAACTGCACCCCCTCCAAGTAGACAATGAGTTAAGCAATGCGGCCCAATGGATGGGTGCATATGAAGAAGACAAGACGGCACTACGACCGGGAGTTCAAGATATCAGCAGTGGCTGAGCTTGAAAGCGGCAAACCTCTGGCTCAGATCGCCTGCGAATACTGGATTCATCCAGGTCTGCCTCCTGCTGGCGAAATGAGCTGGCTCAAAAATCCCGAAACGGCATTTAGCGGCAATCGGAATAGGCACAAGGATAACTCCAATGGGCGCTTCGCCTTCAGACAGTTCCAGAAGCTCCTCTATTGCGGTCCTGTGACCTTCGTCGTCAGTTACGCCCTGGGCAGCCCACAGGAGCTGTGAGATCTCATCCAGGCTGAGACCGCCTTCACCAAAATGTCCGAATCGACCGCCTCTCCTTTTTGGCCATTTCCCGGTTTTCAGTATTATTCAAATCTCCATCAACCACATTCTTTTGTATCTAAGTCCGCCAATCCCATCATGTAAAAATGATCTGCCGCTATCATTTTCCGGCGAAACTACTTATCTTTGGCGGACTCATTGACTACTAT
>CAZHNU010000091.1:0-5409 GCA_964534145.1 uncultured Methanotrichaceae archaeon | reverse complement strand
TCCCATACTGTGGATGCCTTCAGGTTCGGCGAGAACGGTCTTGGGATCGAGAGCGAGATGCTTGTGGATGCCGCCAGGGCGGGCTTTCGGATTAGAGAGGTGGATATAGGGGTGCGGTATGATGTGAACTGCTCCAAGAAGCACCCTCTAAGCCATGGCCTGGAGGTGCTAATCAGGGTGCTGCGGGACCTGGAGATGAAGCGGCCGCTGTTCTGGCTATCCGTGCCGGGAACGCTCGTTTGCGGCTGCGGCGTGATGATGGGGCTCTTTTTCGTTTATAGCCATTATTCGACAGGCTCTGGCCTGCGGTTCGGCCCGGCGCTGCTTATGTCTCTGCTGGTAATCGTCGGCGCCTTCATGATGCTCGCGGGCATTATCCTTCATTCAATTGCGGTGATGGTTGATGTGCTAAAAAGTGATGCCAGACCCTCGAAGGCCAACGGGAACGGGCATGCGAATTATGTTAGGGATTCTGGAGCTGCCGCTGCAGCCTCCTCTACTTCTTCCTACTATCGCAAAGACGGCATATTGAGGGAAAAGGACGGCATGGCGCTGAGGATCGAAAAGCTGCGGGAGTGAAGATGAAGATAGCAGTAGTTTTGGGGACGAGGCCCGAGATCATCAAGATGTCCCCGATAATCAGGGAATGCCGGAGAAGGGGGCTGGATTATTTCACTCTTCATACGGGACAGCATTATTCCTACGAGATGGACAGAGTCTTCTTCGAGGAGTTGGAGCTGCCCATACCGCAGTACAACCTCGATGTGGGATCGGGGACACATGCCGAGCAGACAGGAAAGATTATGGCCGGCGTTGAGAAGGTGCTCGTTAAGGAGCAGCCCGATGTGGTCCTTGTTCAGGGTGACACCAACACTGTTATGGCCGGGGCGTTGGCCGCATCCAAGCTGCATATAAAGATAGGCCATGTGGAGGCGGGCCTCCGAAGCTACGATCGCCGCATGCCGGAGGAAATAAACAGGGTTGTGGCTGATCACATTTCAGATTATCTTTTTGCCCCGACGGAGACGGCCAGGAAAAACCTTCTCCTGGAGGGGATTAGCGACGAAAAGGTGCATGTTACCGGCAACACCATCGTTGATTCTGTATACCAAAACCTGGAGCTAGCAAAGAGGAAGGCGAATGTCCTGAATGACCTGGATCTCAGGCCCAAAGGCTACTTCCTGGTAACGGCTCATCGGCAGGAGAATGTCGACGATAAGGCGAGGCTGGGAGAGATCCTGAAGGGCTTGAGCCTCATAGGCGATGAATATAAAATGCCAGTTATATTCCCGGTTCATCCTCGGACAAAAAAGATGATCAAAGAGTTTAGCCTTGAGACTGACGGGATAAGGGCGATGGATCCTGTGGGTTTCCTAGAGTTCCTGCAGCTTGAGGCAAATGCCCGGCTGGCGCTGACTGATTCAGGCGGGGTGCAGGAGGAGACATGCATTCTGGGAGTGCCGTGCGTAACGCTGAGGGATAACACTGAACGTCCGGAGACCGTCGAGGTCGGATCCAACGCCATTGTGGGCGCAAGGTGTGCAGGAATGCTTGAAGGGGCCAAGAGGATGCTAATAAAGGGGAATGGCTGGGAGAATCCCTTTGGAGACGGGAATGCTGGAAGGGCGGCGATAGAACTCCTTCGAGGATGTTAGCCGTTTAATTCTAACAAATTATAAAAAAAATTATTATTTATTTGAGAAAAACTTTCATAATTGGATTCTAGGGGCCTTAATTAGATGAGCGCTAGGGTACTGGTGACCGGGGGAGCCGGTTTCATTGGCACTAATCTGGTCAACGAGCTGAAGGCCAGGGGCCATGAAGTGACTGCTCTTGACCTGTATAATACCGATAGGAACAACTACATTAGGGGCGATGTAAAGGATTACAGACAGCTCGAAAGGGTCTTTGAAAAGCAGAGGTTCGATTACGTCTATCATCTGGCAGCCGAGTACGGAAGATGGAACGGCGAAGACTACTACGAGAACCTGTGGCAGACAAACGTCATAGGAACCAAGAACGTGCTGCGGTTGCAGGAAAAGCTGAAATTTAAAATGATATTCTTCTCCAGCGCGGAGGTTTATGGGGATTTCGATGGCATTATGTCCGAGGACGTAATGGTTAATAATCCCATCAAAGACACCTACCAGATGAACGATTATGCCATAACCAAGTGGGCTGGGGAGCTTATGTGCATGAACTCAGCCAAGATGTTCGGCACAGAGACCGTTCGCGTGCGGCCTGTGAACTGCTACGGCCCCCACGAGCATTATAATCCATACCGCGGCTTCATCCCCAAGTTCATTTACCATGCTTTATTCAATAAGCCCTACACAGTTTTCAAGGGACACAAGAGGATAATTGATTACGTGGGCGATACTGCCAGCACATTTGCCAACATAGTTGATAACTTCATCCCAGGCGAGGTTTACAACGTAGGCGGGCGGCAGGAATGGGAGAGGGACATCAAGCAGTACTCTGATATGATTCTTGAGGCTATTGGAAAGGATGATTCGCTCGTTACGTATAAGGAGGCCGAGCCTTTCACCACCAAAGTCAAAACAATGGACTTCTCAAGAGCCATCAGGGACTTAAAGCATGATCCCAAGGTTCCGCCTGAGGAAGGAATCAGAAGAACTGTGGAATGGATGAAGTGGTACTACAGGATACAGGTTTAGTACAGGCTTAGGGTATCGGTGAAAGACATGGAAGACTTGATTCCAGAGTTCGAGGGCCAGACCATACTTGTGACGGGCGGCGCAGGGGCGATAGGGGGAAATCTGTGCAGGAGGCTCTCTGAGCTTAATGCCAAGAAGGTAATAATTCTAGATGACCTGTCCTCTGCATACGAGTGGAACATTCCAAGGGCCAAGAATATAATGTTCATCAAGGGCAGCATCCTCGACGATGAGATGCTAAAGAGGGCCTTCAAGGAGAGGCCCGATTATGTTTACCACCTGGCAGCCCATTTTGCCAATCAGAACTCGGTGGATAATCCTGAGGTGGATTTGATGGTGAACGGCATGGGGATACTGAAGGTACTGGAATATTCCCAGCTGGTGAATGTAAAGAGGTTCGTGTACTCCTCATCGGGCTGCGGCGTTTACGGCCTGGACTCGAAGATGCCCTTCGAGGAGCATGATACATCGATCAGCCTCCACACTCCCTATCAGGTTACGAAACTCATCGGAGAGCTTTACACCAACTATTTCCATAATCTTTATCACCTACCGATTGTCAATGCCAGGTTCTTCAACGTCTTTGGGCCGGGCGAGGTTCCGGGGAGGTACAGGAACGTCATACCCAACTTCTTTTACTGGGCGATGAACGGCCAGCCTCTGCCCATTACGGGCGACGGCACAGAGACCAGGGACTGGACATATGTTGGCGATATCATTAACGGTCTTCTGGCAATGGGCGTTCGGGATGAGGCCGTTGGCGAGTCCATCAATCTCGGGTCCGGCGTCGAGCACAGAGTGATCGACATGGCGAATATTGTCAATAGGCTCGCAAGAAACGATTCCGGGATTGTTTTCGCACAAAGAAGGAACTGGGATGTGAAGTGCAGGCTGCTCTCGTCCATCGATAAGGCAAAGAGGCTTCTTAGCTACCAGCCTAAAATGAGGTTCGAGGAAGGCCTCGGGAACGTTCACCAATGGTTTGATGACAACTGGGATGATATCAAGAGGACAGCTGAGTTTTGAGGTCTTTCTGATGCGAATTCTGGTAGTGCAGGAATCGGACTGGCTGAAGAGGGGGCCTCATCAGAGCCACCACCTGATGGAGAGGCTTTCGATGAAGGGCCATGAGATCAGGGTCATTGACTTCGAGATCGACTGGAGGAAGTCTGCTGACAAAGAAGAGAAAAAGCTGGTCTCGAAGAGGCAGGTATTCCAGGGCATGCACAAGGCGGTCCCAGGAAACACTGTGACTGTCATTCGGCCGCCCATCGTCAAGCGCCCGGTTCTAGACTACATTTCTTTGATATGCTCACATAGAGTTGAGATCAAACGGCAGATAGAGGAGTTCAGGCCCGATGTCATCTTGGGCTTTGGGATATTAAACGCCAATATTGCCATCAGGCTGGCAAAGCCCAGGGGCATTCCATTCGTCTACTACATCATAGATGAGCTTCACCGACTGGTTCCCCAGGAGCAGTTCAAAGCACTTGCGAGAAGGGTTGAGAGCGATAACATGAGGAATGCCGACCTGGTGCTCTCAATCAACGAGGGGCTGAGAGAATACACCGTCATGATGGGCGCAAAGCCTGAGAAGACCTCAGTGATCCGGGCCGGTGTGGACCTGGAGCGGTTCCAGAAGGCAGACGGGCGGCACATACGGGAGAAGTACGGGATAAAAGAGGATGATACAGTCCTTTTCTTCATGGGCTGGCTCTACGACTTCTCGGGGCTAAAGGAGGTGGCCGAGGAGCTTTCGAGGCTTGATGTTAATAGTGCCGGAATCAAGCTGCTGGTCGTTGGAAAGGGGGATTTGTGGGAGACGCTCCAAAATATAAAAAAAGAGAAGGGGATGGATGATAGGATCATCACAGTTCCGTGGGTCCCCTACGAGGAGGTTCCCGATTATCTGGCGGCTGCTGATATCTGTATTCTGCCAGCTTACAAAAATGAGATCATGATGAACATAGTGCCGATAAAGATGTACGAGTACCTGGCTGCGGGGAAGCCCGTGATTGCGACGGAGCTGCCGGGCATCATGAAGGAGTTCGGCACTTCCAACGGAGTATCATACATATCAGAATCAAGAAAAGCGCTCGATAAGGTTGAAGAACTGTTGAGCAAAGGCGAGCTGCAAAGCGAAGGACAAAAGGCCATTCGCTTTGTTGAAAAGCGTGATTGGTCGCAGATTACGGATGAGTTCGAAAATCTCCTTGAAGGTGTAGCTATTGGAGAAGTACAGGGCATACATTTCAAAGATCACAGACTTGGACAGCGATTTGCAGAAGAGTCTTGATTTCGTCAACTGGAAAAGCCAGGTAGAGGATGGGTCTACAGTCTTCATCAAGCCTAATTTTACCTATCCGTTTTATAAGGAGGGCATCACCACCAGCCCTGCCCTTCTAAAGTCGCTGCTGGAGATCCTGAAAGACAGAGCGGGCAGAGTGATAGTTGGCGAGTCCAATGGCGGCAATCACTCGTTTACGGCAGACCAGGCCTTCAAGGGGCACAACATGCACCAGATTTGTAAGGATACGGGCGCTGAGCTTGTGAACCTGTCCAATTTGCCCTCGGTTTGGGTCAGCGATAACATTCAGGGCAAAAAGGTGAAGGTGCAGCTGCCGAAAATGCTCCTAGAAGATATAGATTGCTTCATCTCTGTGCCTGTCTTGAAGGTGCATGTGATGACCGGAGTCACGCTTAGCATGAAGAACCTGTGGGGATGCTATCC
>CAZHNU010000090.1:0-5704 GCA_964534145.1 uncultured Methanotrichaceae archaeon | reverse complement strand
GGCAAGAACGGTGCTCAGAAATCGCCCGTATTCTTCTTGGCCGGAAAATCACCTGCATAAATTTTTATTGAATTGGCTACCAGACAATTAGAGTTATTATGGCCTCAAAATCTGGAAAGAAATATTTGCTGCTCATATCCGCAGGTGGATCATTCCTCGCGCCCTTCATGGTTTCTGCTCTAATCGTTGCCATTCCGACGATTGGAGTCGAGTTTTCCATGGAGGCTGCTCCCATGAGCTGGCTGGCAACGGCTTTTTTCCTTGCGGCCTCAATGTTCCTGATCCCCTGCGGAAGGGCTGCCGATATTTTCGGTGTGAAAAGAATCTTTTCTATCGGCGTTTATATCTACCTCTTTTCCGCGATAGTTGCAGCCTTTGCCCCAAACCAATGGGTTCTCATTGCAGCCAGATTTTTAACAGGAATTGGGGCTGCAATGGTCTTTGGAACATCTTTTGCGCTGCTCAGCCTTTCCTTATCGGAGAAAGAGCGAGGAGAGGCTCTTGGAATAAACATTGCCGCCAACTGGACCGGCTTTTCCCTGGGATTCCTGGCTGGCGGGATTTTAACCTACTACATGACCTGGAGGGTCGTATTCCTCGCAGTTTTGCCCATAGCCATTCTGGTCATCATCCTGATACATAAAAAGCTCCCAGGTGAGTGCGCATTATCCCGGGGGCAGCGCCTGGACCTTTTGGGAGCGATAATGATAATCAGCCTTCTCTCCATGACCATCATCGGCCTCTCAGAGCTGCCAAAGGCGAGGGGCGCGGCCCTTCTTGCAGCCGGTTTCTTAATACTCCTTGCCTTTGCACGATGGGAGCTAAATAATGACAGCCCTGTTATAGATATTCATCTGCTATTGAGAAACAGATGCTTTGCGCTCTCCAACGGAGCTATTTTAATTTATTTCACGGCCACCTTTGCCGTCATCTTCCTCTTCAGCCTCTATTTGCAGTACATAAAATCGTTTGATTCACGGTCTGCCGGTTTGGTCCTGCTCGTATCGACGCTGATTATGACTCTGCTCGTGGCCTTCGCGGGACGGCTGTCCGACCGCTACAGCCCGCACCACATAGTCACGGCTGCAGTCGTCCTTACTGCAGCCGGACTTCTCCCCATGGCCTTTATCTCACTCTCAACTCCTGTAGAACTGGCACTTGCCGGATTTCTGCTCGTGATGGCAGGAGGTGCCCTTTTTAGCCCGCCGATGGTGAAGCTGATCCTTAGCGCCATCTCAAGGGAGACTTATGGCGTGGGCTCAAGCCTCGCCGAAACCATGAGGCTTATCGGAAATGCTTTCAGCATGGCAATAACTACGGTTGCATTCACAATTTTCATAGGCGAAGCCAATATATTGCCAGAGAGTTACCCGAGCTTCCTAGCAAGCATGAGGCTGATCGCCACCCTCTTTTTCGTCCTCTGCATCGTTTCTTTCGGGATGGCCTACTTTGCAGGGCATTCGAAGTTCACAGGATATTTAAAGCGCTAACAAAAAAAGTGATGATAAAGGGCTCAAGCAAGTGATGATAAGGGGCTCAAGCAAGACAGTGAAATCAAATTGCAAGCTGTCCTTTGCCGTAAAGGTCATCCGCCACAAGCTTAAGGACGTCTCCCTTTACCTCTCCGCCGTAGTCGGGAAGGATTGCTATTCGTTTATCCCCATACATCTTTTGAAGGTCATCGATGTAAGAGGTCTGAGAGGACTTTTTCCTCACACAAAAGTCGCAGTCGCACTGCGTTATGACGTGGTTTATGACAATTGAGTCGACGTGCACTCCGTGAGATTCGACGGTGTCGATGAGGCGCTGGCTTTCCATCACTGCAGCCTTCTCAGGGATGGTTACGACTGTAATCGTCGCAGTCTTTGGATCTATGAGTGCATTCCTCATGGTCTCGGCCTTGATCCTCATGGCGCGAACCTCCTTTAATATGGAGTCGCCAAAGCCCGCCTCAAGCATGTTCAGCACGCCGATCCATTTGTTTCTAACGCCCAAGATCCTTGTGACAAAGCCGGTGGTAATCGACGGCAGCTGCAGGAGGGGCAAAACCATGGCTGTTGGGGCCGAATCGATCACCACAACATCGTACTTCTTCTCGACGTAGATGTCGTTTAGCTTATCCATGAATATCAGCTCGTTCACGCCGGGCATCGAGCCGAAATCCTCGGGCTTTACCTCCACCTCAAAGAGGCCGAACAGCGCCGTAAGCATGTTTTTATAGCGCCTGTAGAATGCCTTTGCCTCCTCAGTCAGATCGGGCTCGAAGGCATAAAGGTGGTCGGAGATCATTCTAGGCTGGCTTCCTATATCTTTATCGAAAATATCGGACAGAGAATGGGCCGGGTCCATTGAAAAGGCAAGCGTCTCCTTCCCCTGTGCCGCTGTCCATATGCCCGTCGCGGCAGAGGTGACGCTTTTTCCTACGCCTCCTTTGCCTGCCACATAGATGAGTCTCATATGTTTATACTTGGGCAAGGGGGAATTTAATTGTTTGGACAATCCTCGCATCTTTATGACTTTTCAGAAAAATTCTCCCTGACCTAATAGCTTAAATCACTCTTCTCCGGCCGACAGGTCGATTACCGTAATTTCGGGGGGGCAGTTGATCCTTGACCAGAACAGGTTCGTCCCAAGGCCGCGGTTGGTATACTGGACCATGCTTCCAACCTGATACCTTCCAAGGGGATATTTTCTGAAATGGCAGCTTCGAATCGGCGTTCCGAAGCCCGGTATTACCAGCTGCCCGCCGTGCGAATGGCCTGACAGCTGCAGGCTGAACCGATCCGTCTTTGAGCTTATGTCGGCAAAGTCGGGCTCATGGACCAGCATGATAGCAGGCCCTTGCGCGGGCAGCTTTTTCATTACCAGGTCAAGGCGATCGCGGCCTTCCATAACGCTGTCCACGCCTGCAATATGAAGCTCTCCTCTGCCTTTGCCAAGTGTGAGTACATCGTTGCTCAGATCAAGGACATCGCATTCTTTCATCAGATCGCGGATTCCATTCGCCCCTACCCAGTGGTCATGGTTGCCGAGAGTCGCAGCTACGGCATCCCTTGGGCAGAGCCTTTTCAGGGCTGTGGCTAGATCATCGGCCAGAGGATCGAGGACGTATGAGACAAAATCGCCTGTAATCGCAACCAGATCGGGGTTCTGCCTATTCACGAGGTCCATTACGCCGCAAAGCCTTTCGGCAGTAATCCATTGGCCAAAATGAATATCCGAGATCTGCACGATCCTATAGCCCCGGAAAGCAGGGCTCAGTTCGGGTATCTCGACGGAAATGGGGACTATATCAAAGGAATTCTGATCAAATCCTGTATCGCCAAGCCTTGCGTAAAGGCTCGATCTGGCTATCTGTATCTTCTTTTGTACTGCAAAGCTCACCTGATGGCTGAGAGGATAAGAGCAGAATTCAAGGTCTGAAATGGCTAAATCTCTTTGTGGAGATGGCGGCTGAGAAATCCTTGCATCTGTATGCTCCGCCCCATCTATATCGCCGGGCTTATTAAGCTTTTTCAAAATATTTTTCATTTTATATAGCATCTAATTTATATATTTTCCAGCGCACGGCAATCCATGCTCATGCTGCAGCCGTGAAGCAACTCGCTTCAGCAGTTGCATGAATGCATCATTAATTATTGTTGGTCGTTTTAGTTTATAAATATCACCTTTATTACCCAAATATCTTATTACAGAAATATCGAAGTATAACTGGTTGCGATACAATCGCTGTGTCTCCATCATCTGTGCAAGTTCAGAAAAATATATAACAGTTGCCCTCATAACTCTAAGAGAGAGCTCTACTGGAGGAATTTTGCGATGGACCCGATTGTGGGCGTATGCCCTAGCTGCGGAAAACCTTTTAAAATCGAGGAAAAAGGCGGGCTTGCCGAGTGCAAAGATATCTGCGCCAACCCGGCGGCCATGCCTACCGGCACCAGATTGATGGCGGACCAGGCCACGAAGCTGTACGTGGACGGCAACATGCACGAGATGACCAGAAATGATTATATTAAAGCTCACGGCATCGATCCTGAGCCGCTGATGGAGGCGGTCAATAAATGGCGCGAGAACCAGGTCAGAATATGGGCGCGCCAGTTCGCGGCCGAGGATGAGGTGGACGACTGGATAAGGAGGCTGTCAAAGAAATCCAGCACATGAGCGAAAACCATCTCTGCTATTTTTAAGACCATTGTCTTGAATAATCATCTTTAACTTTTATGAGATTCAATTTATCAATATTTCCAGCAAATTCATTCTCCTGATCTAAAAAAGCTTCACCGTATGGTCCGACGGCCATCTGCTAAATATTGATTATATTATACGAAAAGAACTAATAGAATTAGGTCCAATTTAAATAAAATATTTTTTAAAGATAATGTAAGAGGTAATATGAGAGCCGTTGTTTATAAGGATGCAGGCAAGGTGGCTGTTGAGGATGTGGACGATCCCAAAATGAAAGACTCGAGAGATGCCATCGTAAGGCTTACAACCAGCGCCATCTGCGGGAGCGATCTTCACATGTACGAGGGCAGGACGACGATTGCTCCGGGCAGCGTTCTGGGACACGAGCCGCTGGGCGTAATTGATGAGATCGGAGATGCGGTTAAATCCTTTAAAGAAGGAGATAGGGTTGCAGTCACATTCAATGTAGCCTGCGGATACTGCATGAACTGCGTTAGAGGATTTACAAGCGCCTGCTTAACAGTAAATCCCGAGCAGCCCGGTGGTGCATTCGGGTATGCCAATATGGGACCCTATCCAGGTGCTCAGGCGGAATATCTGCGAGTGCCGTTTGCGGATTTTAACTGCATAAAGCTGCCGGGGTCACCAGGGGATAAATGGGAGAACGACTTTGTGCTTTTATCGGATGTTTATCCCACAGGATTTTATGCCAACGTGCTGGCCATGGTTCTGCCAGGGGACCTTGTTGCCGTCTTTGGCGCCGGACCGGTCGGGCTGCTTTCGGCCTACAGCGCTCTGCGTACCGGTGCTGGAATGGTGTTCGTTGTAGACTATATTCCTGCGCGGCTGCAGAAGGCACAGGAGATAGGAGCCGTTCCCATTGATTTCACAAAAGGCGATCCGGTAACTCAAATAAAGGCCATGCTGGCCAAGAATCCGGACGTAACCGGCAGGCTTCTTCCGGGAGAGGAGAAGATGGCCGGTGTCACCTGCGGCATAGATGCTGTGGGATATCAGGCCAGGTTCAGGTCGAACCCTTCAAAGGAGGACCCAACACAGGTGATCAACGACCTGACAGATCTCGTCAATCCGACAGGCCATCTGGGAATCATCGGCGTCTTTGAAAAGGAGGATCCGGGCGGGGCGACGGAAGCTGCAAAAAAGGGAGTTTACATGATTCCCTGGGGAAATATGTGGGCAAAGGGCTTAAGCATCGGAACAGGCCAGACGCCCGTGAAGAAGTTCGCCCTGATGCTTCGGGACCAGATAGTAGGCAAAATGGCCACCCCCAGCTTCATCGTCAGCCACAGCATATCAATAGATGAGGCTCCCGATTTCTATATGAACTTCGACAGGAGGGCCGACGGGTACATAAAGGGAGTGATCAAGTTCGCAAAGTAACAGTTTTTCCTGAGGTGCTGCCCTTCGATAAATGCTGCTTAATGCAATTAAATAGTTAAAATAAAAGCCAAGGTCCGGATTTGAACCGGAGTGGTATTGCTCTGCAGGCAATTGCGTG
>CAZHNU010000089.1:0-5994 GCA_964534145.1 uncultured Methanotrichaceae archaeon | reverse complement strand
CCACTCTGCAACCCAGATAAACCTTTAAGAGTATCAGAGCATAATCTAGTTGCCATGGCAGAGGTCGTGCAGCTGGCGAAGGAGAAGGGAAAAAGTAAGGAGGGGGTTTCGGGCGCCAAGCCGAGAGCGCTATGGTCCGGCAGCCTGAGAATGGGCCTGGTCAATATTCCTGTTAAGGCCGTATCCATGACCAGGGACAACCAGATCCATTTCCGCATGCTCCATAAGAGCTGCAAAACGCCCATATCCATCAAGCGGTTTTGCCAGGAGGGCGAGGAGGTGCCCTTTGGCGATATCGTCTACGGCTACCCCCTGGAGAGAAACAAGTATGTCATCTTAGATAAGAAGGAGATCGAGGCCGCAAAGCCTGAGTCCCGCGATGCAATAAACCTGGACAGATTCGTGAACTTCTTCCAGGTAGATCCTCATTACTTCGAGAAGACCTACCTGTTATTGCCCGACAAATCCGAAGCATCCTATTCGCTGCTGAGAAAGGTGATGGAGAAGACGGGAAAGGCGGCCATAGGCAGAATGACTCTAAGCTCCGCTGAGAGAATTGTGCTGGTCCACTACTATCAGGAAGCCCTGGTGGCCACAACCCTCAGGTACTCGGATGAGGTCCTCGATCCGGAAAGATTTGCAGAGCTGAAGGATCTGCCTGAACCTGGGGAAAGAGAGGTAGAGCTGGCTGAGGAGATCGTAGAGCGGCTTAGCGGCGATATAGATCTCGGAGCCTATAAGGATGAGTACAGGGAGCGCATTGAGGCTCTGGTCAGATCCAAAATGAGCGATACGGTCGTGGCTGTTGATAAAAAGAAGGTTCAGCCTGCAGCCAAGAGCCTCATGGATGCCCTGAGGATGACGGCGGAGTCTCTACAGCGATGAAACCCATCAAGCCCATGCTGGCGGTCACAGGTCATCCATTCTCTGCTAAAGGCTGGATCTTCGAGCCCAAGATCGACGGAACTCGCTGCATAGCACAGGTCTCAAAGCGCGCAACTCTGCAGAACAGGAGACAGGCAGACATAACCTACCGCTCCGGAGCTGGCAGAGGCTTTGGCCCAGTCGGCCCAGGGCCGCGTGCTGGACGGTGAAATTGCCGTATTTTCAGACGGCAAACCAAACTTTGCAGCCCTGTCCGAAAGGGAGCACCAGTCTCAGAGGCTGAGAATTGAGTATCTGTCTAAGTCCATGCCCGCCAGCTACGTGATATTTGATGTTCTCTACGCCCGCGGGGAGAATGTCATGAATAGGCCGCTTTGCGAGAGAAAGGAGATTTTGAAGGAGACGGTGCAGGAGACGGAGCTGATATCCGTCACCGACTATTTCCACGAGCAAGGTGAGAAGTATTACCAGGCAGCCCTGAAGATGGGCATCGAGGGAGTAATGGCCAAACGCCTGTCTTCGGCCTATCAGCCGGGGACCAGGAGCCCCGACTGGATCAAGATCAAGAAGCGCCTCAAGTTCGACCTGGTCGTTGGAGGCTGTATACCCGGTCAGGGACAGCGGGAGCCTTATTTCGGAGGACTGCTGCTGGGAGCCTACGAGTCAGATAAGCTGGTCTACGTTGGCCGGGTAGGTTCTGGGTTTTCTGATGAGGATCTGCAGGAGATTGTGGGGAACTTCGAGCCCGTATCAGCCACGCCCTTTGTCAACCCACCGTCTACGCCGGGAACAAAGTGGCTGAAGCCAGAGCTTGTAGTCCAGGTGGCTGCCATGGAAGTCACAGAAAACGGAAGCTTGCGGGCACCGGTCTTTTTGAGGACTAGGGAGGATAAGGAGCCGAAGGAGTGCACATGGGACCAAATTGGGGTTTCGCAGGGCAAAAGCTAAGAAGACGTTTACAATTCGCCATCTCGATTGGTCGCCTCTGGATCTGCCTCGTGGAGATATGGCCCTGATGTATGCCCTCGAAGACGTATTCGCTCTCCTGGCCACGCAGGCATGCGGCCGAGCGCGTTGAGGGCAGGCCAGGGATGGCGCAGAAGCTTCCAGAAACGTAAACTCAATCGCCGGTCTTCAGCCTCTATTCGTCCCATCTCCCTGTTTTAAAGGGGGCTTATCAGAACTACAAAAGGCCGACCTGATTCCACCCTGACAGAGGCCTCAACTCCGTAAACTTCCCTGATATTTTCAATGGTAAGAACAGAACCGGGTTCTCCGGATGCAAAGACCTTTCCGCCCTTCATCATCAGCAAGTTGTCCGCATAACGAGATGCTAAATTCAGATCATGAATGGCCATAACTACAGATAAATCCTCATCCCTGGCGAGATCGGTGATTATGTTCATGGTTTCCAGCTGATGCCTTATGTCCAGGTTGCTTGTAGGCTCATCCAGGAGCAGTACCTCTACCTCCTGAGCCAGGGCTTGGGCAATGAGCACCTTTTGCTGCTGTCCGCCGCTCAGCTGCTCAAAATCCCGCATGGCCAAATCCTCTATGCCCATGAGAGAAAGAGCTCTGGCAACTTTCTGTTTGTCCGCCCTGCTGCACCTCCAGTTAAGATGAGGCCTTCGCCCCATGAGCACGGTATCAAATACCGTAGCCGGAAAAATTCTTGTTGTGTTTTGGGGGACATAACCCATCAGTCGGGCTAACTGTCTGAGGCTCATATCCTTCACAGCCATGTCGTTTAAAAATATCAGGCCAGACGAAGGCTGGAGGAAACCATTGATGCAGCGAAGCAGGGTGGACTTGCCGGCCCCATTGGGACCGATAATCCCCAGGATTTCGGACTTTTCGAGCCGAAGGGAGACGTTTTGCAGCAATGGCCTGCTGTCGTATCCGAATACCAGGCCCTTTATCATGAGCTTCACCAGTACTCTCTCCTCCTGCGGTTGATGAGATAAAAGAACAGAGGGACTCCTAAAAAGGCGGTCATAACACCTATCGGGATGACTACGGGGGCGATCACGTTCATGGCCACAATGTCAGAGGCAACCAAAATAAGTCCGCCAAGCAAACCCGATGCCGGCAACACGAAACGATTATCACCGCCAATTACCATGCGCGTAATATGCGGAGAGACCAAGCCAACAAAAGCGATAGCTCCAGTAAAACATACAACGCTGGCAGTGATCAGGGACACAACCACCATTAAAGACAGACGGGTGCGATAGACATTGATGCCTAAGCTGCGGGCAGTATCGTCCCCACTGCCAATGACATTCATATCCCAGGATCTCCATAAGAGGAACGGGACAGTCAGGACAAGAACCAGAGATGTAAGAAAGACTTTGGGCCAGGTAGACTTGGCCAAACTCCCTGCCATCCAGAAGACCACAGCCTTAACCGCATCCGGGTCGGCAAAGAACTCCAACAGAGTCGTACAGGCCGAGAAGAAATACATCATGGCAATTCCGGCCAGAATGAGAGTTTCAGGGGTCGCTCCTTTGCGGCTCGCCAATCCTAGAATTATCATGGAGCAAAGCAAAGAGAAGATTAACGCATTGACCACTATTAAGTATTCTCCACCCACCAGGCCTGCGCCAAAAATGATGGCCAAAGCAGCACCGAAGCCTGCTCCAGAGGATATTCCCAAGGTATAAGGAGATGCCAGAGGATTTCTCAGTATCCCCTGCATTACAGCCCCAGCAATGCCCAGGCCGAAGCCTGCCACCAGTCCCATTAAAATGCGAGGGAGCCTTATGTTCCATATCACAATTGAGGATGTCTCATTGATTTCAAATAGCTCTGAGGCGAACCTGGATAAAATGGTCTTATAGATATCTTCAATTGATAGAGCGATAGGCCCTATTGTGGCGGCAGCTGCCACCAGAAACCCGATAGAAAATAAAAGGAGGGATAGAAATAGGACCTTCCTCCAAACAAACCGGTCGTACTCATCTATGGTTTCTGTGTCTAGGTCATCTTGTGGCCCAGTCATCATCAATTCCAGCGATAGAGATCGTATTTCTCGGCCATCGTGGTGTAGAGGCCGTCTGCACCGTAAAACGCTTCAAGGATCTCATTGCCCTCGGCATCAATATCCAGATCTGAAAACTTCTCCGGATAGAAGAGCTTTGCCAGGTAGAGAGTCTCCACAATGCCTACTGCCGGGTCCCAACCATACATGGTTCCTCTGGTACGATATATGCGCCCATTCTTAACAGCATCCACAGTCTTCAAATCAGGATCTGCCATTACATCCTTGGCCGTGTAGTTGGTAGTTCCCTGCAGGAGAATGATCTCAGGATTCCAGGCTATGATTTGCTCCTTCGAGATATCTGTGCAAGCCCAGGGAGTGGTTATAGCTATTTCCTTGGCAATATTGTCTCCTCCGGCAAGATCGATTGGTGGGTAAAGGACACGTGCCTTGGTGGTTATAGTTTTAGAGGCGCAAACGAAGTAGACCAGGGGTTTGTCGCTGCCTGGTATCTGAGAGGTAATTTCAGTCACAGCGGCCAGTTTGTCGTTGGCATAATCAATGAGCGCCTGTGCCTTTTCTTCTTTGCCCATTATCATTCCCATCAAACGATACATATCAAAGTCGAAGTAGCTGTAACCGGCGATGGTTACCACGGGTATGCCGGTTTTATCTTGCACAATATCTGCAGCATCGGATCCTTCGCCGATGTAGGGCATGATAATTAGATCTGGCTTGAGGGATAAAATTTGCTCAAGGCTAGGATCGTCCGGCTTGCCCAACTCAGTCAAGTTCCCTATCCATGGAGCCACCTCTTGAGTCGGATCCCAGGCCTTAACGGTCATGGGATTGCTATCAGAGCTGATCCCGACAATCCTATCCGCCACACCCAGCTGAAGCAGGACTCTGTTGCTGTCGAAATTGGCAAGAGATACCACTTTCTCTACAGGAACCTTCAAAGTAACAGTCCTGTTGATCTGGTCTACGACCGTGATTGTCTCAGCTGTCCCATTTATTATTTTTGTTATCGCATCAATATCTTTCTGGTCAACCGTGCCGTCATTATTGGAGTCAGCCAATAGCACTTGCGAAGTTGAGCCGTTGATTATACCATCGATGTAGTCAATATCTGATTGGTCGACAACATCATCCATGTTGGCGTTACCAAAGACATCCAAGGATGCATGGGCAGAATAGGCCATTAGGATAACCAGCATGCTCAAGGCGTATGGTAGTTTGTCTCTATTTTTCATATGTCTCACAACCCCAATGCAATGGAGATTAGCGCTTGTTCGGCTTGTATCACAAATGCATTGGATTTTATGGTTTTAAGATTAAAATCCAATACTAAGTTATAACTTTTTCGTTATCTATTGTTTAAAATTGAGATAATATCGTTGCCCTACCGCGTGCTTGCACGGAGACTTAACTATTGTTTTTGCGACTATGCCGGCAGTAGGCCGAATTTTCCGAGGTGCGGGGTAACAAATTTCCAGCCGTCATGCCGCATAATCGGAGCCCGTCCTGGAAGGATCTCAATTATGTCCTTAATGCTTATATGCGCCCCACATCTCGCAGCAACTCTTAATCCTTTATGAATACCCCGCAGCTTGCAGCGGGGTGCGCCCTCGCCGTTTTGACTAAGCCGAATCAAGTCGCTGGATGCAAACTATTAGATATAACCAACTTTTAATATAAATCATTGAAAAGTTGTAGAGTGGAGAAGATTTAATATCTTTTATATCATTAACGCAATTGATGGAAATTCTAAAGGGAATGAGAACTCATCTTGCAGATAGTTTAAGCCATTATCAAAAAAACGCTTACTTAATGAAAATTTTAGCTATTCTATTATCGATTGCCGGTATAATAGGCGTAACTTGGGCAATTATTGCTCAAAACTTGATGATAATGATCGCGACTATAATTTTGCTCAAGCTCTCTTTGAGGTTATTTAAGAAACCAGATAAGGGTGTTGAAGCTCATGAGAAGGAAATTTCAGGCGAAAGATGAAAAATCTCCGGTTAGGATTTAAGGAGATCAAGGAAAGGGAAGATTGAGCTGCATTGACCATGAAAATGGAATGATTTTTCAAAGAGTATGAGGCCCGAGTTAATGAGGCACTAGTG
>CAZHNU010000088.1:0-5998 GCA_964534145.1 uncultured Methanotrichaceae archaeon | reverse complement strand
ACAAAGCACTTGGATTGAATGTATTCCCTACGGAGGAAAAGAGTTAAGGTTCTAACACAGATTAAATCCCGGCAGCTTTATACATCTACAGGTCAAAAGTTATTTGATTTATTTAATGGGTCATGGATGCCTAGAGAAATAATAGTCGGCAACGGAAGGCTGGCGGTGGCCATCGATAGTGAGATGAGAATCAGGGATTTCTACTATCCGCATGTTGGGCTGGAGAACCATGTAATCGGCCACAGGCTAATGATGGGCATTTGGATCAACGGCAGCTTTGCTTGGGTTGGGCCCGGATGGGAGATTTCCATGGAATACCTTCCCGAGACCCTGGTGAGCAGGTCAATGGCCAGGCATAAGGATATGGCCGTTCTCATGGAGGTAAACGATGCCGTTCACAGCTCCAAGGACATCTTTCTCAAAAAGGTATCCCTATGCAACCATAGCGACGAAATGCAGCGAATCAGAGTTTTCTTCACCCAGGATTTCCACATTTACGGCGACCGCGTAGGGGACACTGTGATGTACGACTCGCTCTTAAACGCTGTTATACACTACAAAAGGAAGCGCTACTTCCTGGTATCAGGAAACACGAGCCAGAGGGGAAGCATCTTCCAGATAGCCACGGGACATAAGGAGACGTCGCAGCTGGAGGGGACATGGCGCGATGCCGAGGACGGAGTGCTCGGCGGGAATCCCATTTCACAGGGGTCGGTAGACTCTGTAGTATCCTTTGAGATAGAACTTCAGCCAGGTTCAAATGGAGCGGTTTATTACTGGATAGCCTGCGGCAGAAGCCTCGAGGAGGTCAAGGCCTTGGACGCTATGATTGAAAGGACGGGCGTTGATCAGCTCCTGCTGGAGACTGAGAACTACTGGTCTGCCTGGGCAAACAGAAAGGATGCGGACCTGAGCGTTTTGCCGCAGGAGGTCGTTAGAATGCTGAAGAGATCCCTTTTCATAATGAGAACGCATGTAGACAACGGCGGAGGGATTGTTGCCAGCTGCGACACAGATGTGCTTCAGTTTCCAAGCACAGATACTTACTCATACATCTGGCCAAGAGATGGGGCAATAGCGGCAATGGCCTTCGACCAGGCCGGCTTTGGAGAGGTCTCAAGGCAGTTCTTCGATTTCTGCAACAGGGCTATCTCTGAAAGGGGATTCATGCACCATAAATATGCGCCCGACGGATCTGTGGGCAGCACATGGCTGGCATCCGTTGATCCAAGCGGCAGAGTGCAACTGCCCATCCAGGAGGATGAGACCGCCCTTGTGATCTATGCCCTGTGGAAGCATTTCCAGAAATACAGGGATGTGGAGTTCGTGGAGAGCGTGTACCAAAAGCTGGTGGTGAATGCGACTGAGTTCATCCTGGAATACAGGGACCCCTGGACAGGGCTTCCCAGGCCCTCCTTCGACCTGTGGGAGGAGAGAACTGGGGTTTTTACCTGGACGGTCTCCACGGTTTACGCGGCTTTGAAGGCTGCAGAGCGGTTTGCAAGGGTATTCTACGATAAGTCCAGGCAAAAGGATCTGGCCAGAGCCTCGGCGGAGATTAAGAATGCAATGATCGAGAACCTCTACGATGATAAAAGCGGCAGGTTCATCAAGGCCATTTACCCCGACGGCTCCCGCGATGCGACTTTGGATGCCAGCATGGCAGCGATATTCATGTACGGCCCTTTTGCGGCAGGAGACGGCAGGGTCGAAGGAACAATGAAGGCAATAGCCTCAGGGCTCTGGGCATCTAAGGCAGTTGGCGGATTGGCCAGATACGAAAGAGATAACTATCAAAGGGTGAGTCCGGATGGTCCGGGAAATCCCTGGTTCATCTGCACTCTGTGGCTGGCCAGATGGAAGATCGCCAAGGCGGGGACACTGGAGGAGCTTCAGGGAGGTATGGACATCATCCATTGGACCATAAGGCACTCCCGGTCAACAGGAGTACTGGCCGAGCAAATGAACCCTGATACAGGAGCGCCGCTGTCCGTTTCGCCCCTGCCCTGGTCCCATGCGGAGTTCGTGATCGCCGTCCATGAGTATCTGCGAAAGCACGCTGAACTCACAACTGCTGCTAAAGGCGGCTGAAACTGAAAAATGCTTTAGCGGCAATGGAAAATGCACTAGCTCAAAAGCTGCAATTGGAGAATTCATTGTATCTCAGGCTCTGCGCAGTCGATGATGTACCTGAAGATGGGATGAGGCAGTTCGACCTTAGGGATAGGGAGTTCCTGGTGGTGCGGCTGGAAGGCAGGTTTTACTGCCTGGACGCTAGGTGCACCCATGCCGGTGCTCCTATATCTGAAGGGTCCCTTAAAGGAAATATTCTAACATGCCCCTGGCATTACTCCCGCTTCGACATCACCACAGGAGAGGTCGTCAGAGGGCCCGCGCAAGACCCTCTGACCGTCTACAAAATCAAACTGGAAAAGGACCAGATCTTCATCGATCTGCCGCCAGATGATGATTATGGCTAGGTTCACTCAATAAGCTTTTAATTATAGAGAGACAAAGTCTATCCGGGAAAAGGCAATTGAAGGGGTATTTGAGCAATGGCGCATAGGGGAGGGTGTCTTTTGGCATGGCTGGCGGCGGTTGCGGTCCTGTCGGCGGCCCAGGCGGCAGAGGTTCTGGTAACGCCCGGCGAAAGCATTCAAGCTGCCATATCCGCAGCGGCGCCGGGAGATGTGATCGAGGTTGAGGGTGGAACTTATCGAGAGAGCCTCAATGTTACCGAGAGAATAATTCTGAAGGGCAGGGACCGTCCATCAATTGATGCTGCGGCAGGCAGGAACGGGATCACGCTCCTTGCAGACGGATCGGAGATTTCCGGCTTTGACATCAGGTCATCCAGGACGGGGATTGAGGTCATATCCAGCGGCAACCTTGTGGAGGACTGCATCGTTCGCGGCTGCTCCGACGGCATCAGGCTTCAGGGAGACGGAAACACCGTCATCCGCAACAACGTGAGCAACAACACCAACGGGATATGCCTGGTTCGATCCGACAACAATTTCATAAAAAACAACGAAATCAACTACAATATCGGCGAGGGCAGCGACTGCGGCATCTACCTCGTTTCATCCAAAGGAAACAATATCATCCACAACAATCTGACGGAAAACGGGGACTGCGCCATATCACTTCGCTCCAGCAGCGATAACATAATTTTGGGAAACAATGCCAGCGGCGATGACTGGTACGGCATATCATTGGAGGAGTCTTGCAGCGGCAATCTCGTGGCCCTTAACAATGCAAGTGCCAGCGGGCATGCGGGAATCTATCTGGACAGCTCGCGCGGAAATACCATCAGGGAAAACGCTGCATATGAAAACGATAGAGGGCTCTTCCTATCATATGACAGCAACGATAACCTGATAGAGGGAAACACCGTCTACAAGAACGATAAGGGGATCCATCTGGCCTACCACAGCAGCAATAACACCATAAAGGACAACACGGTTGCGGGAAATCAGTACGGCATTTACCTCACATTTTCGTCAGGGTGGAACAGCATCTTCGGCAACAGTCTCATCGATAACCTCTACAACGCCTATGATATGGGCCTCTACAACAGCTGGGATAACGGAAGCATCGGCAACTATTACAGCGATCTGGGATCCGTTGTGTATATTCCTGGAGGAGCCGGAGTGGATCGCCATCCTCTGAGCGGGAATTAGGAGCCTGATAGGGAATTATGGGCATGCGATAGGAGTCTGAGGCCAAATCTGCTGCCGCCTCTGCCATTGGGCATAAGGCATGACAATCCTAGAGACCTTTAGTCCCCGGCCGACGTGCTTGAGATTCCCATCTAGAGAAAACTAAAAAATAAGCAGGAGGTTCAAATCATCTTGGCTGGCTCCGAGAGTCCGCAAAGCGGTTGAGAACAGCAGGCAGGATAAAGGTAGCAGCTCCAAAGATGATGATTGCTATCATCTGATCCGTCACCGAGGGCACCCATATCACCTCCTAAAGTGATTGTATGTAATTTATAACTAATAATAGTTACGGTAATGAGGGGGCAAAACTGGGGGATCGGCTGAGTATAGAATCTGAGTATGAGAATCATAGGATAAGGCAAAATTTGCGCTGAGAGCTGATAAATTGCTTTATAAAAACAATTCTATAAGAAAAGATGAAAGCCAGAAAAAGGTTTAGGCCCAAGGCACTTAAATGAACCTCGGCCTCTCAGATAACCTGACCGACAGAGGCAGCCGCCTCCAGGGTTTTCCTTCCGTCTCGGCTGCTATCCTCATTCTGAGATCCTCTGTGCTCATCTTTGCCTTTGCGGCCGCCTTTGGCGTGGACTCCTGCCGAACGGTGACCGTCAGTTGGCCCGATGCCAGCTCCTCATCACCTATTACCACCACGTAGGGAATCCACTCTCTTCCAGCATCGCGAATCTTCTTTCCGACAGTTTCGTCCCTATCGTCCACATCGACCCTGAACCCCAGGGCCTTCACGATCTCCATGGCCCTTGCCTGGTGGCGCTCGGCGACTGGTATGACCCTCACCTGCGTCGGAGACAGCCAGGTCTTGAGCATCGGAAGCTTTCCTCCTTCAGCCTCACGGGCTGCCTTCTCAAGGAGGGCGTACATGACTCGCTCGATGGCTCCGGAAGGCGAGCAGTGCAGCAGAATGGGCCGCTTCTTCTCTCCGTCCTCGTCCACGTAGGCGATGTCGTAGCGCTCTGCATTTTCGACGTCTATCTGGACGGTGGATAGGGCGCTGGCCTTGTCGAGCGTATCCACGAAGTTGAACTCGAACTTAAGCACGAAGTAGAAGAACCTCTCGTCCCACATCTCGATTAACACCGGCTTTTCGACTATGTCCACCAGGCCCTCGATGAACTCCTTGTTCGCGGCGTAGAAGTCCTTGGTGAACCTGATGGCAACCTCGTAATCTCCAAGGTCCAGCCCGACATCTTTCAGCACTGAAATGCTCGCCTGATACTGCTCCCTAAAGGCCTCGACTGCCTGCCCCATGTCCTTTGCCAGCGTGTGCATGTCGGGCATTGTGAAGGCACGCAGTCGCCGGATGCCCACAAGCTCGCCCCTCTGCTCGCGGCGGAAGCTGTAGCGGGTGATCTCGAACATCTTCAGCGGCAGCGACTTGTAGGAGATTGTCATGTCGTGGCCCATCAGGAACTGGCCGAAGCATGCCGCGAACCGCAGAAACAGCCTCTTCTTCTCGGCCTCGATCTGGTACTGGCGGGCAGGGAACCTATCCAGATACTTCTTGAGGGTGGGGTGCTCCATGTCGTACATGATGGGAGTCTCCACCTCCATGGCGCCCATGTCGGAAGCCTTGTCCAGCACATAATTTTCCAGCAGCGACTTGATCAGCCTTCCTTTCGGATAGTAGCGCATGTTTCCCGGATCCGAGCCCGGCTCGTAGTCCACCAGCTCAAGGCGCCTCATGAGTTCGACGTGCGGCGGAACCCTGTCCACGGCGCGGGCCTTCGAGATCTCGTAGTTGGCGAACTTCTGCAGGTTCTCGTGGCCCTTGAAGTCGAATGCCTCTGCGTCGACCAGCTGGCCGCTAGTATCCATTATCTTCCAATAGGAGACCGCCTTGGCCTCCGACTTCAGGGCCTCGGAGACGACCTCGCCCTCGCCGAGCTTGATGGAGCGCGAGAGCTCTGAAAGCGGATGGCCCTTGCAGCTTAAGGTGAAGGCCTTGTACCAGCCAAAAGGCGCGCGAACTACCTCGTAGCTGCCGGAAAGCGTCTCGGCCATGCCCTTTAGGATCTTCACGGCTGTTGCAGGAGTCGATAGGTTGGGGCTTAGGTGGGCGTAGGGGTAGAGCATGATGCGAGCCGCATGGACCTGCTCTGCTACATCCGAGATTTGCTTTGCGCCCTCGGCTATTACGGCCTCTGGGTCGTCCTCGTCGAACTTCTCAACGGCCACGAAGGCGCACAGCGCCTCCTCCAGACGGCCCTTCTTATGTGAGTCTTCGATCTCTTCCGCCATTTTGGTGGGCCGCTTGGCCT
>CAZHNU010000087.1:0-6467 GCA_964534145.1 uncultured Methanotrichaceae archaeon | reverse complement strand
GTCGGTACGTCTGATTGAGGCTCTTTCGGTAATTATTATTACCCTGGCCATAATCTATGCAACCTATATCTTCATTCGCAGGATCAGAGGGCGTAAGGGTACAAAGGACCCTATTGAAGAGTACAAAGAAAGAATAGGCAAAGCCCTTTTGTTGGTGCTGGAAATCCTGGTTGCCGCAGACGTGATCGAGACCGTTGCATTCTCTAAAACATTTGAAAGTGTTTTGCTCTTAGGAACGCTTGTTGTTGTGAGGATACTCCTCAGCTGGTCAATAATTGTGGAGATGGAGGGAACCTGGCCGTGGAGGAGACATGCAATGGAGGCCAGAGGAAACCCTGGTGAGCTTACTGCTGAGAAGGAATAGCATTGGAATGTCATTTTATGCGGATTTAATATGCCCAAGACATCGAGGAATCCCAAGCCCCAGCCGTCAATCAAGTCGTTCCTTACTATTTTAAACTGGCTTCCGAAGTACGACAGATCCTGGCTGCGTTGGGACCTGGCGGCAGCGCTGACGGTATGGGCGATGTTAGTGCCTGAAGGAATGGCCTATGCAACGCTGGCGGGAGTTCCGCCTGAGGCTGGACTTTATGCCGCTCCGCTGGCGGCGATAGGCTACGCACTCTTCGCCACCTCACGCCAGATGACGGTAGGTCCCAGTTCAACGGTGGCTATAATGTCTGCCCTGGTGGTGGCACCTCTTGCCGCAGGCGATCCCGAGAAGTTTATCATTCTGTCGGCAGTGCTGGCAATTCTGGCTGGAGCCCTTCTGGTCGCATCGGGACTGCTGCGCTTCGGAGTCCTGGTGGATTTTATGTCCAATCCGGTCTTGACAGGCTTTATAATCGGCCTTGCTCTGACAATTGTGGCCGGCCAGCTCGATAAAATGCTTGGCTACAGCGTTGAAGATGCCGGTTTTTTCCAGGAGCTATGGTTCTTTATCCGCGACCTTAGCATGGCCCACCTTCCGACACTGGCAGTCGGCATGGTCAGCCTGGCCCTTCTCTTTGCCTTCCATAAATTCGTTCCGAAGATACCGGCTGCTCTGGCAGTGATGGTGCTCGCCATTTTAGCCTCGTCTTTTCTTAACCTGGAGGCTTATGGAGTTCATGTTGTGGGATTTATTCCATCAGGTCTGCCCTCGTTCGGACTGCCTTCGGGATTTACATTTTCAGAGTTGATAATGCTCCTGCCCGGAGCCGCTGGAATCGTGCTGGTCGCTTTTTCTGAGTCGGTGGCTATAGCCAGGTCCTATGCCACCAGCCACGGATATGAGGTTGATGCCAACCAGGAGATGATAAGTCTGGGCTTTGCCAACCTGGGAGCGGGGATTTCCCAGGGGTTTGTTGTCGACGGCAGCATGTCCCGATCATCGGCCGCCGACCTGGCCGGGGTTAAAAGCCAGATGTCCTCAATCATTTTTGCTGCAATGGTGTTGATCACCATTATTGCCCTGGCGCCGCTGTTTCGAAACCTGCCCGAAGCCACACTTGGAGCCATCGTCATCCATGCCGTGTGGCATCTAGTCGACTCATCCAAGCTAAAGCGCCTCTATAAAATCCGGTTCGATGATTTTCTGGCTGCATCCGTAGCCCTGTTGGGCGTGCTGGTGCTGGGAATTCTCTCTGGGCTTGTTGTAGCTGTACTGCTCTCGCTTCTGCTGCTGCTAGGGAGGATCAAGGCTCCGTCAACAGCTACCTTAGGACGAGTCCCCGGCAAAGACGTTTTCCGAAATATTGAAAACTACGCAGAAGCCGAGACCTATCCCGGCCTGCTCATCTTGCGGTTTGACGGACTGCTGTTCTTTGCCAATGCCCCTAATCTTCGTGATAGTGTTAAAACGCTTATGGCAGATGATCCGACAGTGCAAATGGTGCTCATGGATTTCGAATCCGTTTCTGACATCGATACCACTGCACTTGACATGCTGGAGAGGCTGCATGGTGAATTGGCAAGAGCGAATGTCGATCTGCGATTTTCTCGCGTGAACAGGGATGTGCGGGAGGCCTTTAGGAAGGCTGGACTGGATGAGGCAATCGGTGCCGAACATTTTTACATTTCAGTACGCGACGGAGTTAGCGCCTACCTGGCGGAATATCGCTGAAAGCCGATAATATCATCATATCCTTGCATTTTGGCGTTTATCCAAGCGTTGAGTGTGTTTGTATTATAAATTGCTGCCTGGCTATCCTCGATAATAAGCGTTTCAGCCTTTACATTTAAAATATTGGACTCGGTATAAAGTTCTGCCTGGTGTCATTTATAAACATTTAATACTGAGTCATAAAAATGTTTGCTTTTATGAATTACGGGCCGTTGGCGAAAAAGGAATGAGGTTAGCGGCAAAAATAGAAATAGTGGTGGCTCAGGTAGCCGCCATCAATCATTGTTCAAAGGCATTCTTGGTTCCCGGCAGCAGGCAGTAGATGAGTATCGCGCCGTTAATGATAATCGGCACCGCCATTGCATCCCAGGTGGAGCCACCCAGGACGGAGAAGAATGCGAGCATGAGGTTTAAGATCGATATGATGACAAGGAACATCCATCCCTGGGGGTCGACGTTCCATAGCATGCGGAAAACCCAGAGGTAGATTAGGAAAAGGATTCCCCATGCCAATGCTGCCCAGAAGTCAAAGGTCCAGAAATGCAGCTGTCCCACAAATACGGGAAGCAGGTGCAGCATCTGCAAAGTAGCTATTAGCGCCATAGCAGCGCCTAGAAGGGCTAAAATTGCCAGGATTGTGATGACAAATGGTCTGTTTTTTGCCATAGATTCATCGCTCCTATCATTTAACGTAGTTATTTATATAAATTTGAAAAAGATGGCTTAGAACCTTGCCATCTTCAGATTTTCAGATATGGGCAAATTCATTGGAAGTTTAGGAGCCAAAGGCGTGCCTGAGCTTCTCCTCCTGCTCTTTGGAGAGTGAGGTCTTGATGATTTTTACGTTCTTGTATTTTTTCATAGCCTCCTCGATCTTGTCGGGGACGGCCTCTCTCACCAGCAGGAACAGAGCCGAGTTGCCGGGCTGCAGGGTGTTTCCAACTTCCTTGATGAATTTGTCATCTACTCCGATATCCTGATATTTACCGATCAGCGCTCCGGCCGCTGCTCCAGCTAACATGCCGAACACTGGAACAAAGAATATCAGGCCGAACAGCAGCCCCCAGAAGGCTCCACCTAGCGCTCCAGCTCCTGTAAGACTTGTTACCTGCTTAACCTTAACCTTTCCTTCTTTATCTTTTACCGCAACTGCTGCATCATCCAGGCCTATAATATGCTCTTTTTGCATTTGTATCAGGTCATCCCTCATCTGCTCGGCGCCGGTTTCGGTGTCGAATGCAAGCGCTACCAAACTGCTCATCTCTCATTTCACCTCTCTTGCAGCATTATTTTCCAGTAAATTTATAGATATTTGAGATGAAATCAGAAAAGTATGAAAAGTTATGATGGATGCAGGGAACAAAAAGGCTTTTTCCAAGGCCCTAATTCATTTCCCATTTGTATCAATAGTTCTCGCATCAGGCTTTAATTTAGTGCCAAAAAAGGAAAGAAGCATGAGGGATTACCCACGGCTATCTGGTAAGATTCTGCGGATTGACCACAAACCATAGGCCATTCATGCCCTGCCCATTTGTCTCATAGGGCCTTGTGTCTCCTGAATAGAGGTAAAGCGGCCATCCTTTATAGGTCAGCTGTTCCTTGCCGTCGTCTCTTGTAATCACATCGAAATCCATAGATCTCAACTCAGGATTAATTGTCAGGTTCTCTGTATAGAAAGGAGGCCAGGCCTTCGAGCAGGCTCCGCTGCAGGTGCTTATGCCCCTATCCTGCGGATCGCTGAGATAGCGGTAGAGCGTAAAGAATGTTTCATTTGTCATATACGTTCCAAGTTGTCTGCTATCTGCAAGATTGACCGTATAACTATCCTTTGCCGCAAAAGAAGCAGTCGGCAGGACAATAATAGCCAGAAACAACGCAAAAAACTTAAGCGACATTATATCACCTAACATCTGTTTGGATCTGCAAGGGTTTAAGGTTTTTGCACATCTCTCATTTTTTTATGAACCTTATACGGTTTGTCCTTTAACTCCAAAGCTACAATCCATTAGCATCCCAAATATTTGATGGTTCTCGGCGCTTCATTTTGTGCTTGAGATTCTTCCAGAACCAGAGCCTCTAATTAAAGGCCGGAATTAAGGTCCTGCAGGAAGAGATATTACTGAGTGCATCCACGGAGTGGATATACGGAGTGAAGCTACAGAGTGGATCTGCCCTAATCTTTAGGGGGAGTGACAATATCGTCTCGGTAATCGGGAATAACTGGCCTGCCATCAACCAATCAATTGAGCTTTGCGGCGTAACGTCTAAGGAAGAAATGAAGAGCGCTGATAACTTCATCCGGGAACTGCAGCGTCTCTTTGATAAGCTGCAGGAGAAATACGCCATGCTCCCACAGGAGGAGAAAGATAAATGCGGCCAGAACGGAGTGGCAGCTGATATTTCCTTTAAGGTCGATATGCAAAAAAAGGAGATACTTCTGGATCGAATTTATAAATATTGTTCAATTGAACATCACCTGTTCAAGGAGATCATAGAGCTTCTGCAGCACCACTTTTCAAAGTTCACGCTCACTGTGCCGGCTCTGAAGGGCTATCAGCTCGCGGAGGAAATTCACAGATATCTCGGAGATGCGAAGATTTTATGGATCTATCTAAAAGGCAGAGAAGATGAGCGCCTGCTAACAGGGGAATACCTCGAGGGCATAACATTCGGAGGCATTATTGAGGATACAGAGAGGCATTATGCCGGGATAGGCGGCATGGAGAAGGCCCAGATGGATACCAGAAGCGGATGCGAAATTTCCATGTACCATATGGGAGAAAAGGGCGAGGAAGAGGTCTTATGGATGCTCGCAAATGTGCCGCTTTCCAAATCCAGATACTACTCATGATACTACTTAGATCATTTACTATTCTGATTATTTTCGGGATGTGAATAATTAAACTGACACAATAGGATCAATATTTGAAAACGCTTTGATAGGAGGGGGGAGGGCCGGGAAAACAGGTGCGACACGCCCGGCCCTAGGATGATTGAAGGGATTGGAGCCTATTAGAATTAATGAGGGAATGGCTCCAAATGATAACTTGAATTTTAAAGTATTTAAGTTTTTTTAAATTGGCGCAGTCTCATTATTGGCCGGTAATAGTCTAATAAAGAATAATGGTAATAATAGTGGTAACGGACTTCATCGCATTTTCGAGAAAATGAAGGAGAGCAGCACCTTTGCGATTCATGCAGCTGCAAAGTCTTTTCCCTAAAAGCGTTCATATCTAAAAGCATTCCTATCCAAAGTATTTGCTTTTATTCGCGCTGACCTCACTTGCTGCAGTACATTTTCGTTTTTTTCCATAAAGGCATTGATATAGTTGCTGTATCCTACTCACATCCATGAGCGTTTTGAGCAGGATATCCAGAGTTGAATTGATTGACCTAACCATATCTCTTTTTGCGCTCATAATCGCCTTCTCAGTTCTCGGGGAGCGCAAGGTTCCCGGAATGGAGGTCATAATGATCTCTGCCTTGGGCGCAGGCTCGGGCTTTCTCCTTCACGAGCTGGCACATAAGTTCGTCGCCCAAAAATATGGGTACTGGGCCGAGTACAGGGCCAACAGAGCGGGCCTGGTTTTCATGATAGTTACCGCCTTCATGGGAATCCTGATTGCTGCGCCTGGGGCCGTATGGTTCGGCAAGGCCGGAGCAGCTCCTCAAATGGGATATCCATTTGGGCATGAGTCCAGCCCTGAGCAGGTGGAGAGAGAGCGAAAAGAGCAGCTCTGGATAGCCCTGGCAGGCCCGTTGACCAACATAGCGTTGACGGTATTTTTCTTCCTGATCCTGGTTAGCGGAGCGGTGACAAGCAACCTGGGATTTGGCGCTATTTATTATGCGATCTTCATCAACCTGACACTGGCGGCCTTCAACCTCCTGCCTTTCGGCCCTCTCGATGGAGCAAAGGTATTTGGCGTCAGCCGCGCGATATGGGCAATAGTGGCTGTGCCGACAATACTGCTTGCGCTGCCGGTGTACTTCGGGATTATTTGATCGCATGATTTCCGAGAGCCTCCACAACGCTCAACAGGCAAACCCCTTTAATATTTGATCAACAGGTATTTAAAGCATAGAAACCCTTAAAGGAGACGCTGCATTGCGTCGATTCAAAGAGATTTGTTGAGATGTTTTTTGTGGCATGTTTCGATTCTTTGAATCGATAAAAGGTAAGTGAATTAAATGTTTGAAAGAAAATACGGCAATAGTGGTAGCAGTAGCAGCAAAGGCAGCTACAGCAGCGGTCCAAGACAAATGCACGATGTGACATGCTCAGAGTGCGGGAAACAAACCCAGGTCCCCTTCAAGCCGGACGGATCAAGGCCGGTTTACTGCAGCGATTGCTATCAGAAGC
>CAZHNU010000086.1:0-7258 GCA_964534145.1 uncultured Methanotrichaceae archaeon | reverse complement strand
GAATGATCTAAATATATTCCAATCTCGTGATTTTTGCTGACAACATTGTCCTCGATTACATTGCAGCATGATTTGACATTTATTCCCGCCTCGAACCGGCCGCCGGAGTTGACAGCCTCGAATCCCCTAACGACAGAGCTGTTTGCAGATACGGCTATTGCGCTCCCCGCGCCAATTGCGTCGATAATCGGCCTGTCCAGGCCTTCTAGAATTAGCGGCTTAGTGATGTTTATGTTCTCATAGTAAGTACCTCTCTGTACCTGAATTGTATCTCCAGGAAGAGCCTCGTCTATTGCAGTTTGTACGCTGCCTCCCGGATGGACGGTGATCATCGATGCCGTTCCCTGCATTGATATAAAAATAATTATTACTGCAGACGCAATAAACTTAAGCATATTATTATGATTATATGATCTCGTCATATTCTTAACCAATAGCTTTCAATTGATGTAATTAGGCATTGCATCTAATAAAATTTTTCCTTTAACGGCGTGCCATTTGAGGATAAGTTTTATAACATAAATAAACAGAGTTAGTGTACTATCAGATAGTGTGCTATCTCATTTCAGGGCATAGCAAAGCTTTCGGGGGATGAAGTTTTCAGGAGAAAAAAGATGCATGGCAGGCATATCTATGATCTCGACGCTTGTTGGAGCATTGGCCCTAAGCGCGATCTTCTTGACAAGCGGGCTTTCGCTTGATTTTCCAGATTCGGGAATTAATGCCTCAGATAGATCAAACTTGAGCTACTGTAACCTTCAAGGAAAAGACCTCAGCGGATACCATCTCAACCAATCGGACTTCAGAGGCTCGGACCTGAGTGAATCGATCCTGAATCACACATATTTGCGCCTGGCCTGGCTTAACGATGTCAACCTAACCCACGCAGATATAACTAAGGCCGACCTGACGGGGGCTGTCATCAGCAACTGCGATCTCAGAAATGCCGATCTGAGCGAATCAAGTCTCCAGAGGGCTGAAATATCGGGCTCTAATTTAAGCGAGGCAAAAATGGTTAAAACCGACCTGACTGAGGCGGATTTGTCGGATGCGGACCTATCAGGAGCAGATCTGACCGATGCCAGGCTATTTCGAACGGACCTGAGCGGAGCCAACCTTCGTGACATGTATCTGGTCGGCGCCAACCTGATTGGAGCACATATCAGCTGGGCAGATCTTCAAGGAGCCTATCTCTCTCGCGCCCAGTTCTCCAGGGCTGAGCTGTATAGCGCCAACCTCTGCGGTGCGGACCTCAGCGATGCCGATTTTACCCGAGCCTATCTCATGAGGTCGCAAATGAGCGAGGCCCGATTGGTGAGGGCAAACCTGGCATATGCAGATCTGACCGAGGTTAACCTCAGCGAAGCCGACTTATCGATGGCCAAGCTGCCCTACGCGGACTTAACCAGGGCAAATCTGGAAGGGGCGGACCTATCAGACGCAGATCTAACGGCCATCCGCCTGATGGGAGCGAGGATGAAGCAGGTGATTTTGGACCGAATAGATCTTCGCCAGATCGACCTTAGAGGCGTTGACCTGTCAAAGGCCTCTTTGAGGAATACTAACTTAGACATGGCATTTCTAACCAATGCAAATTTGAGCGGAGCTGATCTTCGCGAGGCGAGCTTAAGCCAGGTTGAGCTGACCGGCGCAAACCTTCAAGGAGCCAACCTGGAGAGGATCAAGTATGACCAGTTCACCCTCTACTCCCTGGCCAAGGCCAACCTCGATGGGGCAAAGATGTCCAAGGATCTGCAAAAAGATTTAGAGGACTTACGCTCATGAGTCCAAAGGTCACTGCTTCAGCCATCTGCATGCTCTTCCTGATGTGCTCTTTGCAGGGGGCATCGCATGTCGTATCTCCCGGAGAGAAAATCCAGGTGGCCATAGATAGGGCAAATCCCGGAGAGGTGATCGAGGTGCGAAACGGGACCTACTACGAGAACCTCAACATCACAAAGCCCATAATCCTGCGAGGCCTCGACGGACCTGCTGTGAACGCACTTAAAGAAGGAAGCGGCATGGTCCTGACGGCAGAAGGAGCACATGTGGAGGGATTCGTAATTATAAATGCGAGCCAAAATGGCCAGGCGGGCATCAAGGTCCTCTCCGATAACAACACGCTAAAGGAGAATACCATCAGCCGATGCTTTGAGGGCATTCTTTTAGATGGGGCTTGCTATAACAATATCACCAATAACAACCTTAGCAACAACATTGACGACGGCATAGATTTGGAAAGGGGGTCTTGCCACAACATAGTCTCGCAAAACCTCCTGGCCAACAACGGAGACGATGGAATAGACCTGGATGAAAATAGCAATTTCAATCATATTCTTAAAAACACCGCCTGTAACAACAATTACGGTATATCCCTAGATGACGGAGCCGACAGCAATATCATAGATGGCAACAGCGTAATCAACAATGTCTTTGGAATAGAGCTGTATCTTTCCAAGAACAATATATTGAGAAATAACAATTTCTCTGGCAATCGATATGGTTTCGAGGCCCTGGATGAGCATCGAATATCACATAATATGGTCTTCCCAAGCAATCTAATAGACGGCAAGCCCATTTATTATTTGGTTGAAGCCTCAGACATGATCATTGATTCTGCCTCTAACGCCGCCTTGGTCTACTGTTTGGACTGCAAGAACATAACAGTCAGGGATCTGATTATAGCCAACACAAGCATAGGAATAAATCTTAACAACGTAACCGAAGCTTTGCTGTACAACAATAGCATGCACGCCTGCGAAGAGGACGGCATTCACATCTCCCACTGCCACAACTGCCTTCTTAGAAACAACAACATCAGCGGGAATGATAATGACGGCATTCACTTGCTTGACTCCAATAACGTGACCTTTTACAGGAATGATATCAGTAACAATGGGTATGATGGACTGGACACTAATAGCTCCAGCTTAGCACTATTGGAGAACAAAATTAATTTCAATCAGAATTCAGGCATCGCCCTCAATAATGCAGAAAACTGCACCATATATGCCAATGAGATCAGAGGCAATGATTTGGACGGCTTATCCATGGAAGGTTGCAGGCAAATAATTATAGAGAGAAATGCAGCCGGAAAGAATGCCAGGAACGGCATAAGCCTAAAAGGCTCTAAAAACCTATCCTTGCGGGATAATGAAATTGATAGCAACGGCATGGCCGGGATAGAGCTGCGCTCGTCCATGGAAAATGTGGTTGCCAATAATACCATTATTAGGAACGAATTTGGGATATCCCTTTACACCTCCGATGGCAACCTTCTGCTGGACAATAGCGGAAATGAGAACCTCGATGGCATCCACCTTTATCAATCCTCGAATAACTACATAGCTGGAAACAATCTTACTGATAATGACCTAAATGGCATTTACATAGGCGTTCTATGCCAAGCCGATACAGTGATGGGAAACAACATCTATGGCGGCAGGGACGGACTTTGCGTTCAGGGTTCGTCGAATATAACTCTCATAAAGAATTTACTCACCGCAGTCCTGCACGAAGGAATATGCCTGGATGAGACAAGAGACGGAAAAATAATTGGAAACACCATCACACACAGCGAAGAAGACGGCCTGCACCTCTCAAAATCCAACGCTTGCCTTGTGGCTGGAAACAATGTCAGCAAAAGCTGCTACGGCATACGCCTTGAATCATCTCATGATAACACCCTGTTTCTCAACTCTCTAAAAGACAATCGCGATCATGATGCCTATGATGATGGAATCAATCTCTGGGATAATGAAGAGATGGGCAACTATTACGCAAGTTACGCCTTATCCCCAGGAGGCTGCGCTCCATCGGGAGATATGTGCACCAAGACATATCGCATTCCCGGTGGACAGAGCATGGACAGGCATCCGCTCGCCAAAGAGGTGACTGGTGTATGAGGCCGCCAATGATATTTGCAGCCCTCTGTCTGATGCTTTACCTTGGATCCATCGAATCAGAGGCGCAGGCTGCATCGTCCTCTGATCCGCAGGAAGTAATCATAGGAGTGCTGGCTCCCCTGAGCGGACCGCTGGAGAAGGAGGGCACTGAGATTAAAAACGGGGCAGAGCTTGGGGCGAGAATTGTGAACGGCGAGCATTACCACCCCGGCATCCCCCACGAGAAGACCAACGGGCTGCCCGGCCTTGGAGGAGCCAAGATCCGTCTGGTTTTTGCCGACGACCAGGGCAACGGGACATTAGGGGCGATAGAGGCCGAGCGCCTCATATCTGAGGGAAAGGCTGTAGCACTCCTGGGCTCTTACGGCAGCGATGCGACAGCTGCTGAAAGCGAGGTGGCCGAGAGGGAGGGCATTCCCTTCATCTGCCCGGTATCCACAGCATCGAGCCTAACAGAGCGCGGCTTTCAGTGGTTCTTTCGAACAGGTCCATCTGCAAAGACGTTCATTGAGAACCTCTTTTCGTTCTTGGATGCTATGAGGGAGAAAGAGGGAGACTTCAAAATCTCCCTTCTTACATTAAACAACCTTTACGGCAATGACTTCCAGGCGCTGGTCATCCAGGAGGCGAATAAGAGAGGATACGGGATCGCAGCCAGCGTATCTTATGATCCTAAAGATACCGACTTAACTGAGGAGGTCCAACAATTAAAGGATGCAGGAGAGGCGGTGCTTATCCAGGCGTCCTATCTGCCCGATGCCATCCTGAGCATTCAGACCTATAAGCAGATGAATTACACACCCTCGGCCATCATCGGCGATAATTCCGGCTTCATCGAACAGCAGTTCCTCCAGGAGCTAGGCGTTGATGCTGAGAACATCCTGAGCCGCGAGACTTGGGCCAGAGACACAGATAAGTACCTCGCTCTGAATATCAACGATGCTTATCATGATTTTTATGGAAGCAATATGAACGGAAACTCTGCACGGGCATTCATGGGCTTAGTCATATTGGTTCAGGCCATAGACATAGCGGGCTCTACAGATCCACAGGCTATAAGGAGGTCTCTTGAGGAGTTCAGCATGCCGGGAGAGATCACAATCATGCCCTGGAAGGGAATTCAGTTCGACCCGAAGACCCACCAGAACGTGCTTAGCGGTTCAATACTCGTACAGGTACAGAGAGGACGTTACAGGACTGTCTGGCCTGTGAACGAGAGTGTTGTCGAACCGGTATGGCCGTTCCCTGGATGGAGTGATTCCATTGCATAAGAGGCCAGGACGATTAATTTCCCTGCAATGCTTTTTTCTTTGCGCAGCATTCCTATTAAGCCATTTATCGGTATCCCAGGGTGCGACCATATCGGTAAGTCCGGGAGAGAGCATACAATCGGCCGTTGATCTCGCCTCTGCAGGAGACACTGTTTATGTGAGAAGCGGAATCTACAACGAGAGCATTAACATTAACAAGAGGCTGAAGCTCATCGGATTGCCAGCCGATGGAACGAGTCCGACAGTAAGCTCAATAGACCAAAGCGATACGGTCACCGTTGCGGCCGATGGGGTCGTCCTGGAGGGTTTCAACATCACCGGCGCAAAAGGCTGGTCGATGTCGGGAATCAAGATCCTATCCAATGGCAACACTATCGCCGATAATAGCGTTTTAGAAAATAGCATAGGCATTTATGTGGAGTCTCTAGATAACTTTATTTATTATAATGATGTTTGCGATAACTATCTGGGTGGGGTGGTATTATTTTCTGCCCGAAGGAATAATCTCACCGATAACAACATTCGTGAGAACAACAACGCGGGAGTTCTTCTCATCAATTCCAGGGGAAACCTCCTCCAAAGGAACAATGCCAGCTATAATCTGGGGATAGGAATAAAGCTCTTTCAATCTCATGATAACTATGTCATCAATAACACTTTGATCACCAACGATTACGGAGTCGTGCTCTCAGAGTCAAGCAGAAATATCATCAGCGAAAACATGGCTATTAATAACGACTACGGGATTTACCCCTATTTGTCATGGTCAAATAAAATTCACTCCAACAATGCTGCAAAAAACGATTATGCCCTCTATCTTTATGACTCAAGGAACAATTCGATAGCGGGAAATTCTTTCATCGGGAATGACGCTTATGGGATAGTGCTTTTTTACTCCAATTATAACGGAATTGAGAACAACAGTGCAGATGCCAACGTGCATGCCGGCATCTACCTAATATCCTCCGGTAATAACTCGATCTCCAAAAACAGCTTCAACGATACTTCAAAAGGCGTTGGCATTTATCTCGCGGATTCGGTATCAAATAAATTAACAGACAACTTTGCATGCAATGGCATTGTTGAAGGAATTCTGCTTGAAAAATCAAGAAATAACATTTTGAAGAGGAATAAAGCTGCAGGAAATCCACAGGGCATCGTGCTCTTGGCATCAGATGATAACAATCTTTGCGAAAATTTTGTGGATTCCAACAACGACGGCCTATTGATCAATAGGTCCTTCAACAATACATTATTCCATAATAACCTCAGCGGAAACCTCGTTAGAGGAATCTATCTAAGGGATTCAAGAACCAATATGCTTGCGGAAAACCAGATAAGGAAGAGCCCGCAAGGAGTACTGATGGAGAACTCCGAGAAGAATATCCTCTCCAAAAACATATTTAGCATGGGGGGCAGCGGCCTAGTTCTCAGGTCGTCAAACGACAATAAAATTAGCGAAAACGAGCTTGATAGCTATAGTGAAGGTATCAGAGTAGAGATCTCTAACGGCAACGACTTAACTGCCAATTATTTATCCAAAAACGATGCCGGAGTCAATATTATTGCTTCTAAAAAGAACACCATTAAAGAGAATAGCGTCCAGAGCAAAGAGACAGGAATATACCTCGAGGGATCTGTTCAAAACGACATCACAGGAAACCGGGCTCTCAAATGCCGACAGGGCATCACGCTGCAAAATTCAAGCCATAACATCCTCCTCTTCAACAGCATAACAGATAACTATGAGGGCATGCACCTCGATGAAGGCATATACAGAGAAGAGTCCAGCAGCAATAATATTTATCTCAACAGCTTCAGCGATAATGTATATGATGTTTATTCGTTTATCTCAACTAATCGCTGGAATTCAAGCAAAATAATACGATATAAATATCATGATGACAACTTTGAAGGATTTCTGGGCAACTACTGGAATTATGACCAGATGAACGACGAGAATGGAGATGGCATCAGCGAACTGCCGTATCGGGTTGGATCAGTAGAAGACAAACACCCTTTGATGGAGCGCCATAGCAGCTACAATTTTATAGAACAAAAAAGTCTTCATAGCAACACTAG
>CAZHNU010000085.1:0-7930 GCA_964534145.1 uncultured Methanotrichaceae archaeon | reverse complement strand
GATAACAGGGCCTATATCCTTGTTGCCAAATTACAGACAATTCGATACACTGCCCGATATTGATGTAAAATAGTAATAGTAGGCGTGAACAAAGAGTGAATAAATGGATGAAGATTCTATTAAGAAATTGGTTTTCATATCAAGCACCTTTATGTTAATTCTCGGCGGTTGTATCATGTTATGGCTGCTGTTTCACCGATAACATGAACTCCTGAACCTAAAGCGTCTTTCTTCCATCGCTTTTCTGGCTGCTGCTACATCCATGCGTCGGCCAGCTGGCCTTCATGACCTGACTTGGCAACCCATAGACGGTGAGGGGCAGCCTGCACTATGTAGAGCCTCCCATGAGGTCAATTTCTTGATATTAACTGCCTCATCCTCAGGCTTAGGTGTTCTTCAATCTAAAGGGCTTCTTAATCGCGTTCTGGCATGACTCGCATAGGGTCTCTTTGGCCTGGAATCACCAGTCAGATATATTGATTGTAACTAGAATTGCTACCAGTGCTTAGTCTTTCTCCGTGGATGGCAATTCATCCTTCAGTCTAGATTATCGCAATCGTCGATATCAATTATTTGTCACACGACGAGTTATAGATCCGAGCAAATACTGAAACGCAAAAAAGTCATGATGGTTATTCACGCATGCTGCAAAGCCTCCTGATAAAAGTAGGTGATGTACTCCTTGACCATTCTCCGCGCAGAAAACCTTGAACCAACGCTTTTCATGGCCTCTTTCATGACCTGGACCCATGAATGGGGCAGACCAGTGCTATCTTTTTCATAATAAAGGGGAACCACCTCGTTCTCCAGAATGTCGTAAATGGCTCCGGCGTCTTTTGCGTCTCTTTCCGGGCCATCTGCACCTTGGAACGCCCAGCCGTTTCTGCCGTTGTACCCCTCCATCCACCAGCCATCCAGGATGCTCAGCTGCGGAACGCCGTTCAGGCATGCTTTCATGCCGCTGGTACCTGACGCCTCCATGGGCGGAACAGGGTTGTTGAGCCAGAGATCGACGCCATGTACCATGTACTGTGCCAGCAGCTCATCATAATCCTCCACAACGGCGATCCTCCCACCCAATTCTGGATCATGGGCAAAGTTGAAAACCCTCTGCAGAATTCTCTTCCCTGCATCGTCAGCGGGATGGGCCTTTCCTGCAAATATCACCTGCACAGGATGCCATCTGTTATTGAGGATTCTCTTCAGTCGCTCTTTATCAAAAAATATCAGATCCGCCCTCTTATAGGAGGCGAAGCGCCGGGCAAACCCAATGGTCAAAGCGTAAGGCTCCAGGAGAGACCCTCCTGCAACTACATTTGTTGGGCTGACCCGATCTTCGACCCACCGCTTCCTGATTCGGTACCTGATGTAGTCGATCAGTTTAACTTTCAAGCGATAGTGAACATCCCATAATTCAACCTCCGGGATGTCGTCTATCCGTTCCCAAACTACTTTATTATCGTGATCCTTCAACCAATCGGAACCAAGATACTTATCGAAAAGCAGCTCCATCCTGGGCTCAATCCAGGTGGGAACGTGCACTCCGTTAGTGATAAAATTAATAGATTTCCCGTCTGCTTCCTGAGCGGGCCAGAGGGACGGCCACATCTGAAGTGCTACTTCACCATGTCTCTTGCTGACGCCGTTATGGTGTCCGGCCATCTTGAGGGCAAAGGCTGTCATATTGAACCCCGCGTTGGGATCGGCTGGATTGGAGCCCAGGCGGATGAAATCCTCTCGCTTCAGGCCCAAGAGTGGATAGTAGCGGCTGAAATATTTGTCCATGAGGTAGAAGGGGAAGACGTCATGCCCTGCGGGAACTGGCGTATGTGTGGTAAAAATTGTGGTTGCCTTTACCTGAGCAGCGGCGTCCTCGTAGCTCATTCCGCCTTGCATCCTTTCCCTGATCCTTTCCAAAAGAGCGAAGGCGGGATGCCCTTCATTCAGATGCATCGCAGAGTGCTTGATGCCCAGGGATCTCAAGACCTCGCTTCCGCCAATGCCCAGGACAATCTCCTGCCGAAGCCTCTGTTCGATGTCACCTATGTAGAGATGGGCTGATATTCCCCTATTCCAGGGATCATTGCGATCTATATCTGTATCCAGCAGATAGAGCGATATGCGTCCTATTGCCACCTTCCAGACAGCCACAAATAGCGGCGGGTCCAGAAAGGGAACCTTGACCATGAGCTGTTCTCCCGCATCGTTCATAACCCTGGAGATGGGTGCTGAATCTCTGTCGAGAACCTCATCCACATTCTCCTGCCAGCCGTCGGAGCGAATCCTCTGGAGCAGGTAGCCCTCGGGATACATGAAACCCACTGCGACCAGAGGAACAGCCAGATCGCTGCACTCCTTAACGTGATCCCCTGCCAGGAAACCCAATCCTCCGGCATAAAAGGGCAAGGAATGATGCAGCCCGTACTCGGCTGAAAAGTAAGCTATGGGCAGGGAGCGAAGATCTTTGACGTTCTTTGCAAACCAACCCGCGTCCGAAGCCAAATCTTCCCTAAATCTTGCTGCCACGGCATGATAATGGCGCAAGTATTCTGGGTCTTTTGAGGCGGATCGCAGAATGTCACCAGGCTGTTCTTCAAGCATCTTTATGGGATTATGATAGCTCTCCTTCCAGGCCTCACGATTCAGCTTCTTGAAGAGCATCCTGGCCTCTGGATGCCAGCTCCACCATAGATTTAAAGCCAGCTCCTCCAGTCTTTCAAGCTCTTGTGGAAGATGATATAATTTTTTTGATTCGGCTTTTGCCAAGGCCTGTTTTCCTCCTCGAAGGATGTTTTTATATTTTTAAATTGAATAAAACGGATTCCTTTAGATCTCTTTGATTTCTTTTTCTAAGCCCCTGTCTGGCTGGTGACGAACTTGTTCATCAGATCCTTTACAGAAGTATTTTCGGTGTCATCTGCGTTCATTGCAGCAGTAATCTCAATCCCAACTGGTTTAATATTCCGTGTCGATATCATATTAATCTGTTGATTCCGAACATATCTTGGCTAGGGTCAACGATTATGATAACAGCATTTATGCTTCTCTGCACAATGATAAATTGACCGAATTCCTTTTGCTAGGTCTGATACTACAAGAGATGTGGCGGCTTCTGCGGAGTTTAAAGTAGGTGCAGGCGAATAGCAGCTAGAGCACTAATTTGATTAGAGATTTATATTATAATTAGATCACTTGAAAATCATCTTAAAGGACTTATCTCGGCCCAAGACGGAGGTTATGATAAACTTGGGCAACCCCGAGGCGGCCTTTTCCACATCCATGATCCCTAATGACGGCGTCGGCCTGGCTCGCCTGGAGCTCATAATAAGCGGCTACATCAAAGTTCATCCTATGGAGTTGATCCATCCTGAGAAGGTTAAGGACGAGGCCACTAGGAAGGAAATCGAGGATCTGGCTTTTGGCCACGAAGACAGGAAGGAATACTTCGTGGAAAAGCTCGCCCAGGGCATAGGAACCTTAGCGGCTGCTTTTTACCCTCGACCAGTCGTTGTCCGACTCAGCGATTTCAAGTCGAACGAATACGCCAACCTCATCGGTAGCGAGGACTTCGAGCTGGAGGAAAATAACCCAATGCCGGGTTTTCGAGGAGCTTCTCGATACTGCCATGAGCGGTACAGAGAGAGCTTTGCCCTTGAGTGCGCTGCCCTCAAACGAGTCCGAGAAGTCATGGGTCTTGACAACGTGATAATAATGATACCATTCTGCCGTCGGGCGGATGAAGCCAAGAAAGTACTCACCGAGATGGAGAAAAACGGTCTGAAGAGCGGCGATAACGGACTAGAAGTGTATCTCATGTGCGAGATTCCCAGCAATGTTATCCTGGTGGATGAGTTCTGTCAGCTGGTAGACGGTATGTCCATAGGCTCTAACGATCTGACCCAGCTAACCCTTGGAATAGACAGGGACTCCGAATTGCTTGCCAAGGAGTTCGACGAAAGAGATCCAGACGTCAAGAAGATGGTTTCTCTTGCCATCCAGGGAACAAAACGGAACAAGAGGCATAGTGGCCTGTGCGGCCAGGCACCAAGTGATTATCCGGAATTTGCTGAGTTTCTTGTAAAAGAAGGAATAGACTTCATATGTATCAATCCAGATTCTGTGATGAAGATAACCCTGAAGGTGCTAGAGACAGAGAAGAAGATGGATGGGAGATGATCAATCTGCTTTCAATCTTTTTTCATGAACTTCGGCCCTTCGTCGAAAAATTCATAGTACCGTACTTTGAATTCTATGATGGATGGATAAGAGAAGCCCAGGGGTGCCTTTTCTGATTTTCGATTTTGTAACTGCTTAACTAAATTTTCGAAGGCCAGATGGCCGGCATAGTTATAGATCAACAGTTTAATATCGAATATGAAGTTAAATATCATCAAGCAAAATGAACGATAGTCTTACTATTAGCGCTGATGAGGCCAAGAGTGCGTCTGCAGCAGACCTTATAGCAAAGCTATCCTCAAATAAAAACGGCCTTTCCTCATCAGAAGCAGTAGAGAGGCTTCAGAAATACGGCTCGAACGAGATTACGGAGAAGAAGGCCAATCCGCTTATAAAATTTCTGGGCTATTTTTGGGGGACCATTCCCTGGATGATTGAGGCTGCAGCCATTCTTTCCGCAATACTAAGTCGCTGGGACGACTTTGCCATCATCTTCTTGCTTCTGCTCATGAACGGCGTTGTTGGCTTCTGGCAGGAGCACAAAGCCGACAATGCAATTGAACTTTTAAAGGAGAGGCTTGCACCTACGGCCAGGGTCCAGAGAGATGGACAATGGAAAGGCCTTCCATCCAGAGAACTTGTACCCGGTGATATAGTCAGAATCCGTTTGGGTGAGATCGTTCCGGCAGACATCAAGCTCATTGATGGCGATTTCCTCCAGGTAGACGAATCCTCCCTGACGGGTGAATCGCTGCCTGTGGAGAAAAAGGTCTCCGAGGTTGCTTTCTCTGGATCAATAGTTCGTCAGGGAGAGATGACTGCCCTGGTTTTTGCTACGGGGATGAATACCTACTTCGGTCGCACTGCCAAGCTAGTAGAAATGGCCAAGACCCAGAGCCACTTTCAGAAGGCTGTGGTCAAGATTGGAGATTATCTGATCATTCTGGCCGTAGTCCTGGTGACCCTAGTATTCATCGTAGCCACTCTGAGGCATGAAAGCCTCCTGCAGACTTTGCAGTTCGCCCTAGTGCTAGTAGTAGCCGCCATACCCGCCGCCCTTCCAGCCGTTCTGTCCGTGACCATGGCAGTGGGTGCTATGGAACTCTCCAAGAAGGAGGCCATAGTAAGCAGGCTGGCAGCCATCGAGGAGATGGCAGGCGTTGATGTTCTCTGCTCAGATAAGACCGGCACCATAACTCAGAATGCCATTACGGTGGCAGAGGTAGTGCCCTTCGAAGGCTTCACCGAGAAGGATGTGCTCCTGTTTGGCTCCTTAGCCTCCCGAGAAGAGAACGGCGATTTCATAGATATCGCCATCATAAAGAAGAGCAAAGAAGAGCAGGTTGAACCAGGCAGCTACAAACTGGGCAAGTTCAAGCCCTTCGATCCCGTTTCCAAGAGGACTGAAGCCGAAATAGAGGGTCCTCAAGGCAGCTTCAAGACAGCCAAAGGTGCACCTCAGGCCATACTCTCATTAGCAGCAAATAGTATAGCGATCGCCTTAGTTGACCAAAACGTAGAGACTTTCGCTTCGAAGGGCTACCGGGCACTGGGCGTTGCCAGCACGGACTCCAAAGGTGCATGGCGCTATGTGGGTCTTATTGCCCTTCAAGATCCGCCCAGAGAAGACTCTGCCGAGACCATCAAAACGGCTCAGTCATTGGGTGTCCGCATAATAATGGTCACTGGCGACCACGTAGCCATAGCAAAAGAGATTGCTCGGATGGTGGGTCTGGGAACCAATATTGAGCCCGCATCGGACTTCCTCGACAAACCAGATGAAGAGGCTACGGATATCATCGAAAAGGCAGACGGTTATGCCCAAGTATTTCCTGAGCACAAATTCAAGATAGTAGAGCTGCTTCAAGCCAGAGGACACATCGTCGGCATGACTGGTGATGGAGTCAATGATGCCCCCGCTTTGAAGAAAGCCGACGCCGGAATCGCAGTCTCGGGAGCAACAGATGCTGCCAAGTCTGCGGCCGCAATAGTTCTAACCAAACCGGGTCTGTCCGTCATCATTGACGCCATCAAAGAGAGCCGCAAGATATTCCAGCGCATGAACAGCTACGCCATTTACCGCATATCCGAGACCATCAGAGTACTGTTCTTCATCACTTTATCAATAGTCATCTTCAACTTCTATCCGGTGACGGCCATAATGATAGTATTGTTGGCTTTGCTTAACGATTTTGCCATTATGTCCATAGCCTATGACCGGGCGGAGTACTCGCTAAAGCCCGATCGATGGAGAATGTCCTCGGTCATGGGAATGGCCCTATTTCTTGGATTGATAGGAACAGTAGAGTCCTTTGGCCTGCTTTTCTTCGGACTTGATTATCTGCATCTGAGCAAAGAGGTACTTCAGTCCTTCATGTACCTCAAGCTCTCCGTGGCCGGCCACTTTATCATATTCATAGCTCGGACTAAAGGTCATTTCTGGTCCTATCGCCCCAGCAATCTGCTGATTGCAGCGGTGTTAGGAACCCAGATCATAGCCACCTTAATTGCAGTCTATGGTTTCCTGATCCCGCCCATCGGCTGGAACCTGGCCGTCGTAGTATGGATCTATGTGATAATAGTATTTCTGATAATAGATCAGCTAAAGGTAAGATACTATAAATTTTTCGATGAAGGGCTACAGTTCATGGAAAGTAGGATTAAAGTAGATATTAATATCTAGCAAATTTTTTGGACGAGATGGGTTTTGGTTAACTCTATCATGCGAAACGGATATCACTGGTGCACCATAACATTAGTTTTTTATCCTGAGATAATGTCTGCAGAACTTCTCTTTCGCTTTGGTTTTTGTGAATTGCCATCGAACCGTTACTTTTGCCTTGTTCCGGTCCTGTTCCCAAGCGCCCGCCTCAATAGCTAATGTCTTGATATCACCAATTCGCCGGTTCAGGCATTGCCTGGAAAGAGCCGAGAACTCAATTTCAGCCATGTTAAGCCTGCTGCCCTTCTTGGGAGTGAAATGGAATTTGAACTTCTTAGCTAATTCAAAGGCCTAATCAGGAGAAAAGGCCTCATAGAAAGAACCCGCAGAGTGTGTATTGAGATTATCCTGGACAACTTTGGTTGACTCTGCCTCAGGATATTTCTGAGCAAGCCCTTTCATAAAATGGGCATAATCAATTTTAGTCCGGTGTTCATTAACAGATATTGTTCTCCAGCTGGCATGTGGATCAAAGGCAATAAAAACACAGCATATGCCATTACGGCGATATTCGTAATCGACTCTTTGGGATTTTCCTGGTTTAGGTGGGAGAGGAACTAAAACGTTATCTATCAGCTGGCATGGCATTTCATCCATGCAGATTAAAGGATGCTTGGGATCATAGGGTTGCTCATACTGGTCCAGCACGTCTTCCATATGCATTATGTAATCGCTTGTTATCTCGCCAAAGCATCGATTGCATCGGTGCTGCTGATGGCTTCAGTCATCAGCATACACCATCTAACTTTCTGCCAAGGCTTGGTTTCGCTTTTTTTAAGATCCTCTGAACGGTCATAGTAGATATGGATTCTACAACCTCAATTTCTACAAGCTTATCAGCTAAAAGCTTCAGAGTCCAGGTCGATTTGCCTTCTGGTGGTTTTGAGCAGGCAAGAAGGGTAACTTGTGCTTCAATCGTTCCATTATTCCCGATCTTCATCTGTCAATTTTACGACAAATATTGTCTTCTTCGACATAATTAGTGGTCATATGGATTTCCTAGGATGAAAAACTTATGTTATGATGCACTAG
>CAZHNU010000084.1:0-7931 GCA_964534145.1 uncultured Methanotrichaceae archaeon | reverse complement strand
CGTAGCCTCATCTTAAGAAGGATCAAGGAATATCGCGAGCTTGGAAATATCGATAAGGTACACAAACTAGAGGATGCACTTTCCCACATCGATGAGGCCAGGCCATGCACTCCAGAATAAGCCAAGTCAAAAAGGGGTGTGGGCTTATGCCGATAGGCATTGGCAGGGCGAGAATTAGCCTGTATATCCCAGCTCCTTGGCCTTGGCGAAGGCTGCATCGACTTCTGCAGTACGACCGAGCGCCTTTAGAGCAATACCTTTGTAATCCCAAGCGTCTGCATTCTGTGGATCTGCCTCTATGGCTCTGTTAAAAGCTTGAAGAGCCTCATCATACTTACCCTGCAGACCGAGAATTCCTCCCTTATTGTTCCAAGCTATAGAATCATCTGGATTGATTTCTATGACCTTATCAAAAGCCTTAATGGCTTCATCGTATTTGCCCTGCGAACCGAAAGCATAACCTTTGTTACTCCAGGCTTCTGCGAATTGTGGGTTAATATCAATGGCCCTATTACAAGCCTGAATAGCCTCATCGTATTTGTGTAGATGATTGAGGGCAAGGCCTTTGTAGCACCAAGCTTCTGCATCTTAAGGATTGATCTCTATGGCCTTATCGAAAGCCTGAATAGCTTCACCATACTTGCCCTGCGCCTTGAGAGTGGTGCCTTTGTTATACCAGGCTTCTGTAAATTGGGGATTAATCTCAATTGCCTTATTGAATGCTTGAATCGCATCATCGTATTTACCCTGATCATAGAGAGCAGTGCCTTTGTTGAGCCAGGCTATTGTTAATTGCGGGTCTAACTCAGTAACCTTCTCATAAGCCACGATAGCTTCATCGTACTTTCCCTGCTTATAGAGAGTATTGCCTTTGTTATACCAGGCTTCTGTCAATTTTGGATTGATTTCAATAGCTTTATCATATGCTTGTACGGCCTCATCGTACTTACCCAAATTATCAAGAGCGATGCCTTTATTGCTCCATGCCCCTGCAGATTGCGGATTGATATCTATTGCTCTATTAAAAGCCTGAATAGCTTCATCGTACTTACCTTGGCAACAGAGAGCAGAACCCTTATTAAGCCAGACCTCTGCTAAATGTGGTTTTAATTCGATTGCTTTATCGTAATACTTAATAGCCTCATCATATTTGCCCTGGCTATAGAGAGTGATGCCTTTCTCGTTCCAGGCCTCTGCTAATCGAGGATTTAGTTCGATGGCCTTATCGTAAGCATTAATGGCTTCGCCATACCTTCCCTGCTCATAGAGAGCAATGCCTTTCTCAGTCCAGGCTTCCGCAGATTGTGGATTAATCTCCAAGGCTTTGTCGTAAGCCTCGATGGCTTCATCGTACTTGCCCTGATAATAAAGGGTAAGGCCTTTGTGGAGCCAATCTTCTGCAGTCTGCTGCCCAGAAGCTGATATTAAAGGTGCCATGAATAACAACCATAAAATGAGTATTACCTTTGTCCTCACCGATAATTCCCTCTTGAGATACATTTGCATTTTTAGTGATAAGCTTTTTGAATATGCAAATATGAGAATCACTTACCAAGCATTAATGGAAAGAGATTAAAGGCAGGTTGTCTCTTCCTCAATATGCTTCAAGCTCTCATCCACGAGCACTTAAATCTCAGGGCTAAGTTCTATTTCGGTATCCTCCCGGTTAATGCTTGATTTAAGGAGTTCCATCTTCTATAGGCTCAATGGTCATCGGAACAAGCTTGATTTGAGGCGCTTTGAGCCTCTTCTTATACTCCCTAAGCTCCTTCTTCTACTCATCCACAGCAAACTCATACCAAAACTTCATCGTCCTATGCGTATCCTCATGGGCCAACTCCTCCATGTGATGCTTAACCGACCAATCGCAGAACGAATCCGGTCTGAGCGCCATGTAAATCTGAAGCTCTTTCTCAGACCTCTGATCCCAGACCGCTCTCTCTGGCGTAGTAGGTCCGAAGCTATCTTTCACCTCGCCATATAGGCCCACGGTCTTCAGGATGTGGACTGCCGATGTTATCTTTATCTTTTCATCGGATGACTTGAGGCCATTAGTAAGCACATCCACAGCATCATGAACCAGGGCCTTTAACCTGAGCTTGGACTCTACCCACAGCTCCTCTCTTCTGGCGTTCAACTCCGCGATAAAAAATGCGTTTTTGTGCCATCTTGTGACAGTTTCACGCCTAACACCTATTGCTTCAGATACTTCCTTGTCGGTTTTACCCAAAATTAGCAGATCTATGGCGTTTAACTGCTCGGAGATCAGATTAGGAGCATCTGACCGCTGATTCATCAGATCAAAGGTCTTACTTATCTCTGCTTGCGTGATGGACATTCCAACCTCTCAATGGTTCTAAGCATCTGCTCCCTGGTTTTTCTCATACGCTCGGCATCTTTGGGATTGCCCTGGGCTCTGCATTTCCTTTCCCAGGCGTAACAGTCTTCGGCTCGCTTCTCGATCAGCTCTATGAAGTGCTCTGTGGATAGGTTGTCCTTTTTGGAGAAGCAGATTCGGGCTTTATAGATCTCCTGAGGTTCTCTATCCCTCATCGAATCCCTACCTGCGCTAATGCTTCTCCCTTCCGGTTCACTGCTTCTGCACAGTTGTGAGAATTATAATTCAATATTATCCTGATTGTACTATCAAATACTTAAATATTTGGACAATTAGGCAGTATTGGATAAAATTAGGTTTGAAGGTCGAACGCTGAATATTCTCTATACATTCGTTGTGTTTTTTACTTTGCAAAAGCCTCCGTAGTTCTAACCACATCATGCGAAATATCCATCTTATGCCGAATTTTATACATATATGTTTATGAATACGCCGCCGGTATAGTACCCACATAAGCTGGATCTCTGTATACCCAATCTGCTGAACCTGCAATTCCTTCATGACCTGGATTTAATTGTTGTGTGCTGTTCATCACATAATTCGGCTGCGAATAAAAATCCTCCCTGGAGTTCAAACCCATAAACCATCTATAAGCGCCTATGCCGTCAAGGTTGTTTATAACTAATACCAAGCTGCCTGCATATCCCGTATCATCTAGGATCTTATAGTAAAGCTCGATAATTCTTTTAACATCATCAAAAGTAGGGTAGTCTCCTTGCTGCGTTGGAGAAAGGGTAATGTGTATTTCAGAATCGGTCATAATGACACTTGGTCTAAATGCAGCTAATCCCAAAGGACCACTTATTACTTCTTCCATCTTAGCGGATGCATCCGCATATTGATCAGCTGAGCCAACTCCAATCGGGATTAGAGTTACCCCAAATGCTATGATTGCAATAAATAGTTTCAACGAATCCCTCCGTATCTTAAATAAGATTGAATCATCTAACAAAAAACTTTTGGGTATGGAGGTAATTGGAAACTTAAAAGATTATGACTTATGTCTCTGTCCATTAGAAAAGAGGCCTGGGAATTTCCGCAAATAAATGCGATTTCATTTATAAAGAAATGATGCAATTTTGGGATTCTTATAAGCCACAGCATAGCGATTGAAGCATAAAGGGAGGGGGGTCCCCTGATGTGGCGCTATTTGGCGTGAATCGATGCTATATGGTGCTTTATACTTCGGTACTGTTCCGATATGTCTCGTTATCCTCTCTACAGCGCGCTATTAGTTCGCTAAAAGTTGAAGGTTGAGGTCAATTCTGGAAAGATGCCTTCAGGCAGCGCTGAAATCATGGGTCCTGCGAAAAAATCATATAGCCTTGTTGTCAATTCATCTTCCCAAAATTTTTTGCTAAAATCGCAGTAATCCTGGCTGAATTCAAGTATTACCGGGAAGCTCGGCATCTGGGCATACTTATCAGAGATTCTCCATTTATTCCTCTCAAGAAATTGCCTGAAAAACCTCTGCGCATCTGCTATCTGTTCATCGATATCTGTTTTTTCCTGATAGAACTGGATGACACGGCCGCCTTCGCCAAACGTTTTCCCGTAATAGTGAGGGTGCTCTATTTCCTCCATTTCGTCGATCAGGTTCCCTTCTTTGTCCAGCTTCAGCTGGAAGCAAAGAATCCATTCAATGCGGACGATTGTCCGCCGCTGGACTATCATTGCAATAATAACGCATGCCTTTCCGGAAATCAGCCCCGCACTTATGCTGCTGAACCCTGGCTGGTCGGGTATGTTGGGATAATGCTTCCTGTACCGCATTGCAAAACCCAAGCCATCCAATTTCCCTTCTACGTCCTCCATCAGTTTTTTGAAATCATCTTCATTCAGAGCGTTATTATATTCCATATATATCCCTTGAAGTTCTAAGCGTGAGATCTATGAACTTTCTTTTTATAGGTGTTGAATTTGTTGGATCTCCTATATTTTATAGCGATCGGATTTATCAGGTTAATCACTTCCCAGCCCACCAGTACTTCAGCCTCAACATCTACAGGAGCAGGAGTGTAGTTCAGAGCCTACTCGCTTCATTGGATTATCCTTTTTAAGGACGGGATTTATTCCTGGTTCCTTTGGAGTGCTCAATAGGTTCGGATATCGGTTAGTTGTCCTTAAGGCCTTGCTGGGTGTATTGGGGATTGCGAAAATGATATGAGGGCTTGAGAGCATGGAAACGCCCCTCTTTGAGGGGGAAAAGAATTTACTACAACTCTGTTAGGCCGCACGAGGGGCTTGATGGAAAAACGCCCGTGGAGGTGGCAGGAATTGGAATTCGTGAAGAAAACAAATGAGCAGGATTATTAAACAGAAGCTTAAGATACGATACGAAGAGATGATGAATAGGGCATGAATGGGCGGAAGAGCTGGAAGAGATGGACTACAAAGCGATTGCATTCTCTTCTTCGGCTATGGAGACACGAAGAAAATTGAGTACCTCATCAGGCAGGGAAACGATGAGGAGCAGAAGAGGATTTCCTATAGAAAGCTGCAGGACATGGTGAACTTCTGCAAGAACCATGGATGCCGCCGCAAAGCTTTGCTGGAATACTTTGGAGAAACCTATGAGGAGGTGAACTGCAGCAGCTGCGATAACTGCCTTGCCCCAAGGGAAAGGTTTGACGGCGCAAAAATAGCCCAGAAGATTCCGACATGCGTCTCGCAGGCCCATGAGAAGTTCGGAGCAAACCACATTGTGGACATACTCCGAGGCTACAAAGGCCAGAAAATCCTGCAGAACGGGCATGACTCTCTGAAGGCTTATGGGTCAGGAAGGGATTATCCTGCCTTGCAGTGGCTGTCTTTTATCCGGGAGCTTATATTGCAGGGCTATCTCCAGACTGAGGGCGACCTGTACCCAGTCCTCAAGCTGACCGAGAAGAGCTATGACCTCCTCTTTGGAAGGCGAGGTCATCATGCTGACAAATCCCGCCCAGGAGACGATAATGCCCAGGATGCCGGATAAAGGCTTCAAGGGTCTATTTGAGGGTCGTAATAGCAGTAGGCTCTGATGGATTCTCTGATAGCTGCTCTGGCTATAGCCTGGATAAAGAACTCTTTGAGGGCTTGAGGGCTCTAAGGAGGCAGGTGGCAGACCGTGAAGGCCTCCTGCCCTATATTGTCTTCCACGACTCAAGACTTAAAGAGATGGCAGCAAGGCCTCCTAAAAACAGGGCCGAGTTCAGGTCTATCGAGGGCGTGGGCGACAAGAAGCTGGAGAAGTACGGCGACATATTCCTGAGGGAGATCGAGGCCTACTGCCAGATGTCAGGCACCAAAGCTCCAGAGCAGGACAGACCTGCAGATGGAAGAGCTTAAGCTGGCAATTGGCGAGATAAGGAATTGCGTCATGGAAAAGAGAAGCACAGATAGCATGCCCAAGCGAACTGAGATAATCGATTATCATCAAAAGAACTAAAATCAGTACTTTAGGGCCCCTGGGGTGCTGTTGAGTCTTGCGGCTGTGACCCGACAAAACCAATGCCTGTCAATCGTTTAAAATACTGCGACTGCGCGGGATCCGTTAGAATCGTCGTGGTATATCCTTAATTATAAGCCGTACCCATAAGGCTATTGAATATGAGTAACAACACTGACCAGATCTCCCGCGTCCGCCGGCTGTGCCACCAGCTCTGCGCCTCCTCCTGCGTTGAGCAAAAGCGGCGCGGCCTGCACGAGCAGCTTCTTCGCCAGCGGCCGCACTGGTCGGTCCTGAAGAGGGAGGAGCAGTTCCAGAAGATCGACCAGGGAGAGAAAATCCCATTCGACATCGCCCTGCCCCTCCCGGCAAGAGACCCGAAGCGGGCCGAGTCTGACCAGGGTGTGGGACTCTTCTGGGAGAGATTCAGGTGCCAGAACTGCGGCAGGTGCTGCTACACGCCGGGCGCAGGCCTCTACCTGGAGAAGGAGGACTTCGACAGGATAGCAAAGCATGTAGGCAGGAAACGGCTGAAGTCGCTTTGCAGATATGACAAAGGAATCAAGGCCTGGACGCTGAAGCAGCCCTGTCCCTTTTACGATACTGAAAAGAAGGAATGCCGGATCTACGAGATAAGGCCCGCCACATGCGCCAAATATCCCCTGCACCCGCCTTTGAAGGAGATGCCCTACAACCTGGCGGTCGATGCCTTCTGCCCTGCAGCGCGGGAGTTTGCCAAGGAGACTCTAGGGTGGTGGATAATCTGCGAGAACAGCTGGGCGGAGATTCTTAGCAAATATCCGGGGTCATAAGCCCCACTGTGCCAGCTATCTCTATTCTTTTCCATTCCTATTCCTCCAAGGCCCTTTTAATCTCATCCACCTTGCTCGCAATTTCATCTATTTTCGCTCTCATGTCTGCGAACTCGCCTGATGCCTTGCTTTCATGTTCCAGTTCCATTCCACGTTCCCCGAAGCCTACAACTATTGTCACGACAAACGCAAGCAAAACCAGCAGCCCAACTGCAATATCTGTCGATAGGCTAATTCCGCCGACCCAGATGTAGGCGACAGAGATCAATGCCACTGCAATCCAGCATGTGCCTATAACCAAGCCTCTGCTTTCCACTATCTATTCCTCCATTTTCAATGCATCCGGAGAAATGCTGATATCAAAATCGCAGAGCTTGTAATATCTGAGGGCCTTGGCCTCACCTTCGACTAAAACCACCCGGCTCTTGACGAAGCCCGCTTTCTCCAGCTTTTTGAGGTGGATTTTCGCCAGGGCCCTGCTGATCTCCAGCCTATTGGCTATTTCGCTCAAATACATATCAGCATTCTCCTTTGCCATCAAGGCCAATATCCTCAGCCTCAGAGGATGACCTAAAGCCTCCAGCCTTTCCGCTAAATCTTCCAATCCAGACATATACGGTCATAGCCATTACACGTAATATAAAAGTTACATATAATCTTTTCGTTTAGTTTTTCGATTTATCGCACTGTGGCCTAACCGCAATGCTTAGACGCCAGCCTCAGCCTGCCATAAGCCTGGATAAACAGTGATGAATCCTGATGCGTTTACCCTGAGTTCGGCTGCGAAGCTCCCATCTGCAACCTCATATCGATAGGTTAAGGCATCCAGGCGCCGGTAGATCTGCTCCAGCGGCTCAAGATCAAAGCTAGGAAAGCGCTGCTAAGCTGCCCTGACCTTTGCCTCCTTTCCTACTTCCAGGCCCAGCCGTCGAATAGGCAGCAGGTTGGTGGACGGGCTGAAGGCCAGGTCGAGGTCTATGCAGCCCGACACTGCCGGACATTCCTGTCCGTTGATATGCCAGCGGCGAGAGGGATCGGCAGAGACAGAGATCTCAGCTGAAACTGCATTCTTACCGACCCACCCCGAGATCGCTGCAGATTCGGTTTCCCATTTAAAATTGCAGACTAGGGCATAATCCAGCCTGCACGGCTGCCGATCATGCGCAAACACAGCTGTTCCTCTCAGATGCCATGCGGAATTTCGCAATGATTGGCAACAGAACTCATGGCCCGGCTGATCCATTTCCAGCCTTCGCCAAATTATAGATTCCAACTTCATATTTTCAGCCTAAGT
>CAZHNU010000083.1:0-8389 GCA_964534145.1 uncultured Methanotrichaceae archaeon | reverse complement strand
CTAGTTCAGATATCGCTCTTTGGGATGCCCATCCAGCAGAAATTGATAATTAAGCTGGCTCCCACGGGGATGATCCCTACAAAGGACCAGACAATTCACGTTCCGATCACCGCGGAGGAGATCGCTGAGGATACATATAAAGCCTATAAGCTTGGCGTATCCCTCGTCCATGTGCATGCCAGAGATGAGCAGGGCATGCCGACCCATAAAAAGGAGAAATTCAAGGAAATCTTCGATAAGATAAAGAAAAAGTGTCCGGACATAATAATATGCGCCACAACCAGCGGCAGAATAACGCCTCAAGTCGAACACCGCTCTGAAGTTTTGGCCTTAAAACCGGAGATGGCAAGTCTTACTGTTGGTTCTATGAACTTCCCAAATTATCCTAGCGTCAACTCGCTCCAAACTATAAAGACCTTAGCTCAGATCATGAAAGAAAACGATATTCTTCCCGAGCTGGAGATTTTTGAATCAGGGTTCATAAATACTGCCAATTATCTATCCAAGAAGGGATACCTCAAGCAGCCTTTGCATTTTAACCTCCTTTTGGGCTCTCTCGGGAGCATTCCAGCAGATATGAAGGATCTGGTATATTTAGTGAATTCCCTCCCACCGGATAGCACCTGGTCGGCAACGGGGATTGGCAGGTTCCAGACAAAGATCAACATTGCAGCAATGATTATGGGTGGACACGTTCGTGTTGGCATTGAGGACAGCATATACTATAATTATCCCAAAAAAGAACTGGCTACTAATGAAGTGCTGGTGAAGAGGATAGTGAGACTTGCAGAGGAGCTGGGAATTGAGATCGCTACGCCAGATGAAGCCCGGAAGATACTTAGGATTAGATGATCGCTTCATCAGAGCTTCGAGATTTTTGCGTCTCCGGTGTTTTTTTCAGCCTTAGCATATCACCGTTCTTCCATATGGCCTTATCTCCACGGCAACTCCCCTCCACGCCTCCGCCTATCTTCCAGCCAGACATCCTGGGACATCCTGGCCCTGCCCAGGCTAAAGGCCTTCTCTCCTATGCCCCTCCAGCCGTGAGATCTCTCCCCTGAATGGCACAGAGGGCATAGGCAGGGGATTCGAAATGACTCGCAGCCCATGACAGAGGCCGGAGCAAAGACCATCGGGTATCCGGCGCAAAAAAAGATGGAGAGGCGACCCGATTCCTGGCCTTTCCTGGAGACGAGTATCAGCGTTATTTTCCACGACTATGCGCGATACAATCTGAGGGCAAGGGATAACATCGGACTGGGATGCGTTGATTGTTCTTAAAGATGCCCTGAGCTTTTTTCATTGCTGCAGCTCCTCTCCGCATCTTTTGCAGTACGCAGCATCGATATCGTGCCTCTCAAGCTTGCATTTCGGGCAGACAACGATCTTTCTCTCACAAACAGAAATCCACTCCCTGAATATCCTGCCTGCCTGCAGGGGTATGAGTATAATCCCGGAGATTATCATCATCACAGTAACCAGTCTGCCCAGCTCTGAAATGGGAACTATGTCTCCAAAGCCCACCGTCGAGAGGGCGACTACCGTAAAGTAGAAGGCATCCCCAAAGTTCTGAACCCTGGGATTTACAGGGCTCTCAACATAATAGAAGAAGCCTGATGAGATAAAGAATATCATGATTATGGTCGTTACGAGCTTGGCAACATTTAGCATTTCAGGGCCGATGATGCCGAAGAGGCGGTGGTCTCTGGTGGTGAACCTCAGGAACCTGAAGATCCTGAAGACCGCCAGTACCCTGATGATCTGTATGAACCTTATATCGGCATAGGCCACCGAGACGGGTACGGCCAGCAGGATGAGCGTGGGAAATATGGCCACAAGATCGATGATGCTATAGATATCCTTGACATAGGCCCATCGATCCGGCGCGCCATAGAGCCTTAAAATGTATTCGATTATAAAAAAGCCTATTGCGGCGACCTCAACTCTCCAGAGAGTCAGCCTCATGCTAATTGATATAGGGTATGTATTGATTACAAAAAGCGCGACAACAAGGAGGTTTAAAAGAATGATGAAGATATCAATGGCCTTCCCAAGCGGCGTTTGGAAGTCGATCATATAGAACTGGATGGTTTCCCTGAGAGTTCGTGATCGAGAGGGCTCTTCGTCGTCTTTTGCGTAGCTCAATGGATCGGGCATCAAGGCCGTATTTCTCTTTACCTTAAAATAAACCAGCGCTTAGACTATCTAGAAAAATTAGGTTATAACATTATCCCTTTAAAGCTTTTCGACATGCCTCAACTCCACAGCCACACCCCTCTTCGACTCCACCATCTCCCAGCCTGACATCTTGGCCCTGCCGAGGCCAAAGGCCTTCTCGCCCTTTATTATCACCTGATCTCCGGGCCTGATTTGCTCATCAGCATCCACGACGCCCGGAGCCAATAGCGAGCCCTTAGGCAGGAAATCGCCTATGGTGACGATGTAGCTTCCCCTGGATTCAAGCCTCCTTGCCCCCTCCATAGATAGCGCTGCCATTCCGTTAGGAGCCATGGCGGCCAGAGGCCTTTTCCTCTCATCCTGAATTTCCCTACCCCTGACTATAACTTTCCCTTGCAGGAGGACATCCCCGGCGCCTTCGCCGAAGTAGAAATCGATCACCGCCCGGTAGCGCTGGACTCTGGGATCGCCGGTTCGAGCCGCGCCTTTGCATGCATCTCTTACAGCCTCCGAGAGCCTGGTCAGGCTATCGTCTTTAGTTCCGCCCCCGGTGAAGACGGCATCAATCCCTGTGGACTTAACCGTCTCCTCTAGCTCACCCTCTAGATGGGCCACGATTCTAGAGTACCTGTTTCTCTTGAGATAAGCATCAAGGCACTCGATAAGCCAGGCCCTCTCCTCCCGGTCCCAGTGTCCTGTGACTGGAACATCGTAGCTGGCTGCCGGGTAGACCTCTTCCAGCTCTCTTGGGACAAGAGCCAGAGGCGAAGTTAGAATCAGCTCGTGCAAATATCTCCGATGAAACCCTATGGCCTCGGCAAAGAAGCGATGCGATTTCGACGTCGAGTAAGGCTTCCTCGCTGAGCAGGGAAGGAGCAGCAGAACGTCGCTCTCCGGGGCTTTATAGCGGTTTCGCACCCTTTCGGCAAACCGGGTTACCTCCACCCGCTGCAAGGATTCGGCTGTATTGGCATAAAATGTACTGTGCCGATGCAGAGGCGTTCTGGCCTCCAGGTAGTCGTGCTCCCTGTCCATCAGACGCAGCGCTGCCGTAAGCTCCGGAGTGACACGTATCTGCCTCTCCACATACTCCCTGATGGTCTCCGACCGTATCATCTGCCGGACCGCCAGCATCTCTTCTTCAAGCTTCAGCAAGTTGTGGCCGGCAAGGATCTCAGGGCTGCAATCGCCGCGACTGCCGGCCAAAGACCTGCAGTATTCGCATTTGCACGGCAGCTCGGGAAGGTCCTCCAACAAAAAGACGCCATCTCGGGTATGATACCTTCCGTAGTATGCATCCATCACCGTTTTTATCGAGTCGACCAGATCTACGCCCAGATAGATTAGGAAGGCCAGGTTCGAGGGCGCGGCCAGGGCTGGAGCGTAGAGCGCTGTATCAGAAGGCGTCCTTTTTCGAGCGCTAATTACGGCATTCACGAGGTCTCTTGGATTTCTAAGAGACCCTGCAGAGGCCAGGACATATAAATCGGCCTCTTCGGGCTTTTCCGTCGAGAAAGGATGCAAGACTGCGCCTTTTGGCCCGTCGATCTCAATTGGCGGCAGACTTATGGACGGCTCGCAGTGAAGCGCAGATGGAACATAGGGCATTATAGCCAGCCTTTTTTGACCCTTGAGAGCCAAAGATGCCTCTTTTGCCTTTTCGATGGAGGCATAACAAAAAATGCTGCCTGCAGAAATATAGTCTTCCTTTGCTAAGATATCAGGGGTGGCAATCTGCCTTTCAAGGAGCAGCCTTCCCAGACGGGCCGGACCGTCTCGCTTTAAAACCTCAAAGAACTTCGTCATTCTGCCACATCCTGGAGACACCTCAGCCTGAGGGTGAAGCACGCCTGCGGGCTTGCTCTCTTTAGCGTTTCCACATTCTTTAAAGCCTGTTCAACGGCTGCACTGTCACATTCGTCAGGGACCTCGGCATTCAAGGGGTATGTTTCAGACAGTTCAGGCGGATACGGCCCGAAAGGCGGCTTGAAATGAAGAACATGGTCAAATCCAGTAGCATCAGCTTTGACATCGTCGGTGATCAGGACGTTCCCGGCAAGAGATAGCCGACCCACCTTTGATGCATACCTGATCACCTCAGGCCTGCAGGCCGACTCGCTGCTTAGATAAAAGAAGGTGGATTTTGTAGAAGTATCCAGGCTTTCCAGCCAGCGACCCTTTGAACAGAGCCTCTTTAGGCCCTCAACCATCCTCGGATGGGACCTGCACCGGATTTCCAGAAGATCCCACAGCGATCCCTCGCGTATACACTGCTTGACCAGCCTGATTTCCTGGAGCGATACGTAGAGATTGTGCATGGCTAAAAGCTTCGCCTTCTCAGGACTGTCGCTCAACTCCTGCGCGCTATGCCCCTGACAGATAGGGCAGGTGCAGGGAAGATACTTCATTTCCTCCAGCCTCCATGTCCCTCTGGACGTAAGATATCTTCCCTGGCGGGCGTAGAGGGCATAGGCAGCGGAATCAAAGAGGTCGCAGCCCATGGCAGAGGCCAGAGCAAAGACCATGGGGTGTCCGGCGCCGAAAAGATGAACGGGCGCGCCCGATCCCAGGCCTTTCTTGGCGGCAGTCACCACATCAACCAGATCCTTGAACCTGTAGGCCTCCATGAGGGGCACAACCGCGCCCACAGGATAAACATCGAACTCCATGTCCCTAATGCTCCTTGCCGTCCTTTCCCGCAGATCGGAGTAGGTTGAGCCCTGAATGGGGCCGGCCAGCAGCGACTCTCCAACGCCCTTATTCCTGGCCTCGGCCAGTCTCCTCTCGGTCTCCTCAAGCTCGCTTTCAGCCCGCTCTCTGGAAACGTCGGGGGGAGTTGGAATGTCCAGGGGCACGCAGATGTCGGACGAAATCTCCTGCTGGAACTCCAGGATCTGTAGCGGCGAAACGTCAATTGAGCCGTAAACCGAGAGCTGAAATGCGCCTGAGTCGGTCATTATGGGACCTTTGAATCCCAGGAGACTGTGAAGGCCCTGCTCCATCGCCCTGGCTTTGAGATCCATATCCTGGTGGATTATGTAGCTGTTAGTGATTATGATGTCTGCGCCCATTTGTTCCAGCTCCTGCGGGGGAACGATTTGCAGATGGGGATTGACCACGGGCATCAATGCAGGAGTCTCAAGGATGCCGTGTGGCGTACTGAGCTTGCCAATCCTTCCGGCCAGGTCTTTATGGAGGATCTCAAAACAATCCGGCATGCTTCACCCTGCACCAATAAGACATAAATAGGTTGGGACAGATCTGCAACAGAGGATAACCAACCGAATATAAAGGGAAGTATAAAAATGAAATGGATTGTAGCTTCAATATTACTAATTAGCCTGCTGGGCGGGGCCACAGCCCAAACGATATTCACAGGTGAGGGTTACAGCACCAGCCAGCTCGCCTTCTTCAGCTCTCCGAACAGCGCTTCGTTTGAGCCCGATGTACAGAAGTACTGGGGAACCTACATTACAGATGCTGCAAATGTAACCACCATCAGCAGAAACCCTGCCGCCACCATGAGCGTATGGATGAATACATTCCCGCTGAATTTCAACAGCCCTCTACAGTTCAAGAGCACGAGCTTTACCGCGAGCGTGCCGACTGCATCCGGGATCAGCGAGAACGAGATGAACAGCATGCTCATTAGAAGAGACATCAACTACAAGTTTAACGTGGATCAGAGCTGGAAATACAACTCTGCTGAGTCGTCCTTTGCGCTCGCCCAAAGCAACGGAACCCCGGCAAAGGATGCCAGCGGGCAGATTTTATCACAGGGAATAATATCTCTGTTCAACGCCTGAAGAAAGCTTTGAAAACGGCAAAAAGTGGTCCCCTCAAAAGGAGGGGATCTACTCTTTCCTTCCCTTAACCGTATAAGGCAGCAGTCCGCCTGCCAGGAGTATGTCTCTTTGACGCCGACTGAGATTTATTTTGAGCCTGATCTCTTTTCCCGAGACGACGGCATTTATTTCGTCACCGCTTCCCTCTAAAGCATTATGCATGCCGGGCATGACGATTTCAGCGCCATTCGCCAGTGCATCATAATCCTCTTCCCTTGCGAAGGTTAAGGGCAAAATCCCGAAGTTCACCAGATTGGCGGCGTGTATCCTTTCAATTGATTTGGCAACGACGGCCTTTACACCCAGGTACATGGGGCAAAGCGCGGCGTGCTCTCTTGATGAGCCCTGGCCATAGCTCTGGCCGGCAACGATGATGTTGTGAGACCCCTTATCTCTCTGCGCTGCAGCACGGCTGCTGAATTCCTTGTCCAGCGGCTCGAAGACGAACTCTGAGTACTTGGGCACGTTTGAGCGGTACTTGAGGCGGGAGCCCGCAGGCATGATGTGGTCGGTGGTTACCAGGTCGCCAACCTTGATGGCCACAATCCCCTGAATAGTCTCGGGCATAGGGCCATTTACGGGCGGCTCGCCGATGTTGGGGCCGCGCGCGATTGTCACCTTCGATCGTTCAGCTGCAGGGAACGGGGAAATTATCATGCTGTCATCGATCTCGAAGCGATCCGGCATCTCAATCCTGGGAATCTCATCCTTCAGCGCCCTTGGATCGGTAAACCTGCCGGTGAGTGCTGCAGCCGCCGCTACAACGGGGCTTGTCAGATAAACGTTGGCGTTCGGCGTGCCGGACCTTCCCTTAAAGTTGCGGTTGCTGGTGCGAACCGAGACTGAGTCTGTCTTGGGAGACATGCTGTTTCCAATGCAAAATCCGCAGGCCGACTCGAGGATGCGCGCGCCGAAGGCTATGAGATCGCTCAGGGCCCCGTTCCTGCCTATTGTGTTCAACACCTGGCGAGAGCCCGGGGCGATGCCGAGGCTCACTCCCGGCGGCAAATGCCTGCCCCTGACCATTTGAGCCACAGTCATCAGGTCCACGTAGGATGAGTTGGTGCAGGAGCCGATCATCACCTGGTCTACGGGAAGGTCTATGTCGCGGACGAGTTTCACGTTGCCGGGGCTGTGAGGTGCTGCTGCCAGAGGCTCGATCTCTGAAAGATCGATTTCTATGGTGCGGTCGTAGGCCGCATCTTTGTCCGGCCCCAATAGAACCCACTGGTCTCCTCTGCCCTGAGCCTCCAGGAACCGTTTCGTCTGGGCGTCACTCGGGAAGAGGGATGTGGTGACGCCGGTCTCCGCTCCCATGTTGGTGATCGTCGCGCGCTCAGGGACCGTCAATTTCTCAATTCCCTCGCCCGTATATTCCAGAATGCATCCCACGTTGCCCTTTGTGGACAGGATAGAGAGCACCTTGAGGACGACATCCTTTGCAGTGGCCCAGGGCTGAAGCTCCCCCTTAAGCTTGACATTGATTACGCGAGGGGCCGTCAAGTAGTATGCTCCGCCGCCCATTGCGACGGCTACATCGAGCCCTCCCGCGCCAATTGCGATAGATCCGACTCCGCCTGCTGTGGGAGTATGGCTGTCCGACCCTAGCAGGGTTTTTCCCGGCCGCGCGAATCTCTCTAGGTGGACCTGATGGCAAATTCCATTCCCCGGCCGGGAGAAATATATGCCGTATTTCTCCGCGATGGACTGAAGGTAGGCATGGTCGTCGGCGTTTTCAAAGCCTACCTGGATGGTGTTGTGGTCTACGTAGCTAACAGACAGCTCAGTAGCGATCTCGGAGAGCCCCATGGACTCGAACTGAAGATATGCCATGGTGCCTGTCGCGTCCTGCGTAAGGGTCTGATCTATCTTTATTCCGATCTCTTCGCCGGGCTCGTATGTCCCGTTCGCGAGGTGCTCCCTCAAGATCTTCTCAGTCAGGGTATAAGCCATAATGACCTCCCGCAGATGGAGTTTTGATCATCGTTTAATCGTCGTTGCTGCGATATGATGATATTAATACTCGACGATCCATGATAGGACGGTATGTTCCTGAGGATCCAGGCTTAGCAAAAAGGTTATATAGCTAAAAGTTATTGTCTGGGTTCGGCCTTCCCGCAAGGGCGGGTGATGACGACTAAAGATATCGGTTCAGGCATGCGGGTTTTCAACCCATAAAGGCCTGGTCAGGATCTTTTCGAGAATTCATCCACTAAGCGTAGGCCATATGCTCGCGTAGGTTCTGCGCAGGGGCTTTCAAAATGCTCCTGAGAGGGCCGAAAGATATAAATAGTAAACGCGAGTATGAAGTTGGGCCGGTGTGCGGGGCTTGCGAGGTGAAGTCAGCCCCTCGAAAGAGGGTCCTG
>CAZHNU010000082.1:0-8767 GCA_964534145.1 uncultured Methanotrichaceae archaeon | reverse complement strand
TAATATATAAACTTTTCCATATTGTTGCCTTGGGTAGGTTTATAGGAATCCTCATAAAAAAGGGTTTATTAAGTGACAATGATAATTAAGAATGTCAATGATAGTTGACCTTCTCCTGACATCTAAACCTGAATTCAAATCCCGCTTTTATCAGCTAGGAGGCTGTATTCGGCTTGGCGTCGCTCGCTCCAAAACTGCGTCGCTTTTTATATGCCTGAAGTCCCTGCCCAACAATCACCGCAGTTACGCTCGCTACGACGATAAGCCCATCCACACTTGCTTCACAGCCAGATATCAATGCCACCAAAAAAATGCTCGTCAGGGGCGCTTTCAATACAAGAGTGATGACGCCCACTTCGATACAGGTAAGGCAGATTTCGAGCGGCAGGCTCGGAACCAGCTGATTAATTATGAGGCCGACCATGACTGCCGTAAAGAGGGAAGGAAATATGGGGCCGCCCATATAGCCTCCTTTGAACGACAGCGCCATCAATAAGGGTTTTAATATAGAAAAAAGCAGCAGCAACAGAACCCCATAGGAGGAGGCGTTTGCAACTATTGAGTGAATGGACGATTCGCCCGAGAACATGAGTTCAGGCAGGAAGTAGCAGACCAGGCCGATAATTGATCCTGCAGCAATCGCTCTCAAGATGATCCGATCTCCAAACACCCCCATGAGTTTTTCCGCAATGCGAAAGGCAGAGGCTATATATACCGCCAGCAGAGTGCCAAGAATTCCCAGTATAATCGCCCATATAACCCAAATCGGCTTAATTGTGCTAACATGGGGCACAGCCAATAGACCGGCAAACGGAGGCACGTTCAATAAGGTAAAGAGAATGAAGCCGACTGCGCCTGTTGCCAGGTCAGCCGCCAGCCGGGAGATTCCGCCCTTGCCTCCGCTCACCTCAGTCGCAAAGAGCGCAGCGAAGACAGGATTGCCGACGATCCCGTTATAAGCCGAGCTTAAGCCCGCCATTCCTGCCGGAAGGAAGGCTTCCCTTGCCAGCTTAAGCCTGAGAGCCAGCCATTCGGAGATGTCCACGGCCAGAATGCCGATTGGGCCCTCAGGACCAACGCTCGCCCCCGATAGCAGCGAAAAGAAGGAGGACAGCAGAGCTCCCCAGAATGTCTTGTAGCCTGAGGTGTCTCCAGCGGCCAGAGCCTCGGCCACTCCCTCCCCCTTAATGAGGTTTGGCGCGCGCAAATATTTGCCGGCAAGCCCGACCAGCAGCGAGAAAAATATTGCTCCTGCAGGTATTGTCCAGCGGTTGGCAGCAACAAATTCATTATTCCAGATAAGGCCATTAAGCTCGGAGTATATGGCAAGCCATGCAACCGCAAAAAGGCCCACAACCAGCGCAATCAATAGAGTCTGCCATAGGGCGATGACGGCAGTTCCTTCAGAATTGGATTGTTCATCGGGTTTAATCGCAGATCGGTTTTGGGCCGGATCGGTCACTTTATTCCTCCATTCTACATAGTCTTAAAGGCCATCCTTTCGATAAATAACTAACCAATCAAATAGCATCTGTTGGGATAGCTCACAGTCTAACGTGCGAAACTCATTATCCAATTCTTAAGAGGAACCTTTATCCAATTATTAAAAGATATCTTTATCCAATTCTTAAGAAGCATCTCTATCAGAGCATTTCCACTCTGCCTGCCTACCCGCCCATTTGAACCGTTACTACAGCGATAATAATTCCAATAAGAGACGTTCCAAAACCCGTGATCATTTTTGCCAAAATCCTTTGATTGTAAGTCCTATAATATCCTATTATGAATAGGAGAAAGATTCCCAACAGGTTGGAAACTCCGAGAGCTATGCTCAGATCATCCAATAAAAAGAACGGAAAAACAACTATTATCCCGGCTACCGTAGATGCCAGGAAAGTGCCCAGGATTATATTTAGAGCATCCCTGGTTGATGGCTTTTCCTTGTTCCCGACCTCGGCCAGATGCTTCACCAATATTTTGTACAGCTCTCGTCTCTTTACTTCGTCGATGTTTCTAAGTATTGTATCGTCAAGCTCATCTTTTACGAGCGAAATTGCGGCTTCATTACCCTCGGCCGTTTTAGAATATTCAATGATTTTATTCTCAGTCTTTGTAATAAATATTCTCTCCCATGCATAAAACAGGCCATCTACAATTCCCCAGGCCACACAGCAGAAGAGAGCTGAAAATACAATGTAATAGTAAAAGTTCCCAAACGCATCGTCATAACCACGAAGTATGCTGGTGAACGTCATCGCGATGATCACCGCATACATGACCTCGGCACTTGCCCAATACTTGCCGATGTAACTAGAGAGCCTCATGGTTAGAATATTCCTTTTGTCATTTCCTGGCATTTATCGATTTCCCTTTTGGCCTTTCAGGCAATTCTCCACCTTCAGAGTTTGAATTTGATCGCTTTCTCATGCTCACAGAATGCAGCAGTGAGAATAATTCCTAAATTGGGATATCAGCAAAGAATTAAGCCATGAAGATGCTAACGGGCATAAGGTGCTAATTATGGTAGAAGTTGGTGATGAAGCTCCCAAGTTCTGTTTACCTGACAGCGGCGAGACTGAGACCTGCCTTGAGTCATATCGTGGAAAATGGACTATCCTCTATTTCTATCCCAAAGACAACACCAGCGGATGCACCCGCGAGGCAGCGGATTTTACAGCAGCGCTTGATGATATCCATGCCCTGGAAGCGGAGATCCTGGGAGTCAGCCGCGACTCGCCTGCAAGTCACCGGAAATTTGCAGAGAAGCATGGACTGAAGGTAAAGCTGCTAAGCGATCCCGACAAGAAGGTCATGGAGGCCTATGGCGTCTGGGCTATGAAGAAAATGTACGGCAAAGAGGGGTATGGCACTATAAGGTCTACATTCCTGATCGGCCCTGACGGACGCATCGCTCGCATCTGGCGATCCGTAAAGGTCAAAGGGCATGTTGAGGCGGTGATAAAGGCCTTGAAGGAGCTGCAGGGATCCTGAGCAGGAGCCACAGCTCCAGCAATGACCGATGCTCCAGCGATGATCAATGCTCCAGCGATGACCATTAGTTTCGGCTTATGCCGGATTATGCCTCAAGATATTCTGCAGTCTTCATGAACTCGATCACATTCTCTTCAGTCGGCAGGTCGGTGCTTGCCCCGGGAGTCATTATATTTAGCGCAGCCACAGCAGAGGCGAACTTCACTGCTTCCTTCGTTGAATATCCCTTGAACTTTGCGTGGACAAACCCTGCGGTATAGCTGTCGCCTCCACCGGTTGTGTCAACGACCTTCACCTTGTAGGAGGGCACATGGAAAACTTCACCGTTCTCCAAAACCAGCGATCCTTTTACATCCATGGTCGCAATTACGGTCTCCGCCCCATAGCTCTGCAGCTCCCTTATTGCTGAATCTACATCCTCTTTCCCTGAGATCATGCGGGCCTCCTTGCCGTTCATAATTATCACTTTGCTATTTTTCATAGCATATTTCAGCTCCTCAGGCCTGTGAGTGATCATGCTCATGCTCGGGTTCATGATAATTGAAACATTCCTCTTTTTAGCCTCATCGATCGCCTTCATCATGAGGAGCATATTGTCGGCGCTTATGAGGCTCGTTAAAATTAAAGTTTTAATGTCTTCGAAAACTTTTAGATTTAGGTCAGCTTCGCCCAGCAGTTCGTTGGCGCCCCTGTTTGTCAGGACCGTCTTCTCTCCGTCAACGAGAAAAACCAGGGACATTCCCGTCGAGCCTTCCTTCAAGGTTACATACTTTATGTTTACGCCATGCACCCTCAGGTTCCTCAGGGCCTCCTCGCCGTAGTCGCCTTTCCCTACGGATCCGAGAATAAAAGCTCTTGATCCAAGCATGGCCAGGTTCGCTGCAACGTTATGCGCCGAGCCGCCAATGTCTTCTTTAAGCTCATCAAGCGTGATTTTGGAATCAAAGGGGAAGCAAATGTTTCCGTCATTTACCTTGAACTTTTCCGACCTCGCAATGAGGTCGATGATTATTCCTCCAACTACAAGGACGCCTTTGTGGCCTTTGCCGGATTCTTGAGCGGGCATAATGTAAACATAGCTCTTCCGATAGATAACGTTAGTCCTTTTTAGTCCCAAATGCTAAGGCTTTCTTTATCCGCAACCCTCCAAGCAGACAATGCCTTAATCGATGATTGTCTCCTTGATGAGTTGCGGTATGCAGTAACTTAGGAGCAGATCCCTTACTTGGTCATTGCTTACTTGGTCATTAATCCTTTAGCCTGGTCCATCATCTGCTGCGCTGCCCTGTAATAGGCATCTCGGGGCATTAGCTGTCTGGCAACCTTCATTTGAGTCTCCTCGGATATCGTTCCCTCTTTCACCAGCTCCCGGCCGGCTTTCTTTGCAGCCTGGAAGACCTCGTCCACAAGCCTCGTCTCCCCGGCCTTAATCATCTCTCTCATGCCATCGGCCATAGGTCGCAGCAGGGCTCCTGCAAACTCCGAGTTCGAATCGGGCTGCGAGTAAAGAGCATTCATCTGGGCAAGGAGCGGGTCAAACATGGACAGCTCCCAGGCTCCACAGGTGGAAACCAGGACTATTTTCTGCTTTTTGGATCCGGCCATCTCCTGCATAAACAGCGGCAGCTGTCTATCCATCAGGTTCTTGAGAGTGCCGGTAATGCCCGAATAATACACAGGGCTTGCCCAAACGATAACATCAGCCTCTTTCAACTTGGGAAGAAGCAATTTCATGTCGTCGTCCTGGCCGCATTTCCCCGGATTCTTGAACCAGCAGTTCATGTCCCCGCTGCATGGCCCAATCTTCAGCTTCCACGAATAGAACAGCTCTATGCTGGCTCCAGCTTCAGACATTCCATCCAGGAATGGGTTCAGGATCAGTGCAGTGTTTCCCTCCTCCATGTGAGGGCTACCGTTTATGGCTAAGACATTCATGGCAAATCATCCTCAGTTCGATTTTTTAGATTTTGGATTATGCATCCTTGACTTTGCTTTTAGACTATATGATCTTAAAAGGATATCTAGCTATTCTCTGCTGTGCCCGGACCAGAGTGCAGTTCAAAGAAAATTATCTGGAACTAAAAATTAAATTATCAGAAGTCGTAAACGTAATTCTGGCCTGCAAAGTGCCAGAACGACCAGGATTTCCAGTTCCACGGGTGATCGACCCTTATGGTATGAGGCTGGTTTGCAGCTACTCTGAAGGCATAAACCCCGTCAAGAGGATCGCCTCCTTTACCGTCGGTTCCTGCATAAATGCCATCCACTGTAACATCGTAGCCTTGGTATTGAGCCGACCTGATCGTCACCAATGGATTGAACCCCACATTTTGTCCGTATATTGTCCCGTTACTCTGGTTTATCTGAGCAGGTGCCGCAGGCGCGACGATAGGTCCGCTGTAGGGCACAGGTTCGCCTTCGCCTGTCGGGGACTGCAGTCCCCTGTATCTAACGAGTCCGCTTAAAGACCAGTAAAACTGACCTTGCTCCTCCACCCTTGCCGCAATGACATTCTCGCCGGGCTGAAGGAAAGAGGTTATATTCGACATGTTGGGATTATTTGTAGTATTGTAAAATTTTCCGATATATTGGCCGTTGACATAGAGATCTATGCTTCCATTGCTTCCTTCGGCAACGCCGTAATGCAAATTGGCTGAAATGATGCTGAAGTTATCGATTTCAAAAGCTTTCCTAAAATATGCTGTTCTTGGATCTAATGAAGGATACCAGACTGAGGAGCTTTCTGCAATGCCGGGCACAGACCTGTTTGCTGCCGGTTCCCACCACGAATCGTTATAGTCCACTCCAGTCCATCCCTTATCTTCAACATCCAGGGATTTCCAGGAGCTGTCGGTATCTACCGATTTCACAACAACTTGGCCCAACGCCAAATGTGAAAGGCCCATCATCAGGAAGACCGCCAGAATATGCCTTAACAAGGAGTTCATTGCATCACCTACAATTAATATATTTCATAAATGTTTAAGCCCCACATATAATTTAAACCATTCCTTTTTAATAAAGCCACATGCATTGGTGCAAAGCTAATCCCAAAATAGCTGGCAATGCTCTCCTCCTTAAAAGCGGACCCACTATGGATCCATTATTAGCCATAAATCTTTTCCCCAGCGGAGCGAAGGCACCTTGGTTTTTAAAAAAGGGGCATTCAGCGAAGCCCGGCTGGAATGCCCTGACATTAGATCCTGAGATTTTTTAGATTTCGTTCATTTCTTTTTAGACTTGCAGGGACATTCAGACGTTTCCTAATAGCCGTTTTATTTTCCTCCTTTGACGGCGACTTTGGGCCAGAGCATAGCGTGCAGCTGTCTACAATCTCTCCCGTTTCGCCAATAACCTGCAGCTCCACCTTATCGCCCTTCACGCTGATCAGGCAGTAATGGCTGTCCGGATAAAAGGCCTTGACCTCTGACCTCCAGGGAGCATTTCCCAGGCGGTCGGATGGCGATCCCACATTTCCTGAGGTCACCTGCCATAGGGAATACTTGAAATTGGGATTGACAACGTTGTTTGAGGACGTGGGGGTCCTACGGTCTACCTCCATGCGGTTGCAGTTATGCTCGCGGCCGAAGAGGGCGGCTGCGACCTTGCTGTTCTGGCTGAGTAGCCTCCACAGTGCCATTTTGCGCTGCAGTAGATGTGGCTCATCCTGTTTTCCGTCGTTCCGGAATGCTGGCTCGTACCCTATCAGGAAGATGTGTTTTATGAACGGATTTTCTCCGGCATCGGTCAACAGGGACTCAACCCAATTGAGCTGCCTGTCCATGACATAGCCCTCAAGGTTGCCCCCGTATACTGTTGGATTGGAAGAGTACCAATAGTTCGTGTTAATGATTATGAACCGTGAGTTGGCATAGTCGAAGTAATAGGCGTTCTCCCTGTAGCTGGGCGCTGAGTCGTTCTCAGGAGACGGGAAGCTGTCCTGGGGGTTCACGAACTCATCGGCAAAGACCGTCTCGGCGCTCCTGCCCGGACCATCAGGCCTATCTAAGCGGATCCCGTTATGGCTGCCGTCCTCGTAGACATCCATCAAGGCCTCATGGCTTCCGACCGCCTCGTAGATCGGCAGCGCTGATCCGACCGGCTCGGAGGCATCCTTCCATCCCTCCAGCTGCTTGCGGTAATCGTCCTCGATAGTGCAGTATCCATTGACCAGGCCGCCGCCAAAGACTATGAGATCCGCCTGGCGGTTATATGCGTCAATCATCAGCTCGGCCAGAGCATCGTAGTTCACGCCTCCGGCAGAACGAACCTCGTCAGACTCATTTCCGCCCTGGCTGCCGGACATAAATGCGAACTCAAAACTGGGGCTTCCGAGAGTCGGAGCTGTTTTGAAGCTGTAGTTCCCGAGGGCTCTCCGGCCGTCGAGAATGATATAGTAATCGTAGTATGTATCATCCTCCAAACCGGCAATCTCAATTTCATGCCTGTCTGCCGTTATGCCGTCAGAGTAAGGATTTCCATCGATGAACACGGCTGCCTCTGTAGGCCGGTCAGTCTCAAATGAGACGGTCGCGCCATACGGCTTAAGGAGGTCGATGAAAGGCCCCTCTACTATGCAGGGCTGCAGATTGCAGTCCTTATCGAGACAGAAGCGCCCATGATAGCACACGGGCGCGTTTGCAGCGGGGCTGTACAGCGAGATGCGATAGTCAATTATTCCGCCAGCTCCTGCAAAATCGCCAGAGTTGTCCTGAATCTCCTTGAGTTCCTTCAAATCAAGCCTTATCTCATGGGATATGCTCTCTTTATCCAATTTCTCTTCGCTGCTGCATTCATACTGAGGCCTTGTCGCATTTCGCTGCGCTTTTGCGAGGCCATAATATGCTGCGGCGATGACGGTCGGGACTGAGGTGTTGAAGCGCAAGGTGGCCTCCTTGCTGCCAGGGTCCACAGAGATATCGATTTTATCCTTCAAGATATAGTCCGGTGCGCTCTGCCTCAAAGGAAGGTCAGGATGAGCAGTGTTCCAGCCGAGGTTCCCTATCTGCGCCGACGCCAGAGCCGCAAATGAAAAAATAAGAAAACCTGCAATCAATAGAATATGCGCGCATATAGCCCTTTTTCCATCGCAATAGATGCGCCTTTTAATCTCTATCATAAACGTCCCTTTACCAAATCATTCTTATAATTTTTATTTACTAATATTAAGTGGCAATCTTTTAAGCCTTTCGGTTAGGACTCTGCAATTGGGACTCTACAGTTAAAACTCTACAGCTAGGACTCTTCAGTTATGATTAACCGAATTATTGCCCAGCCATACCGGCAATGAAAAACTGAACAAATACCGAGATCAATATTAAAATATCAAAGCTAAGATAATATAGTTAAGATGGTATAGTCAAAATAGTATAGTTATGGGACGATCAAATGATATAAAAATTGTTAGAACTTCACTCTTGGAGCCAAAGACTCGTTCAAATTATCGGCCATAGTCCAGAATTGCGCCTCTCCTTTTGGAATTCTAAAGATTGCGAGCAATGGATCTTCAGGGCTTTTCATGTATGCCTTGAGAAAAGGCCTCTCCTCCAGGAGCCTGGCCCGAAGATTTGTATTGTCGAGGAACTCTGCCTCGCCTGTTACCCTCATCATCCTGTCGAACTTCGGCGTATTGAAGCAGATCTCAACCTTCGGGTTGTGGCTTAGCTGTCTGTAGACCTTTTTTGGAGAGCCTGTATGGAAATAAAAAGCCGCTTTCATCCGCGGGTAGTCTACCCCAATTAGATTTATATACTACCATTTAGCGAATAATGCATTG
>CAZHNU010000081.1:0-8815 GCA_964534145.1 uncultured Methanotrichaceae archaeon | reverse complement strand
GAGCAGCAGCAGGAGCAGCAGCAAAAGAATCCGCCTCCTCAGCAGCAAAAGTCTCAGCAGCAGAAAAGGCAGGAGCAGGAGCAAGAACAGCAGTCCGATTCAGAGCAGGACTCCAATCAAACACAGGCTGCAGCGCCTCAGGAGCAGGTCTTCGAAATCGGGTCCCCCATTGATGTTCGAAAGATGAGCCTATCCCGCAGGAGGGACAGGGTAATGCGCCGCAAGGTCAGCGGCCGGAGGATGAACACCCTGGCCGCACAAAACACGGGCAGATATCTCCGACAGAGGATGCCGACAGGGAAAAAGGACATCGCCATAGACGCCACCATCCGGGCCGCCGCTCCATACCAGAGATCGAGGTCTGGAAACAACGCCATCAAGGTGAAGAGCGAGGACATCAGGGAGAAGGAGAGGGTGGGAAAGACATCTGCCGTGGTAATGTTCGTCGTGGATGCCAGCGGTTCAATGGGAGCCATGCAGAGAATGGAGAGCGCCAAGGGAGCAGTCCTATCCTTGCTCATGGACTCCTACCAGAAGAGGGACAAGATCGGGATGGTGGCCTTCAAGGGCAAGGACGCAGAACTGATACTGCCTCCGTGCTCCAGCGTGGATCTGGCTTTAAGCAGGCTAAAAGAGCTTCCCACAGGCGGGAAGACGCCGCTTTCCGCAGGCCTCTCCCGCGGCCTTCAGCTTCTGCAGGGAGAGATGAGGAAGAACGATGAGATCAAACCCATGATGGTCCTCATAACAGACGGTCGGGCCAATGTGGGCATGGGCGGGAAGATAAAGGACGAGCTGCTGGAGATCTCGGAGAGGAGCAGGCTCCTTGGAGTCAACACCATCGTCATAGACACCGAGGTGGTCGAGAACTCGTTCATGGATATGAGGCTTGGATACTGCAGGGATATTGCAGAGACTGCAGGAGGAAAGTACTATCCCATCTCAGGGCTGACGCCCGAGGCGCTTTACAGCATCATTGACCTGGAGCACAAACTCCTCTTTAATGCCAATGCGTGAAGCTTTGGATAGACTGCTATTCATTGCAGCATCAACTTTTTTCCCGGTTCCAGAAATCCTGCTTAGGACCGGAGATATATTGAAATTGAAAAAGGCGGCAGCCTGGTTCCCGGCATCGGGGAAGCTGCTGCTCATCACATTTATAGCTGCTTGTGACTTCAGCAGTCATCCGCCATCATCTTCCATCCAGGCTGCCTATCTCGCCCGCGATCGGCTCCAAACTATGCGTATTTAGTTGCCTTCCTCCCCTGGGTAGACAAATATCTTCCCGTTTTCCGGAGAGTAATCCGTCTCGCTGAACCTGCTCAAGTACTCTTTTTGGATTTCCCCAGGATTTATGTCCCCGAACAGATCCGGATGAAGCCACTTGGACCAATACATGAGAAGAACCGGATAATCTGTGCCGTAGCTCAGATAGGAGCTCATCACATAAACCCGGCCGCTCTTCACAGCATTTACCTCTGCCAATTCCGGGCGGCTAAGGATCTCATTTCGGAGGGCCTCCATCTTTGAGGAATCGCTCACCTCGTAGCCCGAGCTGTTTTTCTCAGCATACTTGATGATTATATCAGGATTCCTTTTCATGATCTCCTCGGCGTCAAGGGTGGCAAAGGCTCCGCTCCCCTCAAGGTCCGAGAATACATGTCTTCCCCCGGCCAGCTCGACAAGCTTCTGCACCACGGAATTTTTATTGTATGTCTTATATGGTCCCGAGTTGCTTTCAACGTATACGCTTGGACGATCATCATCTGGAAGATTAGCTATTCGATCCTTGATGATATTCAGGTATCTATCGTGGAATTCGTTGAAATATTCCTCCGCGTTTTCTCTTTTATTGAGGACATAGCTTAACTTGAGCAGCTCATCTTTCGTCGTATCGGGAGTTGAAGATGCAAATCCAAGAACATTCACTCGATTGCCAATGCTGTTATTAATGTTCTCTGCACTGGTGCTGTAGGCAATGAGCAAACCAGGCTCGATTTGGAGCAGCTTTTCCAGATCAGGCTCAGTCCACGAGCCAACCGTTTCGAGCTGTGTGAGCCCAGGGAGAGTTATCTCGTACTCTTTGCTGTCTTTGATGTTATCGGAAACGGCAACTGCAAGGTCCGTCGCGCCGAGGACTCCGAGGATCTTTGCATCCCGGTCCACAAGAGGCACCACGCTCTCGACGGGCATATCTATCCTGACCGTTCTGTTAGCATCATCTATGACTATGAGCTGCTCCTCAGTCCCGCTAATTATCCTTCGGACCTGATCTATATCACATCCATCTACTTTTCCGTCACCATCGGCATCCGAGAGCAGTGTGGGGCTTTTGCTGGATGCGATAACTCCCTCGATATAAGCGGCGTCCTCCTCATCTATCCTATCATCCATATTCGCGTTGCCGAAGATTCCCAGCAAATAATCCCCGGGAGCCGGATCGTTGATCTGATCGCTTGCAGAAGAGCTGCATATGCCTGCAGAGCAGGCCACGATCAGTAGAATAAGCAAAAATTTTAGTGCCTTATTCATGTTTCTATCACAATTCCTCATACATATATCATTAAATGTATGATTTCTTTTCTGATAATACATGGAGATTATAACTGTTTCGGTAAGAGCTTTTGTCAAATTCCCACTACTTCAATCCTTGCCAACGGGACTGTCAAAAATTCGTTTATAATAGCTCGTAGAGGCGGTGTGCACAGATTGCTGTAATTTCAGTTAAGCCCTCGATGGTTTCAGCAGCTTTTGAATAGCCTTTCCCATGCACGTTCGTCTTCATTATCTTCGACTTTGCACCTAAGACCTCGCAATAGCCGTTCTCATGAATGCCTGCAACTATCAGCAAAGCCTTGCTTTTATATCGGCCTTCAAATCTGATCTTGAAGTAACTGGCATCAACAAATAAGTAACTTATCTCAGATCCAATTGTCCTATCAAGCTGCCGCTAAATCGTTTTCAGAAACGTTCCCAGGGGTCCTTATAGCTCCAATCAAGGCCATAATTTGCAATCATGCGCATTTCCCATTTCCAAATTATTATTTGCATATAAGTTGCTTTTAATATATCCAAAATGAAGGCTTTCAATGGACTCATGCATTAACAGTGGTAATGACGAATATAAAAGCCTTTGCACCAGATTGGTAAAGATCGGTTTAATTTTTTTCAAATGTCGCCTTTTTCCACCTCAATTTTAATACTGATGGTAAATCACTAGTAACTTTTTCTGAAGGATATTGCCATCAAGCTTATTCTTGCTCAACAATTTATTTTTCACAAATTAATTAAATCTAAATAGATGAAAATATCAACTGATTAGAGCCGTGAGCTAATCTGCGCCAAAAGCCCAGGAGGTTTTCCCCCCTATTTATGCACCTAATTTTTCAAGACTTGTTTATGCAGATTCTATGCAGATTCCGCCTTATTTTTTTGCCACCAGATCGATCTCAAAAAGCTTGGGCCACAGCTTTCCCGTAATAAAAAGCCTGTCCCGATCGGCATCGTAAGCTATGCCGTTTAGCACGTTTGCCTCTGCGCGATCCTCTTGCGGCAGCAGACCCTCCAGATCAATCCAGGCCCTGACCTCTCCGGTCTTCGGAGAGATGATGGCTATTTCATTGCTGGTCCATATATTGGCATAGACCTCGCCACCTATATACTCCAGTTCGTTAAGCCCTACCACAGGGCCCCAAGCATCTTTTACGTGCACCAGGCTTTGAACTTCATACGTCTCGGGGTCCAGGAAGTAGAGGACATCGCTGCCATCGCTTATTATGAGGTGCACCCGGTCCGATGTCAGCCCCCAGCCCTCAGTCTTATAGGTGAAGTCTCCAATCTTCGCAAAGCTTTCTTTATCGTAAACAAAGCCCATCTTGGATTTCCATGTCAACTGAACGATGCTATCGTTCCAGATATCGATTCCTTCTCCGAAGACCCAGAGTGGAAGGCTGATTTGCTTTTCCACCCCTCCCGTTTCCAGATCTACCCTGCGAAGCGTCGAGGCCCCATAGAGCCCGGTCCCCTCGTAAAGTACCCCATTATCAAAGACCAATCCCTGAGTGAATGCATCTTTGTCATGGGGATAGACGTCGACCACCTCATAACCATAGATCTGCTCGGCTTGCGTCCGGGCATTGTCATCGCCTGCAACTGCAACCAGCATTGTCCAGAATATCACAGCCAATATGGCAAGACGTATATGGCGTTTCGTCATGTATCTTTCCATGCGGGATTTGTATCTCAAGTATAATATGCCTTATGCGTAAGAATATACCTGAGCCAGCCTAATGGAACTGCTGGTATCTATGAAAACGCCCACGTGAATGGTGTTCATTTCCATTCAACAACCTTTTATTAAACACTGCTTTATATCGCTAGTATTGCCGTCGATACTGGTTAACTTGCGTTTGAATCGTCCTCCCAGATCCCAAAGGCGTTGTCCTCTGTATCCTCACAAACTGCGAAATATCCCATGCCGGGAACTGCAGTCTTTGGCACAAGCACCTTGCCGCCCAGACTTTTTACCTTTAAAGCATACTTATCCGCTGAAGGAACGTCAATATAGCTGACAGTTGTCTGGCGATTGCCTTTCCTCTTGATCAAGCCTCCGGCAATGGCTTCTTTGTCGCCAATTCTGATTAATAAGTAATCCTTTCTAAAAGGAACGGGAAACTCCTCGATCTTCCAACCGAAAAGCTCGGAATAGAACTTTTTCGCTCTATTCAGGTCGTCTGCAGCGATCTCAAACCAGCTAATCATAACACCCCCATGCAATTAGTAATCCTTTCAATAGCCGTCTCTTCAATAGCCGCATCTCCTGTAGGATTCAGATCCCGTTGTTCATTGGGGCAGTGCTCATAGCGTTTAATAATATTCACAGTCGTACTTTGCCGTGAATGCCCTAAGGCATCTAGTGTATATATCCTTCCATTCATACATAACCCCCAGGAAATAATGCCACCCCACATATGTTAATTGCTTGAATAAATGTCTTTTATCTTATTTAAAAATTTTCTTTTTAAATAATTTTGTTCCTAATTTTTAATCGATACTAATGTTATTCACTTGCCTGGAGTGCTTTCTCCTTTGAGGCATTTGGGGCACCACAACCTTTAAATCCCAGCTGCAATAAAATTTTGCAAATGTATGAAGGCATAATAAGAATAGTTGCAGGCTTTCTTGCACTATCAGGCGCTGCTATTGTTTTCTTTGGCGGCGTTGCTGCAATAGTGCAAATACTTGAGAAGGTCCTGATGAAGGATGCCCGCAACTATAACGATATAAGAAGGAGCTTTACGTCGAAGGTACTGATGGGGCTCGAGTTCTTCATCGCGGGGGACCTCATCAAGACCGTTCTCGAGCCAAGCGAGAGCCAGATATTAGTTCTGGCTGCAATTGTGGCGATTAGAGCGGTAATCGGGTACTCATTAACCAAAGAGCTGAAAGATTTAGGACCGGAAGGCTGAAGGAAGAAGGCTAAAAAGAAGAAGGATGAAGGGAAAAGGATGAAGGGGAATGCAAAAAGTGTATTTAGGCGGCATGATTTATATAGCTCTCTGCATCTGAAGTCTTAGATAAAACATAAAAGAAAGGGACTTCCAACTGAGCCCTGGCATGCGCTAATCTTTCTGGGAGGCATATTCGTCCTTCTCGTTGTAATTGGATCATTGATCAATCTTTGACGAATATATCAAGCGATTTTTATTTGCATGTACTAATGAATAACGGTGTTCGGTGATTTTTCCCTGATGTCAAGCGCTAATTCGTATCAATTATTCATGACCATAATCTAATTATAAAAGACTGTACAGATTACTTTTTGGGAATAACATGCCAAAGGTTTCGATAGTATACGGAAGCGGTATGGGACGGACAAAGATTATGGCAGAGGCTATCTCAGAAGGCGCAAAAACAATAGAGGGCGTGGATATCGTCCTTAAGGATGCCTATGATGCCAAGCCGGAGGACGTAAAGGATGCAGATGCAATAATCCTTGGCGGCTCGACATACAACTACAAGCTCATCAAATCCATGGACCCTCTCCTAAAGGAGATGGGCAAGCTCAACCTGAAGGGCAAGGTGGGTGTCGTCTTCGGCTCCCATGGATGGAGCGGCGAGGGCGTGCAGACCTTAACCGCAAAGATGAAGGCGTTTGGCATGAATGTAATAGAGCCGCCAACGACTGCGTACCATGTCCCAAAAAAGGAAGACATCGAACGGTGTTTCCACCTTGGGAGAGCTGTAGCACAGGGGATCAGCAGCTGATCCTCAACAAAGGCTTTTTTGCCTGGAATTAATCCTCAAGCTATTCCTGGAATTATTCCTTCAGCTATTCATTCAGTTGTTCCTTCAGTAATTTCTTCCAGGATGCCATAGACTTAGGTACAATGGCGCATCCCTAAGTACAAATAGTCAAGCAAATAAATATGGTCGCCAGCTAAAAGGAGCTGTCCAGCATGACCAAGGATATCTTAGAGAAGGGAGCAATTGTACAGCGCGATAAGGAGACCTTTGCCGTAGCCCCGCATATTCCCGGTGGCATAATCGATCCCGCAGGCCTTCGCAAGATTGCCGATGTGGCTGAAAAGTACAATGCCGCTGTTTTAAAGATCACCTCGGCCCAGAGGATTGCGATTGTCGGAATCAAGCCAGAGGATATCGACAATGTCTGGAAAGACCTGGGGATGAAGCCCGGAGCGGCGATCGGACTATGCGTCAGGAGCGTGAAGATCTGTCCGGGAACGACCTTTTGCAAAAGAGGCCAGCAGGATTCCGTCGGAGTGGGCCTGAAGCTCGATGAGATATACCACGGAATGTCCCTGCCCTGGAAGTTCAAGATTGGAGTATCCGGATGCGCCAACTCCTGTGCCGAGCCGGCGGTGAAGGACATTGGCCTCATAGGAACTTCTAAAGGCTGGAGACTGCTTGTCGGAGGAAGCAGCGGCGTGAAGCCGAGAATCGGGCAGCTGCTTGCAGAGAACCTGTCCGATGAAGAGGCCATGAAGCTCATCGATAAGATCATCAACTACTATAAGGACCATGCCAAGAAGCAGAGGCTGGGAGAGTTCATAGAGGATATAGGCTTTGAAAAGTTCAGGCAGGAAGTGCTGTAGCTGCCAATGGAAATAGGACAGGCGGCTGGCCCGTCCTATTCATTAATGATCTTGGCGATCCCACTTTGGATGCCTATTGATTGTTTTCCAAGGGAGATGCTGCCTTCTTTTGGCCACCGCTCATATCTGGCTTTAGGGATCAAATAGCGCTTTTTGGAGGCCTTATGATCATTACCGGTCGGTCTGCCTTATGTGCCACGTCAAAGGCTGTGCTCCCTATCCTGAAATGCTCCAGCATGCCCTTTCCCTGATAGCTCATGATAATAATCGAGGCATCGAGCCTTTTAGCAAGAGACATTATTTCCTTGGAGGGATTTCCCTCAAGGATGTGGACTGTGGCCTTCCGGCCCGCCTCCACGAAGCCGTCTCTTATGAGGCTGAGCTTTTGCGTTGCATAAGTGTAATCCTCATCCCTTGAAACCACATGTACAAGCGCATACTCTCCAATATCTTCCATGCCCTTGATAAAAGAGAGAGCATCATCTGACTCCGCAGAGAAGTCCGTTGTTACAAGCGCCCGGGAGAAGATGTTCGGGCAGAACTTTTCAAAGCTGGTTCCATTCACGCCCTCCAGCAGCTTATGGCGGATGATGAGAAGGCTGGTCCTGCCGTGGCGCAGCACCTCTGTCGAGACGCTTCCCAAAAGGATGCTCTTCAGCATGCCCCTACCTTTTGCGCCCATGACGATTAGGTCCGCCTTCTCCTCATCTGCAGCCCTCTGTATGGCGTCCGCCACGTCTCCCCCGTCAATGAACTCCACATCTGCTCTCGGCTTTGGCCTTTGAAGGTCTACGCCATCCGCGCCGCTCATCTCTCGGACGATCATCTTCAAAACGGGCTTAACCTTTGGCATAGTAACGTCGATGTGCTTTACCTGTTCGTCCAGTTTCCCCTTGGCCTCATCTACAAGGGAGTCATAGCTCCATCCGTGCTTTTCCAGCATCAAATCGTCGGCTTCTATAATATTTAGCAGCACGACCTCTTTTATTCCAGGAATCTCTCCGATGCACTCGACCATCTTTTGCGCGTACTTGGATAAGTCTGTTGGAACAAGAACCTTTTCGAACATTAAACAGCCTCTTCTTTTAAACTTATTTCTTAAATATTTAGATCTTGTGATGGTCAATTCTGCCTTCAAGCGGCAAACGGATTTTCCCGATGCTACGGAGAAAAAGATTTTATTGATATTGATAATACCTTTTTAGGGGATCGAATATGGGATTGAATATGAATGCCTTATCAATAGTTATACTGGCGCTCGCTTTAAGCATCGCATCCGATAGCCTTTGTCTGGCAGCACCTCAGATGCAAAGCGTCGGAGGCGAGTTCGGACAGAGCTGGCTGACTCAATACAGCAATAAGTTCGTTACATCCAGCACAAACAACACAAATGACCTGTGGAGATGGGGAGGCAAGCCTCGCGGCTACGATGTTTTTTCAGGAAAGCTCTACCCAATTCTCGCTCCGTCAGAGTTTTATTATCCGGGTTTTTTAACCAATGAAACGCCCATCGTCGTAAACGGCACTGCCCTCATGAGAAACCAGCAATCTTTGTATCTGGACTTTATGTCACAGGAGTTCTGGAGCGACCCATGGCTCCTGGCTCAGATGACCGAGCGGCCAGTCGTAGTCGTTTATCCGGCAGAGGATGGGGGATCAACGCTCCTTTGACCTCCTATTTTTTCTTTTCGGGGCAAGAA
>CAZHNU010000080.1:0-8876 GCA_964534145.1 uncultured Methanotrichaceae archaeon | reverse complement strand
TGATAAATATTGAAGAGCTTGAGCGGCTAGAACAGGAAATCGCAACCGGCTTGAAAACCCGACAGGGATTGATGCATCGGTAAAATACTTCGATTACCTTGCCAGGGCCAGCGCACGCCCTCCCCCGTAGAGGGGCCGGGGGTAGCCCGCGCGGCGACTGAGCGCGCCCCGATCCCACTCGCGCGAGAGCCAGGCAACGCGCGGCATACCAGAAAAAACGCCATGAGCGAAGGGTCGCCAATGAAGATGAAAATGGATCTAGGCCAAAGGGCATTTTCATACCAAATAGAGATAGAGTCCTAGAGCAACTACCAATTGCAGCACGTGCGGCAACTGAGCGCGCCCCAACCGCTAACATGTGCGAAATACTGGCGGCGTGCGGAGTCCTGGAAAAAGCGGCCGCGCAGCTCTTAGCTAAGGGAGCGATCCAAGCCTAGCTTCTCAGGTCGCCGCAAGGTGAACTACGATCCGGCTTAACTCGAAAAAATTATTGAGGGCAAAATGCCTATCTACTCCTCAACGGGCCTCACGCTGAACCACGACTTGTGGCTGGTCAGTCCATACCCTTCCAGAGGCACAAAGCCTTCGAACCTGTCGCTCCTGTACGGGTAGATCGACTTGCTCCAGTACAGGGCGATTCCCGGCATCTCCTCTGCATAGTAATCCTGCAGATCGTAGGCTGCACTCTTCAGCTCCTCAGGGCTCTTAGCCGACATGGTGGCGTTGCAAAGCTCCGGGAACCTCGGATCGGTGCAGGTTCCGTATTGCTGCGGCACTAGATCGATTATGGCAAAGCCAAGGGCCGTCATGTAGGGATCGTGGAAGTCGATGTGCATATCATAGTCCCTGTCGTTCCAGACCATCTGCTGCAGGACCGACAGCTCATTTGTGTAGGGCTCAAAGGAAACGCCAGCCTTCTTCAGCATGTGGCTGAGCATCTCTGCCACCCTCATGTCCTTTCCATCGCTCCAGGCGATCACCTGGAACTGCAACTCCGATCCGTCGGGCAGGTTTCGAATTCCGTCTCCGTTAGTATCATTAAAGCCCAGAGAATCGAGGATTTCGTTGGACTTCGTCAGATTGTACTCGAGCTTAGGCAGATCTGGATTTGATTCCACGACGCTTGAGGGAATGATCCCTGCTCCAGGAACCTCTCCGTAGCCCGCCTCAATCGCATCCACAAGGGACTGATAGTCGATGGCATACGACACGGCCCTTCTAAATTCCGTCACATTGAGGGGATATTTCTTGTAGTTGAATATGAGCAGAGGAAGCCCTGGATTTGGTCCCACCTCAATGGTCACACCCTTTTCGCCCAGGAGCGACGGAGCCAGGACGCCCGCCGGGGCCTCGTCGATCAGGACATCTATCTCTCCCTTCTTGAGGGCCAAAAGCGCGGAATCAACGGTTCTGAAGTGCTTCCATTCGATCCTGTCTATTGCGGGCCTGCCCTTGAAGTATTCCGGGTTGGCCCTGAAGTATGCCGTATCGGCATCCCTGTCGATCTTTTCAAAGATGAAGGGACCGCAGCCGATCATTCCGTCCGGCTCGCCGTACTCACGCGGCTTATCGACCTTCTCCCAGACGTGCTTTGGAACTATGTAGACCGAGGGGAATATCGACTTTATGAAGTAGTATGCGTAAGGCTGCTTCAGATAAATCGTTCCGGCATGGTCGCCCTCGACCTCAACTCTATCGAGGTACTCCTCCAGCCAGCCGCCCTGCCTGTAGAGCTGGTTATCCCGCCAGTACTCATAGGTGAACTTCACATCCTCTGCAGTGACCGGCGTCCCGTCATGCCAGGTGGCATTGTCCGCCAGACGGAATTTAATGGAGGCTCCGTCGGGCGCCACCTCCCAACCCTCGGCCAGGCACGGCTCGGGAGTGAAATCCGGGTTGAAGGTAGCAAGGCCGATGTGCGTTGCCCCGAACAGCTCATTTAGCTGATTGTAGGAGGGACGCTTGAGAGCATTGAATACGGCAGGAAACTCCTGGGTGTGGAGTCCTGCTCGAAGCGTTAGCGCATCGCTCTCCGTACCGCTGCTTTCTGGGGAAGCCTTCCCATCCTGATCGGCGGCTAAGGCCTGTGGGATTCCTGCGGATATAACTGCAGTTGCTACGATGCATAGGAATACGCATCTAAAAAGGTTATTTTTTATTCTTTCACCGCCTTATTCCTCTTTATTCTACTTACTATTTTTAAATTTTATATTACTAAGTATCAATTCAAGTTCTATTTAGACATTTTCCCATCAATCTAATATTTATATGCAAATTTTTCCACCACAAACTTTAAGTAAAGTTAATTTGTATTAACGAAAAATTGGTGGAATTGGAGTTCCACACATCCATTAGGATTAGGCTGTGGGACTAAACTGCGGTTTAGCACCCACATCCATCTTCCGCTAAAAAGCTGAAACGGATGATAGAGGAGGGCTTTGGCTTGGAGGGAAATTTGTGGCAGGACCGGTGAGATTTTGCTCAGCGCTGCTTTTGATGCTGATTCTATGCAGCCCTTCATGGGCTGGGATCAATGACTATAATCCTGCATTTGAAGGCACCAGAGAGGTCTTTAAGTACACATATGAAAATGAGGACGATGTCGAGGGCGAGGGATACATGATGGTCCGTGAAAACGTGAACACAAACAACCTCTCCCTTCTGGAGTACATGCATGCAAGCGGCGCTATAGACTACGAAGACCTTCTCAGCTCCAGGCAGAAAACGACTCACACCAGCGACAGCTACTATATCATGGGCAAGGATGGATCATATGTGAAGAACTCAAAGGGTGCAAACAGCGAAATAACCTATACCGTTCACAAAGATTTGGTCCAGTCACCCTATGCTATTGCCTTTGGAACAGGTTGGTATACCGCTCGTCCCGTCATCTACGATTCCCTTCTAAAGGAGAAAACTGTAGCCAAAAGCTATCAAGAGTCTGCAATGATGCACCATCAGCTGGAGTATGCGCGAGGCTATGAGGGCAGCGTAGATGTAAACCTGAACTGTACCGGCCCCACGGCCGATGCCGAAGGAACGGGCCTTATCAAAATGAAGATCGACGACTATGTATCCCAGGGGATGGTGCATATCGGCCAACTCGTTTCCGATCCATCAAGAAACTATAAGAGCGGCTACAACAGCAGCATAGTCCACTCATGGAAGAATCCCATCATCAATGAGGATGCGAACTATATCGGGACTTTTTATATCAAAAAGGACATGGAAGTGAAGATAAAAAAGCCAAAACCCACTGAATATGAGGATTGGCTGCCCTGCTGCTTCGGCGGCATCTCAGATATGGATGAGGCAGATCGAAAGGCCATCAGTGAGGAATCGCTCTTTGATTGCTCCTGCGCTGAGACAACTATCAGCAAACCGGCTTAAAGCCAGGCCTTTCAAGGCGTCTTGATTTGGCCCGGATTCGGGGATTGAGACCAGGGCGGTTAAGGCTATCTGCCCGAACTCAATGAGGACAATGGAAATGAAATTGACAGACCGTTCCGGGTCCATAACTAAAACTAGCTTTTTTATACTTCAATCTAACTGATTTATTGTTATTTTATATATTTTAGGAGTTTAACCATATGCTGCTGATTTTAAATATAGCCACCACTTATACAAAAAATTTTTTTGATCTAGAAATCTTTATTTAGTACAAGTTTTATTGATCAAAGAAACTTGATTTAACTAAAGTAAAATGGGATGGGCTGAATGAAAATAGAGAGCGTCACCTTGGTTTGCATCTTTGTCCTTTTGCATGTGCTTACTGCTAGCGCAACCAGCATGAGCACAGGTACCGAATCCGCAACGAGCTATATTCTCTCATGCCAGAACGGCGATGGCGGATTTTGCGACTCTCCGGGTGATGCAAGCAACCTCAATGCAGCTGCAAACGCCGCTATGGCTTTGGCCTGGTCGGGGAACCTTTCTCGCGCAGATAAGGGCGATGTTCTGGCCTATCTCAAAAACAACAAGCCAGAAAAGGGCTCGATCGACGGCGGCTGCCTGGGCAGATACGTCCTGGGCGTTGTGGCCGCGGGCGGCAATCCTCGCGATGTAGACGGAACAGATTATGTCGAGATGCTAAAGCAATTTTCAGGTCAGCCTCATCGAGACAATCAATGGAATGAGACGTTCATGTGTCTGGCCCTGGCATCCGTCGGCGAGCAGGACTCAAATGAGGTTCGCGATCTCGTAGATTATCTCAAAAGCATCCAGGACGGTTCTGGCTCCTGGACGGATGTCGATGGCACCGGCATGGCTATCTGTGCCTTAATTGGAGCTGGAGAAGATCCGGACTCTGAGATCATCCAGAGGGGATTAAGGTATCTCGGGGATACGCAGAATCTTGACGGAGGTTTTCCTTATTCTGACTCTGCCAGCGACTCCAACGCCAATAGCGATGAATGGGCGATCATGGCACTCAATGCGGCGGGCGAAGACCCGAACGATTGGACCAAGAATGGCAAAAGTCCAATTAACCACCTGCTATCCTGTCAGCAGCCCGAAGGCGTTATCTGGCGGACGCCGGAATCGGCCGGATCACAGGGGCTCTTCATGGAGACGACAGCCTTAGGCCTGATCGCCATGACAGGCGGCTGGCCTCCGACCAGTCTCAATTCTCATATTGATGTCAGAAAAACCGCGACCCTTCCTTTAGACGATGATCATATAATCCATTATAATATCTGGGTGAACAATACCGGCGATTTCAACCTTACAGAAGTCAGGGCTTATGATAATCTCACCCGCCAGTTCGTAGGTATAGGACTACTGGAAAAGGGCCGAAGTCATCGGTTCACAGCCGATTATCAGGTCCAGGAAAAGGACCTGGGAAAAACAATAGTGAATTGCGTCAATACGACAGGCATCGATCCCATTGGCCGCAAGATAACGAACTTCGATGTAGAGTCCGTGAACACCTCCATGCTTTCCGAAATCACGGTTGAGAAACTGGCCGATCGCAGTTTCGCCGATGTGGGGGATACAATAAACTACAAGATCTGGGTCAACAACACAGGAAACGTCTCCTTTAGTAACGTTAAGGCTTATGACAACCTGACGGACGTTACTAAAGCGATAGGGGTGCTCAAGCCCGGCCTTAACTACAGTCTATCAACCGATTACAAGGTTGTCGAAAAGGATCGCGGAAAGACCATAGTCAACAACGTCACCGTCACAGCCACCGATCCCCAGGGCAGGCTCTACCAGGTCTCGGCAATGGCATCGGTCGATACCGTCCTGAACCCGATCATCGAGGTCAAGAAGGTTGCAGACGTCAGCTATTCCAAGGTCGGAAATCAGATCCATTACCAGATCTGGGCCAACAATACAGGCAACGTCGACCTGAAAAACGTCGATGTAACTGATGCACTGACCGGCCATCGAGAGAATATAGGAATTCTGGCACAAAACCAGAGCTACAAATTCAGCATAAACTACCGTGTTGCTGAAAAGGATCAGGGCACGACTCTGATCAACAGAGTTACCGTTAACGGTACGGATCCTCAGGATAACGTCTGCCAAAACTCCAGCCAGGACAGTGTCGTGGTGGTTGAATCGGCAACTGCAACCCCACGAATGATGGTGCTTGACGTCGGGAGACCGTACCTCAGTCAGGACATCTTTAATGCAGAGGTATTTACGACAACGGCCGACAGCACTTATGATCCAAACGACCCGGTAACTCAAGGCCAACCGCTCACAGCCTGGGACACCATCAAGCAAAGCGGCGTATCCTACGAGTATTCCGATTCCCTGGGAATGGGAGTTTTCATAGACAGCCTGGCAGGTGTTGGGTCCAAAGGCTGGGGACCGGCCTTCTTCATGGATGGAGGGTTCTCTGAGTGGGGCGTTGCCAGCTGCCCTGTATCGGACGGAGACCTGATGCAGTTCATTGGTCCGAACTCGAAGCCTGCCAATCCAAGCGATCCCAACGATCCGAATCTGGCAAGGATCCTGTACCTGGATACCGTGGACTCAGATGAGGATTCCTTTAAGATCAAGGTAATAGAAGAACCGGCATATAGCCAGCCTGGGTCTGCTCCATTAAAGGGGGCTACAGTGCATTTCGGATTCGAAGAATACACGACCGACGCCAGCGGCCTGACTGACGACATAACCCTTTGCGGGGATGCTACATATGGCGTCTACGCCGAGAAGACCGGATATCTGGCCAGCTTCTGGCTGGGCTATGCATTGCCGGAGGATGGAGTGTTTAAGATTGCTTCCGGCAGCGGTGGGGACCTCATCTGCGACTTAACAGGAAGCCCTCAACCCGGCATCGATGTCGAAATCGAAGCCAATAAAAGCTCGGCCAAGGTCGGCGAGGCTATTCTCTATACCATCAAGGTTAAAAACACCGGCAACTGCAGGCTCGCTGACGTAACGTCCGATGACGATCTGACTGAGCATCACGAGAGCATCGGGTCCCTGTGGCCCGGCCAGACGGCGAGCATCACCACCTGTTATGTGGTAAAAGAGGCAGACCTGGGACTATCTCTGGTCAACAAGGTCACAGCCAGCGGAATTCGCAGCGGTAATGACTATACGGACACGGCCACCGTCCCAGTGCAGGTCACCTGTATCGATGTCGAGAAGGTCGCCAACCGCACCAGGGCCATGCCGGGCGATGTCATCGGCTATACGATCAAGGTCGGAAACACCGGCAGGTCGGCGCTCACCGGCGTTACGGCCTACGACAACCTCACAGCTCACCGCGAGAGCATAGGAACTCTGGAGCCCGGCAAAAATCGAAGCTTCAACACCGTTTACCAGGTCAAACCCTCTGATCTAGGCAAGACTATATATAACCAGGTTGTCGCCAACGGCACCGCAAACGGCGTGCTTTTCCAGGGCTTCGACGTGGCGTCCGTCAAGGTCGGCCTGAACTCCAACATCGAGGTCAGGAAGACCGCAGGGACTGTCACGGCCGGGCTGGACGAGGTGATCACATACACCGTCTGGGTGAACAACACCGGCGAGTCCCGCCTGCAAGACGTTCGGGCACAGGACGACCTAACAGGACACGTCGAGCAGATAGGTGTCATGGAGGCCGGCAGCAGCCACAGGTTCACCACCACATATAAGGTCAAGATGGCGGACCTCAGCGGGCCCATCATCAATAGAGTAACAGCCAACGGCACAGATCCTCTCGGAGACATTATCACCAACTCAAGCACGGCTACTGTTTTGACATCGTCTCCCTATGAGATCGAGGTCACCAAAACGGCCTCATCAGGCCTGGCTCTGCCCTCGATGGATGTGAGCTTCGAGATTAAGGTGACCAACAGGGGTGCGCTTGACCTGACCCCGGTGACTATCGTGGACAGGCTGCCGGAGGGGCTGACTTATGTGAGCGACGACCACTCCGGCGTTCTTCAGGACAGCAACATCACCTGGAGCATCGGTTCCATCAGCCCGGGCCAGTCGGCCGTCATACATCTCGTGGCTAAGGTGAACAGTGACGTCACGGCAGGAAGCACCCTGACCAACGTGGTCAACGCCACCAGCAGCGTTTCCGGCGAGGCGTCGTGCAGCGTTGGCGTGGGCATCCAAGCCGCTATAAATGCCGCAAGCCCCGGCGACGTAATCGAGATACCCAGCGGGACCTATTACGAAAGAGTGGTCGTGAATAAGACGCTTACATTGCGGGGCATAGATACCGGAAAGGGAATGCCGGTGATCGATGCAAATGCTATGGGTGACGCCATAACTTTGAGTGCAGATGGCTGCACCATCGAGAATCTTGTGATAACAGGCGCTTCAGGCTCAGTCCAAGTCGGCATAAAAATCAGCTCGAGCAATAACATCATTAAGGACAACCTGATCAAGAGCAACTATCGTGGAGTCGATGCTCTAGCATCCTCCGGAAGGAACACTATATCCGGAAATGCATTTAGTGATAACCGCATATCTGTGTATCTTACCTCATCCAGCGATAACATAATTACAGGCAATACGATATCAAGTATATTAAATGGCATTGACCTTTCTTCCTCCTGCAACAATAACGTCATTAAGGACAATATACTCAATGGGAACAGCCAATCAGGCATCCATCTAGTTACTTCATGTAATAACAACGAGATCTCTGGCAACGTCCTCTCGAATTCAGGCTATAGCATTCGTATCGAAACGTCTTCTAATAGCAACACTATCTCCAGGAACGTTATCCGTGAATCTGCAAATACCAATTGTATCCTGTTAATTGGCGCTAATTATAATATTGTGGTGGAAAATGAAATATTAAGTGGCAAATATGGGATCTATTTTGGAACTTCTGCTACATACAACACAATTTCAGGGAATACGGTAACGGGATGCAATCCTGGTATCTATCTCAACTCAGGAAGCGGAAATACTATATTCCTCAACAATTTTGTAAATAATGCTGTAAATGCTCAGATCTCCTCCGGATCAGGTAATCGATGGAACTCTACTGAAATGCTGGATTATTCGTATCACGGATCTCACAGAGGCTTCCTTGGGAATTACTGGTCCAATTATGGTGGTGTGGATGGAGATGGGGATGGGATAGGCGATACGCCCCACGTAGTTGTCAGCGGAAAGACTGATAAGGACTACTATCCGCTCTGTATACGCTCGGCTCCACATCTCGACGTCAATAAGACCGCCAACAGAACTGAGTTTGCCTTAAACGACCCTATCGAGTACACTGTGTGGGTGAACAACACTGGAATGTACCGTCTGGGCAACGTTCAGGCTGTCGATAACCTCACAGGTTATATCGAAAACATAGGTTCTCTAGAACCCGGTGAAAGCTACAAATTCACCACTGCATATACTGCCAAGGTAGATGACATCGGCAGTAGTCTGGTCAATACCGTCACTGTAAACGGCACAGATCC
>CAZHNU010000079.1:0-9263 GCA_964534145.1 uncultured Methanotrichaceae archaeon | reverse complement strand
AATGATGATGGTAGCTGTTCCCAGACTAACAACACATTATGGGTAGACTACCCATCCGCGAACCACATCAAAAAGGCCCTGACCCGCGGCTGGTCTCCGTCTACGGTTGCAACGTAGCATACCGGATTTTCTCTGGCAAATTCAATGCAATCCTTAAAATCCATTTGAATTCCCATCCTTAATTCTTCGTCGCACAGATATTAAATGCACATTGGCAAAATAATATTAAAACTTTATCCTATCCGATTTGGACTCCATGCGATTTTCTCCAATTGTCCAGAACCTTGCATCCCCATCCTGAACTCTAAAGAGCACGAGATCAGGATCATCCGGCCCTTTCACCATCTGTTTTATATAAGGCAAATCGTCGAGGAGCCTTCTCTTCATCTCCAAATCATCCAGCGCGACTGCCTTTCCTGTAGCCCTCATCATTGCACCGCTCTGGGTGGCGTAGAAGCAGATCTCAACCTTTGGATTGGAAACGATTTGCTTGAAGACATTCTTTCCGGACGAGGTATGGAAGTAAAAGCCCTTATCTCCCGCATACCACATCACAAAAGCCCTGACTCTGGGCTGGTCTCCCTCTACGGTTGCCAGATAGCAGAGAGGATTGATATTCGCAAACTCGTAAACATCCTTTAGTTCCATAAATTATTCCTCATCAATATAACGAACTCCCAGGGTTAAATAACTTACCTAAATTTTAAAATTAGAAAGAGCTTAAGAAGTATTAAATCTCCTCTTATATGGTAATGCTTACCATTTCAGATCTTTGCGAGAACATGGTCTACGTCGAGAATGAAAGCTGGCAGTGCAGTTTCGGCCATGGTGAGCCGGTGAAGCTGGGCATCGTTTTGGAGGCCATTGATCTCGGCATAGATCCTAAAAAGGGCTACTCCTATGTAATCGATGCTCATATAATCCCCCAGCCTAATTTTCTTGACGAGGAGATCTTAGCCGATGCAAAATCGGAAGGCGCTAAGAGCACAGAGGACCTCATACGCCTCGTTTACGAGAGCTACGGAGGCGTGGCCGTCAACATAGATGCCGTTCAGCCGGTTAAAACGTCATGCGGCGTCTCAAGCTTTGTTGCAGAGAGCAGCATCGACTCCATGAGAGATGATTACGGGGATGACATAGAGGTCCGCCATTTTCAAAGCCTTGAGGATGCTATGAGGTTTGTCCGGGATTTCTATGCCATCTATGCATCGCTCATATTCGGCTTCATCGATGTCATTCTGGATAGTCCCTTAAGGGCGGGAGGAACAGGCTGGGACAAGATCAGGCAGATGGCGAAAAGATAAAACATTAGTGATAGATGAACAGCTCTGCCAGGTTCATCATCTCCACAACAGCCCCGTCAGCCACGCGATAAAGCGACCATTTTCCGTCCTTTCGCTCTTTTATAAGTCCGGCATCCTTCAGTATTGTAAGATGGTGCGATGTGGACGACTGCGGCCTATCAAGCGCAGTCATGATCTCACATACGCTAAGCTCTCCGTCTCTCAGCAGACTGATGATGGCAAGCCTGCAAGGATCTGCCAGGGCTTTAAAAACCTCTGATTCCCGTTTAAGCTCGATTGCATCGATTTGTTCTGCAGAAGCCCGAAGCCTCTTGACCCTTTGCTCTGCCCTGCTCGAGTCCCCCATGAGCCTTGCCAATCTGCGGGCAGCCTCCTCGCCCACCCCTGGATGGCACATCTCCCCGCCTAGCAGCATCCGCAGCCTCCGGTATGGATCAGGTTTTCGTTGCGGCTTTCCGCCTCAATGCACCGTTCGCAGATCTTAATTCTGCCCCTGTCCTTATGATTGACCTTTCGCAGCCTTACGGCCTCGCAGCCGCAAATATCACATCTCGCAAGCATTCCCTCCTGCCTCCGCAATATTATTGACGCCCTATCGTATCCATTATTTTGGATATAAGTATTTGAATCAAGCGGAGGTCAGGCGCGTCTATGGCCATACAGGCCGAATGTGAAACTGACTCGAAAACATTATATCAAAGCCTATCGATATCCCCATTAATCAGAAGGGATGGATGGAGACGATAAAAATGGTAAAAGCTTCAATCAAGCTGATCCTGTTAGCAGTTGCAGCATATTGCATCCTTGCATCAAGTTCATTTTACGGCTTAGAAGATCATAAGCTTGTAGGCTCTGGAGCCGACGACTGGTGGATATCCTATCAGGCCAAGTCCTCAGCCTACGGAACAGAGGTAAACCACCCTTCCTGGGTGCTTGATTCCCTGAAGGAGAAGCCGGTTGTCATCTACGTCCATATGGACTGCACGACCTGCAAGCCACAGTCGGAGGCCCTTGACGAGGTCGTTGAAGAGCTTGGAGACGATTTTACCTACTTTGACCTCGCGGGAGACGGCAGCGAAGCCATGGCCAACGATGCTGTTGTCTACGATCCGGACGGCGGAGTCGCCTATGTGCCTCTAACGGTGATATTGACTCTGGCTCCGGATGATGATGGCAATGTCCAGGTGGTCTGGCACAGCAGCGAAGAGGCCACAGGCAAAGACTGGATCGAGGATTATGTAGAGGACGCAATATACCTCTACGATAGGCATTCCAGCTCCTGGAATCCTTAATCTTGGTATTTAAATCAAAGTATTTAAACCGGATTACTTAATCATCAGAGTCGAGCAAGATTGCAGAGGTCATCCGAATAGCCTGGTCTCTGCAGGCAGGCTTTTTCCTAAAAAACCAGGCAAATACTGCCATGTATGCTTCCTGCATGGTATACTCGCGGAAACTTTCTAGGCTATATACTTTGGTATCTTTAAGATACTACGCAGCAGCAGTGTATCAATGGAAGGATGCTCCAAAGAGCGATTGTCAAGCCAAGCGGGATGCAATAATGATTCTAAGGAAGATCATCAAGATAAACGAGGCCCTCTGTAACGGCTGCGGCAACTGTGTGACCGCCTGTTCCGAGGGCGCAATAAGGATAGTCAACGGGAAAGCTCAGGTAGTAAGCGATAAATTTTGCGACGGCCTGGGGGCATGCATAGGTGAGTGCCCGGCTGGGGCTCTTACCATTGAGGAAAGAGCGGCTGAAGGATTTAGCGAGGAAGCGGTTAAGGCACATCTCAACAAGTCCAGCTCAAGCAAAGCCAAAGAGAAAGCAAACAAGGCGGGCAAAGAGGGCCAAAAGCCTCTGCTTCCTGCATCATGCAATCGCACTCAAAACCTCACCCAAAGTGGATTGAAGCAGACCGGACAAAAACACCATTTGAATAGCCCGAACAATAGTCTCGGCCTATCATCGCAGCTCTCCAGTTGGCCCATTCAGATGCGCCTGGCACACGTCGATGCTCCCTGCTTCAAGGATGCCAGACTGCTCATAGCTGCGGATTGTTCCGGATTTGCATGTCCGTCAATCGCTGATTTCATGAAAGGCAAGGTTGTGCTTATCGGCTGTCCGAAGCTCGATGAGTCGGGACCGTTCGTGGAAAAACTGGCAGATATCCTGCGCGAAAACGAGGTTAAGGAAATCACCATCCTTCATATGGAGGTTCCCTGTTGCTCCGCATTGGTCAGATTAGTCTTAAAGGCTCTGGAAAAGTCCCAAAAAGACGTCTCTATTAGCAAGTTCACTTGCATGATTGGCGGATCGATTGCGAAAGATCAAAATGTGGTGAAAACTTGAAGATAGCAATATTTTACAGCGGCGAGTTTGGGAAACGCGTGGCTGGAAGCCTGGTGAACTACTCCGGGTTCTGCATTTCATGTGGAGAGGCATGCACAGAGTGCCGGATGGTCGCGCCGGACCTGGCCAAAGATATCGTCGCTTTAGTGGAGATGCCCGACCCGGCATCCTTAGGGGACTTCATAGATGATGTAGAGCCGCTGCTGCCCCAGAACATCCCCGAAGCGGACATAGCCATAGTCATCAATATCCATCCAGATATCCTCTTCGGCATGCTTTCGAAGCTTAAGGACGCGGGCGTGAAGGGCATAGTCGGTGGGTCCGAGTCGCCCCGTGAGCTTCCATTAGGCCAGAGAAAGCAGCTGGAGGAAAAGGCTGCAGAGCTTGGAATGGAGGCTGCATTTGCCAAGCCCTTCTGCGCGCTACAGCCTGACCCCTCCAAGCCGGTTATCGCTGCATTTCTGAAGGAGGCCAGGATAGGCGATCCGGTGATCGAGTTTTCCATGCAAAAGAGCCGGGAGGGAAAAGAGGCAATATTGGCCGCAAATGTAATCAGAAGTGCGCCCTGCGGCTCCACATGGTACGTAGCTAAGCGTCTTTTGGGATTGGAGCCGGACCAGCCAGACCTGCGGGAGAGGATCTCAGAGGCACATCATGCCTATCCCTGCACGGGATCGATGGAAAGAGACGCAGAGCTGGGGGACACAGTGCTGCATAGGGGCGGATATATCATCCGCAACGCAGTGGAGGATTCTCTTAAAAAAGCAATCATTCAATAGCTTAATTTAGAATGGCATGATAGGGGCTCAGGCAGGACGATAAGCCGATGGTGGCCTCCGATGGAATAAATGCTGATGGAAACAGCCTGGAAAAAGGCCTTCAAACCAAAAAAGGACACTGCGTAAGGACGCACCTTGAGAGGCTCATATCTTTAATCCCTGTCCCCTACTATTTGGGTTGGTTGCTTTTAGCAGCCGCCTATTTGTCGGTCTCCTATCTGGTCTCAAAGGCGTTTGAAGGATCGTTCCAGCATATGGATGTCTTTTTCATCATTTCCGTTATTATCGCCATCGAAGGGACGGCAATCAACTGGGCACATGTCAGGATGAGGTCATTTGAGAACGTTCTAATAAACATTGTCGACCTGCCAAAGGATGAGCTGATAAAATTGTATAAGAGGCAGGAGGCAAGGATATTCAACGACGGCAGGATGATTATTTTTGCAATTTTTTTTATGTTATTCGTCCATATAGCCCGAATTGATTACCATGCCGTCGCATTCAATTCACATATTTCAGAGTCGATTTTTGATTTGGGATACTATATAGCCATTTATCTGGAAGGAGCTGGCCTGTATGTGATGATCATGACGGCCTGGGCTGTCAACAAAATCGGAAAGATGCCGATAAAGGTAAACGCCCTGTTTTCTGATTTCCATGCAATAGGAATCCTTTACTCCAAGTTCACAATTGTTGCAGCCGGCGTTTACATTATTTGGGGCTTTTTCCACATGATTGTCCCCCCTCTATTCTCCTCATTGCAGCTGATTCTATGGTTTTCGGGCTTTGCAGTGCTGCTTTTTGCCTACTTCGTTATTCCGCAATACAGCATTCATTTGATGATGACTTCAACTAAAAAAGAAAAAATGGATATGTTTTCGTCTCAAATTAAGGCAGCTCTCGATGAGTCGTTCGGGGTTCCGACCAAAGAGAACGTCTCGTATCTGAAGGACATGCTTTCAGTCCAGAACCAATTAAACCAAATGAGCGAGTGGCCCTTTGGCATCAACGAGCTGCTATACATAGCCCTGATCATCATTATTCCATTATTTGTGGTCCTGCTGGAAATTGCGCTTGGAATTATAAAATAATTTTTTTTAAGATACACGCACCAGCGTGGCCTTCAGGTCGTCCAGGTTTATCGGCTTGCATAGGTAGTCATCCATTCCGGCCTCAAGGCACTTCTCCCTATCCCCCGAAATGGCGTGGGCAGTTAAGGCCACAATTCTCGGACGGGATGAGGGCCATCTCCTGATTATCTCTCTGGTTGTCTCGAGGCCGTCCATCTCCGGCATCTGGACATCCATCAGTATCAGATCATAAGGTAGGCGTTCTAACGCCTCCAGCACCTCAATTCCGTTGGCCGCAGGATCCGCCTTATATCCGAGCTTTCGGAGCATCAGTATGGCCATTCTGCGGTTTACCGGATTGTCCTCTGCCAGAAGAATGCGCAACTCTTTGGCATCTCTTCTCCCGTCCTGATATGCCTTTTCAGGCTTCTTAGGCATATCAGTCGTAAGCTGATCGCGAGCGGCCATGGCTCGTATGGTGAAGTAAAATGTGCTGCCCAGCCCTTCTCGGCTTTCAACCCAGATCCTGCCTCCCATTAGCTCCACCAGCCTCTTGGATATGGCTAGTCCAAGACCCGTCCCCCCATATTTCCTGGATGTTGAGGCATCGGCCTGGCTGAATGGCTGGAACAGGCGACCAACTGTTTCCTGGGATATGCCAATTCCCGTATCTTTGACAGAAAACAGAACTTCATAGCAATCTTTTGATATCTCAGACGCTGCTGCAAAAACCTCAATTTTGCCTACTTCTGTGAACTTAACGGCATTGGACAGCAGGTTTATCAGAACCTGGCGGAGCCTCGATGCATCGCCCATCACCGGTTCAGGGATATCGTCGACCTCAGCGAAACAAAGCTCCAGGCCTTTCTCCGTTGCCTGAGGCGATATGAGGTTTAAAGCCTCCTCAATGCAGGACTTTATGCGAAGGGGCTGACATTCCAGCTCAATCTTTCCTCTCTCAATCCTGGAAAAGTCAAGGATATCGTTAATAATGGACAACAATGCCTGGCCGCTGCACCTTATGGTCTCGAGATACTCCCTTTGCTCCTCAGTCAGGTTGGTATCCAAAACGAGGCCCGTCATCCCAATGACTGCATTCATGGGGGTTCGAATCTCATGGCTCATGTTTGCCAGAAACTCGGATTTTGCCTTTGCTCCGGCCTCAGCCTCCTCCTTGGCCCTGATCAGGTCCTCTTCGATTCGTTTGTGCTCCGTGATGTCCAGAGCGGTTCCAACTATTGCGGGCATGGATTCGTAAACAGTCTTCGATCCAAAAACCTCTATATAGACCAGGGAACCGTTTCCTTTGATTCCCCTGCCCTCAAGGTTAATCGACTCAATTTCGTCGGCGAGGCATTTTTCGAAGTCCCCTTGAACCTTGGGCCAATCATCAGGCATGACAAGGTCCTTTAGCTCCATTTTTTGGCTCATTTCCTCAATGCTATGGCCAAACATCTCTGCAAACCTGGGATTAATGTATTTAAATCTCCAATCCTGGATAATATAGACGCCTACCAGCGACTTTTCTGCCAGCCCTCTGAACTTATTCTCAGATTCCTGCAGTGCCAGCTCAGTTCGCTTGCGCTCTGAGATGTCCAGGAATATTCCCCTGATGCCAACAGTCCTTCCATCTTTGACGACTGGTATGGAATACGCGATGGCCGGAAATGTGCTGCCGTCCTTCTTTAGCAGTCGATATTCCCTTACCTGCGGATTTCCCGAAAGCGCCAGCCTGATATCCTCATTTGCGTTCTCTCTATCCACCTCTGCCACAAGCTCCAGGAGGCTCATGTCCCCTGAGAGGTCCTGCGAATCGATGCCAAATGCCCGGCTGCCTGTGAGGTTAATAAAGACTATATTTCCCCGGTCGTCCAGCTCGAATACAGTCTGGGGCAGCTGAACCGCCAGCTCCCGGTAATTGCGCTCGCTCTCCTTCAACTCCCGCTCAGTGCCGGATTTCTGCCTGATGTTTAGGGCGGAGATGGTGACCAACCCCAGGACGACTGAGAGCAGCATTGTTGCCAGCGCTAGTATCAAAGGGCTATGCTCCTCGTAGATGGAGAGCGGAACATTGACCACCGCGCTTCCAGCAGGGAGAGACTGCCGGGCGATGCCAAAGCGGTTCATCTGCACCCAATCAAACTTTGCAGCTGAAGCGGCGGTCTGGATTATGTTAGAGCTTTTTCCCCTCAGTACATCAACTGCAAGAGTGGCTGCGCTTTCCCCAAGTGCTCGCCCGGATACCAGCTTTCCGCCAACAATGCCGCTTCCCAGCTGATTGTCCCAAAGGCCGTAGACGGGCACGCTGCTGTGAGAGCTGATCATCTCAAGGGCCTTGCTCTTGTTGATCTCCCATCCATCACGGCCGTCGCGAATAGATCCGCAGAGAACTAGGCTGCTGTTGTTGAGGGACTCAACTGCCGAGAGCATTTCGCTCAGATTCCCATCGATATTCCTAAAAATTGTGAAGCTCAGCCTATCCTTGAAGGCTGGAATGGAATTCTCGATTTCCTGCAAGACTGCATCTACATGCTCATTATCGTCTGCTCCATCCAGCATGACAAGAACATGTCTGACACCAGGATGAAGCTGGAGCATTAATTCAGTTGTGCCAAAGACATCAGGCCTCGCCAGAACACATGTTACTCCATTCGCGCGGGAGATCATTGAGCGATTACTGATCGCGACCCCGGCGAAAACCAGGCCTGCCTCCGGGAATAGCTGCGATCTATGCTCAAGGGCAAATGCCGTTGCGGGACCATCGAAAACCACTACCTGGTCTATTTTTTTCCCAAAATATCTATGACGATAAAGATCGAATAGGAGCCTTTTATGTTCATCTTCCGGGTATCGCTTTAAATCCATATGCTCGATCATGGGACCCATGGCGTCTGGAAAATTCCTTTCATAGACCTCCATAAATCCATTCAGCTCGTCGTCGGCGAAGGAGTCGCCCTGCGAATATGAGCAAAGAACGAGAATGCGGGGTCGACCTTCTTCAGCCGCAGCTGATGCAGTTCCGAGATCAGCCAGGATCAGGAGGCAAAATACTATTTGAAGGCCCTGGAAAACAGGGTTTGGCCGCATGATCAATGCTCCGTTTCAAACACTAAGGCAAAAGCCCTTGAATTAAACGACTTTATCTATAAAAAGCTCTCTTCAACGGTTAATTCGCGAATCATTTCGAAAAAAAGAAGATTGAAGCCTTTCGGACCAAATAAAATGTTAGAGAGCTGGGTGCCGGAGAGCTATGAGTGCAAGAACACTTGGATTAAATTAATATATCGACTTGCCAATAGCAAGCATCAATAGTAGGACGACAGGAGGGATCATCATACCCAAAAAAGAGAACGAAACCAGAAACTTCGCCCTTCGAGACAAGGGCGGCAACGAGATCGGCGTGTTCACAGGCAAGTCCCCCCGGCAGGCGGCATTAAAGGCTGCAAACAGGGGCTATACGGATATCAGGCTTCGCGAACGGGGAACCAAAAAGGTGCATCTATTCGAGGGGAAGAGAGTTCAGGTCGATAAGCCAAAGAGCGCTCCTGCCTGGATGCCGGACAAGATCTGGAAGCCGCAGGTGAAGAAGGTGGGAACCGAGAAGCTGGAGGAGCTCTAGCTGAAAGACCATCGGTAAATTTGAGAAGTATACGAAGCTTTCGGCTCCGGTGATGCCTGCAGCTGCTTGCTTTGTTAATCCAATCATTTTTCTACTTTTACTGGAATTTTCAAAATTTTGCCTGAAATCATCTGCTCA
>CAZHNU010000078.1:0-9564 GCA_964534145.1 uncultured Methanotrichaceae archaeon | reverse complement strand
CTAGTGAGCGCATCGGCTCCAAGATAGGACTCTCTGCAACTAAGCTTTTAAGCGGCATCCTCAACGTCACAGTTCTATTAGCAGAATCGATGAGCGTAAGCTCCTTCTCCTCGCCGCTTATGATCAACTCTATCTGAGTTGTATCTTTTTCATCGATCTTACCGTCATAGTTGGCATCGCTTAGATTGGTAGCTGCATTTGTTCCATTGATTACTCCCTCCACATATGCGACGTCCTTCTCGTCTATTGTCCCGTCCATATTTGCATTGCCGAAAATTTCCAGAGTGTCAGATGCGCCCGCAGATCCAATTGCCAGCGACACGCACAGCACCACCCATGCACAAACTGTCCTGTACACTTTCACCACCTCTCAACCAGCGATCTGCCATGCCTGACATCACCTCTGCATTGATGCCTCGCCATGGAAGGAATCGCTGGGGTATTAAAATTTATCAATTTTAGTTGTTATAACACAATATTACTTGTCTTGATGCATAGCAATACATAAACCTGTTGGCTAAATAAGTATGTTAATTGAATTTTTCGATGGAAATATTTATCAATATCTGCCCGATCGCTTCCATAAATGATTCATCTACTGGTCGAGACATTCGACTTCGTCCTTCCCGTCTTGGGAATGATCTTCTTAGGGCTGTTCCTAGCGGGCTTCATGATGGAAATGGGAATCGTGACTCACATATCCCGCTTTGCAAGACCCTTAGTAGAGGCGGCGCATTTGCCCGAGGCCAATGCATCTGCCTTTATCGTATCACTGGGCTCCACTGTTGCTGCAAATGGAATTGTTGCCGGGTTTAAGAAGGAGGGGGCCTTAACGGACAGCGAGGTTATACTATGTGCAGTTATGAACGGCATACCTTTTTACCTGAGAGAGATATTCACTTACCAGATACCTATAGTCATTCCGGCCTTAGGCCTGGTAGTAGGCGGGCTCTATGGTATGGTTTTTTTGGTTACAGTTTTGGTCAAGCTCTTCCTGGTAGTCCTTCTGGGACGTCTTTTTTTGAAAAAGAGATCTTATGCAGGCTTTGAGACTCCTGCCATCAAGTCCGGCAACCTGGGTTCTGCAGCCATCAAGGCTTTCCGGGGACAAACGCGCATTTTTTCAAAGATTGCTCTTGCCTATTTCTGCATGACTCTTCTGGTTTTCTATTTAACTGATGAAGGATTCTTCCAGGCCTTTAACGTCATTCCTCTGGCAGACCTCTTAGGACTTCCTGCAGAGATCATTGTGCCACTAACCAGCTATGTGGCCAGCCCCGTACTGGGAATATCCCTGCTCGGTCCCATGATACATAGCGGCAGCATATCTGCAGTCCAGGCCATGATCGTCCTTATGCTGGGATCGATGTTCATGCTCCCTATCTTTGCCCTGCGAACCACGGTTCCAAACTACACAGCAATCTTCGGGATGCGCCTCGGCCTTTACGTAGTTGTCTTCTCGACAGGAATCAGCATCCTTGTGCGGCTTTTTTTCCTGTTGGTTTTGCTGATGATGGACTGACATTTACCAAAAGGTTTATTAATCAATTTTACTAGTCTTAACTCAAATTTGATTGATTTAAGGTGACGGTCATGAGACTCAGAAGACATCTATTGAGGGAAGCTCTAAGCATATCGATCACCTTGATTTTGCTTATGGCTGCAGCAGCTGTTTTATGCGCAAGCTGTGCTGCACAGGCCGCGTCGGAGAATATTACTATTATCGATTCGGCAGGGAGAGAAATAGAGATTCCGTATCCAGCTAACAAAGTCGTCTTGCTCACAGCCGACAATTGCGAACTGGCGGTCGTATTGGATGCCCTGGATAAGGTTGTTGGAGTAGAAAAAAGCGCATCCGGTTACGCAGAAATAGGGGAGATGTTCGGGAAAGCGGCAAATGCAGGGGGCAGCCAGGAGCCAGACTTTGAGAAGATTGCAGATTTAAACCCTGATGTGGTCTTGGGGTATAAATCTTCAGTTGATAATGGAGTGGCAGATGAGCTGAAAGGCATGGGAATCCCCTTTGTCGTCTGCGAGTGCAACAGAATTCAAACTTTTGAGAAAGATGTTGAGCTTATGGGCAGGATTCTCGGCAAGGAAGATAATGCAAAAGAGTTTCTTGCCTTTCACAATTCCATAATGGATTTGATTGCAGAAAGGACCAGCAACATAAGCTCCGATCAAAGGACTTCTCTATATCTTACCGGGGGCGGGACAACATTTGGCAAAGATAGTGGCATAGATCAATATTTGAACGTTGTTGGAGCAAAAAGCATTGGCTCAGAACTTCCTGGAGAATCATCAGTTACTGTGGATTCTGAATGGGTTTTAACTCAAAATCCTCAGGTGATTATTCATTGGATTACAAGCTCAAAAATAAAACCAACAGCAGATCCCCTTAATGAAGTGAAGGAGACCTACTTAGACGACCCCGTTTTGAACATGACGACGGCCGTTAAGGATGGAAGGGTGCACGTCATTGGATGGCGTTTGTTCAAGGGACTACGGTTTTCCATCGGCCTTCTCTACTGGGCCAAATGGTGTCATCCGGATTTGTTCCAAGATATTGATCCTGAGGAGTACAACCGCGAATATGTACAGAAATTTTTGGGCATAGAGCTCGAAAATGTTTGGGCTCAGTGATCTATCAAGATGTATGCAGGAAGGATTATATGGGAACGAGATTTCGGCTTTTAGGATTGGCCAGCTTGTGCATTATACTGGTTTTGGTGACTGCATCGTCGACTGCTATTGCCTCAGAATTGCAGGTTCCTGGAGATCGTAGTGGAGATCATATAGTCTCCGATGATGAGCTGGCCGTTGCCAAGGAGAATCAGAAAAGCGATACGATCAGCTCTGATGAGCTTATGCAGGTCGAGCTGATCCACGATAAATACCCGATCGAGGTGACCGATTCCACCGGGAGCAAGATCACAGTCTATAAGCCCTTAGAGAAGATTGTTGTCTTCAACAATCAGATCTCAGAGGTGATGCAGATCTTAAACGCCACCGACAGGATAATTGGCATAGCGGTCTCGTTGAAAAAAGACCCTCTCATCGCTCAGGAAGTTAAAAACTTGCCAGACGTGGGCGAGGTTACAGAGCCCGATCTTGAGGAAGTGATCAAGCTCGATCCTGATGCGGTCTTCGACTATTCGAACACCATCTTCACCAAGAATGAGACATTCAGGAAGCTCAAGGCAAGCAATCCCAACCTGGTCATCTTCAGGGTGGACCTATTCCGTCCCGAATCGTACGTAGAGGAGGTGGAGAAGCTGGCCAAAATTCTGGACAAGGATGAAGAGGCAAGAGACTATATCGGCTTCTATCAGGGAGTCCTGAACCAGATCCAGGAAAAGACAGGCAGTGTCCCTGAAGAGAAAAGGCCGCGCGTCTACTTTGAGCACTCAGGAGAGTTCGGCACAGCTGCCATCGGTTCAGGCTATCATTCAGATATTGTGATGGCCGGTGGCAATAACGTATTCGCCAACCTTACGACAGAGTATCCCACAATCGATCAGGAGACTGTATTGCAGGCAAACCCTGAGGTCATCATAAAGCTCTTCGGTCATGGAAGCTCTAGCTCATCCGGCGGTTACATCAATGATGATAAATCAGAGATGGAAAAGGTCAGGAAGACGATAATAGATCGACCGGGCGGCGAAGACATAGATGCGGTGAGAAATGGCCGGGTTTACGTCCTCTACAGCCCGCTTATCGATGGTGCCAGGCACATCATAGGCGTGTCTTATTTGGCAAAGTTCTTCTACCCGGATCTGCTGGCCGATTTTGATCCCGTGGAGGTCCACCAGAGGTATCTCGATTTTGTAGGCTACGATTTCAACTTGAAAGAGCACAGGGCTTTCGTTGTTCCTGAGATCTGACCGATCTTTGCTTTCTTTCGAACGATAACCAAGACATAATGGAGATGTCAATATGAAGAAGATCAAGATTGCATATATCAGCACCACTGGGCTTGACGTATTTCCTCTTGTATCGGCGCTAAAGGAGCTAGAGACAGAAAAGGGGAATGTGGCAGAGGTCATTCTCCGATCCAAAGATGATCTGGCCGATCCAAAGATCCTGGACGATTTCATGAGCTTCGCAGCCGGGTCGGATCTGGCAATACTGAGCCTTCACGGCGGCAAGGCGATCCTTGGCAGCTTCGATGAGATAGCCGGTAGACTAAAAGACGCAAATGTTCCGATGTACGCCCAGGATACGTCCAAGCTGGACCCTGAACTCATGAGCATATCCACGGTGGATAGAGATGTACACACCTCGATATTCCGGTACCTTGCTTATGGAGGAAAAGATAACTCCAAGAACCTTCTCCTTTACTGCCTGAATCAATTCCTCGGCACAAGCTACGAGGTCGGCGACCCGAAGAGGCCTCCCTGGGAGGGGATATACCACCCGGACTTCGGCTACATTGCCGCGCTTGATGAATACCTCAGGAAAAACTACAGAGATGGCAGGCCCACAATTGGGCTGTGGTTTTACAACGGTTTCTGGCAGGCCGACAACCTGAGGTTTGTCGATAGCCTGATCAGGGAGATCGAGAGAAGAGATGCCAACGTCATCCCGGTCTTTCTCTACAGCCTGAAGGATGTAGAACTCGGGACCAAGGGCGCCGAATGGGTGATTGAGAACTTTTTCATGAAGGACGGGCGGCCGGTGATAGACGCCCTGATCTCCACCCTCATGTTCTCCCTCACCATGAAGCCCAGGGATGAGGAGAAGCTTTTTGACAAACCCTTCTTTGAGAAGCTGGGCGTTCCAGTCATTAAGGCCATACTGACCTACAACACCGAGGAGGAGTGGAGGGAGTCGTTTCAGGGTTTGAATCCCATGGATGTGAGCATGAGCATCGCCATGCCCGAATTTGACGGAATGCTGATAGCGGTGCCCGTGGCAGCCAAAAAGACGACAGAGACTGACACGCTTACCGGAGCCAAGCTAACCAATTTTGAGCCGATCGGTGAGAGGGTGCAAAAGATCGTCAGCCTCACCTTGAACTGGGCAAGGCTGAGGCATATCCCGAATCAGGAGAAGAGGGTTGCCATAATCTTCCACAATTACCCTCCCAGGAACGATCGGATAGGCACTGCCTTCGGCCTTGATTCGCCGGTATCTGTTTACAACATCCTGCGAGACCTTGAAAGGGAAGGATACGGGCTGGAGAGCCTGCCTGAAAGCGGCCAGGTTCTCATCGAGAGCATGATCTCCAGGGTCACCAACGACAGACGCTGGTCGAGCCCTGAAATGATGGCGGAGAAGGCGATCGACCTTGTCGATATGGAGCAGTACGGAAAATGGTTCGAGGAGCTTCCCCGGGCCATACAGGAGAAGATGGCAAAGTCCTGGGGAGAGCCGCCAGGCGAACTCTTCGCCCACCAGGGAAAACTCATAATCCCCGGAATCAGCAACGGAAATGTATTCATTGGACTTCAGCCTCCACGTGGATTTTTGGAGAACCCGGCAGCCATCTACCACAGTCCGGATCTGCCCATACCGCACCACTACTTTGCCTACTATCGCTGGATACGGGACGTCTTCCGGGCGGACCTGGTCATGCACATCGGAAAGCACGGCTCACTCGAATGGCTTCCAGGAAAGTCGGTAGGCCTATCTGATTCATGTTTCCCCGACATAACCATATCTGACCTGCCCAACATCTATCCCTACATTATCAACAACCCCGGCGAGGGCGCCCAGGCCAAGAGGAGGAGCTACTGCTGCATCATCGACCATCTAATTCCAGTGATGCACAATGCCGACATTTATGACGAGATGGCGCAGCTCGAGGTGATGCTTCACGATTATACTCATGCGGCATCCGAAGATCCGGCAAAGCTGCCTACTCAGAGAAAGATGATCTGGGAGAAGGTCTGCGAGGCAAAGCTTGACCACGACCTGGAAACAGATGAAGAGACTGCGTTTAGCGACTTTGACAGTTTCCTGGAGAAACTCCACGGATATCTCCATGAGATAGGAGACACACAGATTAGAGACGGCCTGCACATCTTTGGCGAACCGCCTGAAGGCTCCAGGCTTGAAGAGTTCCTGGTGGCCTTGACCAGATTGAAGAACGGAAAAGTGCCGTCTTTGAGAGAAGCTCTGGTTCACCTTCAGGGATTTGACTACGACCATCTGCTGGAGTGCCGGGGAAAGCTTTTGGATGGGGAAAGAAGCGGAGGCCACATCATCGAGGAGATTCATGAGCTCTCGCTTAAGATCATGAAGCGGTTCCACGAGACGGGATTCTCTGTCGATGATATCCCGTCAGTTCTATCCGAGGTGATGGGCAGCACAGATCCTGATGTTGAGGCGGTGTTAAGGTATATAGGCACGACCCTTGTGCCAAATATCGCCTCCACGACAAACGAGCTGACCAATACACTGGCCGCCTGCAGAGGCGGATTTGTGCCTCCGGGACCTTCAGGGGCTCCTACTAGAGGAATGGCCGACATCCTTCCCACAGGCAGGAACTTTTACTCAGTCGACCCACTGGCGATACCATCACAAGCAGCCTGGAAGGTGGGCATTGCCCAAGCAGAGGCTTTGCTCGACAGGTATCTGAAAGAAGAAGGCAAGTATCCTGAGAACGTTGGAATCATAGTTTGGGGCACTCCCATCATGCGAACCAAGGGAGACGACGTGGCTGAGATCCTCTACCTCATGGGCGTTCGGCCAGTATGGGAGCAGCGCAGCGGAAGAGTGACCGGCCTGGAACTCATACCCCTGCAGGACCTGAACAGGCCCCGCATAGATGTCACCCTCAGAATAAGCGGCTTCTTCCGGGACGCTTTTCCGAACATTGTTAACCTTCTCGACGAAGCGGTGGAGATGGTGGCCAGCCTGAAGGAACCACTGGAATCCAACTACCTGGCCAGACACGTGGCTGATGAGATCGCCGAGAAGGTCGGCCAGGGCATCGATTTTGAAAAGGCAAAGGAGGAGGCCAGCTACAGGATCTTTGGATGTCGGCCCGGCGCTTACGGTGCCGGGGTGTGCGATGCCATCGACTCCAAGAACTGGAAGGACGAGCACGACCTGGCCGAGATTTACATCACCTGGGGAGGCTATGCCTACGGGAAGAAGAACTATGGCATAACAGTGCCCGATCAGTTCAGGAGGAGGCTTGGCCAGCTGGATCTGACTGTGAAGAACGAGGACTCCAGAGAGTGGGACATGCTTGATGGTGACGATTTCTATTCCTTCCATGGGGGCATGATCGCTGCAGTCAAATCAATCAAGGGGGAGCTGCCCAAGTCGTACTGCGGTGACAGCTCAGACCCGGAGCGTGTGAAGATTAGGAATACTGTCGAAGAGACCAAGCACATCTTCCGGGCCAGGATTCTCAATCCCAAATGGATCGAGAGCATGAAACGCCACGGCTACAAGGGTGCCGGTGACATGTCAAGAATGGTGGACATAGCTTTTGGCTGGGATGCCACAGCCGAGGTCCTGGAGGACTGGATGTACGAGGAGCTTGCCAACAGGTACGCTCTTGATGAAAAGATGCAGGAGTGGCTGAAAGATGTCAATCCCCATGCACTTCTGAATATCTCCGAGCGTCTCCTGGAGGCAATAGACCGGAATATGTGGAATGCAACGGATGAGATGAAACAGAAACTGAGAGACGTGTATCTGGAGATCGAAGGGATGATTGAGGATGACAGCGCATAGGATCGATGAGAGCATCTGTCACACAAAAGCTTTGGAAGATAGCGAAATAAGCAGAGCGGCACCTATTCCGCCCGGCCGAATAGTCTCCCTGACGCCCATAGCATCTGAGCTTATCTGCATCTTCGGCTGCATCGACAGGATCGCGGGACGGGATGATCATTCCACATTTCCTCCCACGCTTGGTGAGAAACCGGCGGTTGGGAGCGGCGTTTACAGGACGATTAGCGCAAAGCGGGTGCTGGATCTGGACCCCGACATGGTGATCACAGGCAGGCGCGTCCCACAGGAGGAGTTTGAAAAGATAGAGTCTGCAGGTGTTCCTGTGGTCGTCATTGGGACCGGCTGCAAGCTGGAGGCTCTCATAAGCAACGTTTGGAACCTGGGCAGGATGATGGCTGCTGAGAAGAAGGCGGGAGAGCTTGTAATGTTTTTAGAGAAATATGCAAACCTTATCAGGGATAGGACTGGGAGCCTGAATATCGAGAGCAAACCCCTTGTCTATAACGAATGCGCCTTTAGAAAATATACTACCAAAGCCTGCACCGCTGCAGATGAGGGCATAGCCTTAGCCGGGGGCACAAATATTGCCCATGATGAGGATCTGGGCAGGCTGGCGGTGACCGAAGAATGGGTGATCAGGAATAACCCGGATATTGTCATCTCTCAGATCTCCTCCACGTCTCCAGCAACTGTCGAGGCGCTGCTCTCGAAGAGGGATGAGATCCTGTCACGGCCGGAGCTGAAAGAAACCAATGCAGTCAGGAACGGACGGGTCTACATAAGCCATCTCTCTATCAGAAGAGGGCCTCGAATGGTTGGATATCTGCTTTATTTGGCCAAATGGTTCCATCCTGAGCTTTTCCGGGATATTAATCCGGCAGCGGTGGAAAAAGAGATGCTCCAAAAGTTTTACGGACTCGACACGGAAGGGGCATGGGCCTATCCTGAAACATAATGATCAGATTCAAGGAGTTAGAAACATGAATAAGATATTAATGGGTGGTATCCTCATAGCCTTCATGCTTTTAAGCTTCCTGGGGGCCTGCGAGGACTCAAATGCAGGGACAATAACCATAGTTGACGGCAAAGGGCAGTCCGTCAATGTATCAACCCCTGTGGAACTGATAGCATAGATCAGCTCGCGCGCGTCGGAGATCATATGCGCCCTTGGCGCCTGTGATAAGATCATTGGGCGCGACTCTTACTCTTTCTTTCCGCCAGCTCTGGAGGATGTACAGGTGGTAGCCGAAAGCTCCTATACGCCAAATATAGAGCTCATCCATAAACTGAAGCCCGACCTGGTGATAGCCGACAGCATGCTCTCCAACGACGATCGGAAGAAGATCGAGTCTGCAGGCATACCCGTGATTGTAGAGACCTCCTGGGATTCGACGACGGTGGTCACTCCTGTGAGACATATTGGGGCTTTGCTGGATAAAAAAGATCAAGCGGAGGAGATCATCGGCTTTATCAAGGAGTACCAGGACATCGTCGAGGAACGTACCGCCGTTCTAATGGAGGAGGATAAGCCTGAAGTCTTCTTTGAGTGGTCCAGGCCATATTATAGTATGGGCAATGGAACGCTTTTCCACAACCTCACAGTTGCAGCAGGTGGGATAAACATCGTTGCCAATGAGCCAGTTAAATATCCCACAATGGATCCCGAATGGCTTGTCGAGAGAGATCCTGATATAATCGTCCGTTACGATTATTCCACTGAAAAGGAAAATTTAACCGACAACATGGAGAAGACGAGAGATGAGATTCTCTCCCGGCCTGAACTTAGCGACGTAAAGGCGATCAAGGATGACCGGGTTTATATCCTCGGCAACCCTGTGGCAAGCGGCATACGCTCAATAGTGGAAGATCTTT
>CAZHNU010000077.1:0-9962 GCA_964534145.1 uncultured Methanotrichaceae archaeon | reverse complement strand
ACTAGCGACGCTTTCGGCAGCTGTGGCTTCGGCGCTGATTGTCTGGTATGCGTGGAAGTCCAAATAGAAGAGATGATTTATTCCGATCCCACGAAGAAATCCAAAGCAAAAACACCGGTGTATGTTTTGGCCAATCGCACCTTAACTTCTCCGTCATTGCGCCATAGGCCTACGAAATGGCGGTTGAATGTTTTTTGAGAATTCTGGTGCATTGTGCAAAGGAAGCATCATTAAGATCTTGTTAAAAATAACGCTGAAAAGAAAATATATCTAAGCCTCTGCCTCTCCCATCAGCCTGTCCACCAGCCAGTTAGGCTCGAACTTGACAAGGTCCGGGTAAGTCTGCCCGACTCCCAGGAACAAAACAGGCTTTCCGGTGATGTAGGCTATGGATATGGCAGAGCCGCCCTTGGCATCCGCATCAGTCTTCGTGAGGATCGACCCGCCTATGGGGACCGACTCGTTGAACAGCCTGGCCCTCTCAACCGCATCGTTTCCTGCGATAGCCTCGTCCACGAAGATGAGCAGATCAGGCTTTGTCACTCTCACGATCTTTCTCATCTGGTCCATCAGGTTGATATTGGTATGAAGCCGCCCGGCCGTGTCAGCAAGGACAACATCCTTGTTATGGGCCTTGGCGTACTCAATGGCGTCGAATATCACGGCCGCCGGGTCTCCGCCCGTCTTGTGCTTGACGACCTTTAGCCCCAGATTATTGCCGTGAACCTCGAGCTGCTCAATTGCTCCCGCCCTGAAGGTATCGCCTGCAGCAAGCACTACTGTATAGTTCTTATCCATCAGGTATTTTGCGACCTTGGCGATGCTCGTCGTTTTTCCGGTGCCGTTAACGCCGACGAACAGGATTTTAACGGGCTTTTCTGCCTTCAAAACGTAATCGTCGAAATCCAGGTAGTTCTTGGAGAGCAGCTCAAGGAGCGCAGTCCTCAGGGACTCCTCGGCCAGAGCGCCGGTATCTGCGCCGATCTTCTTCTTGGACCCGACCAGATCCGACTTGACGGACTTTACGATCTCTTCCGCCACCGGCAGCGCAACGTCGCTTTCAAGCAAGGCCATCTCCAGGGCCCACATCGGCTCCTCCAGGTCTTTTTCCTCTAATATGACCTCCTGCTCGAAGACCAGGCTTTTGGCCTTCTCCAGGAAGGAAAACCGGGATTTGGGCTTGGCTAAAGCGCCGTTTTTCTCATTCTCCTTGGCCTTTGGGGATTTGGCATTTGGTGATCTGGCAGCGGACGCGGACCTCTGTGCCTTCGAATCTGCAGTCCCCGGCTTAGGGATAGAAATGGGCTCTGCCGGTTTGGCTGCTGAATTATCAACGGGCTCTCCGGCAGTTAGCTCAGGCAGCTGTTCGTCCTCGATCGCGGCTGGCTCTGCCTCACTCTTATTTACCTTCTCCTGGATTTTAGAGGAGAGCGATTCCTTGAAGCTGGCCAGCTTCTCCTTGAACCTGTTAAACAACCTGCCCGCGCCCCTGCCCCGGTTGCTGCATCTGGCTTTCGTACTCGCCGAGGATCGCCTGAATCTTCTGCATCTCCTGGTCGATCTTGGTGAGCACGTCGGAGAGCTTCTTTGAGGCCTCTGCCACCTCTGCCCTTCTGGCCTTCAGGGCCTCTATGGCATCAGGTACCGTCTTCTCAATGCTTATGCCTGCTCCGACGTTTAAAACGACCTTCTCCCGAGAGGCGAGCTTGGCATGTACAAAGGAGCCGGAACCGATGGGAACGAGCATATCCTGTCCTTCCTCGGCCTTTTCCATGGCCTCAACTGCCTTTATAGCCCTGTCAAGGCCCTCAGCCGTCACCTGTGTCAGGCTGATCTGGCGCACGATTGCATCCGCCTGCGCCTGATACTGCTGGTAAGCTAAAACCAGCCTCCTTACCTCCTCCTCCTCGCCTCCGGGAGCGCTACTCAACTGACAACACCCCGTCGATCTTGATGAGATTTCTCTTCAGGCCGTGCTCGCTTCCCATGAGCGAGTAGACCTTCTCAACAGCTCCTTTCTCATTTTGGCTCTCGACTACTTTCATGAAGGGGCGCCACGACTTTCCAATTAGCGTTCCCTTGAACCTTCCCTTAACCTCAAACATGCTCATTGATCCACCCTTAAAGCCCATAATCTAATCCAAGAATCCCAATGCATCCTCGACACGGCCCAGTTCGGGGCCGGTGCTCTCTTCACCTGCCATGTATCCCTTGCTGTTTGCAAGCAGACCAGATCCCACAAGGGGCGAGCCGAAATTGACAGTGCCGACGTCTATCGGCAGCTTGAAGAGTTCCTCAAGCACCGCTATCTCCGCCACGGAGGCACGGGGATGCACCAGCAGGCCTTTGTTAGTGACCACTGCCGTCATTCCCACCGTCTTCAGGCCGCCGATTGTGCCCTTGACCACCTCTACGCATAGCGTATCTGCCACGGCCTCGCAGGCCTTGGAGGAAAGCCCCGGATGAACCAGAGCGGCGCTGTCGTTGGCAAGAATTATGTTCCCTGCCGCGTTGATCCTGGCCGGCAGCCTCAATGCCTTTCCGTGCTCCGAAAGCCTCTTTAGCTCCTCATCGCTGATGTGATATGTGGTGACGAACCCATGAGAGTTGGCGGAGATGAGAGACCCCAGGACCGAGCTTCCGCCTGCGGTTGCCCTGATGACGTCCACCTCCAAACCGGTTTTCAGAGTCTCGACTGCATCGGGACCGACCTCAGGCGGAACCAGGACTACCTTCTCCGTGCATCTGGCGAATACCCCCAGCAGGGAGGTGCCTGCGATTTTGATCCTTCTATCGCTCGCCTGCAAACTCTGCCTCTACACCGCCGTCCTCGAACTTGACTGCGCGGACTCTTACCTTCAGGGGCGGTTTCATGTTGCCCCTCGCCCAGATGACCTCGTTTAGGCTCTGGTCTATTTTCACATTCTCGACAGGCGTCTTCATGTGCTTTGAGAGGTAGCTCTTTACCTCGGACATGGCCCTGTTGGACCTTCTCCACATGGGAACCTGCTTTGCAGCCTTGAGGGGAATTGTGTAAACTCTCTCTGTGTCAGCCATATTATGCCTCTAGTGTGCTTCTTCGCCAGTGGCGCCTCTGGGGGTGCGTGACTACTCGCCTCATGGTCTTAACAATGACCCAGGCAGGCACCCTACGATTCTGATTGAATGCCTTGGCAAGCCTGATCTTCTTGCCCTTTAACTTCTTGGACAAATCTCTTCCTCCGGATTACTTTAGTATGCGTATGTTTGGCGGGAAATATCCTGTCAACCTCTTTTTGGCCGTGACGCTCTGCAAGGGCCAACCTGAGCCCTATTTCAAAGTCAGAGGCAGGGAACGTGTCAGAGGGCGCTTCTTCATAGTCCAGATAGCAGGAGGCCATGGCTTTGATGGCCTTTCCTCCGAGGCCCGCGAGGGGCCTCATATAGCTCACATGAAGCCTGCCTTCAAGGCTTCTCACTGCGCTGAAATCCATTTTTGGCGCTCGATCGTCCCGTCTCGTCCCGTCGGCCACAAACTCGCACTCCATTGCGATTGTCTCTACTGCGATTGAATGAACGTAATCCAGGGCATCGTTGGGATACCCCGTTAACTGCAGTATATCTAGAGCTCTGTTGAGCACGCCCTCATCGAATACGGCTACCCTGTGAGGATGGCCTAGCTGGTCGGCTGCAGCGGATGCAGCCCTCCAGGAGTCATCGCAGCCGAAGCTGAAGGTAACCAGATCGATTTCATCGAAGAAAGGCTCGAGGAGCAGCGTGGTCAAACCGCTGTCTTTTCCTCCGCTAAACAGCACTGTCGCCTTCATAAAGGCCCTAGATCCTCTTGACCTAAATCCTTTTGATATTGATGTCTCTCTTCTTGGGCTGAGCCTGCCGCAGTATCGCTTTGAGCTGCTCATCGGTAATGGCAGATTTCAATCGGCCGCTTTGAGCGAGCATTATGAGCTGGGACTCGATCTGAGCCACAAACTCCGGCCGGGTCATGCGGATGGCGTTGAGCCTCTCGCGTGCCTCGGGCGTAAGGATGCTCCTCATAACTGCAGCCTTCTTGGCCTCGAGCTCCGCCTGGGCCTGCTGCTGCTCTGCAGCATACATCTGCGAATCCACCTGCTGTTTCTGGATCTGCTCGAGCCTTCTGCGTCTTAATTCTGCAAGCTCATCGTCTGCCATGCTTCAAACCTCTCAAGCAACATTCTGCATTATCAGGCTTTAGGCAGCCGGTGCTGTAGTTTCGGTCTTGGTCACTGCAGCCTCTGCCTGGCCTTTGATCTTGTGGGCCATGCCGTCCATGAATGCCTGGCCCTCAGATGTTATCTGTCTGCCTTTCTTTATCTTTTTAACGTATCCGGCCTTTTCCAGCTGCTGCAGAGCCTCTCTGACTATGGAGCCGCTGCCCTTGACAAAGGCTCCCGTCCTAACGGGCAGGCGCTGCTTCCCGCCATAGTAACTTCTGAGGCGCGAGACGCCTACAGGGCCGTCGATATAAATCCTGCGAAGCACAGAAGCGCACCGCACATACCACCAGTCTGGGTTGGTAGGCGGCATCTCCTTGTGCATCCCGGTCTTTGCGTATGCTGCCCACTCAGGTGGCGTTACCTTGCCAGCGCTTTTCAGCTCCTGAGCTACCGCGGCTATCAAATCACGGGGAGGTACGTCGTATACTGTCGTCAATTATTCAATCCTCCGAGATGTAAAGGAACAAACCAGAACCCTTACGCCAGAAGAAGTATAAATGCTTTTTCTGTCCCCCGTATTTGCGAAATGCAGCCCAAATCTGCATGGGCAGCAGAGCGATATGAAGGGGCAACAATACCCATGATCCTGTCGAACGATCTGCAGGGATAATAGGGAGAAATGTTATCTATATATGCTGCTTATATCAGTTTTGCGGTGATTTAATGCCAGATGACCCTCTGAAGCTCTATCGCGAGAAAAGGGATTTCGCCGTTACTCCTGAGCCCGGCCCCTTGAGGGCTGCACTTGAGACGGACTTTGAAAAGAAAACCTTCGTCGTCCAGAAGCATCGCTCAAGGAATCTTCACTACGACCTCCGCCTTGAGGTGGATGGTGTCCTGAAATCCTGGGCAGTGCCAAAAGGGCCCTCGACCGATCCGAAAATGAAGCGGTTGGCGATAATGACCGAGGATCATCCTCTGGATTATGCCAGGTTTGAGGGCATAATACCCGAGGGCCAATATGGGGCGGGCACGGTTATCGTCTGGGATACCGGATATTACAGGAATATAACTGAGAGGGGCGGGCAGACAATTCCCATGGCAGAGGCCCTTCAAACGGGGCACGCTGCGGTCTGGCTGGAGGGAAAGAAGCTCAAAGGCGGATATGCCCTTACTAAAACCAAGAGAGGGTGGATACTTGTGAAAATGAAGGACAAAGAGGCGAACGATGAGGATATTCTCATTGCCAAACCGCAGTCGGTACAAAGCAGCCTTACCATTGAGGATTGAAGGAACAGGATGGTCCATTGCCCTTGGCGGCCGATCAAATCCACAACCAAAGATAGTCCCGGTTTGCGGGAAGTTGCGAAGGAGCGCCTCACCAAGGGCAATCGACAGCTTAATGGTTCATGCAAAGCTATTTTTCAGAGGTCATCCCTTTGGCCTTTTTTCCTTCCTCGATAAGCTCCTTGACCCTCTGACCGCCCTTGTGGCCGATAGTCTCGTAGAACTCCTTCCCGTGTGTCTGGGCGGTTCTCTGGCCTCCTCGTCTGCCTGCTTCCTGGACAGTCATGCTGCCCTTGGATTCTTTGCTGGATTTTCTCCTCTCTTCAGCCATTTTCAATCTCTCCATGATAACAGTTTACTCTGCAAGCTCCAGTGCCCGTCTACCTTTCCTGTCCCATGCCTCTGGCCCTTTTTCCTTCCTCGATAAGCTCCTTGACCCTCTGACCGCCCTTGTGGCCGATAGTCTCGTAGAACTCCTTCCCGTGTGTCTGGGCGGTTCTCTGGCCTCCTCGTCTGCCTGCTTCCTGGACAGTCATGCTGCCCTTGGATTCTTTGCTGGATTTTCTCCTCTCTTCAGCCATTTTTATCACTCCATATATCATTAATAACCGTAACTCAATTAACGCGAAGCTCTTTTTACGCAGACCCCTGGCGTTTGGACTTCTTTCCTGCCTCTATCAACTCCTTGACCCTCTGGCCCCCCAGGCGTCCTGCCTCCTCTACAGTCATGCTCCCCTTTTTCTGCGATTTGGTGCTCTTTTTCTCTGGGTTTGACTCCTTTTCTTCCAACATATTCCCTTCTCCAACAGGATCAATCGACCAGCCAATCATGAGGAGCTGTGCTTATCGACGGTGCATTGGGGCCCTCTCTAAGGAATGCCCTTTGATATTGGAATACTGCTGGCGATCACCTTTAGAGAGCCCGCTTGCTGTCGCAAAAGGACATCTTCTTATCTGGTTAGTTCAGGGGATTTTTGTTCACGTCCAGACTGTCTTCTGAATGGCATCTGCAGTAATATGGAGCCTCATCATTTCTTCATAGCGATTATAGCTCACATATTCCCTGTAATGGGCAATATTAAAGACGTCCCATACTATTATTACTTCTTTCAATATTTATCTTTTGCGCTGGATACCCTTAAAAACAAAAGAAAAGAAATTCAATACCAATTGACGTTATTGCCCGTTATCAATGCTGTGAAAAGTTGAAGAAAGTAAAAAATCAGCTTAGCCTATTAGCGATTCGTGACAATACCCGTAAGCATTCTATGGGGCTTTGCTTTAGGCCCAAGGACCCAATTACTACCTCTGCTAAGGAATAATCATACCTGCACATTATTATCTATCAATTATTTTCTGACACACTGATCAGCAATCATTTTCCTAATCGATAGCTACTATTGTATAGATCGTAAATATTGTCCTTAATTACAATCTCGATAAATAACCGTTAATTTCGGATTTCGTTATTCGCCCTTTACAGCTGCCTTGGGGATGTCAGCCAATTTTTTATAATTATCCTACGATTATCCAATTAAAAATATCGAGCTGTACTAAAAGGAAATAGACAGATCTTGCAGGAGGCGTTTGGAAAATTGGAGTTTTTTGTTGGAATGATGATCATGTGAAGTGCGAGGAAAGGTTGCACAATTCTGTTCCCTTATTAGGGGAACACCCGCTTATACGGGTGATGGCTATTCCTTCTCTCGCACTTCATTCTATAATTGCATTCTATAATATTTAATTTTAATGGCTGCTAAAAATATCTACCGTTGCACAATCAGTCATAAGATTGCAGAGGTTCATTTCCTCTCTAAGAAATTCTGCGTTTTTATCTCTTAAAAATTGCAGGCAAAAGGCCGCAGAAAAGGCCGGATGAAACCCGGGTCAAATCCTGGTTGTGCCTCTCTCCTCAAACAGTGCTTTTGCCATTTCCCTGAGGCCCAGTTCATCCTCCATGGCCAGGATATCGTCCAGTCTTGCCCTGGTCATCGGCTTCCTCGGAACTGCCGTGCAGGACTTCGTCTCCTCAGTTACCTCATACGTTCCGATCTCCCTGGCCAGGTCGACGATCTCGGTCTTATCCATGGAGATGAGCGGGTGGTATACCGGGACATCAATCCCGGCCTGCTCTGCCATGATATTCTCAGCGGTTTGCGACGCCACCTGGCCCAACGAATAGCCGGTAACAATACCTAAAGCGCCCTCGCCCCTGACGACCTCCGAGGCTATCCTGTACATCAGCCTTCTGCAGAGCACGCAGGTTGCCCGCGGGTAGTGGGAGGCAATTTTCTCAATACCTTTCCTTATGGGAACCTGAATAAAATTAATTCGCCTGCCTGAGGTCCACAAAGATAAAACCTCCGCGCTTCGCAAAGACTGCGAAATTGCATCGGCGTAAGGCCGGGAATCAAAATGCAGAAGCGTTACAGGGCAGCCTCTCCGCATCATAGTCCATGCGGCCACAGGAGAATCAATTCCTCCCGATATCAGCGTAACCATTCTTCCCTGGGACCCCAGGGGAAGTCCGCCCACGCCCTTCGCGACCTCGGTGAAGATGTAGGCGTTATCCTGTCTGGCCTCCACAAAGATCTGGAGCTCCGGCCTTTCCAGATCAACTGCCGCACCTGTGCGCGTCCTGACTGCCTCTCCTACCGTTCGGCCAATCTCCTCGCTGGGGATCGAGCCTCCGGACCGCCTCGGACGAATGGCAAAAGAGGATGGCTTTGACAGAAGAGCCAATTCCACTGCTGCCTTTGATATTTCTCCCAAATTTGGGGTCACTATCTTTGCGGGGCTGGCGGAGACAACGCCAAAGGTTCGCGCTGCAACAGCGGCAGCTCCGGGATCTGAGGTGTGGACAAAGATTCTGCCCCCACCTCTTGTAATCCTATGAGCCAGACCTGCCTTTCGCAGATCGAAAGCAAGATTCGCGGCTAAAATGCGTTCCCAGTTCTGTCTGGTCCATCTATCTTTCAGTGTGATCTCACCGTAGCGTACTAAAACTACGTCCTGGGAGATCATGTCCTGACTGATGTCGCCTTGCCGGATCGCTTTATTTTCTTAATTCTCGCGCCTGTTGAGGCATATTTCTGCATCGGTCCGGGCTTTTTGTATACTGTCTCGGCCTTGGCAACCTGCCTGACCTGACCTTTTCTGCCCTTGATCTTAACCCATTCTATACTTCCTGTCTTTCCCATGGAGCCAGATTTAAGCAGAACCTGCATTAAATAGCTTTCGCGAAAAGGCCGGAGAGGGCCGCAGATGGGGGCCATAGAGGAAAACTTTAACTGCGGCAAGAATCAACTATTATTGTGAGCCGTGAGTTAGAGCTTCCTACCCTTCGCCCTAAGAAATCAATTGCCATGATCGTTCTCGGCATGGGTATTTACTTTCTCTATCTATATCACCTGGGATTCGATGATATCATCAATAGCCTAAGGAATGTGGATTTGCCCATCTTCTCGCTTGGCATTGTGCTGGCTCTGGTCGGCGTACTCTGCGATTCTTTAGCCTGGAAGGCGATCGCCCGCAAGTTCGAGTACAGGATGCCTACCCGAGACATATTTCTGATTTACATGTCAGCCATATTCATGAACAACCTCATACCTTCGGGAAGCTTCTCAGGGGAAACGGCGCGCATATATTTCCTGGAAAAGCTCGACGGCGGCTCGCGCATAGACCGGCCGTCGGCCACAGTTGCTGCGAGCCGCATCATCACAGCCATTCCCTTTTTCCTCGGGACGGTTATGGGGCTGGCCTACCTGACACTGGCAACGGACGCCCCTGCCTGGGCCCTGGCAACATGCTCCGGCATAACGATAATACTGTTATTCTTAAACGTGATATTCTTCGGAGTATGCTTTGCGGAAGGCTGGCTGGAAAGGATAATTTTCACCCTTGTAGATTACATCGAGAAGGCATTTCGCGTCCATGTGGATAGAATGCAGTGCAGCAGCATAATGAGCCAGTTTCACCAATCGATGAAAATGCTGATAGAGCATAAGCGCACGCTTTTCATCAGCACCTTCTGGGCGATTGTCGGATGGTTCTCCATGACGTTGGTGGCAGTTGTGATCTTTCGGTCCATGGGCGTCAAGGTTCCGATAATGGCTGTCTTCGCAGTATACGCGGTCATGATCTTCATGCAGATGCTGCCCCTGTTCCTTCCGGGCGGCGTGGGACTTGTGGATATTGTCATGATCACTCTTTTCACGGCCATCGGCGTGCCGATGCACAGCGCCGTTGCAGCAACAATCCTCACAAGGTTGATCCAGCTCTGGATGCTCACGGCTCTGGGTGGCATATCAACGGCCTACCTGGTGAAGAGGATCGATTACAACTCGCTTGTGCCCAAGAACAGGCTTATGCCGCAGTGAAACATGCTGCAACCTCGCCCGGCAAAAAGCTTTTAAGCACCTCTGACTACTAGGGTACGCCGCCACGGGACAGTGGGGTAGCCTGGTCTATCCTCGAGGGTTTGGGACTCTTGGACCGCGG
>CAZHNU010000076.1:1640-10270 GCA_964534145.1 uncultured Methanotrichaceae archaeon | reverse complement strand
CTAGTGATAAGCTATGCAGCGCAGGTTTCCAGCTTTGGAGATATGATCTATGGGGCTGTTGGCATAGTCCTTGTCAGCGTAGCCACCGCCCTGGTGCTTCTCGCCTCTCCCCGGATACAGAGTCTCCTCGGCATAACCGGCATGAACATTTTGACCCGCATCTTCGGGCTCCTGCTCCTGGCCATAGCCATAGGAGGGGCTGCAACAGCGCTTATAGCGCTCTTTCCTGCTTTGGGCACATCGGCCATCGTGAATTCGTGAATAAAGAGGAATGCTACGAAAATAGCAGATCGAGGTCTCAGGCGGACCAGCGCCGAACCACAGCGCCCTTAAGGGGAGCCTGTCGCAAAGTACAGGCCTGGTCTCGCCCCGAGCCCCGACTCAAGCTGAGCCAAAAGCGATACAGCACTGGAATTGAACACAGTGTCCGTTTTAAGGGAACCCCCGTTGGGCCTGCGCTCGCCTTCAGCCTTTCAGCCTGGAGCCGCATCTCGCTACATGAGCGAGAACTCGAACGAAGCCGCTTTAAGTCATGCTATGCCTGTCAGGGCATGCAGGTCTTTGACCTTTCGGTCTTTTTTTGGCTTCTCCGGTCATTCACCGAAATGCCAGCGCCTCATCAGCACAGCACTTCTTAGGTCAATAGATCTTCGTGGCGCATCTACGGTGGGATACGTCTATCGAAATCCTTAGCCTTGAGAGCCATGCCGGTGAACCTATTCTCGCATTCCAGCACAAAATGCGGCAAACTACTTATATAATCGTTATAGATATTTCTAGTTTTCGGTTGAGGGGTGGATAATGTTTAGGGATGGATATGACAGATACTATTACCATTATGTATAAAAATATAAGCTTTTTATTGTACTTGTTATTTCCTTTTCCGGTGAAGCTCTCGCATCATGTCCCTATGAAGCGATGCCATCACGTCTCCGAGAATTCCAATCAGGAAGAGCTGGAATCCTACTATTATCAGTATTGCCGTAAGAATGGTGAGGGGAATGTGCTCAATTCTCCCATTAAGCCACTCCATTACGACGTATAGGCCCGTCAGGAATCCCGCTGCGCCAAATATCGATCCTATCAGTCCGAAGAAGAACATGGGATTTTGCGTCTTGGCCATTCGAAAGATGGTTATCACGATCTTCAGGCCGTCCTTTAGGGGATTCAGCTTTGTCTTGGCTCCTTTTGCTCGCGGCTGGTATGTGATCGGGACCTCAATTATTCGAAGGCCCTTCTTCACGCTTTCAATCGTCATCTCCGACTCTATTTCGAACCCCGGGGTGGAGAGGTCCAGCAGCCTGACTCCCTCTTTGGTGAAGGCCCTGTAGCCTGAGAGTATATCGGCAAGCCTTACTCTGTAAATCAAAACGAAGAAACGGTTGATGAGCTTGTTGCCCACCAGGTTCAGCCGTTTGAGGGCTCCGCCCTTAAGGTAGCCGAACCTGTTCCCCACGACGTGATCGGCTCTGCCCTTCAGGACCGGCTCCAACAGCTTTCGGGCCTCAGATGGAAGATATGTCCCGTCTCCGTCGATTAAGAGGATGTAATCTTCATCGATTAGGTCAAATGCCTCCATCATGGCCTGGCCCTTGCCGGTTCCTGATTGGAGCATGACGCACGCGCCGGCGCTTTTTGCCTTTGCTGCAGTCTGATCGATGCTGTGGCCGTCGATTACAAGGACCTTCTCGAAGCCCAGTGCCTTGAAGTCGCCGACCACCGACTCTATGGACTCCTCCTCGTTCAAGGTAGGAATAAGGACGCAGACGTCTTTGTAGCTCAAGATGGCTCAGCTCTAGAGTTGTTTTTCGATAAAAGGATGGGAGGCGTTAAAAAGGTTCCTTTAGCCAAAAGGCTGCCATCTCAGGACTTCATGTTCATGGCGCCCCTGATGATCTTCTCGTACCTGTCGGTAAGCTCCCTCATGTCGCTGCCTATTGTCTCCACATAGAGGCGGATGATGGGCTCGGTGTTGCTCGGCCTAATGAGAATGCTGTAGCTGCTAGTCGTGATCTTCAGGCCGTCGGTGGTATCCGGCTGCTCGCCAGCGAGCTTTTCTCCCAGAATTCGCATAACCTGCGCGGGATCTTCATTGAGGCGGATGCTCTTTTGCAGATATGGATAATCTGGTATCGCGTCCGCCATCACAGAGAGCTTCTCTCCCTCCGATATGATCTCGCCCAAGGCCAGGCTCATGGCAAAGGGATCGTCGGAATACTGAAACTCGGGCAGGAAGAAATGGCCGCTTCGTTCGACGCCTAGGACTGCGCCCGAGTTCTTGACCCTGTTTGCCACGAAGACGTCCCCTACCTTTTCACGGGCGACCTTTATTCCCTCTTTCACCAGCACCTTTTCAAGTATCATTGAGCAATCGAATCCGGATATCACCAGGTCGCCCGGCTTATACCGGCGTCTGGCAATGATAATGGCCACCTTTTCGGGAGGGACAATGCGGCCCTTATCGTCTATTATGATGCCCCTGTCGGCATCGGGGTCGAAGCCGACGCCGTAGTCGGCGCCAGAATTCACGACCACTTTACAGGCTTCGTGCAGCGATTCCTCGTTTGGAGCCGGCCCCCTTCCCGGGAAGCGGCCGTCCATAGTTCCGTTGAGAACTACCGGATCGAGGCCCAGGTTTTTGTAAAAAGATCCCATGGTGCAGGCAGAGCCGTTGCCCATGTCGAGCACAACTTTTAGAGGGCGGCGGAAATGAAGCCTTGTTGAAATATCCTGCCTGTATCTCTCAATGGCCTCCTCTGGTCTTCGAACTGCGATCCGGCCGTGTCCCGACAGGAAGCCGCCATCGCGATAGAACCTTATGATGTCGGTATCGTGATAGAGCAGGCCGTATCCATCGCCTGTGCGAAATCTGATTCCATTGTACTCAGGGGGATTATGGGATGCAGAAATATAGGCGGCCGCCTTGAGCCCGTCCTCCCTGGTTATAAAGCTTATAACTGCGATCGGAATTATGCCGTAGCTTTGAACCTCGCAGCCCGTGCTAAGAACGCCCTCAAGAAACGCTTTTTCAAGGGATGGTCCGCTGATGCGCGTGTCTCTTCCCAAGGAGACTCTGTCCCCATTTGCATACGATCCAAATGCTTTTCCCACTCGCTTTGCAAGTTCCTCGTTTAGGTCGGTGCCGTAGACACCTCTGACATCATAAGCCCTGAAGACTGTCACAGATCGCGAATATGACCTCAAGATTTAAAATAGTTTCTGCAGCTCATAGCTGCTTTGTCAGCACGATCTCCATCGATGACACATTTATATTCCTGCCCTGCTCGCCAGGAATGCTCTCCGTCCCGATGGTTATGCCCTTGATCTTCAGGTCCGGCATGAACCTATTTCGGGCGATCTCGGCTGTATCCACGGCGCGGGAAATGGAGCGCCCCCTGGCCTTTAGCGTCACGTTGTCGGCTTCTTTGTTAAACTGGGTCATCACAGCCAGGACGTAGTTCATCACCGGCTTGTCGCCTATGAATATCACAGAATTCTCTTCCATACTGTCACCCCACTCCTCTTACTTTTATTTAACAGGTTATTAAATTTTTCTCTCGACGACATCGGCAAATGCGAAGTTCGGCTTGACTGCCCCTACTTTAATCCTCACCCGGTCTCCAAGCCTTGCATTCTTTACGATGATCGCGAAGCCCTCGACCGTGGCCACGCCATCACCCGACTTTCCGAGAGACTCAATCGTCACATCCAGGACATCTCCCGGCCGCACAGGCCCGCTTAAAAGCTTCTTTGCGACAACATACATCTCTGCGCTCTCCTTCCTGGATGCCGCGGGTGAGTGGGCCTGGACTGATGAGAACTCCTTTTTTACATCGGATAGAAATGCGGGGAACATGTCTCCCTGGAATACCTTTACCAAGAAGTTTCCGCGCGGCTTGAGGAGCTTCAAGGCCATGGCCAGCGCTGAGTGCGAGAGGTCGATGGAGCGGGCGTGGTCCATGTCCCAGGCGCCGGAGAGGTTAGGTGCGGCGTCGCAAATTACTGCGTCAGCCTTGCCTCCAAGGGCATCTTTAACCAGGTTCACAGTGCTCTCCGCCGTGATGTCTGCCTGGAAGGTCACGACTCCCGGTATGGGCTCAATTGCCTCCAGGTCGACGCCCACGACCTTGCCCTCCTTGCCTGCTAACTGATGGGCCACCTGGAGCCACCCGCCGGGGGCCGCGCCCAAATCGACAACATAGTCGCCCTTTTTGATGAGGTGAAACTTCTCGTTGATCTGCAGGAGCTTGTAGGCAGAGCGGGCCCTGTAGCCCTCCTCCTTTGCCTTCCTGTAATAATGATCTCTCTGATCTCTGGCCATTGTTTTTAAACTAGGATCGCAAATGGATAAGAGGATTTCGAAATGAGCGAGAACCTTCTTGAGGCTGCAATTGCCGGCAGAGATCTCCAGGTCATCAGGCAAGTAGCTAAGGTAGAAGGGATGAGGCCAAATTTCCTTCTCAAACAGATAGCCATGGGGCGCATAGTTATAATGCAAAGGGATGGAATGCTGGCTGTGGGCATAGGCGAGGGTCTAAAGACTAAGATCAACGCCAACATCGGGACCTCTGCAGAGGTGTTTAATCCTGACGAGGAGGTTTTAAAGGCCAGGGTTGCAGAAAAATTCGGTGCCGACACCATTACGGACCTCTCCATGGGAGGCACCATAGACGAGATCCGAAAAAGGATATTGAATGAAACGACTGTCCCGCTGACGACCGTGCCCGTATATCAAGCAGTTGTGGAGAGGGGCTCCTTCAAGGCTGTATCGGAGCATGGCATCATACGGATGATCAGAAAGCATGTTGACGAGGGGATTTCGTCTATCGTCATCCATGCGGGCTTCACTCAATCGATGCTGGAGGTGCTTCGTAGTGTGAAGAGGATAATGGGCATGGTATCCAAGGGTGGCTCTTTCACATCGGCATGGATGCTGCAAAGTGGCAAGGAGAACCCTTTTTTCACTCATTTCGACGAGATATGCGGGATTCTAGCTGAGAGGAACGTCGTGCTGTCCCTCGGGAACACCATGCGCAGCGGGTGCGTCCACGATTGCATGGATGGGCCGCAGGAGATGGAGATCGAGATGAACGCCAGGCTGGCCAGGAGAGCGAACGAGCTGGGCGTTCAGGTCATCATCGAGGGAATGGGCGGACACGTCAGCCCGGATAAGATACCCGGCTACGTCGCTCATTACAAGAGTAAGACAGATCACAGGCCTCTTTTCGTCGCGGGCCCTCTTCCCATCGATACTGGCGTGGGGTATGACCATATCTCGGGGTGTGTTGGTGGGTCTCTTGCGGCTGGTGCCGGGGCAGATTACCTCTGCTACATAACCCCCTCCGAACACCTGGCCCTGCCCAATCCGGTCTAGGTTAGAGAGGGCGTAGTGGCCTTCAAGATAGCGGCCCACATAGGAGACACGATGAAATATGGTCCAAGGCCCGAAGACAAATTGCTCGCTATGCACAGGAGGGCGAGGGATTGGGAAAATCAGTTTAGAACTGCCATCGATGGCGATAAGGCCAGGGAGATTCACAAAGGTACGGAGTACCGAGGTAGTGCGGAGACCTGCTCAATGTGCGGGAAGTACTGCGCAATTCTCATCATGGAGCGTTACCTGAAAGAATAGCACATAAGCGAAGCCTTCATATATTGTTTTACAAATTATTATATGCGAGAGAGGAAGGGCGGCTGCCGCTGGCCATTTCTGGTCGGTGTGGAAAGTCCCCCCACCACTGGACACACAGACATCTGAAAAGGTGTGGAGCGAGAGCTTCGGCTCTGGCACAGAAACGAGACCGCGCCGCGTCAAAGCGATGATGCCGCAAGGTTGAGGTCGCGCGGAGGCGGATGAAACGGCGAAACCCTGTGGGTGCAAGCCAAAATAGAGCACGAAAAATTGGTCGTCCAGCCAAGCTCGGGTATGGCGCTAAGCTAAATGTCGCCGGGAACAGAAGGGGGCTTACTCTCCTCACTCGTTTTCAATCATTAGCACCAATAATTAGCATCAGTAGCTTTACTTTTTAGTCGACTATTGTGTAATCGTCTATGTCGATCACTCGATCCTTCTGATCGAAAGGCTCGCTTTTCTCGCTCTTCGAGTTCATGAAGGAAACAAGAAGCGCGGCGATGGCGGAGATGGCTGCAGGCTGTGCGATCCAGCTACCTCTCATCTTTGCCGACCGCAGCAGAAGAAATGCGAGTGCTCCTTCGATGAGGGCCTGTGAATGGTTGGATCTACCGCTGCCTTTTGTCGACTTCGTAAGCGAGGACAGGAATGCGTCCCTAAGCTCCTTATTAAGAAGAGCCGCTCCAACTGCAGCGCTCATTAACCTCGTCAATGAAACCATTGATCCGATATTGCTGCCTGCATGGATTTATTATTATCTATTGGAGACCAACATAACCTTTTTCATAAGTTACCGCGCTATTATATTGGTGAAAATATGCCAAAGCTATGGCTGGTTCTTTGCCTCATATTGCCTGCAGCGCTGGCCGCTGCGACAGCGTCAGGACAGACAAGCGCGCAGGATTGGTTTGATAAAGGCAATGCATATAACGATCTGGGAAGGCGCGAAGAGGCTGCTCAGGCTTATGATCAGGCCATCAGGATTGATCCTCAATTTGCGGAGGCCTGGAACAATAAGGGCGTAACGCTCTTGAGCCTGGGCAGGCTCAAAGAGGCTGCAGGGGTTTATGACGAGGGATTAAAGGTCAATCCTCAGGATAGGAACCTCTGGAATAACAAGGCCACCGCACTTTTTATGATGCAGATGTACGATGAGGCCATTTCCGCCAGCAATGAAACGCTTCGCATCGACCCTGGATATGCGGCAGCCTGGAATGTGAAGGGCTCTGCGCTGCTCGTCAAGGGTGATTATTCCGGTGCCGTCAGCTGCTTCGATGAGGCCATAAAAATCGACCCACAATACGAACCTGCCTGGGTTGCGAAAAGCATTGCTTTGCAGCGGCTGAACCGCACATCTGGGGCAGAGGCCTCTCTTGCCAGAGCGAAGGCGCTGGGGTATGGTGGATAGCTATGTTAGTTTTCAGCTCTATCTATTTTAAAATATATATGCAAATTATTAAAGAATCACATAGATTAACAGGATGCAGCCGGGGCAAAATTCGGTCCTACCTGCGCCTTTACCCCCATGGTCTCCTGTACGCCAAGGGCATTGGACGAGCATATCGCGCCGGTCGCAATATATCTCTTCACATATCCCCAACCGACGGCGATATCTCTAGGGAGCTTGATGCATTTCGGCAAAAAATGTTTATTCTTGTCCCTGGCTACCAGGCATCCACCGCCAGTTCCATTTCTGCGGGCGCATCTGAGATTGCAAAATGCCACAGTCTTGAGCAGCTCCTTTCCGACATCGAGTGTGTATGGCGGATCAGATATGCTTCTGGCGTACACGGCAACGGCCATGGCAAAAAAGGAAAAGTTCTCTATAGCGCCCCTAGACCAGTTCTTTAATAGATAGTCCATTATCTTTGGTTTGATCTCAATCTTGGCCTGTTCCACAAGGGCACGGTAGCCTTTAGCAGTTGGCATCAGCAGCGTTTGATCGAATTCGAACTCCTTCCCGGTGACACGACTGTCTGCCAATTTCATTAAATGATTGCCGTATCGGTCTGCATAATCTTCCATTATAATGCCTTTGAATCTTTAAACAAGTAGGGCTTTGTATTTAGCTTTATGGCTGCATTTGCCATTCCATTTTTTCCAGCGCCTCTTTTGCAGCTGATCCGACATAGCTGCTGTCGTCCTCCAGAGCCAGGACTAATGGATCCAATGCTTTCGTATCGTTGATATTCCCAAGAACTTCCGCGGCACCACTTCGGACAAAAATATCATCATCTTTTAGCGCCTGAATCAATGGTTCAACAGCAGGCTTGCCGATATTTTCCAGAGCATTTGCAGCGATCAATGGGACCAGGAAATCGTCATCTTTAAGAGCCTGGATTAAGGGTTCGATGGCACTTCCATCTTTCATCTTTCCAAGAGCTTCTGCCGCATAATGTCGGACATTGCTGCTGTCATCCTTTAGAGCCTGTATCAATGGTTCTACTGCTCTTTTATCGTTGATCTTTCCAAGAGCCTGTGCCGCACACCACCTTACAATGCTATCGTTATCCTTTAGCGCCTGAATTAACGGTTCTACGGCTCGGGCATCCCGAGAAATTCCGAGAGCCCATGCTGCATTATTTCGGACTTCGCTATCGTTATCCCCTAAAGCCAGAAGCAATGGCTCAAATGCTCTGCTATCATTGATCTTTCCAAGGGCAAATCCTGCGCTGGATCGGACTTTGCCTTCATCATCCCTCAGAGCCGGGATCAACAGAGGAACGGCTGGCTTGCCGATATTTCCAAGAGCTAATGCTGCATTCCATCGGACAAAAGTAGCATTATCCCTTAGAGCCAGAAGCAATGGCTCCAGTGCCCGTGTATCGTTGATCTCTCCGAGAGCTAAAGCGGCATTCTCCCGGACGCCACTATCATTATCTTTCAGGGACTGGATCAGTGGCTCAACCGCTTTTGAATCTCTAAGTTTTCCAAGGGCTTCAGCCGCATTCTCTCTAACTGAGTCATCGTCGTCCTTTAGTGCCAGGATCAATGGCTC
>CAZHNU010000076.1:0-1540 GCA_964534145.1 uncultured Methanotrichaceae archaeon | reverse complement strand
TCCTTTAGTGCCAGGATCAATGGCTCCACTGCCCGTGGATCTTTGAGGTCTCCGAGGGCCAGTGCAGCATCCTCCCGAATCTCGCTATCGCTATCCTTGAGGTCTTTGATTAGCGAATCAACCTCGTCACCATCGTTCTCGCCAAATGCGGTTTCCTGCCCTAAAATGGGTGCAGCCAACATTATGCCGAGCAGAACAGACAATAAAAGTCTTCTCATGGATTTTAGGCTCCTCAGATATCAGATAGCTTCTCCTGGGATGACTCCTTTATCATTCATCATTTATCTAAATAACCATCATGTTATCAATGGATGTCTGGTAGTTTGTTTTTGCAGCCTACGTTTTTTGGAATTGAATTTTGCATTTTTAATCAAAAATGGCGTTCTCCGGGAAAAATCATCGTTCCTTCCACCAGCCGACAATTAGCGGGCTGATAAAAGTCAGTACATAATACAGGTATACATCCGCCTTATAGTATCCGTCTGCAGGGTTCAATAGCTTGACAATAAACAGGTAATCAAATGCGATGGCAATCGCCGACCAAATTATAGCCAGGACGAGATAATATCTAAATGAATCAGCCTTCACCTTTTTAAACAAAACCCATAACGTGATTATCAGTCCTATCGGCATAACGGCCCAGCCGATCATGGAGACCGGGAAAAGGAAGAAAAAGACAAAGCCGAGAGAATAGCCGATTAGCCAGAGAAGGAAACCCCATCCGATTGAATCTTTTAATAATTGTTTATTTATCATTATTCCACCCAATTGAGCCCAGTTTTGTTAATCTGTCATACGGGATATTACCTATTATCTCTTTAGCTTTTGCTATTGCTGGAGGTTGTTGCAGGAGGTATTCGAGTTCTGGTTTCGGGGGCTCTTTTCTCTGGCGGGAACAGGCGGCATTAGGTTCAGCTGCCTGGGGTCTCATAGAGTAGGATGACGGGTACGATGGTGGAGGCCGGGCCATCATGGTTGCGAGCTGCAGGGCCGCAGAGGGGCGATGGAGTCGAGGGTCGAGAATTTGCTGTGTGTCAAATATTCCGTCAACTATCGGCTGTTGATCCAATCGATATTCTCTCTGTGAAATGCATATATCCTCGCAGGGCAACAATAAAGGTCAGTTACCCATTGTGATGTGTACCTTGAGGTGCATAGATGAACGATGGGAGTGATCTCTAAAATTCTATAAAATATATCTCAAGCGCTAGAATATATTGTTCCTAAGCAATGCTTGCCACCAGGCTTCGCTTCTGAGGAACAGGTATCTTGCGGCCTATCGCTTTTGCGGTTTCTAGCCAAAGCTGCATGGCAATCTTGACCTCCTTTAATGCCCTCTCTTCCGTCTCTCCAAATGCCGAGCAGCCAGGCAGCTCTTGAACGATGGCGATGAATCCCTCGTCCTCTTCACTATAAAAGATCTCAATTGCGTACATTAATCCTCCTGGAGGCTGTATTTTTCAATGATTTTTATTAGCTGCTTGACCAGATATGCCTCTGTAGATCCTTTGCATTTGATCCAGATATAAATAATAGCCAG
>CAZHNU010000075.1:0-10880 GCA_964534145.1 uncultured Methanotrichaceae archaeon | reverse complement strand
CTAGGATTAGGCACAGCCGATCCTGAGTAGCTGCTTTTATGGTCAGAGGGACCTTGGGCAATCATAGTGGAGTACTAATCATAGCGGGGTACTGATCAAAACGAAGTCCCAGGTTTCCGCAGGAACACGCAAGCCTTAAGGTCTTGGAGGATAAAAGGAGACAGAAGGCTTAAGCGATAGTATAAATAAAAAAGGAGGCCACTATGAAGGCAATGAAATTAAGCTATGTGTTATTCACGGCTGTTATGCTATTAGCAGCATCCGGCTGCATAGCTGAGGAGACGGGCCAAAGCGCATCTGTTCCAAAGGATGACCTTCCGACAGGATTCTCTCTGCTGGCCGTAAAGGACGCATCCACGCAGGGCGTCAATATGACAGAGGAGATCGAGGACTTCTACGGCGCAAAGGATATCGGGCCCGTTAATGCCACGGTTGGAATCTACAGGTGGGGAGAACCCGGAGTGAGCTATGATGCCAAGGTAACGCTGATCACGGCAAAGGATGTTGAAAGCGCAGAGAATGCCGTCTCCAACTACAAATCCCTTCCCGAGTTCAAGAATCCGCCATACAAAGGCATAGACCGCTTCAGCACCGCTATTATCAACGGCAAGGAGGTAACCGAGATTGCTGACGCTGTGGGCCAAAACGGCCTTAGATACCTCTATCTATGGAACAACGGCGAAACCGTGATCCTTGTCGAGGGCAACGGCGATAGGGCAAAAAGCATGGAGCTTGCCAGCGCCACCGGGCTGTAAGCCCAACCTTTTTTCACTGGCAACTGGCGATTATGCCGCTAAGAAAATCCATTTGCTAAAAGCCTTTAACGTCGATTATTGTTTAAATCCTTTCAATGGAATTAAAAATAGAACTTTAAACCCGGAATTCGCGTTAGACTACGAATCATTTCTGGAACCACGTTTGTTTTTGCATGCTCCTGATAAAAAAGCCGATAAGCAGCGCTTATAGACCTTTCGTACTCTCGATTCGTCTGTATCTTTCTTTTAGATATAGTTATATAATTACATTTTAAATTACTATCTGGTAGAGGTGAATTAAAATGAAGCGAAGCAAAGAGCTGATAATCTCTCAAATTCTAGAGGTGTGCCAGGAGGGGGCAATTAAAACTAATATAGTCTACAAGACTAATTTGAACTTTAAACGAATCGATTTCTACCTGGAGAAGCTAATTGATAATGGATTTATTAAAATGGAACATGGCAAAGGTGTATCTTATAAAACCACCGATAAGGGCTTTACAACTCTCGAAAAACTGAAGGATATTCATAGGGATTTATCCCATGTATAAATTTGTAGGGAAAAAAAAATCATTTCATCATTTTCCACTGTTGTTTTCTTGTGCACTGCTGCTTTCCAGACTGCTTTCCAAACCAAGGATCATGCTATCCATTAAGCCCACCTCATTGGCGATTTCGGTCTCCTGGCAGCCGGATCCATCGACTCCATTGTCAGCATTGTCAGCCTCATTGTCAGAGCCTTCCGCGCTTCCTTTGTCGCCTGCGATTGTATCGATCAGCTTCAGTTGGTCCGAAGCCTCCGTTTCGCCGATTGTTTCCTGACTTTGAGCGTCTTTCGATTCTAGGATGCTGTCGCTGATGGCTATAGTCTCAATCATCAGGCCCATCGACTCGGTCTTAACTTGAATCTCGACTTGAGTCTCCTCTTGAACAGCAGCCTCCTCCAAGATAGCGTCCATTATCTCAACAGGCCCCGGAATTCGTACTTCTTGGTCAGGCTGACTTGGCTGTCCTGACTGTCCTGCCACGGTCTCGATCCCTTTAGCGGTCTTGGTTTCCTGAGTGGGCGTTGAGCCGCTATCGCCGCTGCTGTCAACGAGCATTTGAATCATTTGGGACATTGTTTGCGTCTTATTGAGGGTTTCAGACTCCTGGATTCCTTCCATCGCTGCCTCTCCGACAAATTTATTGGATGCGCTCGACGATTGATTTATTGCAGCTTTTTTAGTCTCAGCCCCCGAGCCCTGATCAACAACAGCTTTCCCATTTAAGCTGCCTTCGTCCTCCACAAGCACCTTAATTAGCAGGTCCATCGTCTCTGCTTCTTTGATTGTTTCCGTGCTCTGGTCGGCCTGGGCTGCATCGCTGATGGTGCTGGTGCTGTCCTCTGTGGCCTTGATAATCTGCTCTTGCTGTGCATCAGCATCTGAACCTGAATCTGTAATACCTGCTGTTCCGGAGGCTGCCGTATTATCGACGACTTCAGAAGACACCGCGGAATCGGTAGTTTCAGAGGTTGCTGCAGGATCAGAGGTTTCAAAGACAATTGCGACCTCGCCAGAATCTTCGTCATCTCCTACAATAGTCTGGATTATTTGATCCATCTCGTCTGCCTCCACTGTCGCATCGCTGCCGCTTGCGGTAGCCATTGGCATTGTGCTTTCGCCACCTTGTGGTGTTGCAGCGAACGGCGTTGAGGTGCTCAGATCCCCTGTCTCATCCTGGGCGATCCCTTCTGCAAAGATCAAAGCGCTGATGAACACAACCAGTAAAAAGCCAACAGCAAATCTGCTCATTATAAAATCCCCTTGAAGACAGATCTGCAGAATAATGCTTCGACACTGCAGGACTCCTCGTTGCTGCTATCTCTCATGAACCTGCCCCCTAACAATGTTTACTACTATTGTTCATACTATTTAAGGATAATTTTTATTTGTATTTTCTTCTTTTTGTAATATATTATATGGCTGCGCTGCCTTAACTCTTTGCTTAAAATAAAAAAGCATAACATTTACTCATTGGATTGGCGTCGCTTTTGTACAAATAGGAACTGATCTGTCCGGCCTAAAAAAACGGCTTCCATCACGGCTACATTTTGTTCCGATTTTCAAATGCGGTCTTCTAATGTCCTTTACATTGCTTCGGCTCTTATGACCTTCGCGAGTCTCTGAATGCCCTGTGAAATCTTCTCCAGATCGCAGTTGGAGAAATTGAGCCGCATGGTGTTCCTACCGCTGCCGTCCGCGTAGAAGGCCTGGCCTGGCACGAAGGCCACCTTTTCCTTGCTGGCCTCATGGAACAGGGCCAGGGATGACATTCTCTCCGGCAGGGTAGCCCAGATGAACATCCCGCCCTCAGGCCTGGTGAAGCTGACGCTCTCCGGGAAGCACTCCTCCATCATCCGCACCATGTGGTCCCTCTGTGCCCCGTATGCCTGGCGAATCTTTGTGATGTGCTTCTCGATGTCGTTGTCGCTTAAGTATCGGTGGACGATTCTCTGGCAGAGGTAGTTGGAGTGAAGGTCTGCTGCCTGTTTGGCGATGACAAGCTTCTCCATTATCTCAGGGCAGGCAGAGATCCACCCCAGCCTAATTCCGGGAGATACGATCTTCGAGAAGGAGCCAAGCAGCACGACATCATCGCCCAGATATGCTCTCATGGAGGGCTTGTCCTGGCCCATGAACCGCAGGTCGCCATATGGGTTATCCTCGATGAAGACCACGCTCCGGCCTTGCAGACCATCGGCAACAGCACGGCGCTTCTCCTCTGAATATGTGATGCCTGTGGGATTCTGGAAGTTGGGCACTGAGTAGAACAGCTTTGTATGAGTTGTATCTGCATCACTCTTGGAAAGCGAGAGCGTCTCCGCCAGCGCCTCTGGGTCTACGCCGTCCTCCTGCAGGGGGACAGACAGAAACCTCGGCTCGAAGAGGCCGAAGGACTGGATCGCCGCCAGGTAGGTTGGCCGCTCCACTATGACGCCGTCGCCCTTGTTCAGAAATACCTTGCCCAGGAGATCGAGGCCCTGCTGAGAGCCGTTGGTGATCATGATATCTGCAGGGTCGACCTTCAGACCTTGTCTGGCATACCTCCGGGAGATCATCTCCCGCAGAGGCAGGTAGCCTTCAGTGGTGCTGTACTGGAGGGCAGCTTCGCCGCACTCGGCCAGAACCCGCTGGGCAGCCTCGGCCACCTCCTGAATCGGGAAGTACCTGGGATTGGGAAGGCCGCCTGCGAAGGAAATGACCTCCGGGTCTTCGGTGACCTTCAGGATCTCTCTCACGAACGATTTATGGACGCACGACATCCTGTCTGCGAAGTGAAGTGGCATGGGTTTTCGATCATCCTTTGCTTGGCTTATTTCGTCTCTGGAATGAGGTTTCTTGCAGAGCTTCAAGGGTTTAAGGCTTTTTCTGCCACTATGGCAAATTTGGATTGGGCCCTCATTGGAGGTGAGGCTTTGAATTGCGGGACTTGATTGTTTGGCTGGAGGGAACCTGATGTACCCGTTGACAAGTTAAACGTGCGATTCGTTTGACCAATTCTCCTCTAGCTCTTTTGGCGATTATCATCACAGACAGCGCTGCCTTGAGATTAAGTGTAAATCGCAGGAACTTGCATTTGGTGAAAATTTGTAGCCCAATAGGAAAATATTATGTGTTTAGCTCCCATAGAATCGTTTTCTTGATACCGATTTCGGTCGATGAAGTGATGCCAGCCAACAACATTCGCAAAAATGGAAAACGATATCCGTAGCCGAAATCACGTGAAATTAGCTCTCTGGAATAGGCCATACGAAATATCATGAAATAGTCTATTGACGTTGATTTAAAGGAGCATTGATATTGATTTAAAGGAGCTATACGCACGAAAAATATTTATGATTGGGCTGCCTCCTAGAGCTTTCACTCCTTCGGTGCCAGCCTCCTCCTCACCGACTCAGCATGCGCTTTTAGCCCCTCTGCCTCTGCGAGGGTAATTACAGTATTGGCCAGCCTCAGCAGCCCCTGGTCAGTGATCATCTGAACTGATATCTTCTTGGTGAAGTGATCAACGTTTAGCCCAGAAAACGTCCGGGCGAAGCCTGATGTCGGCAGGACATGGTTCGTCCCGCTGGCATAATCGCCTGCTGCAACTGGGGTATATCCGCCGAGGAATACGCTGCCCGCGCTGGTGATATTTCGAAGGATCGACATGGGATCATTGGTTATAATCTCCAGATGCTCCGGCGCGAAGGCGTTTGTAAAGTCCACTGTCTCAACAAGACCGCTTGAGAGCAGCACTGCGCTGTGCTGCAGGCTCTGGCTGACGATCTCCGCCCTGGCCGCATCCCTGGCCGCAATCTCGACCTCCTCTGCCACGGCATTCGCCAACAGCTCATCCTCTGTGACCAGCACTGCGATGGAATGTGGATCGTGCTCTGCCTGTGCGATCATGTCGGATGCCAGAACCGCCGGATCTGCACAGCGGTCGGCGATGATCAAAACCTCGCTTGGTCCAGCCGGGAAATCTATCTCGACCGTTCCACGGACAAGCATCTTGGCGGCGGTGACATAGGCGTTGCCGGGCCCCACGATCTTGTTCACCCGTGCGATCGTGTCAGTCCCAAAGGCCATAGCAGCGATTGCCTGCACTCCTCCGACCTTATAGATCTCATCAGCTCCTGCCATATCAGCCGCAGCAAGTGTCAGGGGAGTCACAGTCCCGTCCGATTTCGGCGGCGTGCATACGACGATCCTCGGAACTCCTGCGACCTTTGCAGGGATGACGTTCATGAGAGCAGAACTCGGATAAGCTGCACGTCCACCGGGCACATAGGCGCCCACTGAGTCCAGGGGCACGACCTTCTGGCCGACGATCACGCCGGGAGAGACTTCAGTAAACCAGAGGTCCTTCTCCTTCTGCTCATTATGGAACTCGATGATGTTTTCTGCAGCCTGCATCAGGGAGTCCAGGAGCCTTTCGTCCACCGCTCCGTAGGCCGCCTCGATCTCCTCCTGCGTCACGCGGAGGCCCTCTAGGGCAAGATTTGCCCCGTCGAACTTCTGGGTGTACCGCAAGAGCGCCTCATCGCCATTCTCGCCCACGTCCATCAGGATCTCGTTCGCCTGGGGCAGCACGTCCTGTATTCCCACCTCGCGGGACAGCAGGACCTTCAAATCCTCGTCGTTTAAGTCTTCCAGCTTCTTGATTATCATCCAATCCCTCTTGGAAACCCTTCTTGAAAATCCCTTTTGATAAATCTTCAACCAGAGGAGTTTCTGCCCCTCTGCATCCTATAAAGGGACGTGATTCTCTCCAGTGTGTCTGCCTCTTCCAGAGACTTGTCGTCCCTGACGGTAACGAGCCGCGGAAAGCGCAGAGCGTATCCCGATGAATAGTTGGGGCTTCTCTGTATCTCCTCATAGGCCACCTCGAAGATCACTGCGGCTTTCAGCTCTACCTCCATCCCCTTCTCGACGATGATCAGGCTCTTGAACATCTCAGTCAGCTCTGCTAAGCTCTCATCCGTTAGGCCTGTGGCTACCCAGCCAACATCCAGCAGCCTGCCGGTCTCGGGGTCGTGGCAGGCAAGGCGGTAAGATCCCAGAAAGGTTGCCCTGCGCCCTTCTCCCCACTTGGCGCCTATTACAACCAGGTCCAGGGTTTCCATCACGGGCTTTACCTTCAGCCAGTTTTTGCCGCGCTTTCCTGGAGAGTAAACGGACGAGGGGTTTTTGAGCATGATGCCCTCATGCCCTGCATCCAGGGCCTTTTTGTATATCTCCTCCGCCTCCTCCACCTTATCTGATAGAGCCTGATTCGCCAGCAAATTGGGATCTGCGATTTCGGCCAGCAGCCTTCTTCGCTCCATGAGCGGGAGATCTATTAAGCTTCGTCCGTCAAGGTAAATTAGGTCGAAGAGGAAGAGGCTGAGCGGGATCTCGGCTGCGAGCTTTCCGACGTTGTATTTCCTTCTGAACCGCTTCAGAATTTCCTGAAAAGCCCTCGGCCTGCCGTCGTGCGAGAGCGCGACGGCCTCTCCGTCGAGTATGGCGCTCTCGGCACGGATCTGCTTTTGGGCCGCCTTCACGATCTCAGGAAGTGACGTCGTGACGTTTTCAAGCCTTCTTGAATAGATGCGGACCTTTTCGCCATCCTTATGAATCTGCACTCGCGCGCCGTCGTATTTCCACTCGATGGCCGCAGTCCTCATCTCCTGTAGGGCTGCAGGAATGCTTTCGGAGAGCTGTGCCAGCATCATCTTCATGGGGCGGTTGATCGTAATGTTTAGATCCTGGAGCGTCCCTCGCCTGGCGCTTATGGCTACGAGGCCCATGTCGTTTGTCAGGCTGTAACCCCTCTCCACCTCATCCGGGGACCGGCTGAAGGCTTTTGAAAGAGCATCTCTAACGCCACCCTCGCCTACACCGATCCTCAAATCTTCCATGGCCAGGCGGGCTATGTACTGAGCCTCGAGAGACGAGGCCTGGCTGAAGAGGTACTGCAGGTTCTTGACCTTCAGGTCATGGCTCTTTTTGCCTGCTGCCCTGGAAACTGCTAAAAACCTCTGGTAGACATCGGATATGGAGATCGTGTCGCCTCCGATGAATGAGGCGAAGTTCTGAGGCCGACGCTTTTCCACAACCTTTGAGGCGACTAGGCCGGGGTCGCCGGTCTCACGCAGCAGCTCTGAGACAAACTCCGCAGTGCAGCCGCAGGCCCTGGTCAGGGAATCATAGAGAATGCTCGGCCCCACACCCATGGCCAGATCGGAGCCTGGAGGAAACACAGTCCCCATCACGAAGTTGGATGCAACGGCCAGCTCAGCCTCATCGAGCCCCGCCAGGAATGCCGCGACTAGGTCTACCTTTTCAAGAGTGCTGCTTATGCCCTCCACCTGATGGCAGAGCTCTGCGAAGGCTTGAAAGCCGGTCATGCTTGTGGGTGCCAAGTTCAGATCATGTTTTAAATTTCAAACGTTTTCAAATCAGGTCGTACTTTTATTGCTGGGGTTTCGTTCACTTTATCAATCAGCACCATTGAGCGGCCTCGTCCTGTAGATGCTGATGATGTCGCTTAGAATTGCGCTGGCAGTCTCAATCGATCCTGCACCAAGCCCCGTGACGGTTATGGTCCCGGAGAGGTCGGTATAAATGGCTGCAGAGTTGAGCGTTCCGGACACGGCGATTGGGCTTCCGATTGGAACCAGCGTCGGCCTAACGGTCAAGGCCGGCACATCTCCTATGAGCTTGATCACGTAGCCCCTTTCCCTGGCCAAAGCCAGCGCCTCGGGAGTGACTCCTGTGATGCCCGTCACGTCCACATCGCCGTATTTTATGTCCATGCCGAACAGGGCGTTGGCCAGGATCACGACCTTGCCGGCAGTGTCCACTCCCTCTACATCGTATGTGGGATCGGCCTCTGCATAGCCCAGGTCCTGCGCCTCAGACAGGGCGTGGGTATAGGGAATGTTTTCCTCGGTCATCCTGGTCAGGATGTAGTTGCACGTTCCGTTGAATATTCCCCGAATTCCGTAGATTGTGTTTCCAACAAGCGTTCTTTCAACCAGGCTGATGAGCGGCATGGTTCCGCCAACCGTTGCCTCGAACTTGAACATCGAACCGTTGTCTTCGGCCAGCTTCTTGAGACGGCTGTAGGCGACGACCAGGGGGCCCTTGTTGGATGTAACAACGTGCTTGCCTGATGAAAGAGCAGCCTCCATGTGGCCGAGCCCCGGCTGGCCGTGCACGATGTTTGTGGGAGTGACCTCGACCACAAGATCGGAGTCGATGGCGTTTATGGCCTCCTTGCCCTTCATGCCGGATGTGGCGACGTTTTGAAGGGTCCTTTCGCCTAAAATCTTGGAGGCCTCAACGCCGTTCTCGTCGAGAACGGTTCCCGTATGGTCGGTGACGCTCACGAGCTTCAAGTTCAGCCCCATCTCCCTGAGCAGGTCCTTTTTCCGGCTCAGCACATCGACCACGCCGTGACCCACTATGCCGTAGCCGACCAATGACACTTTGATGTCCTTCATCCCTATCGAGTCTCTGGATTCTTTCTTTTCGCTCATTTCGTTCACGCCGCCTCAGCCTCGATCGGCTCGATCACCAGCAGCTTCTTCTCAACACCAACCTGGCGCAAAATGGTCAGAGCCTTCGCAATCTCGGCCTTTCCGGTGGCGCGGATCTTCATATAGGCAGATGACGCCTCCTCCACGCCAGGCATGGTCACAGAGAGGTCCACGACCTCAGCGAATCCGGTGGAGTCAATCCTGTTGATGGTGTCTCCCAGGTCGCTGTCGAGCACATGGCCTACAAGCACAACTGAAACGGACTCAATGAAGCGCTCTTCGCCAGCCCTGACCACTGATATGCCCATGCTTTGCAGCTGAGTTTTGACGGTTTCAAGCTTTGATCTGTCCATCTCCACCACCAGGCGGACGGGGATGGTGCCGCGTGGGGTCTTGTTCTCCCTGTGATGGACCACGCTGATGATGTTGGCCTTGTTATCCTTTAAGGGCTGCAGAGCCAGGAGCAGCTGCCCCGGCACGTCCTGCAGCTCCAAGTCCATGGAAAGTCGCATAGCATTCCTCATAAATTGCTGGACTCTGGCATCAGCCTTAAGGGAAATAAACCTTGTGCAGAGAAGTGTTTAATTCCTGGTGGGGTGGTTCATGTCACAGAGTGGAGGTTCAAGTCGTGCCCGGATGCTCGATAAAGCGTAGCGGCGCCGAATCCGATATTCTGCTTCCGGAGGGCTCTGAAATATGGGTGTGCCTGCGCTGGCAAGTCACCTGGGCGTGCCTTCGGAACGCATTATAGCAAAAGAGCCGACTGCCGACCTCTGGCAGGGCTAGACTGGCGGGGGCGAGGTGGATTGATCTAGAGTGGATGCGGACGCCATGCTGGATGGGATGGAAAGAGGTTCGAAGATGGGGCTAAAGAGAGGCTGCGGATCTCAGATAGGTGGTGCTGCCTGTGGAGTGGATCGGTTATCAGGACTTAAGGGGAAGCTTAATTACATATATTTTTATTCAATTTTTAAATCGCTGTTCAGCCGAAAGATCTATATATCTATAACGATTATATAAAGTAATTGCCGCGATATAGGACTGTAACCGATTAAGCTCCGAGGGGCAGTATGTCCTCCCTCAATGGGGCGCCTCGCTTAAATGCGAAGTCTTCGGGAAAGGCGAGATTATGGCATACCTCGTTCAGTTCGCATGCAATGTGCGGCATGTATCGTCGGATGCAGGAAGGCGGTGCAGACTCATCATCTTCGATGAATGGGTCCCCGTAAGAAGGGCGCTGTGCTCAAATTCCAGTGCTGCCTCGCTTATTGCCTGTGTGATGGTGCGAGGCGGGCTTCAGGCCGCCACCACGGTGGTTGGTCCCTCTTAGGGGAGCATTGTGGATCAGTGCTGGGGCTCGCTAAAACATCACGGTTTTCTTGCTTATAATTAATTTTGGATAATCCTTCCCATTGTTATATGCTATTTTTATGTGTAATAAATTATTATGGGATCCGTTTCAAGAATTTGGCACTTATTAGACAACCACAAGTTTTATTATCGCCATTGTCTAACCCATCGAATGCTAGGAAAGAAAAAGGCAGTGTAGGAGTAGCACTATGGGTAAAAGCTCGAGCATGCTGATTGGAGCCGTATTGATAGCTTTGATAGGACAGGCCGTGGCACAATTGCCTTCAGATGCTGTTGGCATGAATAGAAAAGATGTAGTGCCGATTTTAAACAGGTCGATCATTGATCCCATGGATCCGGGATACGTCTGGGGAAACCCTTTTGCTGTTGACCTTTCCGGCGTTAATCCAGTAATATTTGACAGCCATGCGTTTCACATGGATACGGGCGGTTTGGCGACTGGAAGTCTCTATACCACCAGCATGAACGACTTCAGAAATGCCGACAAGGATGGCGGCGCAAGCAATGCCACCAGAAAAGCTGCAAAGGTTGGAATTGTCAGCCAGATCTGATTGTTAAGATAGTGTGCCAATGGCGGTGCACATAAGTTTTCGATCTTAGGTATAAAATAAAAACCATTTATTTATTAAATTTGGATAAACTGGACTGCACCCCTCCGAGTAGACAATGAGTTAAGTGATGCTGCCCAATTGAGGGGTGCA
>CAZHNU010000074.1:0-11727 GCA_964534145.1 uncultured Methanotrichaceae archaeon | reverse complement strand
AGAATCTAACTTATCCCTTTATATTTGTAGATCTATTTAAGCCTTCGTGTACTAGCGAGGAGTGCGATTCGAGTGAAGAGCGCCCTTCCAGCAGATTATTGCTCTCCCTTTAAGGCCTAATTCCCCGCCTGAATCGATAAACGATTCCATTCCCTGGCTCAATTCTCCAGGAGGACTTTGAAGAATGGAGTTATCCATCTGTATGATTTTAGGACTACACCTTTGCATTTATCTCTCCATGATTTCGACATGAACTATGCTGCAGCACATGGGCCCAGCAGAATTATCGCAATGGGGAAGCATCTACCGCTCTGATGACAAACAGAACCGGCCATTACAGCACTAGCTTGCCTTGCCCTTTCAGCTAAGTGATATTGCCGCCCAATTTTTATAAGGTGATAGGAATTAAGCGTTCGTAAATTTTATAATAACCAAAATTTCAGCTTCGAAGTAAGTAACTATTATCACATTGGCCAGCGGGGCATCCGTTAAAGGAACTGCAAAACCGGCTATGCTGGCTGCAGCGAAAAAGGATTACGATGCTTTCGATGAAAGCACTCACGAATACAGTGCTATCGATTGCATTGCTTTTAATTAGCCCCGCGGGTAAGATCCGAGAACCTTCGCCAATGTCGCCTTCCTTTTCACGCCCTCTAAGGCGTCCCTCACCTGCGGATCACATCTATGCCCTACAAGATCGATAAAGAAGTAATAATCTCCGAGCGCCTTTCGGCTGGGACGCGACTCAATTCTGGTGAGGTTGATCTGTCTGTCGGCAAACTCCTGAAGTATCTCGTGAAGGGCCCCGGGACGGTCTCGCTGCAGATAAATCACCAGCGATGTCTTGTCCCTGCCGGTGGCCTCAGGCATGCTTTTGCCCACAACCGCAAAGCGGGTAACATTCTCATTCCCGTCCTGAATCCCCCTGGCGAGAACCTTCAATCCATACTTCTCAGCCGCGCCTGCACCGGCAATGGCCGCCATCTCCGGGAACTCCTGGGCAAGCTTTGCAGCATGGCTGGTCGAGCCGGTGGTCCTGATTTCCGCCTTCGGATAATGCTCTTTGATATACTGCCTGCACTGGGCCAGGCCTTGGGGATGTGAGAGTATGACCTTGATCTCCCCATTGCCCCTGCCCACGAGGCAGTGCCTTATAGGAAGGTTCACCTCCCCGATTATGCTGACATCCAGCCTTAAAAGAAGGTCCATGGTCAGTCCTATGGCCCCTTCCAGGCTATTTTCTATCGGAACCACGCCAGCGTCAAGGCTCTCGTCCTCGACTCCCCGCAGGACGTCCTCGAAGTCGCCGCAGTACACCAAAGTTGCTTGCGGGGGTGCATAGAGCAGTGCTGCCTTTTCCGAATAGGACCCTTCAGGCCCCAATACTCCTATCTTCAAGTCTTATCGTACTCTTTCATCAGCTCGACTGCCCTGTCAACGCTAATTCTTCGCTCCGCCGCCATCCGCGCGGCAATGACCTCGATCATGTCGCACTTCGCGCCGGCCTGAACGGCCACGTTCTTGGCATGCAGTGACATGTGTCCTCTCTGTATCCCCTCAGAGGCCAACGCGCGAAGAGCTGCGAAGTTCTGGGAGAGTCCGACGGCCGCGATTATCCTGGACAGCTCATCTGCGCTCCTTACGCCCAGTATCTTTACCGCCGACTTCGCCACTGGGTGAACGCGCGTCGCGCCTCCGACAAGCCCAATGGCCACGGGCAGCTCAATTGTCCCCACCAGATCCCCGTCTTTGTTCTTTTCGTACCTGGTCAAAGAGGTATATCTCCCTTTAGAGGCTGCATAAGCATGGGCGCCCGATTCAACAGCTCTCGTATCGTTGCCGGTTGCCAGGACGACAGCCGTGATTCCGTTCATGATTCCCTTGTTGTGGGTGGCTGCCCTGTAGGGGTCGACCTCTGCTAGCGCTGCCGCCTGAATGATCCCATCCACGACCTCAGGCCCGCCGATCTCCTCTGCCTTAAATACCGCCTTTGCCCGTGCGAGGCGCTTGTCCGCCAGGTTGGAGATGATCCGAAGGTATACCCTGCCGCCTGTGATCTGCTCGATTCTGGGGGCCAGGGATTCGGCCATTGTGTTGACTGCGTTCGCGCCCATTGCATCCCTGCAGTCCACGATCAAATGGGCGACAACCATCGGCCCGACTCTTGAGTCTATAACGTAGGCCTCGATGTCTTTAACTCCGCCACCGAACTTGACCAGCATCGGGTCCTTTTCATTGGCGGCCTTCATCAGCTCCTCTTTATGGAGCAGGACCTCCGCCCTTGCACCAAACGGGTCTGGGATTCCAACCGCCTGTATCTGGGCGCGCATGACGGGACCTGTGCTTGATGTCCGGAATCCTCCCCCCTCGCGCGCCATTTTGGCTCCATTACTGGCCGCAGCGATAACGGACGGCTCCTCAGTGGCCATCGGAATCAGCACCTCGCGGCCGTCGATCTGGAAGTTCGTGGCTATGCCTAAGGGAACCTGGAACATGCCGATAACGTTCTCCACCATCTTGTCTGCCTGGTCCAGCTGCAGGCCGGTGTTCAGCTGGGATATCTCGTCCTGGCCGATTCCTGCCTGCTCGGCTAAAGCATTCAGCCGCTCGGCCGGAGGAAGCTTATAGAATCCCGAAATTCTGGAAGTTGCCAATTTCGCACCTCGTCAATGCAGACAGAATGATTCCGCCAGGGAAAAACTTTATTCCTGGCCGCAGATCTATTCTGATGCCTCAGCCATTCCCCTATGTAAGAATCTCAGAGCTGGAAAGAATTGTGGGAAGGCTCAGCCCGGTTCAGAAGATGCTTCTAGGGACCGACGGCTCCGTCACCAGCCTTCTGGAGATCATCACTGGCAGCCCCATCGAAATCGAGACCCTGGCGCAAAAGGTGGTTCCTGCCGAGAGGTCGGTGGCAGAGGAGCTGATGATTCAGCCTGGAGACGAGGTCAACCACAGGATCGTCAAGCTGAAGAGAGGCGACAGCGGAGAGGCGCTCATTTACGCGGTCTCGCATGCTCCCATAAAAAGACTGGATCCCGAGTTCAGGGAGGATCTGATCAGGGCGGATATCCCTATTGGGGTCATTTTAAAGAGGCATCAGATAGAATCGCGACGGGATTTAACCGGCGCCGAGGTCGTTCAGGCTGACGGGAATATTGCAGACGTGTTCAACATATTTCCCCGCGAGATGATGCTCTCCCGGAACTACACCATAATCCGGAACGGCAAGCCGCTCATCGCCATAAAAGAGACCTTTCCCTACAACAGCTTTCAGGACGAGCGCAGGGTAGTTGTTGAAACGCCCTCAAGAATTCACATTACGCTTACAGATCTCACAGGCTTTTGCACCAGGGTGGACGGAGGAATCGGAATTGCCCTTCAGGAACCAAACATCGTTTTGGAGGCCGAAAGAGCAAAGGACCTGACCGTCGATGGAATACCCGATGCATCCGGCACGGCCAAAGAAAGCACCGATAAAAAATGTGCCTATAAAGAAAGCGCCGATCGCGCCCTGGCCGCAGCAAAGGCCGTTAGAGAGCATTTTGGGCTGGGCGGCGCACGGCTCTCGATAAGGGGAGGATACAGCCTCCATGTGGGCCTCGGCGGGGGGACGCAGCTTGGGATTGCCGCAGGGAAGGCCGTCGCCGAGCTGTACAACCGCAGCGCAACTGCCCGGGAAATTGCGATGATCATCAACCGCGGGGGAACAAGCGGGATAGGCACTGCCGCCTTTGATGCAGGCGGATTCATAATCGATGGGGGACACAGCTTTGGGCCGGGATTGGAGAAAACCGACTTCAGGCCATCCTCGGCATCAAAGGGCGTTCGCCCTCCGCCGGTTATTGCGCGCCATGACTTTCCCCCTGACTGGAAGATCGTTCTGGCCATACCCGACATCCCAAAAGGGGCGCATGGACGGCAAGAGGTGGATATATTCAGGGAGTTCTGTCCCGTATCTCTCTCGGAGGTTCACGAGCTGTGCTATCAGATAATGGTTAGAATGCTGCCCTCAGTCGTGGAAGGAAACCTAGACGAGTTCGGAAGGGCAGTAAACAGAGTTCAGGAGCTGGGATTCAAAAAGGTCGAGGTGATGCTTCAGCATCCCCTTGTCCGAAGGCTGATGGATGACATGAGAGGGGCGGGAGCAGCCTGTGCAGGACTCAGCTCCTTTGGGCCAACAGTTTATGCTATAACGGACACCCAGTCCAGGGACATCGAGTCTGCTGCCCGCGAGGCCATGCAGGTTGTCGGGGGAGAGGTTCTAATCACCAGAAGCAGAAACGAGGGCGCGAGGGTCAGGGCTATTTAGATAAAAAGAATGATTTATTTTATCAGAAAAGTTATCAGGAATGATTCAATGAGCGATATCAAATCCTTGCTGGAAAGGCTGAGCAATGCTCACGGCATATCCGGGCGAGAGGGAAGCGTCCAGAAAATAGTGAGGGATGAGATCAAGCCCTATGTAGACGAGGTCCTGGAGGATTCCTTAGGCAACCTCACTGCGATTAAAAAAGGCGATAGGCCGTCCATTATGATTGCAGCGCACGCCGACGAGATAGGCCTTATGGTAAAACAGGTGGATGAAAAGGGCTTTATACGGTTTGTCCGCATCGGTGGCTGGTTTGACCAGACCCTTTTAAATCAGAGAGTAATAGTCCATACAGCATCCGGCCCAATAACAGGCGTAATAGGCTCCAAGCCGCCCCATGTCATGAAGGAGGAGGAGCGAAAGAAGATCATCGAGGGCAAGGACATGTTCATCGATGTAGGATGCCAAAGCCAAAAGGAGGTCGAGGACTTAGGAATTGGCCCCGGCACTGCCGTGTCCATCGACAGGTGCTTTGCACCCCTGAAGGGCGACAGGGTGACAGGAAAGGCCTTCGATAACCGCGCGGGTCTTGTGGTCATGATCGAGGCCATGAAAAGAACGAAATCCAGGTCAACGATCTACGCGGTCGCCACAGTTCAGGAAGAGGTAGGCCTTAAAGGAGCAAAGGTTTGTGCCTACTGTCATGACCCAGACATCGCGCTTGCGGCCGACGTGACCATACCCGGAGACCATCCGGGAATAGAGAAGAAGGACGCGCCAATTGAGCTAGGCAAGGGCCCGGTAATAGTGATAGCCGATGCATCCGGCAGAGGCCTTATAGCCACCCAGACGGTAGTGGACTGGATGGCGGAAACTGCCAGGGAGTTCAATATTCCCGCACAGCTTGAGGTCTCAGAGGGCGGAACCACTGATGCTACTGCCATTTACCTTTCAAGATCGGGCATCCCAACAGGAGTTCTGAGCGTTCCGACGAGATATATCCACTCGCCCGTGGAAGTCTTGAGCCTCGATGACATTGATAAGGCTGCAGAGCTCATGGCCAGAGTCCTGGAGACGGCGCCGAGGTTCTTCAAGCGCTAAGTCTCCAGAACTTTGTTCAGCACTCACTGCTTTTTTTCTTTTTGTAGCATTCACCTCGATGATCTATCCACGATCTTACCATAATAGCCTATTTTTCGCCAAATCCAAAATTGAAGAGGTCAGCACAACATTCATAAAGCTATGATACAGTAAATTGTTTGGTATTATTGGATCAGCGAACTGTGCTTTTATTCTCCAAAATACCAGGCAGGATCGCAATATGTTAAAACAATCATCAAGAAATATAACCATAATAGTATTTATCATGACGTTCGCCATAGCAGGGCTGACGTCATTTGCATACGGCCAAAACCCTTCGATGGAGCAAGCCCTAGATAGCAGCAATAATTCATTCAATGATACAGCCGAGATTGGCGTTTTGGAGACTAACGATTCCATAAGCGAGATAAGATCCCTTCTGGAAAGGCTGAGCAATGCCGACGGCATATCAGGAAGAGAGAGCGATGTGATGGAGATTGTGATGGAGGAGATCTCTCCTTATGTCGATGAATTCAGGATGGACGCGCTTGGCAACCTGATCGCCATAAAAAACGGTACAGAGCCGGCTATCATGATTGAGGCCCATGCGGATGAGATCGGCCTGATGGTGAAATACGTGGACGAGGATGGGTTCATTCGCTTCATCCCGATAGGATACTGGTTCGACCAGACTCTTCTCAACCAGAGGGTGATAGTTCACAGCAAGTCCGGACCAATTGTCGGAGTCATAGGCTCTAAGCCGCCCCACCTCATGGACGATGATGAGATGGCGAAGATCATCGAGGTAGAAGATATGTTCATCGACATTGGCTGCGGCTGCCGGAAAGATGTGGAGGGCCTAGGGATACCTCCCGGCACACCCGTGTCGATGGACAGGGCTTTCGCATCTCTGCAGGGCAACAATGTAACGGGCAAGGCCCTGGACAATCGCGCCGGCCTGGTGGTCATGATCGAGGCGATGAAAAGGACAAAGAGCAACTCTACCATCTACGCAGTGGCTGCAGCCCAGGAGGAGGTGGGATTAAAAGGGGCTAAGGTCAGCGCATTTGATCTTGATCCCGATGCTGCAATAATAACAGATGTCACAATTCCGGGAGACCATCCGGGAATCGAGATGGAGGATGCTCCTGTGAAGATGGGGAAAGGCCCGGCGCTCACAGTGACCGATGGTGCAGGAGAGGGCATTATTACCAGTCCCAGAGTCATCGAATGGCTGACTGCTACCGCGGAGGAGTTCAACATACCAGTTCAGCTGGAGGTCTCTGACGGAGGGACAACCGATGCATCAGCGGTTCATGTCGCAAGGTCAGGAATCCCGGCAGGCGTTATAAGCGTGCCCGCGAGGTATATGCACTCGCCTGTCGAGGTACTGAACCTGGGCGACATAGATCAGGCCGCTGAACTGATGGCGAGGGCCCTGGAGACGGCGCCGGGATACTTCTAGCGCCTGGCCATCAATTTTTCCAAGTGTATTGCATTAATAATTTAAATTCATTTTACAAAATAGCTGGCAATTATAAACAAACAAGCCAAAAATCAAATTACAAAATAATAATTGAAGAGTTATGCTAGGGATGACGCCCTGGCCGAACTCTCCTTTAAGCCTTAGCTTCCGCCAATCAGGCTTATTACAAAGTATCCGAGAATGCTGCCCACGACAAACACAATTGCAAAGCCTGCGTAGACCAGCGTATCTCCAATTATGAACTCTGTCATTAAATCATCTCACTACTAGCACGGGAATGGTGGCCCAGTAGAGCACCTTTTGCACAACGCTTCCTATCAGGAGCTTGGCTGCGCCGGACTCACCGTGGCTGCCCATTATGATCAGATCGGCCTTCTCTGCGCCTGCTACATCGATGACCGTGTTTGCCGGAGCGCCGATTCTGACTATGGGATCGGCGGTAACTCCTGCCTTGGCTGCCATAGCCTTGATGTCCTCAACGGCCTTGGTGCCGGCTGCCTTAAGCTTGTCCTCTACCTCTTTCCTGTCGGACCCAAGCTGTCTTACGGCACTTGCGATCACTACCTCGTTTACTACATTGAGCGCTATTACCTGGGCGCCGAGAGCCTTAGCCAGCTCAATGCCCTCCTCAGCGGCCTTCCTTGATTTGTCAGAGCCATCAGTGGCAATTAAAATCCGCTTGTACATCCTATCCCACCTTTGTCTGGCCTATCTCATTGACATTGTATAAATAGCTATCTTCCGCACTCAAGCATTCTTAAGGCCAGCAATGCCGCGTTTTCTCCGTTATCGATGCCGACGCAGGCGACGGGCACTCCCGGAGGCATCTGCACAATCGATAGAAGCGAATCCAGTCCGCCAAGCTTTGCGGAAACAGGGACGCCTACTACCGGCCTGGAGGTTTTGGAGGCGATCACGCCCGGAAGAGCAGCTGACAGCCCCGCCACGCCTATGAATACCCTTGCACCGCACTCTGCAACGTACTGCTCCAGCTCCTTTGGATTTCTATGGGCCGATAGGACCTTATGCTCGTAGCTGGCCCCCCTCTCCTCAAGCCTTCGCAGTATCTTATCCACAATTTCCTGGTCCGATTTGGACCCCGAGATTACGGCTATGTCCGGCATAGTTATCCCTGATCCCTGCCCAGAAGCTCGTACTGCTTTTGAATGCTCATCTTGATCAGGATCTGAAATATATCCCGCACCCCGCCTGCGTCAAGGCCAAGCTCAGTCGCCAGATCCGTTGCCCTTCCCAGGACCTGCTTTTCCTGCTCGGGATCGCTGATCTTGCGGCCCTCAGACCTCTTGGCCTCGAAGATCTTCTTGGAGACCGAAATGCGGTCGTCGATCAGCCTGATAATCTTATCATCTATCTCTGCGATCTCTTTGCGGTGCTCTTCCAGACCCATCAAATCCCTCTGCCCTTGGATGCCGCCCTGTTATTGACCTTTGTCCTTATCACCTTTCCCCCAAGTATGCTCCAGGAGGCCGCCAGATCATCTATTTTATCCTCGTCGACCAAAGCCGCGTAAGAGGGCCCCGTTCCCGACAGGCTTACCCCGCGAGCGCCGGATTCCAAAGCCATGAGCATTGGCTCCGCGGATAGTCCAAGGGCGCTGCAGTAGGCAAAGCCGTTCAAGAGCATTGCGCGGCAATAGTCGCCGTCCATCGCCAGGTCGAAGGCCAGGTCCGCCAGGGGCGCAATCAGCCGCGACCTTTTGACATCCGTGTCTTTGGAGAAGAGCCTCCTTTCGGGGACTAGCAGCATCACGTCCGACTCGAGCTCTTCACGCTTCAGCAGCCGCATCTCTCTGTTGTCTGTCACCACGACTCCGCCGAGCATCGATGCCAGCGCGTCGTCCAGGGCTCCGGTGATGGTCACCCCAACGTCCCTCGCAGCTGCAACGCCGATCTTCGCCGCATCAACGAGGTCTATGTCCTCGCCGAGGGCATCCAAAGTCGCAAGGACGGAGGCATTGGCAGCGGTGCTGCTGCTCTTCAGGCCGCTGGCAACGGGAATCTCGCTCCAGGTTCGAACGGTTGCGCCGTAAGTGCGTTCGCAGCCAAAGCGCTGCAGCACAAGCTGAACGCACCTTTCGATGAGCCCTGTATCGACGCCCGGGACATCGCCCCTGACGCACCCTGAGGAGTCCAGCTCCACCTCGGCAGAGGTCTTGAGGCCAATTCCGAAGGCCGAGCCCTTCCAGGTCGCAACGGCGTTGATGATCGTCGCGGCGCCGCTAACAGTTGCATATCCTCTCACGCCATCTCCATCTCAAAGATGTTCTTGAGCTTCTCCAGCTCCTTTACAACATCATCCTTTCCCTCTCTCGTGTATTTGCCTATCATCTTGTTGAGGTACTCAAGCTCGGTGATGGTGGATGTGAAAAGAGGCTGGTAGTTGCCGAGAGCGAAAAGGGGCATAACCACGACGCCTCCTTTATTCGTGCCCTCCTCAAGGCCCTTTACCACCACAACGAAGGTGAAATTCCTGTAGCCAAGCCCCCTGGCTATGTTCTTGGCGAAGGCGTTCATCTGCTGTATGCGCCGGGAGGAGAGGTCCTTGTAGGCGGCGACAGAGTCTTTGTACTCTATGAACATCACAGAGTCGTCGGACCAGAGCAGGGCATCGTACTCGACGATGGCTATGGAGTTTTTCAGGGCGACCACATTGAAGAGGACGCCGCGACACCAGCTGATGTTCAGGTGGAGCCGGAAATCGGCCTCGGTGATGGGCGTCGTCCTGGGTTTCAGAACGAAGGGGTCGCTCGTCAGTTCGATCATGAAAGGGGATAGTCTGCAGGGAGATAAAAGGGCTTTTGCAGGACTTGGGAAAACGAATTTGATGACTACAGTCGCTCCTGATTTGCGCATCCCGGTAGCAAAAATCTATCGAGCTTGATGTTGAAGAATCTAAATGGGGAGATTGTAGAAAAAAAGACTTGCGGAAACGTGGGGCGAGAGGAGGCGTGCAGGGCGCAGGAACTGGCGAAGAAATTCGCAGAAAAATAATTCTGCCTCTTAAAAAAGAAAGAATTACCAGGAAACATTTCGATCAATTTTTATAGTGAACGTGCATTTCAGTGCCCGAATCAATTGGGAGGGTGGATTTCCGTGAAAAATGCGCCTCAAAAGCTGATGATTCTGGTTTTTCTTGCTGTTACTATCCTGCCGCCTGCCTCTGCTGGCGATGAATCGGATCTGGATAAATATCTCGATTGCTCCTCTAGCAAGATAGTGGACATCGTCTTCGTCTTCGACACTAGCGGCAGCATGGGCGGAGAGATCAACGAGCTTTGCGCAATCGCCGGTGAGTTCGCAAAAGACCTGAAGGCATCGCGCGTCGATTACAGGCTTGGCCTGGTGGAGTTCAGGGATTTTCCTCTAAGCTGCGACGATCGCCGGGAGACGCCGTGCGGCGAGACCGATGACTATGCCTACAAAGTCAGAGGCGACGGGAACCTGACAGCAGATGTCAACACATTCAGTTCATGGCTGAAACTGCTGAGCGCAAAAGGGGGAGCAGACGGCCCTGAGGCGGTCCTGGCAGCCTTGCGACATGCCATGAGCGACCTCCAGTGGCGAAGCGACGCCGAGAAGATGATAATAGTATTGACCGATGCGCCGCCTCATCCTGATGGAGACTGCTGCAACGCCGAGGGCGATACCCTGGATGGAACCATCTTCGGGCTGACGAGCCAGGGGGCGCGCGTGCACGTCATTGGCCCTGAGGATGCGTCGCTGAAACGGATTTCAGACGACACGGGCGGCCAATTCTTCAAGATCAGGTCGGGCTTAAGCCTCAAGCCGCTCTTGAAGGAGGTCACGGGAGCGATGAGCTGCAGCTTCAACGTCGAGACTGAGGCTACCTGCGAGAGCAGGGTGCTGGAGGCAAAGGTCCAGCTGGTCGGAAAGGAGGCAATTCCCTTCGTGGCGGGACAGACAGATGCCTGGATGTACCTGGACCAGGCGGGAAGCAAATCGCGCTACAATCTAAGTTACGATTCAGCTGCAGGGGCGTATCTGGCCGAGGTGCCAGGGGTATGCGGGCCGGTTGAACTGACGGTCTATGGGCGCGTCGGCGATAGGAGCGCGGTGCAGACCATGCGGGTGGAGTGCGGGGCGTGCGGGGATATTGCTGCAACGGCAGAAGAGAAAGGAGAGCTCTCTATCTCCGGCCGGGTCTACGATGACAGCAATGGCGATGGAGTCAAGGGCGCTGACGAGGTGGGTCTGGAGGGTTGGGAGATCTTGCTGCTAAAGCCCGACGGCGGCTCGGTTGCACAGAAGACGGACAGGAAAGGGTACTACATCTTCACTGGGCTCTTGCCAGGAAGCTACAAGGCGGCGGCCACTGCCCAGGAGAATTGGACTGCAACGGCTCCGGAAACAAGTGTGAAGGAGGTGGAGCTTGTCGATGTGCATGAATCGGAGATTGACTTTGGATACAAGCCAAAGCATATTGAGACACAGCCATCTAGGAGAGAACCGATTTCTAAATCATTCTTAGGTGGCAGAATAACATCCATCCAGCCGATAACCGATGGAGGATACGTCTTGGCAGGAGATTATTGGCGAGGGCCATACGGGAATGGCTTTTGGCTAATTAAACTCGATGAGTTAGGTAGTGAGGTCTGGAACAAAACCTATCTAATTGGTGAAGATAAAGTAGCTTTATCAGTCCTGGTAACCTCAGACGGCGGTTACATACTCGCAGGAGGACCCTTGTATGGAAATGATGGGTATATACCAGGATATGCAGGTTCTATACATACGCATGGAGCTAGCCTTGTTAGAACAGATGCTGACGGAAATGAACTCTGGAACAGAACATATAGAGATACAATTGA
>CAZHNU010000073.1:0-12559 GCA_964534145.1 uncultured Methanotrichaceae archaeon | reverse complement strand
GGTATCTGGCGATATTGGCTTCGTGCATGTTAGCGGTTATGTCCGCCAATGCATATGACTTCACTTTAAGCGTTTATGGAAATGCCAACATGGACGATGTCATAGATGATAATGATATGAGTTACGTGCAGGACATAATTGAGGGCAGGTGTAAGGCTACAGATCTTGCAGATGCAAACTGCGATGGAAATATCGACGATAATGATATCAACCAGATTGAATCGATAATTTATGGTGAAGCGGCAGAGCTTACGCTCATCGATAATGAAGGTGCGACGGTAACTTTAAATGCACCAGCTGAAAGCGCTGCCACTTTATTTCTGGGAGCTTTGAGGCCGGTCATTCATCTCGAAGCTATCGATAAGATTGTCGGAGTAGGAAGCAATACACTGGCCAGGCCTGATGACGTGGTGGAACTGCACGCCCATCCTGAGCTGAGGGACCTTCCGGGAATAGGGACTACCAGCGATCCTTCGAAAGAGACCATCATCACATTGAAGCCTGATGTTATCTTTGGGACCCTTCATACGGATAAAGCTACTTCAAAGGCCGTTTCCCAGAGCACAGGCATTCCTTTTGTATATGCCAATCCGTCGAAAGAGGTATTTCGCGAAGAAAATGGCGCCTTTGAGACATGGAGGTTGCTGAGTCTAATATTGGGAAAAGATGAGCAGAAAAGAGCTGAAGAGCTGATAGATTACTGCGATGAGAAGATCAACCGTATCGAAGAGGTCGTTTCTGAGGTCCCCGATGAGGACAAACCCAGGGTTTACATTGCCTGCTCCAGCAATTCAGGGGTAACCAGTACCGCAAATGTCTATGAACCCATAAAGATCGCAGGCGGCAAAAACGTTGCAGAAGGCATGGCTGGAAGCGATTCCTGGGGACACGTCGATGTCTCAAAGGAACAGATCATCGACTGGGACCCGGAGATAATCCTGATCACCTGCTACTCCAAAGACAACTGGATAACTCTCGATGAGGTTTTATCCGACCCCGCTTTGCAGACCGTCAGCGCAGTGAAGAATAAGCGGGTCTACAATACCAAGGGCTGGTATGCTGGCTGGGACCCTGCAACGGGTCTGTGTGAATGCCTATACATGGCCAAGCTGTTTTATCCCGAGAAATTCGCAGACCTTGATGTCGAAGCAGAATGCAACGAGGTGCTCGAGGAGTTCTACGGGGTTGATGGGCTGTACGACTGGATGCTGGAGAACTGCGGCGATTACTACACCTGGAAGTAGATTCAAAAGCATAGTTGTGAAACATGTCGCCTCAAGCTAAAGTAATTGACCTGGACGTAATCGAGGCACAGTACACGCAGTTTGTAGGGAAGAGGTACCTCTTCCTCCTCGTCCTGGCCCTCATAACCATTGCGCTGGCAGGCACGGCCGTTACACTTGGCGTGATCAAGCTTTCGATCGGACAGGTCTACGAGGCAATTCTTCATAACTTCCTTCCCGATCAATTCCAGGCAACCGAGGAAGCCCAGCGAGTGGTCTGGAACATCCGGCTGCCTCGAATACTTTTTGGGATATTAGCCGGCATGGGCCTGGGGATAGCAGGAGCAGTTATGCAGGTGGTTCTTAAGAACCCCCTGGCCAGCCCTTACACACTGGGCATATCGTCCGCAGCCGGATTCGGAGCTGCGGTGGCCATACTCCTGGGCCAGGGGTTTTTCGGCAGCTACCTCATTGCAGGAAACGCTTTCGTCTTCGCCCTGCTCTCCTCAATGGTCATTGTGGCCATCGCCAGGCACAAGGGCGCCACTCCAGAGATAATGGTCCTGTCGGGAATTGCAATAATGTACTTCTTCTCGGCCTGCACCACACTGCTGGAGTACTTTGCTGACTCGGATGCGGTCAAAGGCGTGGTCTTCTGGATGGTCGGAAGCCTGAGCAAGGCATCATGGAACGAGCTATATGTGCTCTGTTTCGTGCTGGCGGTTTGCATTCCCATCCTCGTCTGGAAATCATGGGATTTCAACGTCATGAGTTCAGGGGATGAGACGGCAAAAAGCCTGGGAATAGATGTGGACAGGACGAGAAACCTGTCAATGATTATCTCCAGCCTGATAGTGGCAAGCATCGTGGCCTTCACAGGGACCATAGGATTCATCGGTCTGGTGGCCCCTCACATCGCCCGCATGGTCGTAGGGGGAGACAACAAGTTCGTCCTGCCGGGATCGGCTCTCGTGGGCGGACTGCTGCTGGCAGGAGCTGATGTTGTGGCCCAGCATATCATGCCGCCTGTGATCCTTCCCATTGGAGTCATGACTGCGTTCATGGGCATTCCCCTGTTCTTCTATCTGATAATGAGGCGGAGAAAGGGGTATTGGTAATATGACGGCAGATAAACCATTGATGCTAAAGGTCTGTGACCTGGTTTTCGCCTATTCCGGGGTAACGATCCTGGATCGGGTATCGCTGGAGCTGGAAAAGGCAGAGGTCCTGGGTGTTATTGGTCCAAATGGAACGGGCAAATCTACATTGATCAGGTGCATGAACCGGGTGCTCAGACCGCAGAGCGGGACGATAACTCTGGATGGAGTTGACATCAGGGATATGAACCGGATGGAGATTGCTCGCAAGATGGGATACGTTCCTCAGGCCTCCAAAAACTCATTTCCGGCTACGGTCTTTGATACCGTACTCATGGGCAGGAGGCCCCACGGAGGATGGAAGAGCAGCTCAAGCGACGTTAAGAAAGCTCTGGAGGTCCTGAAGTTGTTGGGTTTGGAAGATCTGGCCATGAGGGACTTCACTGAGCTTTCCGGTGGACAGCAGCAGAAGGTGGTGCTGGCTCGGGCCCTGGTCCAGGAGGCGGACGTGCTGCTCCTGGACGAGCCCACATCGAACCTGGATGTCAGGCAGCAGTTGGAGACCATGGAGATCATCAGAAGGCTAGCTAAAGAAAGAGGCATATCTGCTGTAATGGCCGTCCACGATCTGAACTTGGCGGCTCGATATGCAGATAGGATACTCATGCTCAAAGGCGGTTGCGTCTTCGATGCAGGAGAACCTTTTTCGGTGCTGACTCAAGAGAACATCAAAGCAGTCTACGGGGTGGAGGCAGCGGTAAAGGAAGATGGCGGCAGGCCCTACATATTGCTCAGGGGTTCTGTGGGAAAATAAGGGCTAAAAACGGTCGTTCCTATTAGTTGCATACGCAACCTTTTTATACAATAGTTGCATACGTAACTAATACCGATGCACGAATCTTAGCGAATCGGCACATGTTAGGAACCAATAATCATGAAAAGCGAACTCTCTAGACGGGCTGAAGATTACTTGAAAACGATTTTCGAAATCTCGCAGGAGAAAGGTTATGCCAGAATAAAAGACGTATCAAATCATCGCGGGGTTAAACCAGCGTGTGTGGTGGAAATGATGGGAAAGCTTCATAATAAGGGGTATATTTTTCACAAAAGATACGAAGGCATATTCCTAACTCCCAAAGGAGAAGAGATAGGGAGAGTAATAAAAGATCGACATGAAACAATCAGAGATTTTTTAGTCTTGATACAGGTACCTGAGAGTATTGCAGAAAAGGACGCCTGCATTATGGAGCACGAACTGCATTATGAGACTGTGGAGCAGATCAGAAATCTGGTTAGGTTTTCGGATATCGATTCAGAGTGGCTGGAGCGTTTCAGGATATTTTGCGATTCTATAAAAATTCAATCTAAAATTATTCAAAAATCCGAATTGGCTTGTCAGATATTAAAATAGCTCTATATGCATGGGATGTCCATACCCATGACATCACACTACGGGTGCAATCCTTTTATATTATAGTTGCTTATGCAACGGATATGTGCGATTTCGACCAAGACCCGCACTGTTCGATAGTCCACAGGCTGGGATTTCTTCATAGATGTCTGAGGCAATATGTTTCAGAAGATTTAAAGGACTTGGGAATTGGTCCCGGACATTTCCTTCTTCTCAATGCGCTGTTCTCCAATGATGGAATAACCCAGGAAGATTTCTCCCAGATGCTGCATATAGACAAGGCCACTACGGCCCGGACTGCAAAAAAACTTGAGGCTCTCGGATATCTGGCCAGGGAGGTGGATCTTCTAGACCGCAGGGCATACAGGCTTCACCTTACGAAGAAAGGCACTGATATCAAACCCAGGCTGGATCAAACTCTAGAGAAGGCCACAGAGGTAATAACCCAGAATCTCACAGAGAATGAAAAGCAAACACTCAGGCAGTTGTTGGGAAAAATGGTCTCTACACCTTTGCCAACCATGTATAGACAGGTGAAGAGGCCAAAATGAGTGATCTTTAAATCTATAATCTATAAGTAATATATGAAAGATTCAACTTTTATCTCGTCATTTTCGTTTCTGTTTCCGTCCAGGGTCAAATTCAAAATGGGCCTGTTTTCCCCACCTTCGAAGCTCTTGTGTAATACATTCAATGCTGTGCCTGTATTTTCGTACATAGATGCTACTGTGATTATCCCATCGACCGCTCGTAGATCGCCCAGTATTTTAGCCTCTCGGTATCTCCCATTTGCTCCTGCATAATACCCTGTCGCCTTATCCGCGATAGCAATAAGCTTGTCCAGATCTTCTTCAAAAGGACTCTCTTCTGATAAGCTCCTGGATATCGTGATCATAAAAATTTTAAATTCATTCAGCCGATCTCGCAGCACAGAAACATTTTCTTTTCTGTTCTGATTCAAATGGTCGCTCCAGAGAACCCACATATACTCGCTCAAGGAGCCATAAATCACCCTAATTCCTTTTTTCTCCATGCTGCTGAAAATCGAGCTATTCATGAACTCATTGAACAGCAGCAAAGGCTCGCCTATGGCAAAGATTCTTTTATTGAATTCTATGGCCTTTAGTTCCTGATACACCTTCTGAGATATGGCACTCAGATGATCCATGTCCAAAAGGTCATTTCTGATCAAATCACGGATTTCATCCAGGTGTTTAGCCTGATGCTTTTCAGGAGCATTTCTGATAATGTCTCCTGCCAGCAAGCCTAAGCATATTAGCCTTACATCACTTTCATCCTTTTCCAGCAGGTCCTCAATGAAAGGCGCAAAGATATCCACATTGCCAAATCCTTCTCCGTCTAACAGTGTCCTTAGCAAGCGATTGTACTGGCCATCTACTTCAGCACCTTCAGACTGGGGAATTAAGAAGGCTATGCCATCTCTCGCATCCACTCTGCCCTTCAATTTCTTGAAGACATCTCCTAACAGGGTCGTGAATGAAAAATATTCATTCGCAATCGTATATTTCCTCCCAATTTCGAGGGACGCGCTATTTGTTTTGGGCAACACCTCTGCATTAATCCCCTGTCTAATAAGCATTTCTTTGAAAATCTCCGAGTAGGGGAACATATGCGGTAAATATAATGAGGTGCCCTTCTTCAATCCGGATAATTCCAGTTCTATTCTGGCTTCTTTATGTCCAGCGTTGTCCCAATGAAATGCCGGGCATAATGCCGGACATTTTGCTTTTTCATCCGTTAATTTATTCAGGCTATTGATAAATGCCTCAACTCTTGTAGCTACTCCAACGCTTGAGGAATGCTCATCCACCTCAATATTCAGATAAGGCTTTTCGCCCATCATTTCCCTAAAATAATGCGTTAGCGCTGTATCCGGGCCGCAACCATGGTGGGTAAGAAAGATTGCATATAAATTAGGATGGCTCCTAACAACCTGTGCCGCTTCCAATATATGCTGGCCGAAAGGCCAGTACATGTTAGGATGCTCTTTAGAAACATCACCTTCGGGCAAATCGTAGAATGCCACCACCTGATATCCCATATCCATCAGCTTATCGGGGATGCCCATATTCAGTATTGGATCTGCAACCCCATATATTTTTGATATAATGGCAAACGCTTTTTTATCAGGATCCAGCCCGTTCATAACATCAGCGCCATTTTTTTTAATTTTCTCTTCAAAGTTCTGAAAGGCCTTCATACCTTCCTGAAGAGCCCTGGCGGTCTGCTCAGGGCCTCTGCCAAGCTGATTTCCCAAATCAAGGAAGGTTTTCATCATGAAATCCTGACCTAAATTAAACGCTATGGTTGGCGATAGCAGCTTGATGCCCTTCTTTTCCAACTCCATGGCCTGGTTAACCATTTTGAAGGCAAGCTGCATATATGCACAGCCGTAGTCCTGCCTGGAGTGAGATCCTGGATGAAGTACGGTGTACAGATCGGGGAAGAATATGTAATCAACCTTTTTCTCGACCAGCTCTGCCACATGGCCGTTGATCAATTTGACCGGATAGCAGGTCTCATCCAGAGAATATTCCTGGCCCAGCCTGATGGTTTCTTCATTTGTTGCATTTGACATTATAACATTAAAGCCAAGCTCTTTAAAAAACGCATTGAACATGGGAAACATCCCATAGGTGAAAAGCGCCCTGGGAATTCCCACCGTTTTCTTATTGCAGTCTATTGAGCCATCGTATCCCTCAAAAATCAATCCTTCAATCTTTTTGCTAAATCCTGGTTCATTGGCTATTTCTGGCTCAGATTCCTGCATCCTTTCGATCGCTTGGCTATCCGTTTTTATATCAAATCCCTTGAATTTGGTTCTTCCGCACTGCATCTCATCTTTCGCCAATATGGCCGCCCCATAAGCTCCGGTAACGCTGAAGAACGGAGGAACTTGAATGTTCTTTCTGGTGAGCGCCCGAAATGCATTTAGAACACCCTGATTATATGCTATCCCTCCCTGGAGAAATATCTTATTTCCGATCTTCTTCTGCCCAACAACTTTATTCAGATAGTTTACGGCAATGGAATAGCAAAGCCCAGCCACAATATCGTCTATTTTTGCCCCTCTGGATAGGCTTGACGCGATGCTCGCCTCAATAAAAACGGTGCATTTCTGCCCCAAATCAATAGGATTCTTGCTGCAAAGAGCTATGTCTCCGAAATCGTTTATTGTTATATTGAACTTTTTAACTTGCTCTTCAATAAACGAGCCAGTTCCAGCTGCGCAGATCTTGTTCATTTGAAAATCGGTTACGATCCCATTTTCAAGGCGGATATATTTGGAATCCTGCCCACCTATTTCGAACACTGTATCTACGCTGTTGTCTATGGTCACTGCAGCCTTTGCCTGAGCCGTGATTTCATCCTTGATTACATCAGCTCCAATGAGCCTGCCAATCATGTATCTTCCGGAACCGGTAGCGCCTACTCCCAAGATATTTATTCTATCGCCGAGATCTCCCTTTAATTCTTTCAATCCTATACTAACCGCTTTAACCGGGTCTCCCAGAGTTCTCAAATACTTGTAAGATATGATTTCCTGGTCTTTGTTCATCAGAACCAGATTGGTGCTCGTTGAACCGATATCAACGCCGAGGTAGCAGTCCAGGATGGTCTCATGATCGTCTATGGTCCTGCAGACATGCTTGTTTAAACTATCGTCTTTCCCGAAGGATATTAATGGAGACAGCCCTATGTCACATGCCCTCTCTTCAGAAAATTCGTTTAAATTATCTATGCCTGCGGCCAATTGGCCCAAGTTAACGCTCATCTTTTCTTTTTTAGCGATAACAGCCGCTCCAAGAGCCCCAGCAATGGCGAAATGTTCGGGTACAATAATATCATCATCATTGAGGCTCATTACATCCTTTAGAGCGGTGATAATTCCCTGATTATGTGCCACGCCGCCCACAAATAACACGGGTTTTTTGATGGGCAATCGTTTCACAACCGATATTTTGTAATTCCTGACCACGGCATATGCAAGGCCTAGCAAGATATCCTCAACCGATACTCCTTCCTGCTGGTGATGCGTGATATCGGTCTTGGCAAATACGCTGCATCTGGCCGCAATTCTCGGTATGGATGTTGCTTTGCTTGAATAAGCAGAATAGTCTTCTAGCTTCAGATTTAGCCGAGATACCTGTTCTTCAAGGAAGGAGCCCGTACCAGCAGAACAGCTCGAGTTCATGGAAATTTTGATTCTGGACTTATCTTCCTCATAGATATCCGTAATATATTTTGCACCTTGCCCGCCTATCTCAATAATGGATCCGATGGCATTGTTTATTTCAATGCCTCCCTCAACAATAGATGTTACCTCGTTGATATATTCAAGGTCGCCAATTCCTTTCAGGTACTTGCCTCCGCTCCCCGTCACAGCTCCAAATCTGATGCTGGCCAGATCATATCTTTCAGACAAATCTTCAAGAGAACATTTTAAGGTATCTCTAATTTGCCCTTTATGCAATATATATGAGCTATGTTCAACTTCATTCTGGCCATTTATCAGTGCCAGCTTAATTGAGGAGTATCCCACATCAATTCCAAGGCTGTAAATCATGCTGTCCATCATATCAATGATTGATAATTCCGTTAGGTGGCAAAATAGCTATCCCGTAAATTTTTTGGTGCGCATAAATTCAAGATATTTTTTGATCATTCATTTGGTTTCGGTTTTGTTGTTTAAAACCAAACGGCATTCGGATCATAAATTTATAGACCTAATAATAGCATATCGATGCAGATAGGTCTGTATAGATATAGAATTGGCAGACTTAAAAGAAATATTTGCATAGTCGTCTGATGCAATAGGATGTGGTGAACTATGATCGAAATAAGGTATCTGGCTATGATGACCTTGTGCATGCTAGCGGTTATGTCCGCTGATGCATATGACTTCACTTTAAGCGTTTATGGAAATGCCAACATGGACGACGTCATAGATAATAATGATATAGAATATGTCCAGGGCATAATTGATGGCAACAATGGAGTTACAGATCTGGCAGATGCAAATTGCGATGGAAATATCGACGATAATGATATCGACCAGATTGAATCGATAATTTATGGTGAACTGGCAAAGCTCACGTTCATCGATAATGAAGGCGTGACGGCAACTTTAAATGCACCAGTGGAAAGCGTTGCTACCTTATTCCTGGGAGCTTTGAGGCCGGTCATTCACCTCGAAGCTATCGATAAGATTGTCGGAGTGGGAAGCAATACCCTGGCCAGGCCTGATGACGTGGTGGAACTGCACGCCCATCCCGAGCTGAGGGGGCTTCCTGGAATAGGGACTACCAGCGATCCTTCGAAGGAGACCATCATCACATTGAAGCCTGATGTGATCTTCGGGACCCTTCATACGGATAAAGCTACTTCAAAGGCCGTTTCCCAGAGCACAGGCATTCCTTTTGTATATGCCAATCCGTCGAAAGAGGTATTTCGCGAAGAAAATGGCGCCTTTGAGACATGGAGGTTGCTGAGTCTAATATTGGGAAAAGATGAGCAGAAAAGAGCTGAAGAGCTGATAGATTACTGCGATGAGAAGATCAACCGTATCGAAGAGGTCGTTTCTGAGGTCCCCGATGAGGACAAACCCAGGGTTTACATTGCCTGCTCCAGCAATTCAGGGGTAACCAGTACCGCAAATGTCTATGAACCCATAAAGATCGCAGGCGGCAAAAACGTTGCAGAAGGCATGGCTGGAAGCGATTCCTGGGGACACGTCGATGTCTCAAAGGAACAGATCATCGACTGGGACCCGGAGATAATCCTGATCACCTGCTACTCCAAAGACAACTGGATAACTCTCGATGAGGTTTTATCCGACCCCGCTTTGCAGACCGTCAGCGCAGTGAAGAATAAGCGGGTCTACAATACCAAGGGCTGGTATGCTGGCTGGGACCCTGCAACGGGTCTGTGTGAATGCCTATACATGGCCAAGCTGTTTTATCCCGAGAAATTCGCAGACCTTGATGTCGAAGCAGAATGCAACGAGGTGCTCGAGGAGTTCTACGGGGTTGATGGGCTGTACGACTGGATGCTGGAGAACTGCGGCGATTACTACACCTGGAAGTAGATTCAAAAGCATAGTTGTGAAACATGTCGCCTCAAGCTAAAGTAATTGACCTGGACGTAATCGAGGCACAGTACACGCAGTTTGTAGGGAAGAGGTACCTCTTCCTCCTCGTCCTGGCCCTCATAACCATTGCGCTGGCAGGCACGGCCGTTACACTTGGCGTGATCAAGCTTTCGATCGGACAGGTCTACGAGGCAATTCTTCATAACTTCCTTCCCGATCAATTCCAGGCAACCGAGGAAGCCCAGCGAGTGGTCTGGAACATCCGGCTGCCTCGAATACTTTTTGGGATATTAGCCGGCATGGGCCTGGGGATAGCAGGAGCAGTTATGCAGGTGGTTCTTAAGAACCCCCTGGCCAGCCCTTACACACTGGGCATATCGTCCGCAGCCGGATTCGGAGCTGCGGTGGCCATACTCCTGGGCCAGGGGTTTTTCGGCAGCTACCTCATTGCAGGAAACGCTTTCGTCTTCGCCCTGCTCTCCTCAATGGTCATTGTGGCCATCGCCAGGCACAAGGGCGCCACTCCAGAGATAATGGTCCTGTCGGGAATTGCAATAATGTACTTCTTCTCGGCCTGCACCACACTGCTGGAGTACTTTGCTGACTCGGATGCGGTCAAAGGCGTGGTCTTCTGGATGGTCGGAAGCCTGAGCAAGGCATCATGGAACGAGCTATATGTGCTCTGTTTCGTGCTGGCGGTTTGCATTCCCATCCTCGTCTGGAAATCATGGGATTTCAACGTCATGAGTTCAGGGGATGAGACGGCAAAAAGCCTGGGAATAGATGTGGACAGGACGAGAAACCTGTCAATGATTATCTCCAGCCTGATAGTGGCAAGCATCGTGGCCTTCACAGGGACCATAGGATTCATCGGTCTGGTGGCCCCTCACATCGCCCGCATGGTCGTAGGGGGAGACAACAAGTTCGTCCTGCCGGGATCGGCTCTCGTGGGCGGACTGCTGCTGGCAGGAGCTGATGTTGTGGCCCAGCATATCATGCCGCCTGTCATCCTTCCTATTGGAGTCATGACTGCGTTCATGGGAATTCCCCTGTTCTTCTATCTGATAATGAGGCGGAGAAAGGGGTACTGGTAGAAACCATTTATACAACGAGACAATCATGGTGCTCAAAGTCAAAGATTTGGTCTTCGCCTATTCCGGCGTGAAGATCCTGGATCGAGTATCGCTGGAGCTGGAAAAGTCAGAGGTCCTGGGAGTTATAGGCCCAAACGGAGCGGGCAAATCCACCTTGATCAGGTGCATGAACCGGGTGCTCAGACCTCAGAGCGGGAAGATAACACTGGACGGGATCGATATCAGAGATATGGATAGGATAGATATCGCCCGCAAGATGGGATACGTCCCGCAGGCCTCCAAAAACTCCTTTCCGGCCACTGTCTTCGATACGATCCTCATGGGCCGGAGGCCCCACGGAGGATGGAAAAGCAGCTCAAGCGACGTCAGGAAAGCTCTGGAGGTGCTGAAGCTGTTGGGTTTGGAGGGCCTGGCCATGAGAGACTTCACCGAGCTTTCCGGTGGACAGCAGCAGAAGGTGGTGCTGGCTCGAGCCCTAGTCCAGGAGGCAGAGGTGCTCCTGCTGGACGAGCCCACGTCGAACCTGGATATAAGGCAGCAGCTCGAGGCCATGGAGATCATCAGAAAGATGGTTGAAGACAGGGGCATATCTGCATTGATGGCCGTCCACGACCTGAACCTGGCAGCTCGGTATGCAGACAGGATACTCATGCTCAAAGGCGGCTGCGTCTTCGATGCAGGAGAACCTTTCTCGGTGCTGACTGCAGAGAACATACGAGAGGTCTACGGAGTGGAAGCAGCGGTAACGGAAGACGGCGGAAGGCCCTACATATTGCTCAGGGGGCCTGTGAAACAGAACAAAACACGATTGGGATCCGAAGCCCCTGTCTGGCAGGGGCCATCTGCAACTCCCAGAGTCGGGTGATGCAAATATATGCATCAATACAGGCCGGCGATTTATTTCGCTTTGGCATTTGCGATTACATGGATCAACGGCTTCATCCTGGCAGTGCAAAGCCACCAGGGCGGCGATAAGAACATCCTCAATCTACTGCTGGCCTATATGGGGCCGTTTATTGCTGCTATCATTGTGATGCATGTATTTGCCGATAAGGCGTTCAGGGCCGACTTTAGGAGAAGGATCTTCGACCTTGGGCTGATAAACAGGAGATACTTGCCCTTTGTCATATTCTTTTTACCTCTTGCTATGATTATTTCCATCATCATATCAATTGCCTTTGGGCAGCCTGCAGAGCAGCTGCACCTTGCAGAAAATTTTAAAGTTTTCGAGGGAGAAGCGCTCTTAAGCATGGTGATCTTGGTCCTGGTTCCCGTGCTGGAAGAGCTGGGATGGAGAGGCTATGGCGTTGACAGCCTGGCCAGCAAATTTAACCTATTTGGAGCCAGCATGATTTTCGGGGCCCTGTGGGCTATTTGGCACTTGCCGGTATTCTTCATCAAGGGTTCATACCAAATGTCGTTGTTGGAACAGAATCCCATATTTGCCCTGAACTTTTTAGTGGGAATCATTCCGCTGGCAATAATCATGAATTATTTGTATTATAGGAATCGGCGCAGCATCGCCCTGATTGCTCTATTTCACATTACAGCGAACATTTCATCAGAGCTTTTCCTGGCCAACCAGATCAGCAAATGCATATTAACGCTCGTTATAACAGCTG
>CAZHNU010000072.1:0-12606 GCA_964534145.1 uncultured Methanotrichaceae archaeon | reverse complement strand
AGAAGAAGGCAAGGCTGGGACCCGACCTCATCAAGTACATCGCAAAGACAAAGATAACTGCCTGAGCCGGGCCTCAATGCCTGGCTTTTTGGCGCATCTTATTTTGGAATATCCTATTATCTTTTAATTTTGATTTTATTACGCTAAAAATTTGTGGTTATTTCAGGCTATATCAGGTTATATCAGTACCTGAGAATTGCGCCCGCGTTGCCTATGCTCTCCAGGAACTCATCGTCCTCCACCAGCACCGCCTCTGCCCCCGTCCTTTCGGCCATCTCGTAAAGCTCTTCCAGCCTCAGCGCGGCCATTTCCCCGCCGCAGGTAGGGCATATCTCGCCCTCCCTGTGAATTCGATGGCAGCTAATGCATATCATCTGCGGCAGGACAAAGCCCTCAGATATCAGCAGAACGGCGACCCTGCCGTCCTCAAGGGCCTTCCTGACCTCGGAAAGGCCGTATGCTGCAGGATCACCGCGAAGCACAGCCTCTTTTAGCCGCTCAGCCATCGCTTTTGAGCCGGCCTTTGTGCGGCTTTCAGATATCTCTTCGCCCAGACTTTTCAGGTCTGATGCAGGCGTTTCCATGTGCAGGTCGACAGATTCCAGGACCTTTTCCTTCAGAGATGGCGGCAGCATTTCCAGGAACTCGTTTTTGGCCGTTCCCGGTCCTGCCACCACCAGCCCTCGAGCATTCAGCAGATCTTCACGGCTCTGCAGGTCGTCTATGAGGCTTGAGAAAAAGGATTTGATGGCGCCTTTACGCAGGCGGTTGTACCTCATCTGGCTCCAGCCTCCCTTCTTATGCCTGTTCATGAGGTCTATCCTGGACCTGTCCTTCTCCACCAGCATGCCGGAGCTGATCATATACAGCCTGGCCTCCTGGGAGTCAAGGAGCAAAAGTCCGTAGTCCTCAAAGTCGCCCTTCAGACGGGCCAAAGGCAGCAGGAAGGGCGACTTGCCCCAGACGACCATTGGCTCGATCTCTGTGCTTGCTCTGTAAGCTTCCAGGAATCCCTGCGAAAATGAGGCAAAGATTATGCGGCCCTTCTCGCCCTTTGCCGGCGGCTCCATCAAAATGGGCTCGACCATCTCCCTGGTACTGATGAAGTCATCTTTGGGGTCTCCTGGCAGCGCCTTCTCAATTGCCTTAAGCCTGGAGGCTACAAATTCCCTATCATCTCTGATGCCGGTGGCGAAAATTCCAGTGCGGAGATATATCGAAAGAAATGCGTCTGTATCGACCGCGGCATCTGAGAGAGAACGCAGGTCGATTTCTTTTAGGGAGGTTAGTTCCTTAAAACCCTTCACTTTCGCGCCGGACTGCATAACGATAAATATCTATCTTTTAAAAGAAAAGACTACCGATGAAAACAGGCACAACAAACCTTCCGCTGCATACGGGCTTCGCTCCACCGTGGCTTTTCCGGCGCATGTGTTCCCTGGCGGGAGAGGTGGTGGAGGCGATTGTATACGAGCGAGGCCCGGAGGAATTTTTGCGGAGGATATCTGATCCGGGATGGTTTCAGGCCTTTTCATGCTTGCTGGGCTTTGACTGGCACTCCTCGGGAACGACAACTGTCACAACCGGCGCGCTAAAAATGGCGCTCTCGCCCGAGCGGCATGGAATAGCTGTCGCCGGCGGGAAAGGGAAGACATCCGGTAAAACCCCAGAGGACATCTTGCGGCTGGGGGATGCCCTATCCCTCTCTACCCGAAAGGTCGGCGAGCTTTTGAAGGCCAGCAGGATGTCGGCAAAGGTGGACAGCGCCCTGGTCCAGGACGGATACCGGATCTACCATCATTCCTTCTTCTTCACCGAAAAAGGCGATTGGGCGGTGGTGCAGCAGGGAATGAACGACAGCTTCGCAAGGCGCTACCACTGGCTCTCGGATAGGGTGGAAAGCTTTGTGGAGGAGCCTCACATCGCGATTTGCAGAGAGCGGCAGGAGCCCTCTGTCCTGGATCTCACAGCTGTAGAGAGCAGGGATAACCGCAAGGCAACGCTGGACCTGGTGAAGGACGGACCGTCCCATCTGCGGTTTTCACAAAGAAGCCTTCTGGACTTCGGGTACTCTGGGGAGCATCTCGTCCCGGAGCTGTCAATGCCTCGCCGCCATGAGCTGATTCCATGGATCGATATCGGCGAGGCGGGGAGAAAGGCGCTGCAGATGGCTTACGAGCTGCAGCCCGAAAGCTACGAGGATCTTGTGGCCCTGCGGGGAATGGGACCGGCCAGAATCAGGGCCCTGGCCCTGATATCCGAGCTGATCTACGGAGCCGCTCCGAGCTGGCAGGATCCCGCAAAGTTTTGCTTTGCTCACGGAGGAAAGGACGGCACGCCGTTTCCCGTAGACAGGGAGACGTATGACAGCTCGATTAGGACTCTTCAGGAGGCGCTTCTGGGCACAAAGCTGGACAAGAAGGAGAAGTACGAGGCCTTAAAGCGGCTTGGAAGACATATGAATGGAGACTGTGCAGAGAATTCAACTTCAGCGAACGAAATCTTTTTAAGTCCTTACAGAAATTTCCAGTAAGAAATTGGACTCTGAAGCCCAGGTAAGTAACTGGAATCATAAGCACCGCTAATGTCGGCGATCATCTGAATTGAACCGGCCCCGATTTCATTGAGGCTATTGATGAGGTGAGTCATCGATGATGATAAGAGGAGATTGCCGGATAGCTGCAGCTTTGGGCTGACTCCTTGATCTTGCCTCTAGGTTTGATGATATGCTCCCAAATGCAAAATGACCAAGGAAAAGAGCCTTTCACGATCTTTCTGCACAGCGAAGGTTTTCTGTTGTCGGGTGATTCTCATGAAAAGAAATTATTATAATGGAAATGCTGGAAACGCATCAATGCGCAGTATCTTTTTGATTGCAGCCATCTGTGCGATCTTTCTCGGATATGCATATGCATCTGCGGAACTTGATAAAGGCGACATGAACCTTAGCAGCACAAATTCGTCCGGTAGTGCGATAGGTACAGTAAATGATCAAGCGAACATCGCAAGCGAAGGCTCCGGTCCTGCGAGCCTGAGCCAAACGGATGAAGAAAAGCTGATTTCAGGGGTCGGATTCGGAGAGCTGCTGCTTACATTCACCATAAAAAAGGAGCTTCCCGTGTTTTCCGGCAGGTACAGCTACGATATTGCAGGAATCCATGTGCCTCCGATCTCAACTCCCGTGAATGTAGAAAGCACAGATAAATCAGGATATAGCTACAATATGCCAAGCGTTTTCATTCCAGGAAAGCCCAATAATTTTACGGTGACGGCCAGAGGCGTAAAAACGCTGAGCATCGGCCTAAAGGAGCTGTCGGGAAGCGGTGAGACGAATGAAATCTGGAAGGCGGAGCGTCCAAGGGCGTGGGTTTCAACTCAGGCAAAGGCAGATGAGAAAGGGACCGCCAGAATCGACAGCGATCTGGTATCTCCAAGCGTTTACAATGCTAAGATATTCGGAGAGGCAGCCGATAATGCTTCAAAGGTTGATCTCACAATGACTGTGGTCAAGAAGCTGGTTGTGAACGGACCCTACAATTTGAGCATCAATACCACCGGCTTTCCGGAGGGAGATTACTCGTTCAGGCTGAAGTCCCTCAACGGGACATTAGGAATAGATGAGATGCTGATAGAAATGTAAAAGACGTTTGAGCCGGACGGCTCCCTGTGACCACGGGGAACTATCGATTCCTTACGGGCTTACTCCGGCCTGAAGACCGGAGTGTGCGCCCTCTACTCCCTTATCAAATAGAGAATTATTGCATATAATACCACGTACACTCTTTCTGGCAAGCCTTGCCAAATATGGCGTTGATACCGATGAGCGATTTATCCAGATGGAGAAGGATATCCGGACGATTAAGAGCAAGCTTGGGATCCGGTAACCTTTGCTCTTTGCAGATGTGAGCTTCCCATGAAATTGAATTTAAGGACTAAGTGACTAAGCGCTAATACAATATCCTGGTGGTTACGAACTCACCACAGAGGCACGGAGACACAGAGGACGCACAAAGGCTCAATGGGTTAGCGATTTGCTGGAGAAGACCTAGGCAAATTCGTTTCTGTGCCTGCGGTGTCTGCAGTGGTGAACGTCCGTAATTCATCCTCCGGGCCATTAATCAGTGACTTATATAAGGAAGAAGCTTCTTAAAAATATTCCATGGGACTGCAGGAGATACAAGGACCAAATTCTGCGCCGGATTCTTGAGGCCTATGCCGGGCGAGGTGGGGCAAATAAGACGCAAATTGTCTATTCCTGCGGCTTTGTCTTGTATATGGAATAGGGAAAAGATTTTTATAGATTCCAATTAACACCTTGCTTAATGAAATCCAATTAAAGGACTAGAAACGATATGCCAACTAAAATAATTGATTGTATATACGAAAATGGAGTGTTCAAACCTACTGGAAACGTACATTTAAAAGAGGGGGCTAAGGTAAAAGTCATTCTTAAAGATGAAAGGGATGAGATCTTAGATAAATATGCAGGGGCCATAAAATTGGACCGTGTTGTAACGACAAAAGAGATCTTAGAGCTGGAGGATGAAGCCTGTCAGTATTGATAGATGCCAATATAATAGTCTCATTCTTAATACAAGCTGAGGATACAGATAGGGCAATGGAGATCTTGCGAGGGTCCTTAGAACCGGTTATAACCTTGAACATCCTTGAGGAATCGATCTACATTGGTTTGTCGCTAATCTATGGATCCAGAGGATTTCGTCTACGAGAGGATATAAAGAAAGATATGAGGGATGAGGCCAGAAAATACATGAACAACCTAAGAATCCTTATTGATAAATTCCACATAAATATAATTCATCCCCCAAAAAACTTGGAAATGATTTCAGATACTATTATAAAATATAGGCTAATGCCCAACGATGCTATAATTGCCGCCACGTGTCAACACTATGGGATAAAGAGTATAGCGACATTTGATTCGGACTTTAAACGAGTAGAGTTCCTTGAGATAGTAGGCTTACTACCGTAATTAATAATTTATCCATTTAGATAATATTGAAAATACCTTTGTGTTTGCGATGGTGAACGCCCCAGCATACTAAACCACAGAGGCACGGAGACACAGAGGACGCACAAAGACTAAATGAGTTAGCGATTTGCACGAAAAGACCCAGGCAAATTCGTCTCTGTGCCTCTCTCGTCTCTGTGGTGAACGTCCGTAATTCATCCTCCGAACCATTGATCAGTAACTTATAAAAGGAAGAAGCATCCTAAAAATATTCCATGGGACGATAGGAGATACAAGGACCAAATTCTGCGCCGGATTCTTGAGGCCTGTGCCGGGAGAGGGGGGCAAATAAGACGCAAATTGTCTATTCTTGCGGGCTGAATTTCCATTTTATTGGCCTGTGCATTGGGCGGATCAAGAGGAACGCGCAAAGTTTTTCCGGGACTCCGCGCGCTTCCCTGTTTTCGCGCGCTGATGGTTGGGGCGCGCTTGATTGCCGCGCGGGCTACCCCCTTTATGGGGAGGGTGTCCGCTGGCTAGCCTGGTAATGCATGCAGTTTTGTATGCGATAATGTCTGAATTCCATTGCCTTTAGTGCTTAGAAATCTACAACTCAGGAAACGAAAACTTTTTAAACACCTGTCGAGATTCCGATTAAGAAATTGAACTCTGAAACCGGAATACGTAACTTAAAAATATCTGCGCTGTCTGGACCGGCCGTCATCTGAATTGAGCAAAATGATAAGAGGGGATGGCTGGATAGCGAGGGCTATAGCGCTTCTTATTTCATCCGAAGCTGATCGAAAGAAAAGATATATGACCTCTAAAGCCACGATTTTTTACTTCTCCATCAAGAGATAAGGTGTGGATACCAAATCTCTGAGGTTATGGACTGAGTACAGTGGCATTTAGGACACACAAAGGATAAAAATTATCGGTGAAGATGCTCTTCAAAACTCTTATTAAGCTTAGAGGAATTTAATATAATGATGAGCGCCAAAACATCTGATGACACACCCCCCATTATCCGAAGGTCTCTGCAAAGAGAGATCGGCCTATTGGAGACGAAAAAGAGACTGACGCAAAAGGAGATCGAGGAATTTGAGCGCAAATATAGCATGGCTTCTGCAGAGTTCCTGAGTAAATTTGAGCAGGGGAGGCTTGGCGATTCACAGGATTGCTTCGAATGGTGGGGCCTCCTACGGGGCATAAGTGCGATTGAAGAAGAAATAAAGAAAGCAAAAGCGGTGCTTTCCACTTGATTTCCGAATACTTCAGAGAAGTTGAACTGCGATTAAAAAATACAGAGATAGTAACCGATAAATACGTGGATCTTAGAGAGTTCAGCGCAACGGAAGGCATGCTTCGGGGAAGGCTTCTCTTTGTGGATGGATCGATGCTGAAGTTCATGGAGTATCTGCAGGAAGAGACGCGGTTGAAGTACAGATTTCATCTAATGGACAAGGAAGGCAATATGGTCTTTCGATATGATAATGCTCCCCACCACAAAGATGTTTCAACTTTTCCACGTCATAAGCATCTCCCAAATAATGTCATTGAATCGGATGATAAAGGAATCATGGATGTTTTGGATGAGGTAGAGATATTGATGAGCGATGCCGTAACCGTAGACAAACGACTCCCGTAGAATCTATTTTGTGAACGTCTGTAACCCAGCTACTCTCCGAACCATTGATCAGTAACTTAAATAAGGAAGAAGCTTCTTAAAATTATTCCATAGGACTGAAGGAGATACAAGGACCAAATTCTGCGCCGGATTCTTGAGGCCTGTGTCAGGAGGGGCAAATAAGACGTAAATTATGTATAATAGTAACCTTAAGATCGATGGGACACCGACCAGGTACAAGACGACGGCAAAGGGGAGGCAGTGCTGAGGTGCTACAGGGAGCTGGAGGAGTTGGCATCAGGGCATTTGATCTTGTATTCAAGCGTGGCTTCTGGCCAGACAATATTTTGATGGTGCAAAAAGATTTAAGCCACGGAGCATATAAAAATGCGGGAGATCTCGATGAAAGTAAAAGCCATTTATGAAAGCCGTGTCCTGAGGCCGCTGGAGGAGCTGGATTTGAAAGAAGGAGAAGAGGTGGAGATTGAGGTTAAGAAGAGCATTGCTGATAGGACCTTCGGATTGATTCGGCTCAACTCTGAAGTAATAGATGAGATAATAGAGGATACGAAATATGGATCGATGGGTGCTGATGACTTCGAGGACCTTATATGCAGGAGAAAGAATCTTCATTGATTCAAACATATTAACATATCATCTTCTTAATCACCCCGCATATGGAGCAGCCTGCAGGAATCTCATTCAGACTATTCAAGATGGAGAATGTCAGGGGTTCATAACTCTAATCGTGATCTCTGAGACCCTGTTCAACTTTATCAAAGCCGATATATTCAGAACATACGGGGCAAGGCCCGGCCAGGTCGCATCGCTCATCAAATGCCATCCTGAGATTCTCAGGGATATTTCCCTCGATCGACCTGGAGAGCTTTTCGATATATTCAATATTTTGCCCATTGGAAAGCCGGAGACTGCAGAAGCTTTGCAAATTATGGGAAAATGCGGAATTTTGGTCAACGATGCACTCAATGTTGCTGCAATGAAGGCCAACAGGATCTTCACCGCAGCAACAAATGATCGAGACTTTGAAAGAGTAAAGGATATTAAAATATGGGCGCCCTGACACCTGAACTCATGGAAGATGTAACTTCGCAGTCCTTGATATTAAATATCCTGGCATTTGCTAATTCACCACAGAGGCACGGAGACACAGAGGACGCACAAAGACTAAATCAGTTAACGATTGCACGAAAAGACCCATGCAAATTCGTCTCTGTGCCTCTCTCGTCTCTGTGGTGAACGTCCGTAATTCATCCTCCGAACCATTGATCAGTAACTTATATAAGGAAGAAGCATCCTAAAAAAATTCCGTGGGACTGTAGGAGATACAAGGACCAGATCCTGAGCCGGATTCTTGAAGCATGTGCGGGGGGGCAAGACGCAAATTGTCTATTCCTGCGGGCAAAATTTTCATACTGTGGTGCCTTACATTGAGCTGATCACGAGGAACGGGCTGGCTGTTGTGGTGGAGGGGGCGGTGACGAGGTACAAAACGACTGAGAAGGGGGGAGAGTGCGCTCCGGTGCATGAGGGAGTTGGAGGAGCTGATACCGGAGCGCATATTGCAGCTTATGAATTTCTGGCCAAACCGAGTTCAGGGAATATTGAGTAGCACAAGAAAGCTTTTTCTGCAGAAAGAGATAACTAAGATCAAGGCAATAGACATCCGCAAGTGAATGAAATATGAGTATCAAAGTCAGGGCAAAGTATGAAGGCAGAGCGTTGAGACCATTTAGGGATATCGGCCTTAGAGAAGGAGAAGAAGTAGAGATAGAAATCAGGAAAAGCCCGGTTGATGCGTTCCACGGCAAGATGAAAATACCAAAGAGTCTGGCCGATGAGATCGAAGAAATGGAGTTGTGGGATTGATCCTATCTGAGGTCCCCTCCAGCGAGAGAATATTCATTGATACAAACATATTCCTTTATTCTGCCTTTGAGCATCCTGATTTCGGCGATAGCTGCAAGGAATTCCTGAAGCGAGTTGAAGAAGGAACCATATTAGGTTTCACCTCAGAATTAGTGTTTAATGAAGTATTTCATAAGCTTATGATCGCCGAAATAGCGGAAAATCAAGGGATAGAGGCCAGAAAGGTCACAGGCATGGTTAAGAAAAGGCCTGAAGTTATCGGAAAATTAAAGGTGGTATGGACAGAGATGGAGTTGATGAGTAGCTTTAAAATTTCCCTGCTCAATACACCTACCTTTCCGGAGTTTGTAAAGCTTTCCAGAGAATACATGCTTATGGCCACAGATGCAGCTCACCTTGCGACTATGAAATCAAACGGCATCAGCAGCATAGCCAGCAATGACAGCGACTTTCGAAGAGTACCATGGTTGAAACTGTGGACGCCGTAGTTATCCTGGTGATAATATTAAGATTACCTGGGCCACTGTATGCGGTGAATGCTAACGAACCGGCTACAGAGTACGAATACATAAAATAGAATCGCTCTGTGCCTCCGTGTCTCTGTGGTGAACCTCCGTAATTCATCCTCCGAGCCATTGATTAGTAACTTATATAAGGAAGAAGCTTCTGGAAAATATTCCAAGGGATGGTAGGAGATACAAGGATCAGATCCTGCGCCGGATTCTTGATGCCTATGCCGGGCTAGGTGGAAATAAGACGCAAATTGTCTATTTTCGCGGGCTAAATTTCCAAAATGTGGTGCCATACCTTGAGCTGATCACGAGGAGTGCGCAAAGTTTTTCCGGAACTACGCGCGCTTCCCTGTTTTTCGCGCGAGTAGGGTTGGGGCGCGCTTGATTGCCGCGCGGGCTACCCCCGCACCTCAGGGGAGGGTGTCCGCTGGATTAGCCTGGTAATGCATGCAGTTTTGTATGCGATAATGTCTGAATTTCATTGCTTCTAAGCCAACATCTATCCGACAAGTGCGCGCTGCCCGTCTGAGGTTTGCCGGATACTGCTGATGCTTAGAAACTTTCAGTCCAGCAAACGAAAACTTTTTAAACACCTGTTGAGATTCCAATTAAGAAATTGAACTCTGAAACCGGAATACGTAACTTAAGACATATCTGCGCTGTCTGGACCGGCCGTCATCTGAATTGAGCAAAATGATAAGAGGGGATGGCTGGATAGCGAGGGCTATAGCGTTCATTCTTTCCTTCTTTCATTCATTTCGCGCGCATACCATGCCTAGAGCAAGGGTACGCCGCCCACGCCATGGCCGAAAAGCCCATATCGTAAAGCTGGTGAATATAGTTCAAGCCCGTTACGAGGTCAGATGCTAAAGGAGAGTATAAGGTGAAACTCAGGATCATGATAACCGGCCCTAAGGTCCACGATGTTGGCTATAGACCCTGGCTAGTTGAGCTTGCCATGAGCATGGGTCTCAAAGGCTTCGATGTCTATAACGACGAAGAAGACGGGCAACAGATTGTAATAGCTCTGATAGAGGCCGATGAAAGAAGGGTCCAAAAGTTTCTTAGCAATGTTAATGAGAAACGGCCTTCGCTTGCTAAAGTTGGCAGCATAACATCCGGGGATTATTCAGACGAGGTTATGCCTTTGTGGCAGACCGCTGCTATGAATGCCTACGGCCAGATGAACAAGGCTATTCCCATTCTTCAGGCGATCAAAGACAATACAGGCTTGATTCCACAAATGGCTAAGAACACTGAGAAGATCTTGGAAGAGGTTAAGGGGCTTAGAGATGAGATCCAACCAGGTTTAGGAGAACAGCTCAGACAAATGCAGGCGGATATCAGAGCCTTGAAGGACCGTGCGGGCATGCTTTAGAATAAAGGCTGAATTGGTTAGCGATTTGCGGGAAAACCAAGATCAAGCCGCCTCTGTGGTGAGCGTTTGTAATACTGGCGCTCACGGATTCACCACAGAGGCACTGAGACACGGAGAATGAAACACTAATTCGGATAATATTAAGGTCGCTCTGTGACTCTGTTGTGAAAGCCCCAGTTGACTAAACCACAGAGGCACGGAGACACAGAGAACTCACAAAGGCTAAATCAGTTAGCGATTTGCGTGAAAAGACCCAGGCAAATTCGGCTCTGTGCCTCTGTGTCTCTGTGGTGAACGCTCCAGCATACTGAACCACAGAGGCACGGAGGCACAGAGGACGCACAAAGGCTAAATCAGTTAGCGATTTGCACCAAAAGACTCAGCCAAATTCGGCTCTGTGCCTCTCTCGTCTCTGTGGTGAACGTCCGTAATTCATCCTCCGAACCATTGATCAGTAACTTATATAAGGAAGAAGCTTCTTAAAATTATTCCATGGGACGATGGTGAGGTACAGGACCACGGCCAAGGGGGAGAGTGCGCTCCGGTGCATGTGTGAGCTGGAGACATGTCTAAACGAGCTTCGATTACGAAAGCTTTAAAATCGAGAAAGGAAGAATGTAAATCATGGCTGGAGCAAAGGAGAAAGCCGTTCTTCAGAACGCCAATGAAGCCGCTCTTCGAGATTTTGAAGAGGGCGTTCGCAGGAGCATCGAGCAAGCGGATGCGGGTTTAGTGAAGACGTTCAAGACTCCACAAGAACTCCTGGACTATCTAGAAAACCTTGAATGAGATTCAAGGAATGTTTTAAGAACTACAAAGACGAAAATCCATATGGTGATTCTTGTGGGTGTAATAATGGTAGATGTTCCCGAAGGCATTCCCCTAAAGCCTCTCAAAAAGAAGATTGATGAGCTGGTGAAGGAGGAAGAGGCTAGATGGGTGCTCTTTGAAAGAGCTATCGAAGAGCTAGACCTTTGCGAATCAGATTTAGAGGGCTTAGAGAAAGTGCGAGAGAATGTATGGAAGGACGAGAAGAAGAAGCTGGGCTTATAGCCGACACCAATATCCTGATATCCGCCCTTCTAAAGGATCATTCTATAAATGCAAGGCTAATAAAATCTGGATACTTCATTGTATACTTCCCTGAGTATGGAATGAAGGAGATAGACGGTTACCGTGCCTACATCGATGCCAAAAGGAAAAGAAGTTCCCAACCAGTGGCGCTCGAGTATGCCCAAAGTTTCCTCCTGAAAGCTATTCAAGTAGTGTCCCTCGATCTATACCGCCCCATGATGAAGGCTGCTTTTGAGGTTATGAAGGAGATCGACGAAAAGGATGCACCGTTTCTGGCTCTGGCAATGCAACTCGGCTGTCCTATATGGTCAAATGACAGGCATTTCCAGCGGCAGAACAAAGTGAGAGCCTACACAACAAGGGATATACTTGAGATAATAAAATATGACGAAGTTTCATCAAAATAATCGATTCAGATAATAATATCAATAGGAGACGCAGAGGACGCACAAAGGCTAAAGGAGTTAGCGATTATGAGAAAAGACCCGTGCAAATTCGTCTCTGTGCCTCCGTGTCTCTGTGGTGAGCGTCCGTAACTCATCCTCCGAACCATTGATCAGTAACTTATATAAGGAAGAAGCATCCTAAAAAAATTCCGTGGGACTGTAGGAGATACAAGGACCAGATCCTGAGCCGGATTCTTGAAGCATGTGCGGGGGGGCAAGACGCAAATTGTCTATTCCTGCGGGCAAAATTTTCATACTGTGGTGCCTTACATTGAGCTGATCACGAGGAACGGGCTGGCTGTTGTGGTGGAGGGGGCGGTGACGAGGTATAAGACGACTGAGAAGGGGGAGAGTGCGCTCCGGTGCATGAGGGAGCTGGAGGAGTTGATGGGGGAGCGCGGGGATTTGTCGGATGATGCAGGCATTTTATCGTGATTCATTGAGGCATGGGTGAAGTTTGAGTTCGATTAATTAGCTCTGCATTAACTCACCACAAAGACACGAAGGCACAAAGGACGCACTAAAGGCTTCTTTAGATTGTACATCCCTCAGAAAAATAATGTTTTAATGGATAATAATAGGAGCAATTTAATGAAAGCATTGATCACAGGCGGAGCAGGATTCATCGGCTCCAACTTCATCAGATACATTTTGGATAATAATAAAAATCTCGAAGTCTTGAACCTCGACGCCCTAAAATACGGATCGAA
>CAZHNU010000071.1:0-13395 GCA_964534145.1 uncultured Methanotrichaceae archaeon | reverse complement strand
AATTGTTATTACCAATACAGATTAAAAAGAGCAGCACGACTCAAAGGATCATACAAACTTATAGATTTTATGTCACGGATAATTTACGGGTATGGCATCCGTCCTGAATTACCATTGCTTGGATTAGCTTTATGGTATATTTTTTCTTCAAGTGTATATTATTTCAATAATCAAGCGCCTTCGATAATTGGCGCTTTAGATCTAAGTTTTGTAATACTCACTACAACTACACAAATAGGCAATTTAACAGGTTCTTGTAGGCTCTTTAGTTTCATTGAACGACTTTCGGGATGGCTACTTATGGCATCATTCTTAGTAGTCTTAGCCAAGAAAACGATTAGATAGTTATGGAAGTACAGAAGGAGGAAGCCATCCCGCAGGACACGCTCCCATATTTTATCGCGCAGGCTCTGACCACTCACCATATCTACTAAAAATGAAAGGAGGTTAGAGCCCCCACTCCCCTCCCTTTTAAAAACATCAGGCAGTAACTGCCGCCTTCTGCAGCCGGAAGACCTCTCCGGCGATTTGGGATCTGCGCAGCCGCTCCTGTTCGAAATGCTCGCTGATCCTGTCCAGGCTGATGCTGACGCGGTAGTTTTTTCGCTGACCGTATTTGCTTTTCCTTGTGATCTCCCTGACGTCAATCCAGCCCATCTTCCAGAAGAAGTGAATTGCCCTTATTATCTCCGGCCGCATTTCATCCAGGCCCCCGCCCGGGTCTGCATCATTACAGGGCTCTTCGCTAGAGCCTGATAAGTCTGCGATCAACCTGGCCAGGCTCCCCAGCTCGCCAAGGCTTCGCATAACCTCGATGAACTCCAGGTACCTCTCATCAAGTACCCTTACCTCTGTTCCCCTCATTGCTGCTACCCCTTCAAATTTTTTGGGTATATCTTCTCTTATTAGTATAAATAATTTGCCTTATAATTAAAGCCAATAATTATTTTTAGTTTTCAATGATAATTTGCACCCGATGAAGGTAGATGTTGATATTGAACACCTGTTGATAGGATACGCCTCAATTACCTCCTTTCAAGCTGCAAAGCCTCAATTATATCCTATCTTTTATCGCTGTCGTATTAATCTAAAGCAATACATATTCTTAAGCAGTGCATATGCTGGAATAGGCTGCACAGTTAACTAATACAAAAAAAGTTGTGAGAACGTGTATGACTGACAAAAGTTATTAATATATCCAATACAATGATCTCCAGGGGAGTAACAGTGGAAGAGAGCGATCAAGAGTTTCTAAGAGCGCTTCATGAGGAGAAGATCCGGACGCAAAACGAGCGAGCGGACTACGTCACAAGGAAGCTGGCATTCGTTACTGTGCTTTTCGGGATCAGCTCAGTGGATCTGGGGATAAAGATCGCCGACTTATGCTGGATTCTTTACTTTATCCCTCTGGTGGCGATAAGCTACGACCTATACATCATGTCGGCCGACTCCAGAATAAAGAGAATAGGCATCTTCCTAGGAAGACACCCCGTATCTCATGCCGGAATGGCAGAGCGGGAGTGGGAGCAGTTTTGCATCAACTACCGGGACGGACTGGCACCTTCGGCCAATATGTTCTTTTCCGCTATCGTAACCGTTGCCGCAGCCATTTTCATCCATTCCCAGCAGGTCTGGCTGATCGGCGAGAGGAAGCTGTGGTTTGCCTCATGGCTTGCTATCTCGCTCTCAATTATCGTATGGCTCTGGATGAGGCACAGGGTGCAAATCAAGAGCATAGGCGATTATGAGCCGTTTAATAAAGAAGGGCTGCCCGGCCGCTAAGCCCGGTGCTGGTATGCTCCTCTTTTAAATGCATTTTGGGCGTGTATGTTTATTATCCGGTCTATTATCCAGTCCATTATTCTGTCCATTATCCGGTCTATTTTCCTTCGTTTTAATCTTGTCTCCCACCGGCGCTTTTGCCGTCTCTGACCTGATGCCCTTATTATCCCTTACCTATTATTAGTGATAAAGAAAGGTTAATTAAATCCTAACGCCTAGCAGATAAGATACGATTCACATAGACATGGCACAGGCATGATTCCGGTATGGCATAGGCAGAAATGGCTTATTATAAAAATTTACTAAAAAGTGGTGAACCTCATGATGAAGGAAAGAGAGATCAAACGGGCGGTGAGAGAGGGATATGCCCGCATAGCCAAACAGGCTACATCCTATTATGCTTCGCGCAGTTGCTGCGGATGCGCCGATGTCCCCCAGGAGATAAGCAAGCGTCTGGGATATTCTGACGCGGAAATCCAGGCCGCGCCCCCTGAGTCCAACCTGGGGCTGGGATGTGGAAATCCCGTCGCTTTGGCATCCATCAAGGAGGGGGAGATAGTCCTGGATATGGGTGCGGGAGCAGGCTTCGATTGCTTCCTGGCCTCTACCCGGACGGGCGAGAAGGGACTGGTAATCGGCGTGGATATGACATCTGAAATGGTTGAGCGTGCCAGGGCCAACTCCAGGAAGGGCGGATATACAAATATCGATTTTCGCCAGGGTGACCTGGAGAATATGCCTGTGGCAGATAACTATGTGGACGTTGTGATCTCCAACTGTGTGATCAACCTTGTCCCCAATAAAAATAGGGCCTTTAAAGAGGCCTTCAGGGTGCTAAAGCCCGGAGGCAGACTGGCGGTCTCAGATATCGTCCTTTTAAAGGAGCTTCCCGACATTGTCTTAAAATCCGACGAGGCGTACATTGGGTGCCTCGCCGGGGCGATCATGAAGGATGAGTACATCGACATCATCGGATCTACGGGCTTTAAAGATATCAGGGTCGTAGAAGAGTCCTCATTTCCCATCGAGTCTTTGATCTGCTGCGACTCATCCGGTTCAGCCATTATAAATGTCCCAAAGATATCTACAGAGCAGAAAAAGGATGTTGCCGACTCTGTAATGAGCATTAAGGTTACGGCTGTGAAACCCAAATAAGGCTGAAAGCTCATTCTGCCTTATTTGAAGGATTCCTTTTTTAGCTAAATTCCCGGCTGAATTTGTACATGAATTCATAGAAGAATTTTTAGCTACTCTTCTGACTCATCAGCAAATGCGGTTGGCATATCTGCGCCATTGATATCTGCGCAAATATCTCGAAAAGTCTAAATAGAAAGCAGCATTTAATTAAAACTGAATCAGTCTATAAAATGTGGATCGATTTCCATATAGCGTTATTATGTTGATGACATAGTAAAGATAGATTAATGGTGTTCAAGGGTAGGGGAATTATGGCGGGCACAGCACAACCGGAACTGGTAGGGACCCACACAGCCATGGATTATCAGGGCGTGGGGATAAGATTTGTATCGGTTTTCATAGACGGAATAATCCTTGGAGCAATTGAGATCGCGATCGGCATGGCCTTGGGCGTCTTCAACAACCCTGAGGGTAGCTTTTGGTGGTGGTGGATCTTATCCTTTGTAATCTACCTTGGCTATTTTACATATCTGGAGGGGAGCAGAGGCCAGACCATTGGCAAGATGATCACCAAAATCAAGGTGGTAAGGGAGGATGGGGGATCAATCGATATGAACCAGGCATTTACTAGAAATATCCTCAGGATAATCGACGGCTTATTTGCATACCTGGTCGGAGCAATTTTGATCTGGCGCTCCGATAAAAAGCAGCGCCTTGGCGATCGTGTCGGTAAAACAGTGGTTGTTAAGGCCTGAGGCAAATTCCCTTGGCCTTTTTCCCGATTTTTGTGGCCTTTAAAAGCTTCACTTATATCGGAATTATCCTTTTTGGGTCGAGGAAGTTTCACGCCTCAATATCGAGAAGGCTCGATCTGAGCGCATCCATCTCGATTTGCAGCTTTTGGAACTTCTGGTTCAGCTCCACTCCCTTTGGCGTGGTTTTGTAGATGGATCTGGCTCCGTGTGGTATCTCAGATATGAGTCCATTTTTTATCATGCTTTCTAAGTAGCAGTTCACTTTGGCAGAGTTGAGGTTGGCCTGATAGATTATCCTGGTTTTTCCCGCTCCATTCATGCATATCTCAAGGATTTGGGAGACAATCTGGTCATCACTCCTCTTTTTCATTTTCATCGTTTATACCTCAATCGCAATGGTTGGCTTTCTGGTTTTTGTTTCGTTTTTTAAATTTTCAACACTAAATCACATAGTTCCGGACTTTCGCCGTTGGGCGTAAGAATATATGTCTCACTCCCCAGCACAAGCTCAACATGGTCGTCCTTTGGCACGGCATCATAGCCATGGGTGGCGAGGTAGAATGCCAGGTCGTAGGAGTCCATTTTGGCGTCCTCGAAGGACGATATCAATTCGCTCAGGCCGGAAAGACCATCGCCGGGTACTGCTGAGCCAATTTGCACAGATGCTGATGTGACTAGTAATAGGATCATTAAATCCAAACCGCGCCTTCCCATGAAAAACAATAAGGCATTTATGAATCATATAGACGATTATGACCATTTGGAGCACAAAATGAACAGATCCAACCGAATTATTTCTTCTAATTATTGTTCAGTATTATTATTAGCAACGGCTATTTTAAGCGGCGACTGTTCCAAAAATATATTCTGAGTGGGGTCTAATACCAGCTCTTGTGCCCGGTCTAATACCGGTGTTTACGCCTTTGAGTAAATAAATATATTTGCTTAGCCCTTATGATCCTCGGGATTGCTTTAGGATAATCTCATTTCTTGAGCGATCCAATGGTCATTCCCTGCCGGGCACCGTAGGGAAAGATATCGTATCCCCTTGGGAACTTAAACCTCCTCTGACCAAGCTCTTTGTCAGCCGCCTCAAGAGCGGACTTATCATTTCCTGCCGCTTTAACCCTTTTAAGGACAGTATCCGAGGACTCCTCTTCCTCAACCTGCTCATCCACATACCATTGCAGGAAGCTCCTGGTGGCCTCATCCTTTTCGGCAATGGCCACGTCGACAAGCTTATTGATCAGCCCTGTAACCACGCGCTCGTGGTCATAGACATGCTGAAAGGCATCTGCAGGAGACGCCCAGGAGAATTGCGGGGCCTCTACCGCCAGCATCCTTGCCCTGCCGCCGGCATCTGTTATGTAGTCATACAGCTTCATGGTATGTACCAGCTCCTCTCCTGCCTGCACGCGCATCCAGCCGGCAAAGCCTTTCATGTTGACTGATTCGAAGTACGCTGACATGGCCAGGTATAGATAGGAGGAATAAAGCTCTCTATTGGCCTGTCCATTGAGCGCTTCCGTCATCTTATCGCTAAGCATGATATCACTCACGGTAGCTCTAATTTATTCTCCTAATTTTTTCCCATAACTCTGTCACTCTGTCATTTTCTCGAACTGGTCCTTCCCTACCCCGCATTCGGGACAGATCCAATCCTCCGGCAGGTTCTCGAAGGCGGTGCCGGGAGGTATCCCCTGCGTTGCATCGCCCTTTTTTGGATCGTAGATGTATCCGCAAACAGTGCAGACGTACTTATCCATATCTTCACCCCAATCATTCTGGTTGTCTTATGCTAAATTAATTTTTCCAGCAGCTCTCTGGTCTTTGCATCTCTGCTCGCATCTCTAATGGCCGCTCCCTTTACATCTTTATCTTCTATCTTAAAGCCCGGGAAGGTTTCGTTAAACCGGGGAGCATCAACCTGATAGAACCTGCCCAGAGGTATCGGAGACTCCATGTTGTTGTAGTTCCACGAACGGATGATCCTCATGGCTTCGTCGAAGCTGGATGTATCGTTGCCTGAGACCTCGTGGACTCGCTTGTTGTAGGACTCGTACATATTGAAGTAGGTCACACAGACCTGGAGCACATCGAGGAATGAAAAGCCCTTATGCAATATGGCCTCGCGAAACAGCCTTTGCAGGAGGTCTATGCCGTGGGTATAGCCCCGCGCAATATAGGTTGCACCGCTAACAAGCATCAGCTCGGGAGGGTTCATGGGAAGCTCCTCAGTCCCGAGAGGCGTGGATTTGCCCTTGAAGCCCGTTGGCGATGTGGGCGTGTACTGGCCTGTCGTGAGGCCGTAGACCCGGTTGTCATGCAAAACCAGCGTCAGATCGATGTTCCTCTTTGCCGCAAAGATGAGATGGTCCAGGCCCTCGGCGAGGGAGTCACCGTCCCCTGAGAAGCAGATCACCTTTAAGTCGGGGTTTGCAAGCTTTATGGCAGTTGCCACCGGCAGCGTCCTGCCGTGAATGGAGTAGAAGCTGTTCACGTTCAGATAATCCACTATCTTGCCGTGGCAGCCTATTCCTGATACCAAAACGACGTTCTCCAGAGGATAGCCCTCTTCGTCAAGCTTTGCCAGAACAGTCCTCATGGCGGCCATTATGGAGAAGTTTCCGCATCCAGGACACCATGTGTTTGGGGCGTATGTCCCTAGGTCCTTTGGATTCATGCAAGCACCCTCCACAGCTCTGCCTCTAGGTTATCAAGCGAAAACGGGCGGCCGTCGTACTTCAGGATTTTCTCACCTATCTCGATTCCATTTGAGGCGGCAAGCCTCACCAGCTGGGCGGTGGAGTTGCACTCCACGGCGATTATGCGATCGAGGCCCTTTAGGGCGTCTTTAAGCAATTTTGCTGGAAAAGGCGACATGACAAGAGCCTGAACCACCTTCAGGCCCGATCTATCGGCAGCCTCGATGCAGACGCCCTTGTTTGAGCCCCAGCAGAGAAGCGCCGTTTTTCCCCTGCCGTAGACCTTCACAGTTTCGTAGCTCTCCATCTCCTTTGCAAGCGATGAGCCTTTCAGCAATCGCTTATCATTCATATCCTTGGTCATCTTGGGGTCCTCGGTGGTTATTCCCAGCTCATCGTGTGCGTAGCTGTCCGCCTTTATGACCTGGCCCTTTTGCGGAGGGAATGCCAGGGGAGAGACACCTGTGTCGGTCAATTTGTATCGACTGTACTTGCCCTGTCCATCCCAAAGGGCCGGAGCCTCTTCCCTTAGGCTCCCGGCTGCGCCGATGTCGAAGCTGTAAAGCCCCTCTGAAAGCGATTTGTCGGATAAGATAAAGGACGGGAGCTGGTATTTCCAGGCAATGTTCAATGCGACGCCCGACCAGAAATAGGCCTCTCCGGCGTCTCCTGGGGCCACCACGAACCTGGGGAACTCCCCCTGGCCTGCGCTTAGGACGAAGTGCAGGTCCCCCTGTGCCGTATACGTCGGAAGACCCGTGGAGGGACCTGTCCTCTGGCCCATCATGATGACAACAGGAAGCTCAGCCATTCCTGCCAGGCTCAAACCTTCAGTCATCAGGCAGAAGCCTCCTCCGGATGTGCCGACGGCAGCTTTAGTCCCCGCATAGGCAAATCCTTCAGCCATGAGCATCACTGCGATCTCGTTTTCCGGATGAACCACCTTCAGCCCGAAGTCGGGCGCAGAGGTGGCCATGAAGTCCAGCAGGCTTGACGACGGCGTCATGGGATAGGCTATATAGGCTCCAAGCCCGGCCTTGATGAGCCCCAGGCCGATGGCCTGGTTGCCGGTGACAATTGGGAGAGCCGGCTGATCCAGACGGTCAATGCGGCAGAACTCGGCTGCGGAGTCGTATCCCCTTCGGGCAACCTTGAGGTTCAGCTCCAGCTTCTTTGGTATGTGCTTTTTTAGCACTTCCAGGAGAGTCTCCCACGGAATGCCGACAACCCTGCAAAATCCGCCGAGGATGCAGGTGTTTCGCATGATTGGAATTGCGCCCTCCTCCTTTAAAATTTGTGTGACTGGAAGGCCGCAGCTTTTTTGTTTCAGCCCTTCTGCTTTCACCTTATCCATGTCGTAGATGACGAAGGATTTCTCCTTCAGACGGCCCTTATGCCTCTCCAGGGTGTCCTGGTTCAGGGCGATGAGGACGTCAATTTCCTCCAGATGGGCTCCAATCTCGTGACCCGCAGCCCTCACGATTGAGAAGTTGTGCCCTCCTCTGATCAGCGAGGGGTAATCGTAGTACATGTAAATTCGATAGCCCAGACGGTTAAAGAGGCGGCCAACAGTAAGCCCAGCCTCGTTTATGCCGTCCCCGGCTATGCCGCCTACCAGGGTAGAAAAGTTTTCCATCCAAGATCTCCAGTGGATTTAATTTAGCTATCGGTCTTCAGGGGCTTCAAATGTCAGATTCTCAATATTTTTTTATATCCATATTCGATCTGAGCGTATAAAAACCTGATGTTCTCCCTTGTTCTGCCAGCGTTGGTTGCTGCCGGAGTCAGTTGCTGTCAGAACCGGTTACTGTCAAAGTCGTTGCCCTCAGCAGATGACTTGAGCATTACGCTATCCCGTTTCTCTGCCTGCATAATTTGCCAACAAGATAGATATAGTTTGGCTGGAAATTAAGTAATGCAGCATTATTAATTTGCTTGAAGCGTCCAATTGAGGAGGATTGCAGCCTTGAACCCGGAGATAAAACCCGACAGAGAGTTGGATTGTGTAGGGCTTTTTTGCCCCATGCCCATCGCCAGGACAAAGGAAGAGATAGATAATATTGAGATTGGGCAGATCCTAAAAGTTGAGGCGGACGACCCGGCTGCAGAGGAGGATATAGCGAGGTGGGCCAAAAGGGCAGGCCATGAGGTTGTGAATTTCGAGAGGTCTGGAAACCTGCTGACCTTTTGGATAAAAAAAGGCAAGTGAAATCGAGATGAGGAGCGTGCAGCAACGAAAGAGCAATGGAAGAGAAAAGAGGAGTAAGTAGATTTCATGACCGGCATTCTTTATGTTCAGACCAGCGGCCTGGATACTCCCGAGAGGCTTTATGCGCCCTTTATCCTCGGCGCCACTGCAAGGGCCATGGATGTTGAGGCAACAATCTTCTTCATGATCAAAGGAATAACAGTCGCCAAAAAGGGCGAGGCTGAGAAGGTGAAGATCGGCAGCTTCCCGAGCCTCAAGGAGGTCATGGACCAGGCCTTGAAGGCAGGCGTGAAGATGTATATTTGCGAGCAAAGCACCCAGCTTCTGGGGATTCCCAGAGGGGATTTTATCCCCGAGGCAAAAATTGCCGGAGCCGGAACTCTTAACGATCTGGCCCTGGATGCAGATGCAGTGATGACGTTTTAAGGGGCACTATCAGTATGTGCGGCATTTACCTGGACTACCAGTCGGCATCGCCTGTAGATCCGAGAGTGAGGGAGTTTTCAGGGAGGCATCTGGGAAGAGAGTTTGGGAATCCATCGTCCCTTCATTCAATGGGCATAGCGGCCAAGGCGGCAATAGAGGAGGCCCGTGCAAAGGTCGCCCTGCTTATAAATGCCGAAGGGCCGGAGACGATAATCTTCACGGGCGGCTCAACCGAGGCCAACAACCTGGCTATCCGGGGAACCGCCGCCAGGAACTCGAATAAGGGGATGAAGGTGCTGGCATCGTCAATCGAGCACATCTCAGTCCTCAACCCCATGAAGTACCTCCAGAAGACAGGCTTTGACCTGGGGCTCATACCCGTGGATAAAACGGGCGTTGTTGATCTCGCAGCCCTCGAGGGCCAAATCTCCAAAGACACGGTGCTTACATCGGTGATGTACGCCAACGGAGAGATCGGGACTATTGAGCCCATAAAGGAGATAAGCGAAATAGTTCACCAGAAGGGATTGTACCTGCATGTCGACGGCGCAGCGGCCGAGGGAAAGATTCCGATAGATGTCCAGAATGACGGGATCGACCTGCTGACCCTGTCCTCAAACGACATCTACGGCCCCCAGGGAGCAGGGGCGCTCTATATTAAGCCCGGCATAAGAGTTCAGCCTGTGCTCTTCGGCGGCGGCCAGGAGAGGGGCCTTCGGCCCGGAACAGAGGATCTGTTTGCAGTAGCCGGCTTTGGGGAGGCTGCCCGGCTGGCGAGGCTTGAGATGGCGGAGGAGAGCAGAAGGCTTGAGGCTATCAGGGACGGCCTCATCAAAGAGATCTTAAAGATCGAGGATGCGTATCTCACAGGCCACCCATCAATGAGGCTTCCACATCATGCCAGCTTCAGGTTCAGCCGCATCGAGGGCGAGAGCATTCTGCTAACGCTTGACGCCATGTTCAACATCCAGGTGGCCACAGGCTCGGCCTGCTCCTCTCGAACTTTAGAGCCGTCTCATGTCCTTTTGGCCATTGGCCTAAAGCACGAAGAGGCTCACGGATCGATGATAATGACCCTGGGGAAGTACAGCCAGCCTGATCAGATTCCTGTAATTGCAAATGCAGTGCGAAAGACCGTGGAGAGGCTTCGGGCGCTGTCTCCTTTATGAGGTTTTCCCATATAAGGTTCTGCGCTATGAAACACTCCGCTAATGAATGATGGTGATTTTGATGGCACAAGTAGGCTACAGCAAAAAGGTGATGGAGCACTTCATGAATCCCCGGAACGTCGGGGTAATCGAGAAGCCGGATGGATACGGCAAGGTGGGCAATCCCGTCTGCGGCGATCTCATGGAGATCTTCATCAAGGTGAAGGACGATAGAATTGATGATATCAAGTTCAGGACATTCGGCTGCGGCTCGGCCATTGCGGTTTCGAGCATGGTCACTGAGATGGCAAAGGGCAGGACGCTGGATGAGGCAATGAAGATTACCAGAAAAGATGTGGCCGAAGAGCTGGGAGGCTTGCCGCCGCAAAAGATGCACTGCTCGAACCTCGGGGCTGATGCACTTCACGAGGCTATAAAGGACTACTGGGTGAAAATAGGGAAGATTAAGCCTGAGGAGGCGAAGCCCGGGGAAGGGGCAGGCCATGAGGGCGAGTCGTGCCCGACGGATTAACTGCATGAGTTGAAAGAATCCTTGGCAACGAAATACTTAGCAACAATTGGACACGAGGCGGCAAAAAAGCGGTTCGCAAATGAAAAACTATTTTTATATGCCGCCCAAACTTCACCTTATAAACCGCACTTCACCTTTAGCCCTCCATTGCCTTTACCAATCGAAAAAAGCAGTTCTTAGCTGTTCTGTATGGGTAAACCTGGGCTAGAATTTCTCTGAGCCTCCATGCCTTTGTGGTCAAATCGTAAGCAAATGCATATATTTATCGCTCGATAGGCGTACAGTCGTTACATGGAAATATAATTATGGCAGTTTTAAAGTCCGACTTATCATAGCAGAATAAGGGAAAAAGAAATGTTAAGGAAGAATATTATTCCTGTTTTAATCCTTCTAAGACGGTGACTTACGGAGCGCATATGCTCCGCTGATAATGAAAATTTTTATATAGTAGTATGTCATATAATATATCGCTCTACTATAAAATGATTGTAGAGTTGAGACTAAAGAATTGTTGGTGCTAGTCTCATCTGCGATTTAAATGTCGCAGATATTTTAGCGGAATGAATAAGAAAGCTTTGAATGGAGATGAAAAAATGGCAGAAGTGAGAAGAGAGAGAAGCAAGGGCGAGATGACCGTAGCAGAGGCCGGACGGATGGGCGGAGAGAGGACCTCCGAGACCCATGGACGCGAGTTCTATGAAGAAATAGGCCACAAGGGCGGCCAGAGGGTCAAAGAGCTAATTGAAGAAGGAAAACAGGCGGAGGGCAAGTCCAGAAGCCAGTCGGGCAGAAGCTCCTATTGAGGCGAATAGCAGAACAGGTAGATCATGCGATCACATCTCCAATATTGTTTTGGATATGATTCACGATCTAAGAACGGACAGGCGACGAACAATCCCCCTCCCTCCGCGATAACGGCTGCATAATTCCTGGCGGGAGGGCATATATATTTTCATCTCTTTGAACAACAGGTTTTGAACAACAGGAATATCTATTACCAACGCTCTCAAGGTCGAAAACGAAATCAGGCAGGAGACAAAAAGTTGAAAATCGCTTTGGATATCGATGGAGTTCTTGCTGACCAGGTAGGCGCGATTCTTGGGAAGATTGAGGAAAAGTACGGGTATAAGTATGCCAGGGAAGACGTTCGCTGCGCGCACTGGTGCTTTGAGGGCAGGGACATCTGGGCCGAGATATCCGAGCATCTCAGGGACCCCGAATATGTCATTGGGCTGCCGGTAATAGAAGGGTCGCAAACTGCACTTAGTCAGCTTGAGCATCACGATATGTGCATCGTGACGGCCAGGCGGCCCGAAACCGAGATGGCAACCAAAAAATGGCTGAGCGTGCACTTCCCAAATCTGAGGGATTATTACCATGCAAAAGTTGGGGCCAAGCACACAATACCCTCGGATGTGCTGATCGACGATTTTGATTTAAACATCATAGAGTTCGTCAAGAGCGATCCGCAGAGATACGGGATCCTATTCATGCAGCCGTGGAGCATAAATGCTGCCGGGATCGAGGACTGTGCCGAAAGAGTGTTCTTCTGTCAAGGGTGGCAAAGCGTTGTTGCAGCCATAGATGTGATAGACGGCAATCAACGACTGATGGAAAATGATTAATTGAAAATGACTGATGGCAAATGATGGTGGCAATATGGATATCTTCATGCGTGCTGCGATGGATGAGGCCCTTGAGGGGCTTAAAGAGGGCGGCGTACCCATAGGTGCTGTTCTGGTTGAAGATGGAAAAATTATAGGAAGAGGACGAAACAGGAGAGTGCAGCAGGGCGATCAGCTAATGCATGCTGAGATAGACTGCCTTCGCAACGCAAGGCTGACGGGAGGATACCATAATACAAGGCTTTACACAACCCTCATGCCTTGCTACCTTTGCGCGGGCGCAGTAGTCCAGTTCGGCATAAAGAAGGTAGTGGTCGGCGAATCCAACAGTGCTCCGGAGGCCAGCGATTTCATGGAATCTCACGGCATAGAGGTGGTAAACCTGAACTTGAGGGCGTGCAGGGAGCTAATGGAGACGTATATAAAAGAGAATGCGAAGCTATGGGATGAATTCCTGTCAGAGCTAAACCCCGATCTTCTAACGCCAAATAAATAAAGCCCAAATACCATTAATGCCCATCAATCTGGAAGAGATGTGCGATATGGAAAATCTGCTCCGCGCTGCAAATACATCACATACATCACATTTCTGACTCAACCTTGCGAATGTAGGCCGCCACGTCGAACTTGCTGCTCGCCCCTTTATAGCTCATGTACCGCACCTTACCAAAGACCTCTCGCTCCTTCCAGGCACGATCGTGGACGCCGCCAATGCTCCATGCAATCCCGGCGTAGCCGTTGGGATCTCTTCCATCCAGCTCGTACCTGTCGTTGAGATATATCGCTATCCGAAGTGCATCATCCGACGACTTTGTCCACTCCAGGATCTTCTTCGCCCAGTACATCCTCAAGTAACCGTGCATCTTCCCTTTATGCACCATTTCAAGCTGGGCTGCGTTCCACAGGTCGTCGTGAGTCCGGGCTGCCTCCATATCCTTCTGGGCATAAACATACTCTCTTTGGTCCTTTTCATGTTTTCTCAATGTTTCCTTGGCCCAATCTGGAAAGCCGGAAAAGGAATCATAGAAGTAGTTGTAGTAGCAGAAGTTGTCCGAAAGCTCTCTTCGAACCACTAG
>CAZHNU010000070.1:0-13413 GCA_964534145.1 uncultured Methanotrichaceae archaeon | reverse complement strand
CAAAACAAGAAGACGAGTCAGCTCGCGCCGCAGCCCATCAGCGACATGCTGAATATTACTTGAAAGTTCTGGCTAGGGCTAATGCTATTTATAAGCAAGGCAAAGAGAGCAACCTAAAGGGATTGAAGCTTTTCGATCTTGATGAAGAGAACATCTTCGCCGGACACGCCTGGGCGGAGAGGAACTTGGATACAAATTCCATTGCGGCCAAGCTTTGCAATAGTTACCCAGACTCTGGAACTTATGTGCTAGATTTGCGCCTCCATCCACGGCAAAAGATCGCTTGGCTAGAAAAAGGAGTGATGGCTGCCAGACAATTGAATGACAAAGCGCTAGAAGGCATTCATATGGGTAATATGGGCAGGGCTTATGCCCTTCTTGGTGAAATGCTTATAGCCATTGATTATTACGAACAAACCTTGGACGTATCACGCGAGATAGGAGACATAAGTAATGAAGGCATCTGGCTAGGCAATATAGGCTGGGCTTATATTTCATTGAGTCAGCCCCGCAAAGCCATTGATTACATTGAGCAGGCCATTATAATATCTCGCAAGATTGGAGATAAACTTAGTGAAGGCATAAATTTAGGTAATCTTGGCTTGGCTTATGCTGCCATTGGCGAAAGTAGCCGGGCTATTTGTTATTATTATCAGGCCTTGGCTATGTCCCGTAGAATAGGGGATAAAAAGAATGAAGGAGCTTGGTTGGGCTGTCTAGGTGCTGTCTTTGTTAATTGTGGAAATGCCCAAATGGCCATCAAGTACTTTGAGCAGGCCTTGACTATCGCCCTCGATATCAAGGATAAAAGAGGCGAAGGAACTCGCTTAGGCAACTTGGGATTGGCTTATTTTGCCTTGGAAGACATCCAAAAGGCTATCGAGTACTATGAGCAAGCCCTGACCATTGCACGTGAAAATGATGATAGTATTAATGAAGGTGTATGGCTGTGCAACCTAGGCATTGCCTACAGCGCCCTAGGCGAGGATTATCTTGCCATTGAGCATTACGAGCAGGCATTGGCCATCGCTCGCGAGGCAGGGGATAGGCAGGGTGAAGGAGACTCGCTCATCAGCATGAGTCGCTCACTAAACAAACTCGGCCAGCGAAAGAAATCCATCGATCTGGCAAAATCGGCACTTTCAATCTTCGAACAAATCGAAAGCTCCCACGACGAGCAGGCAAGAAAACAGCTCGCAGAGTGGCAAGGAGATGAAAATCCCAAATGAAACCTGAAAACAAAGCCCTGATCAAATCCCTTCTCGAGCAAACCCCCTCCCTCCAGGAGGACATCTTCGATGACGCCGAGGAGATGCTCGGCACCATCCCGTTCATCCTGAAGATCATGGCCCGCCGCCCTGAGTTCATGATCTTCTCATCCCTCAAGGATTTCTATGCCCTGCGCCCCAAAAGCCTGGATGCGAAGACCGCGGAGCTGCTGGCCGTGGCTGCAGCTGCGAGCGCTGGCGCAGATAAGTGCCTTAAGGTCCACATGGCCGCAGCGAAGCGCGCCGGGGCGAGCGAGGACGAGATTCTCGACGCCATATTCATCGCCGCCGTCATCGGCCAGACGAATGTGCTGGCCTCGGCTTTGCGGGAGTTCCGGGATTTTGAGGGCGAGGCGAAAGAGGAGGAGGCCAGACAATTGAACTATAATCCCAGGAGATCAGGAGCTATCGCGCCAATGTCGCGAAACAAAAGCTCAATGAGTGACATGATTAGTGACATCCCCTTGTCATAGGCGCCCGTCTTGGCCAAATGGTCGCCAATCCAACCATGCTTCGTTCTAAGGCTTTCAAAAGCCCTTTATATTCATGATGCAGATAACAGTCTCTAAGAGAACCATGAGAAGATCCGAAATACTCCAGACCCTCGCTTCCCTCAGGGAAGACTTCGCCAGGATGGGAGTAAAGAGCATGGCCATCTTCGGGTCAGTCGCCAGAGATGAGGCCAGATCAGATAGCGATGTAGATATTCTTGTCGAGTTTCAGGGGCCTGCTACATTCAACGGCTACATGGATCTCAAGTTCTTCCTGGAGGACCTCTTGGGCAGACCTGTGGATCTGGTCACCCGCAAGTCCATCCGGCCGCGGCTCAAAGCGCGTATTGAAAGCGAGGCCCATTATGTCCAGAGATTATCTGCTTTATCCTGAAGTCCAAATGGCGTAAGGTTGCAGGTCTGTGGGACATCGCAGTCCACAGGTATTTCGGCCTTGATGAAACCTTTTTATTCATCTTCAGATCAGCCCTCACCCATGATACTCGTCTATTCCTTAGGCGGCTCAATCCTCGCAGGCCGTGACGCTAGAAGCCTGCGGGAGTACGCAGACGCCCTCAAGCAGCTATCGCAGGAGCACAAGATATTCGTAGTAGTCGGCGGCGGCCGCATCGCCCGCGAGTACATCGGCAAGGCCCGCGACCTCGGGGCTTCAGAGCTGTTCTGCGACCAGATCGGCATTGGCGCTACAAAGCTCAACTCCATGCTCCTCGTAGCCGCCTTAGGCGACGCCGCGCCTGAGGAGATCCCCTCATCTTACTCGGAGGCCGCAGAGAGCAATCACAGGATAGTCGTGATGGGCGGCCTCTCGCCTGGACAGACAACAGACGCCGTCTCTGCGATGCTCGCAGAGCGCGTTCGCGCCGATAAGCTGATCATCGCCACATCGGTTGACGGCGTCTACACAGCCGATCCTGAGGTAGACCCCTCAGCCGAAAAGATAAAGGTCATGACTCCACGCGCGCTGGTTCGCATGGCCATGGAAACCGAGATGAAGGCCGGCTCACGATCGCCCATAGACCCGCTGGCCGCCAAAATAATCGAGCGAAGCCGCATCCCGACGGCCGTAGTCCTGGGAAGCGCTATAGAAAACCTGAAAAAAGGAATTTTCGGGGATCACAGCGGAACAGAAATCAGGCCGGAGTAAGCGACCTGATCAGGTCCCCGGCCGTGATGATGCCCCACAGCACTCCATTTTCGGAGACCACAAGCTGGTTGGCCCCTGTGCGCCCTATCACCTTTATGGCCTCGTAGATGGGCTCCTCTGAGTCTATGGTCAAAAAGCCGCGGGTCATGATCTCCTTGACCTCGAGGTTGGTCCTGCCGTCGGCAACGGCCCTTGTTATGTCTGCAAGGTTGATGAGTCCGGGAGAGCTGTTCTCCACAATAGCCTCCTGGACGCCGTTATGAACCAGAATTCGCGAGGCCTCCTGGAGAGATGCGTTCGGAGGGATTCGAACGGCCCGGCGGGCGATTCCCTTAATCGGGACCTTTGGAACGGAGATCATCTCAGCTATCTGGAGAATAAGCCTGCTCATTGTGTCGTCCCTTCCCGTCACCCTGCCCCTTATGTAGAGCTTGTTGACGGGGGTAGGGCCCACCTCGATCTCGTCTCCGATGTCGAAGTCCCTGATATTGCCTATAATCCTTATTACGCCGTCGCACTGATGTGAGTGCATCACCTTGTTGAAGACAATCTCGCTCGCAGTTGCTCCCTCTACAAGGACTCCGTTTCTGATGACCGGGACGACAACGACGTCGCCAGTAGCATCGATGTTGAGCGCCTCATAGGCTGCGCCCGTGGCCCTATAGCCGCCTTTAGGTCCGGGGACGCCCTCGACCAGGTTTAAGGCCTTCAGGGATTGCATCTGGTTCCTAATGGTACCAGGGTTGCGGTCTATCAGCTCGGCGATCTCCTCGCCCTTGACCGCCCGCCCTTCAACGCGGTGAATGTTGATCAGCGCGGTTAATATGTCTCTTTGAACAGGGGTTAAATCCATAATTCGATCGAACATTGTTCATGATTAATGTCCTATATAGATTTATTGATCATGCAATGATTAAACAAAAATTTATTTTGAATCGAATCGCCTTTTAGACTGCATTAAGGACGGCAATCGCGCCTTAATATTGAATAAAAACTCATTATTTGCGCACAGGGCATGTTTTGCGTCCTGCGTATGGAAGCTTGCCCATTCGCCGCCATATTCTCCAGATCGGCTCCCGATAGATGTTGCCACAGGGCACTTGCAGGCAGGCGCATGGGTAGACATCGCCTGCAGGGGTGATGTGCATCCAGCTCTTCCCAGCAAAGCAACCGAACCGTCTGTAGGCCTCGGGAACGGAGAAGATCCTCGGAGGCCGAGACCTTGCAGAGGCGACGAAGCTGTCCAGGTCCCTGTGGTCGTCATTTGTAAGGGAGATATCATCCTTCTCCGACCATCTGCCTGAGGAGGTCACCTCGAAGAACGTCAGCTCATGCGCGCCCATCTCCCCCGCGAGGCTGTGGAAGGCCGAAAGGTGCCTCATATTCTCCTTTCTCAAGACCACATAGAAATCAACCAGCAGGCCCGCCTGAAGGGCAGCCTTTGCCGCGCCCATGGCATCGCTGAAAACCCCCTGACGGCCGCGCATCAAATCGTGCTCCCCGGGAAGGGGAGAGTCAAGGCTGATGTTTACGGCATGAAGCCCTGCTTCCTTTAGGCGGCGGGCAAGAGGGGATGTGAAGCCTGCTCCGGAGGTGAACAGAGTGGATACGGCCCTCTCATCCACAGCCTCTACGAGCTCTGGAAGCTCCTTATAGAGAGATGGCTCTCCTCCGTCGAAGATCACGAGGGTCGTTCCGAGGTCGAGTATCTGTACGATGACGTCCTTTACAATCTCGGGAGACAGCCTCAGTTTTCGTCCGCTGTCCGGCAGTGCGCAGTGGCGGCAGCGGTTGGGGCACTCCTCAGTAATTGATATCGTCACCTGGTCGGGAGTCCTTATGCCAAGCTGGCTTTTCAGCTGGCTTTTCGCCAGCCGATCAAACGCGGTGCTCGGAATTGGAGGAAACCAGGTGGATAGGTACAGTTTTTCGTCAGAGCGGGCAGGGATCTGGCCGTCAATCAAACCTAAGGCGGACTTGATGCCCGGCAGTACGGAGAGAGGGCCGCCAATGTTTACCTTAATCCTGCCGCCCTCTAAAACAGCCCTGGCCTTGAGCAGGGGATTATCATAAAGACTGTAAATGCGTGATTCTTTTTCAGCCCTTTTTGGCCGTTCAGATTTTTCAGCTTTTTCAGCCTTTTTTGTAAACGTCATCGGGCTCAAATACCTTTTCTCCAACAACCTTCCCGTCTATTGTCCTATAGAAGCAGGATCTATAGCCGGTATGGCAGGCCCCGCCCTCCTGTTCTATTATGAGCAGTATCGCGTCGCAATCGCAGTCAACGCGAATTTCCTTTACCCTCTGGATGTGTCCAGACGACTCGCCCTTCAGCCAGAGCTTCTTTCGAGACCTGGACCAGTAGTGGGCAACACCAGTCTCCCGCGTCTTTGAAATGGCCTCGTCGTTCATGTAGGCCAGCATCAGCACCTCACCTGTCCTCCAGTCCTGGGCGATGGCTGGGATCAGCCTCTCCGCAGACCTCGCAGGCTCCATGGATTCCATGCGAAAAGAGAGGGATATATCCTATAAATCCCTAACCAAGATGGATGAAATGCGTGACCTGCAAGGGCCGGGGACTTTGCGGCCGGCCTGTCTGCCCGATTCTTCGGCGGCTTGAGGAGATATCCAACCTGCAAAAGCTCGGAAAACGCATGGAAGGGCTCTCCCCACCAGAGGTATTCGTGGGCAGACACGGATACCCCTTTGTTCGTGCCGGACCGTTGATCCCTGCCGGAGACATCACAGCAGGGGAAACCGCAGCCCGGCCTTCTCTGAAGATGGATGTGGGGGAGATAATCGCCCTGCGATCAGCCCTTGTCCAGTCGGAGGCAAGAATTGGGGTGAAGGACGCAGCAATGCCGATGCCGGGAAGGCTGCTGGAGAGCTGCCAGCAAATCGCCATGTCCTCCGACCCCGTTGGCGCTGAGGTATCCTTTGTCAAACCTCCCCTGGCAAAGCTTCAGTTCGACGGCCTCCTCTCGCCTACCGGCCCTTCAGGCGAGCTGGAGAGCATGGAGATCACCACCAATCCGCTAATTCCAAGAAAGGTGGACCAGATCGCAGAGGACAGAGACGTACTGGCCGCAGACGCAGCAGCTGAGCTTTACACCTCGGGCATAGACACAGATCACATCTCCAGGCTGCTCTCCCTGGGCCTTCTCGGAAGGAGGAGAAGGCTGGTTCCCACCCGATGGTCCATCACGGCCTCGGACGATATGGTAGGAAAGGCCCTGAAGGACTCAATCGTAGATAAGCCGGCAATAAACGGCTTTTTGCTTTACGGCGCAGAGGGTTTGGGAAACCATTTCGAGATACTCCTGATGCCGAGAGCCTACAGCTTTGAGCTAATAGAGATCTGGATGGCAGGATCCATATGGTCACCGGAGGGCTGGATAGGATCCGACTCGGAGTGCCTAAAAAGCAAAAAGGACTACAGCCGGCTTGCAGGGGGCTACTACGCCGCCCGCCTGGCGGTGCTTGAGCATCTCTTTCGTGCCGGAAGGCAGGCATCGGCCCTGACCGTGCGGGAGATATCCGATGCCTACTGGGCTCCTCTCGGCGTATGGGTGGTAAGAGATGTGGCAAGAAGAGCCCTTCAATCGGCCCCTATGAGATTCGCCACAATTGGAGAGGCCCTGGAGGAGATTGCCAGAAGGCTCAAAACACCCAAGATGAAATGGGAGAGTTATTGCGGTTTGTCATCAGGATCATTCCAGTCGAGCCTAACCAATTTCTTTTAATTTTGATAAGTATCTTACCAAAAAAAGTATATCTCATCCTCACATAATAATATGATAATACTAGTATTCACAGGTGAGTGATGATAAATGTACGGAGGAAGTGAGTGGGGATATAATCCCAGAACCAGGAGAGGAAGATATCCGACCTCCCGCGTGGACCGCAGCAGCGAGGAATGGTTTAGAGGCGGCCTTGGGAATATGGTCAGAATGTTTGGGTCCGATCTTCCAGAAGAGTTCGAGAGGCTGACCAGACAGGTCCAGGGCCCCACGAGAGATGTGAGACAGAGAGTAGGCCCCTTTGTGTATGGTTTCTCCTACACGCAGGAACCGGGAAAAGAGCCCATATTCCAGGAGTTCGGGAACATCAGGCCGTCCTACAGGGGCATAGAATCCACTAAGGGAAGGGAGCCCATGGTGGATATCAGGGATAAGGGGGACTCCTACGAGATCTCTGCCGAGCTTCCGGGAGTGAATAAGAACGACATCACGCTCGAGTTTTACGATGATGGCTTTGCTATAGACACTCCCAAGGATAAGGCCTTCCACGGAAGGTATTCCCTGCCGCATGAGGTGAACCCAGATACTGCAAAAGCATCCTGCAGAAACGGAATCCTGGAGATAAACGTCGAGAAAAAAGAGGAATACAAGCAGAAGAGCCGTGAAGGAACTCAAATACCAATAGAATAATTTCTAAGGAGAATGATGAAATATGTGGGATAGAAAGCGGCCGTCGATATTCGATATTTTTGAGGACTTTTCGCGCGGATCGTCCTTTGGGCGAGGGGGATCGGAGGATGACCGGATCAGGGATCCATTCGAGAGAATGATCCGGAGGTTCGAGGAGGAGATGGAGGAGATGCCTGATGAGTACCGGGGCCTGGTTACAGAGGAAAGGACGCCAGAGGGCGTAACCCGCAGATACGGGCCCTTCGTCTACGGCTTCTCCTGCACAGCACAGCCCGGCGAGGAGCCCGTCTTCAGGGAGTTCGGCAACATCCGACCATCTCCCAGAGGGATCGAGCCATCCGAGGGACGCGAACCCCTGGTGGATGTCATGGACGACCAGGATAAATACAGGGTTTTTGTGGAGCTTCCAGGCGTTGAGAAGGATAAAATCAAGCTGGATGTAACCGATGAGAGAGTTCATATCAAGACTGTGGATGAGAAAAAGTTCTCCAAAGGAATAGACCTTGATTCGCCGGTCGATCCTGACAGCGCTAAAGCATCCTACAAGAACGGAGTCCTCACGCTGGAACTTATGAAGATGGAGGCCCAAAAGGGAAAGGAGGTCAATATCGATTGAGCCGATACAACAGGAGCAGTCCGGCTCCTGTTTGCACATTACCATTAATGCTTGTACATCGCGCACTGACCCTCAACATCAAAAACAGATTTAGCTGCACTTGATTATTTCCTTTAAGCCTTTTTAGATATTAATTAAAATTTACTGATATTCAAAAGCTGCAATATCGTTGCAACTCATCAATTCTTTTAGGCAATATGCAAAGTAATATACGCAATAAACAATCAATAACAGGCATATTAGAAATTCTCAAAAGATTAATCTATCAAAGAAATTAAATACGAAAAGGGACGGAGAATCGGTAAATCTGTCACAGGTATATGTATGCACGTATTGAAGCAAGGGCTACTGGCGCTGTTGATGATAACTTACGCTACATTCGCAACAGGTTGAGTTCCATTATCCCATAAGCCAGACCAGCTCATCCACGAATATGATTAGCCAGAGCAGCATGCTAATGCAGGAAGACGAAGGCCTTACTCCTGCGAGCGGCTATTATATTCAGAGGAGCATACAGGTTTCAAAAAATGGCCCTAACGAAAACATAGCCAAAATTCCAAACTCACTTGAGAACAGCGGCCAGATGCGCCAGGATGGAACATCCAGCCCGTATACCAACATCGGTTCTTCCAACGATGCCGACTCCATCGCCTTTCTCAGCTTCGATATCTCCGGCATTCCAAAGGATGCGATCATTAAGGATACCGCACTAAAATTCGAGGGCTGGGATATGGTCGGCACCCCCTTTTCCAAGTTTGGCTGCCTAAATATTTTCCCTGCATCTTACCGCCTGTTTAGCTCACAGTCCTATTACAGCACAGTATCCCGCATGCCGTACGGCAAGATCTGCTCCTCAGGCCAACTCAACTCGCCGCAAAGCTTTGCAGACCTGACGAAGGCGGTTCAGGATTCATTGAAACAGGGGACCTTCCAGGTTCGATTGCAGTTCGACAGCATTGGCCTGGACGAGGAATCAAGCCAGGAAATGTATAAAATATACAATTCTCTAATCGATAAAAAAAATAATAACGCGTACCTGTCGACAGGATACATTTCTCCGGGATACTCCCCCGATTATTTATCGCCTGGATACAGCAGCTACAGCCAGTAGGCTGCAGAGGACATGGGATTGGACCTGTCATTCCTTCAAAGCTTTCTGCCAGGGGACAATAAAATCGGCGGCTATGGAATTGCCATCCTGCCCCAGGGAGTTAATCTTTCAAAGCTGGGGATTACGCAGGACATGATCGAAAAGGCCGTCGATCCCAGCAGGGTGAGCGTTGCTTCCAATTATATGTATGAAAAGGCGTCTGTGACGGGAGCTGGAGACTCGACCGAGAGCAATGAACTGGAAGCTGAAAGGGCTATTAGAATAGAATGCCCCCAGATCTGCGAAAGAACAGGCATAGATTACGAGTGCCTTTCATATTGTAACGACTGCAATAATGATAACGTATGCGATGGTAAAGAGTCGACAGGGACTGAGGAGCGCATCACCTCGACCTGCCCTGAAGGCTATTGCCCCGACTCAAATAACGATGGGGTATGCGATAGCTCCAGCAACGTCATAGGTGTCACACACATAGGATGGCTCTCGAGGGATCCAGAAGCACCTAACCTGAAGGGACGTCAAGCCGAGTATGGGCGATCTGTGGAGGATCTAACCGGTATCTATTCAGAGTCCCCCTCGTGCTGCCAGGATTTCAATGATAACGGCTATTGCGATGATCAAGAAGGGCGCTATTACATCGCAAGCACGGACATACTGAAAATTGGAGTCGTCTGGCTGATGATCGATTACAGCCTGCCGCAAGTCATGCTCGCCTGCAACCAGCAGTCCTGTCAGGCCAAAAGCAAGCCAATCGGCACAACCTACAGCAGGGACGGCAGGATCTACCAGGAGTTCAGCGAATGCAGCTGCGTGGATAACGCCTGCCGCTGCGAAAACGTTGAACGGCTGATCGGAGAGGAGTGTGACCAGGAGGCTTGCGGTGCGAAGGGAAGAGTGATTGATACATACACCAGGGAGGATAAAATTTACCAGGAAGTTCGTGAATGCAACTGCGCGGATGGCTCCTGCAACTGCGAGATAATAGAGAAGCTTATTGGAACGGTGCCTATATTGCCGCCGCCAAAGATTACGGTTCCAGGCCTTGGAAACCTGACATTCAAGCTGCCTGATTCAAAATCACTTGTAGATACATCGGAATGGGGCGAGGTGCCGCCAAATCAGGTAATGGTCGAGTTTTACGATAATGTGAGCAAAAGCGAACTGGAAGCCTTTGCAGACTCGCTTGGAGGAAGGATCGTTGGATATGACGACTCTATTAACCTATATCAGATAGAGACATCGGGCAAAACTGAAGCCGACTTAAAAGAGGCCATTTTGAAGGCTGAAATGAACCATCTGGTAAAATATGCGTTCCCGAACCAGGAGGTATATTTCCATATCTCGCCCCTGGACGATCCCATCTACAGCGGAGATGGGAAAGAGAGCTATGATATGGTCGGGGTAAAGGAGGCATGGGATCTGATAAAAAGCTCAGGACTGAGCCTCTCCAAAGTATGCGTCGGCGTTACAGACGACGGCCTTTATAAGGGCTTTGGGGAATTCAATAATACAAAGCTGCCCATAGAAATATTGGAATGCTCCGAGCTGGATAGGCCGGTCAAAAAATTGTCGTACGTAGGAAGCCACGGCACGGGAATCATGAACATCATATCTGCCGATCCCGATAACGGCGGAATAGTGGGAATTGCCTCAGAGCCGCTAAGGGAGAACCTCACAGTCTTTATGTGCAATTTCTCTACACCATATTACTCCTCGAAGGCAGAGATCAAGGGAAATCCCTATTCCAAAGCGCTTGAGTCCCTGGGAGACGTTATCCAATACAAGGCCAGCATACTCAGCATTTCATGGGGCACCCACGAGGCAGACCCCAGACTAATTGGGAGCTTTAAGGACCAGATCAACAGATGGTCCAGATACAACCAAGAGATTCTATTGATATGCGCTGTCCCTGATGATGTTCCCAGCGGACAGAAGAAGGAACTGGACGGGAACCGGACATGTCCCAGCGGATTTGATTTGCCCAATGTAATAACTGTGAGCAGCATAATGAATAACGGCTCAATCATGACCAGCTTTCATAGAAGTCTCAACTATGATGATCACCCTTGCAGCTCCGGGCGAGGAGGTGGTCTTCTACAAGGACGAATCCATGACGTACAGGAACAGATACCTGGGAGGAATGAGCATGGCCGTGCCGATGGTCGTATCTGCAGCCGCCATGATCCGATCATTGAACGATAGTCTGACTGCTGCGGATATCAAATCCATTCTTTTGGAGACCGCTAGAACAAATATAACCATTGAGGGAAAAGTGGTCCCCATACCGCCTGAGGTTGGAGGATGCGTTCTGGCAATCGACCTGGCTGTAAAAAAGGTGATTGAAGATCGGAAAAATGCGACTGTAGTTCATTAATGGAGTTCGCATTTCCTTCTGGCAACAGCTATCCATTTCTTTTTATTTTTGTTTATTTCTTTTTGATAGATACTTGCTATTTCTTTTTGGCAGACCTGGACTTGAGCCGTTCAATGATTCCGCTGCTTAGAAGCGCTATTATGCCGGTTATCAATGTGGTCACAAATAGGCCTATGGCCCATTTGCTGCTCCCGAGGAAAAACGTCGAGACCTCCTTTACCTGATCGACATAAACATCAATCTCCTTCTCGAATACGTTCTCCTCGATTCGCCTCTCACCGTTATCCAGCTTGATTGTGGCCATTGCGATGAGCTTTAAGATATGAGTTCCCTCCTTCAGGGGCGTTACCTCAAAGGTCCACTCGACATAGCCTGATTTCGGCAATAATTTCGGCTCCTGGGATTCAGGGAGTATTTTGAAAGAGCTGCCGCCGTCCAATTTCACATTCATCTCATAGCTTACCTTAAGCTGCCCCGTCTCCACCTTATCGAATTTTTCCAGGCCTTTGTCACATTCTCAAAAAGGTCCCTCGATATCCGGACGACGACATCCTGAGGCACATCCTTGGACATTCTCTCAGGCGGCGGAAAGGCTATTTGACCCCAGGGCAGTCTGCCAATTTCCTCATCAATTTGGCTTTGAATCTTCTCCGTTGCCGTTGGGAGAGGCAGAGCAGACAGCATCTCCTCCGCATCGTCGCCGCTTTCACCCCTGTCTTTCCTGGAATAGGAGATATCCGATTGATACGCGGCATCCGCTCCAATTGTTTCGTCATCTGCAGGGGGCAAATAAAGATCCGGGCCAATGATGGGTTCCTCCTCGGTTATGCCGGGGTTATTCGAAACCAAATTCGATGTGCTCAGCTCATCCAGCTGAATAGCCATAATTGAGTTGTTATACAGCAGGTTATCCGAAACTGTGTTCCCGTTTGAGGAGACAATGTCTATCCCGTAATCGTTATTTTCAGCAGCATTTGCTATAATAATGTTATTATTTGAGGAGGACAGCAATATGCCTTCCTGGCATTTGCTGATATTGTTGTGCTTTAGAGTATTATCATTGGAGTAATATAGTTGAACTCCGATATCGTTGTCGCTAAAGATGCAGTCAGTCAGAGTATTATTGCTGGAGTCCATGAAATTGACGCCGTAGCCGTTGTTATAAGCCGTGATGCCTTTAACGATGCAGTCGTGCGAGCCTATTCTAATGCCGGCGCCGGGCAGGTCAATGGCGGACCTGGCAGAGTTTGCTACAGTCAGCCCGTCCAGCGTTACCCCGTTTGAAGAGATCTCAACGGCATTGCCGCTGCCACCTGCGTCAATAACAGGCAAACCCACTCCCATGTCCACCCCTCGAATGATAAGTGGCCTATTCACGTGAACATTCTCGTGGTATGTTCCGCTGCCTACTTCGATGATGTCTCCCGGAGAAGCCCTATCAATGGCAGCCTGAATGCTCTCGCCTTCGTGCACCACAACGAGAGACCCATGCCCCCCCTGCTCGCTCAGATTATCCAGTGGCGACAAATTAAAGCGCTGGCTTAAATTTTTAAAAACTTTAGCGCCTCCCGGAAGAGAGATGTTTAGATCTGAGGATTGGAGGACATGGAAGTCGGATTTGCCTACGAACCTGGAGAAATTGTACAAAGGAGCTTTGGTGAGGTTTTCCTGGATTGGTGTTAGGTTCTCTGAGATCGGACTTTCCCAATCCCATTGCGGGGCATTCGAATGAGTGCCAAGCGCTAATGAGGGCCACGCATCATCTACAGTACTATTATCGAGATCTGATGCGTGAACTGATAATAGAAGTATAAGTATTGCGGGAAACACTAATGATATTTTCGCCAGGATATTCTAGCCCTGCAAAGAAATATCATTTTACTATAAGACATTTTCGAAAATTACATTTTATAAAATTTACGTTAAAATGAAGCTCATACTCGCATACATAGAAATCG
>CAZHNU010000069.1:0-13933 GCA_964534145.1 uncultured Methanotrichaceae archaeon | reverse complement strand
TCCCAACCGGAGCATGTTTTTTACTAGTAATGTTCGTATAGCTGTAAGTCCATTTTATCACGTTGGTGAGAGGTCTTGGTCAAGCCAGATAAGTCGAGATATGTTTACCTCTACCTTCCTTCTGCCGAGGAGAAAGCGAAATGGGATAAGCTGGCCAAAGGATCAATCCCAAGGTATCTGTCCGTAATAAAGATCTTTTGCGAATATCTGGACTGGCGGAAGATGAACCTTCTAAGCCATCCGCGCCATGCCAAGGGCTAGATGGCTGGAGAGATAACGGGCTGGTGGCAGTTCTAGAAATGAATAATTCTCTCGACAGCGTTATTAACTACATGCAATATAGTGGATTCTCTCGCTTATTTGAAGCGGGGTAGGGTAGTCAGGATATCCCGACGGGCTCATAACCCGTAGATCAGTAGTTCAATTCTACTCTCCGCTATTATGCATAAGCGAGATTATAATTACTATCTTCTAACATATATTTAACCATGAGGGAGACCTAGCTGTGAATAATGAAGAAAAGCCTACAGAAAGACAAGGCCCGCCTCAGCTCCTGCCTAAGTTCCTTGGCAAAAAAGTAACGATACGCCTGCTATCGGGTGTCCAGCCCGTCACCGGGATAATCAAAGCTCACAACCCTTATGAAATACTGGTTCAGACGGCGAAAATAGAGATGATAATTCCCAAGCAAGCCATCGCCGTCATTGAGATAGCGGGTTATTAGACCTCTCCAACGCCCACATGATGATATCCTTGGGGGCTGGCAGATAACATTTTCATAAAGGCTAGAAAATTAATTTTTTAAATGCCCTATAAAGCCCGCTAAATGGACAACCCTTTATTTTGTCCTTTGTCCTTTACAGACTCGATACTAATTGCTAAAGATTAAGAATACATAGAGTTAAATAGAAAGCAGCCGTACCTACACATTACTGAGGAACTATAATGGTAAATGGAACCGTAAAATTTTTCAACCGAGTTAAGAGCTTTGGATTCATAGCTGGCGACGATGGAAAGGATTATTTCGTTCACGCTTCATGTTTGAAGCCTGGGATTTCTATCGATGAGGGTGACAAGGTCAGCTTCGATGTAGCAGAGAGCGAGAAAGGTCCCAGAGCAGAGAATGTGGAGAAAGTATAAGAATTAGCCGTTAAAAACCTTTAATTAATTTTTTTGTATGTGTTTAGCTCCCCCTGAAATGCTCGTATGATACCGATTTGGGGTGATAAAGAGATGCCATACAAAGACATGAGTTGGAATGTAAAACGGCATCATAAGACAGACAAAATTTGATATAGCCAAAGCCAACTACTGGCGACATCAGAGGATGACGCGAAGGCTATAACTAGAGTTTGATTATTGCCGGGCAATTTTTCGCAGCCTAATCTCTTATTTAGCCTTAAGAACGTAGATTATCTCCATCGTGCCCCTGTTCTTAGATCCACCGCGGAGAGGCGAGATCTCCTTGGCCACTGCCTCATATTGGGACTCCAGCCAGCCATCGAAATCGCGCGTCACAGCATCGACCTCCTCCTGCATCCCGAGAATCCTCCTGGCCTCATAGGGCGGCTTGAATAGGGCCAGAATCAACCCGCCGGGCTTTAGGAAGCCGATGACTGCAGGCAGCACATCCCTAAGCAGAGCGTTGCTGACATCCACCGATATTATATCGAATTTCTCTTCGAGAAGATGTCTTTGCAGGTCGCCGGGATCACGGGCGTCCACGCCGCCGCAAAACCTGAAGCGCGGGTGCGCCATAACGCGAGGATCGACTATTTCCCCTGCCAGGTCAATGCCCACCACCTTCGAAGCATCCTGCTGCAGGAAGAAGTCTGAAAAACCGCCTGTAGAGCATCCCACATCCAGCATGCATTTGCCTGCTGCTTTGAGGCCGAGCTTTCTGAAAGCAGCCTCTATCTTATACCCGGCGCGGCTGACGTACTTGAAAGGGGCATTGATTTCCACATTATCTTTAAGCTTTACATTATAAGACTGCTTGAGACAGGCCGCACCGTTCACCATGACGTTCCCCATCTTTATCAGGTGTACAGCTCTGGACCTGGTTTCGGATAGGTCCTTGTTCACTAAGTAAATGTCAAGGCGCATTGCTAGCTAGCGGCTCTTGGCCGTTTAGTATATAATATTTGGTGAAGACTGCGATCTCACCATAGAGGCACTATCCTACTCCAGCTCCACCTCTTCCACAGCCTCGCGTGGAGCGAGCATCAGCTCGTTGAATAGCAGAATCTCAATCACCTGAGCCACATAGCGTCTCTGCTGGTACTTCTGAATGTCCTCGTTCATCCTCAGGTCTGCGTCCACCTGGATCCTGATCAGGGAGAGACGGAAGTCCCTCTGGTCGTCCTCGCTTAAGCATAAGCCGCAGATGCCCTTCAGATTCCATGGAAGCCGTAATGGGTCCTTCAACACCCTGGCCAGCTGCAGAATATACCCTTTAGGCTCGACTATTGCGTCCTCTCCGGTGAGAAGCTTTAGGTCTGCAGAAGAGTACTTCTCCCCGTTTATAACTATATCATTTTCATTCAAGAACATCACCAAAACATCATCTTCTCGCAGAGCATCAGGTCCTCTGCAGTGTTAACGTTTACTGCCAGCTCAAGGCGTTCCATTATCAGATGATAGTCTTCCTGCTCATCCCTTATCCGACTTCCCTCCAAAATATTTACTCCCGCCGGGACGATGAGCTGGCCGTTATAGTTAAATAGCGAGTCCGGGCGGCGGCCAAGGCGGCTGTGGAGGCTTAAAGGAGTATGGGTGGAGAGGGCAGGCTCGGGTCTTCCCTCGTAGATCAGAGCGATTTCGTCGATCAGGTCGGCTGTGATCAGTGGCAGATCGGCCATAATTATCATCACGGGATGCACAATCTCGGCAGCCAGGACGCCCGAGACCATATCGGATACGAAGCCGGTTCCCGGAGTGTCCACGACAATGAGGCCGCGCTCCTCTGCCCACCTTTTAGTCATCGGCACATTTTCCGTTGCAGCCACGAGTATCCTATCAACAGAGCTATCCTCAAGGGCAGAGACCACGTAGTCTATCAAAGGCCTACCCAGGAGCCTTACAAGCGGCTTTTCCCCCATATTCAGGCGAGTGCCCTTTCCTCCTGCCATCACAAGAGCGTCCAGGGAATGACACCCCCCAGCGCCAATATTGCGGACAGCGCGACAGCACGGCAGACCTCGTTTGCAGCGCCGATGCCATCCCCGGTAGAGCCGCCGAAGTTCCTTTTGGCGACAACTACCAGGTAGAGCGCGGCCACCTGAGAAGTTGCCAGAGCGCAAAGGCCGAGGGGACCTAGCGCTGCCGCGCAAATGGCGGCTGAGATCAGAAGACCTATCAAAAACTCTCTTCTGCCCGTTTTCTCAATCATTATCTGTCCGAAGCCCTTCTGGAGAGACGTTGAGAATGCCGCGAAGGCGATCATAGACTCCTTTGCCGATACCTCAGCCGCCACGAGGGCCAGGGGCAAAAGCCTGTCCGGCATCGAGGACAGCACTGCGTACAGAGCCAGGAGGACCACAGCAATGAAGACCCCTCCGCCCGTGCCGAGATTCACATCCTTCATGGCCTGGACCTTCTTCTCCAAAGAGCCGTGGGCAATCACGCCGTCCCCGAAGTCGGCCAGTCCGTCAATGTGGTTTATCCCGCACAGCTTATAGATCGCGATTATTACCACTATCGCCACAAGGGCCGGCAGCAGGGCCAAAGAGGCGAGGGCGGCCACAGCTGCAAACAGAAGGCCCAAAACCAGTCCGACAACGGGAAATACGTAAACATGCCTCATCAGGGCCTCGATCCCCTCCATGCTGATTCCCACAGGAATGGTGGAGAGCCAGCCGAAGCCCGACTTGAGCGCAAACAGCAGTCCTTTCAGTCCAACACCGCCCTTGTGTACATATTTGAGGATACGCCGCCAATCAGGCCCGCGACAACATCGTCCATGAAGGGCCCGAGACGCCCCAGTATTCCCGGCTTGGCCTTATCGTAGCGGACAAAATCGAAGAGGCCCTTGTAGCCCCCCACATACTTTGCTATGCTCATTCCCAGAACCTCATCTGCGACCAGACATGTCAGGTCGTTATCATAGTCGGCCTGCTTGAGGTTCGGGAGGTTCGCCCTGCTACCCTCAGACTCCAATAGCACCCCTGCGTAAATCAGCAGCGCGAGGTTTGGGTCGGATAGGGCCAGATCAAGCTCTCTTCGAAAGACTGCCTCGGCCTTCTCTCGCGTCTCAACGCCAGGGTGAGGAAAGTAAAGCTCCAGGGCAGAGGAGACTATTTCGTCTACTGTAATCCCAGCGCTGCCCAGCACATCTCTGATGTCTCTCGTGGCCATGCTATGGCAGAATAGGCTTGGAGGATAAAAGAATATCTAGATCTGGAGAAGTTATTTAAGGCCAAAATTACCTGATAGAAGTTTGGGATTTCCATGAAGACCATGGTCAAGATTTTTGTCGATCACGAGCATCTAGTGAGGGTGATCAACACCCTGACAGACCTCGGAATAACAGGCTTTTACTTAATCGAGTATCAGGGCATGGCGCCGAAAACCTGGAAGAACTTCCGCTTAAGAGAAGACCCGGAAATGGCATTGAAGGCCATCAAGGACCACTCCGAGCCGGGAGTTATGGTGAACACTGTTGTCGGCTCGGACAAATGCGAAAAAATAATAAAGGGGCTCGAGGAAGCTTTAAAAGGGATCAGGTACACGATCATCGGGCACAAGGTTACCTCTATAAAGGTGAAAGGGGACTAAATAGCTATGGATAAACTAAGAGATGAGGTTGAGGCCGCTTTGGAGAGGATCAGGACGGGGCTTCGCGTGGAAGGCGGCGACGTGCAGCTCGTGGACATTGAAGACGGAATAGTCAAGGTGAAGCTCCAGGGAAGCTGCGCAGGCTGTCCCTTCTCTCAGATGACGCTTAAAAACTTCATCGAGAAAGAGGTCAAGAAAAGCGTAGCAGGCGTAAAGGGCGTCGTAGCAGTATAGGCTTTACGCTAAAAATTTTGAAGAAAAGAACACGCCTCAAATACAAACTTTGAAGTATTATTCGGTATATATTGCAGAGAGGTCAAATTCATGTTTCCAACCAAAAAGGTCCAGAGTTTGATAGGCAGCAAAATTCAGGTGGAGATGAAGGGATCGCCCCGCTATGTCCTGGAGGGCATCCTAAACAGCGTTGATGAATACCTTAACCTTCACCTCCTGGAGACCGTGGAGCTTATAGGCGGCGAGAAAACCCGCTCTTTAGGATCTGTGATCCTCCGCGGAAACAATATCATCCTCATAAGTCCTATTGAGTAAATAATACCCAGAGAAGAGAGCAAAGGAGTAAGAATGTCTGCTGAGGAGGCGCTTGAGTATATAAAGTCGCACCAGGAAGGAGTCCTGCAAAGCGACCTTTGGAAGGCGCTAAAAATCGATTCTCGCAAGTGCTCACGAATAGTGGCCAAGCTCCTCAAGGACAGCTTGATCACAAGGGAAGGCGAGTCGATCGAAGGCATCAGAACTTACCGACTTTATTACGCTGAAAAGGGCAACAGCAGACGCTTCAGATCTCTGATGGCAGTGGAGATATTCGAGCCATGCGCTGGCTGTATCGAGGAATGTGAGCCGGAGCATTGTGCTAAGCTTAGCGAATGGATCTTCGCCATTGTGATGGGCAACGAGAGCGGTTCAGGATTCGAGGGCGGCGCGGAGTTCGAAGGCGATAAAGAGGCCGAGGACTAACCGCTATTGGACTTTTTTTTCAAAAGAGTTGAATATAAGAGCATGCTTTGACCAAATCGTTCATGCCCTTAAAAGAGTAGGAAGCAAGCGCTAAGACAGACCTGTCGGATCCGACAAAGCGGCCCGATTTTCAGGTGCTTATTTGATCCGCGCCAAAACCCCTTTTTATTAGGATCTCTTTAATCCTTTGAATATGGTTGCCCTGCAGCTCAATGAGACTGTCCTTCACAGTCCCACCGCAGGCGAGCTTGGATTTCAGATAGGTACATAGCTCCTGGAGGTCGATCTCGTGTGGATCGATTCCCTGAATGACTGTTACCTCCTTGCCATACCTGCGTTTTTGAACCTTAACTGCTATCCTCTGCTGCTCTTTTGCAACCTCTTCGCAGATACAAAGCTCCCTGGGAAGACCGCAGACAGTACACATTTGAGAACTCATTTGGTGGCAGTGACCTCCGATAGATATAGCCACAATAAAGCAGATATGCTATTAAAATCTGATGGTAAGACCTCAGGCGCCCCCGCGACGGGACCTGCCCCGCTTTCGTATCTCCTGCATTCTTCTGGCCACAACTTCCGCAATAAAGATAGTCAAGGCCGCCAGGAGCAAAAAGGCCCTGCGGGATACCCTCTCCTGAACAGTCCTCTCGCTGAGCCTGCCCGCCTCTGCCAGCAGGCTGGTCCGGGCCTCATCCTCGCTGAACACCCTGCCGCCGCGCGCCATTATCAGCCTCGAAAGCTCGGGGTTGATTCCCATATCCCTGTACTCCAGGGGATAGTTCACGGCGATGCCGTAGTCTCCGACATAATAGATGCCGGTCTGGTCGGGGGTGATGGTCACTGCGTACATCCTGTCGCCGATCTTCTCCACAGTCGCCCCGTCAATGCTCGGTCGGGAATCGCCGGAGACTGCAATCCTCAAGGGAGTCCCGAGCCATCCGTCATCGGCCTCTATGCGGTCGTCCTCCGGCCGCGGGTCCCCTATAGCCCAGTTGATTGTGGAGGATACTGCCTGAGAGGAGGGAGCCGAATAAAGCCGGCCTGCCCATTCATTTCCGTTATCCGTGGATAGAGAGGCCACACGGCCTAGGCCGTATCTCCAGACGGTCAAAACCGGCTTTCCGCCGGCCATTGCCAGAAGGCGCTGTGAGCCGGGCTTTGGGGTGACATCGTTGAAGCCGGTTATCGATGCGTTAAGCTCCAGGCCCGAGGTGATGTAGTGATTCTCGTTTACGACGGACATGGGATAGCCTTCGGCGGGCGTCTCTTCCTCCTGCTCAGGCTCTACTTGAGGGGGCTCCTCCACCTGAGTGGTCAGAGATGTAGGGTATACGAACTGGATGAACTCGGCCCCCGTTTCCGCGGCCATGTCGTCTAGGCGGCCGGTCTTTCCTGGGAAGGCCTGTACCTGAATCAGGCGCGTAGTGGTGTTCATCTGCCTCAGAATATCGACGGAGCGCTCGAAGACGTCCTCGTAGTTCCAGAGGTTCCCATCAGACAGCACTATCAGCTCTCCCTCGCCTCCGCTGCTGTTGAGCATATCCCAGGCTAAAGCGAGACCGTTATCCAGGAACGTGTTCTCCGTTCCCGCAGGAGAGAGGCCGGCTATGCGCTCATCGAGCACGCTCCTCCCCCGCGAGAGGGGGATCGGTTCGGTGACGGCATAAGCCTGTGTGCCGAAGACCACAAGGCCCACATCGTAATCCTGGAGGTCGGGGGACTTGAGAAGCTCAATGGCCAGAGCCTTCTCGTAATCCAGAAGAGGCGTGCCGCTGCTTGTCCTGGTTCCCATGAGGCTGAACGATATATCCATGACAATGACGGCTGTCTTTCCTCCCTGGAATACGCTTGGGGCCGATCTGACAGGCAGGATATCCTCCAGAGTTGAGTTGAGATATCCGCCAAGATCATAGGACTCTGAGCCGCCCACAACCACCAGTCCGCCGCCTTCGCGCACGTACTCATTCAGCCGGTCGAGATCTCTTTCGTATCTTTGATTATCCACCACCACGGCCTTGTATCCGCTCAGGTCTGCGGGAAGATCTTGCATAGTCGTGAGCTTGTAGAGGTCCTCCATTACAGTCGAGAGTGGAGATGCCTCATCCGAGACCAAAAGCACATCAGGCTGAGGGACCACATAGACGGCCTTCTGGTAGTCGTTGTTCACCTGCAGCAAGTCGGGAGTGACAGCAATGTTTGCCCGAAGTATATGAGTTCCTGTTTGAAGGAATGCATGGGAGATCTTGATGGAAGTTGTGCCGTTGGCTGCGACCGTATCTGAATATATCAAAACCTCGTCCGCGAAGACTGATAGAGTACCCTGATAGCTTCCCGATGAGCGGATGACCACAGTAAAGGGATAATCTCCGCCGAGAACTGCGGTATTTGTCCCGTCTATCACGACGCTAGAATCGGTGGCCACGGGCTGGAGACCGATGGCAAAGACCGAGGCATTTCCAGCCTTTGCGAGAGATATGGCCTCTCCAAGCGGCCTGCCCTGGTTGTTCTGGCCGTCGGATACGAGTACAAGCGTTCCTCCCGGAATGGCGTTTTGGATTATCCGGTCTCCGAGGGGGGTAGAATCCCCTGAGAAGGATCTGACCTGAGAGCCCCTCAAGAGACCGGAGAGGCGTTCTGCCACGCCGGGATCAAACACTGCCATGGAGCCGGTCTGGTCGTCCAGTATTGCAATGCTTGGGCTTTCAGATCGAACGGTATGCGTTTCCACGAAGTAGGGGTTGGCTGCAGCCAGTATGATCAGGCAGAAAACTGCCATGCGGCTGAGAATTAGAACCCTGCTGCCGCCGCGCCTCCACAGATAGGCAATGCCTCCCAGGATAATCAAGGGGATCAGCCACAAAAGCTGGGGGGTCGAGAAGTACAGCCCCTCAATCACAACTCTCGCCTCCATCTAATGATGGCAAGCTCTGCCAGGACGGCCAGCGCAGCTAGGATTATGACCAGCGGCGTCAGATCGTTCTCAATCGATGTCTCCCTTTGCCCTGTGCCTGAGAACTCCCCTGCCGCAGGGCTGATGCCCGCCTCTCTCGCGAGATCCGATTCCCTGGGGTCATACATGTTCGCCGCCAGTGTTTCTTCCCGGAAGCGGTATATTCCTACCTCGTCCAGCAGCAGGTTGCTGGTTGTAATCGTACCCTGAGGAGTATCAACAACTGTGGGCTCTCCCAGGGGTATTATCTCGCCGGTCTTGCGGTTTGCCTCTGATATGTCAGGAACTCCGACCAGCCAGTTTACCATCTGGTGCCAGAATATGGGATACTCGGGCCTCATGTAGAAGTCTGAGTCCTTTTCCAGGCCGCTGTACACTACTGTTCCGCGGCCCAGACGCCAGTAGGATAAAAGCGGGACGCTGCCCGTCTCCACCATTGTGACCGAGCGCCTGCGGGGCACCGCCTCAGGGTAACTGAAGATGCCGATCTCATCGAAATGGATATCCTCTGCAAATCCCTGGTCGCGGACCCAGAGGTTGACGGGGCCCTGCTGCTCGCCCGTCACCCTTACGGGCAGATACTCGGGGCTCTCGCCGTCCGATGCGATGAAGACAACCCGACCGCCAGAGTCGATGTAGCGATTCAGCTTTCCATCGGTGGAGGCGTTTTTGGTGACTACGATCAGGTCGAAGTCCTCATAGTTGCCGGACCGCCGGACCTGGACATTAGGAAGAGAGCGAAGGGCTGCTAAAGAAGGCCCCTCCTCGCCCAAATAAAGGACGTTTATGATGCCGAAGTCTGGCACATAGACGTAGGCGTCGTTGTCGGAGGAAATGGCATCGTCCGCATCCAATGTGATTCTGTTTTCTCCCGGGTAGGCTGTGAATGTCAGGTAGAAGTCGCCGCCTGCAGGGATGTTGACGGACCTTTCTGTCGAGCCGCCCGGGCCGCTGATGGTTATGGGAACCGCTCTGGAGCCGCCAAAGTTATGGAGAAGCGCTGTGTGATTTACGTAGCCGGGACCTGCCACACTCCAGCCGCTTACAACTCCCACGTTTTCCCCGCCCCGATAGGAATCCGCGAAGACAACGCCCAAGCCCTTTGCCTCAAGCTGCCTTCGCGTGTCTCCCGGATCATCTCCAGTCCAGCTGACGAAGTCGGAGACCACGAGCATGTTCCCGCCCTCATAGCCCAGAAGTAAACTGCCAAGCTGCATGGCAGCCGACAGGTCAGAAGATACGGCTTTGGGGCGAAGTCCGGCAAGGACATCCCTACCTTCATCGCTGCTCCCGTCCTGGAGCACTGATTGAGGGATGCTGCCGGCCGTGACGATGCTGATCCGCTCAAAGCCGCCCAGATGCTCCTCCGCAAGGCGCAGGGCCTCCTGGAAGCTCCCCTCCATGCTAAGAGAGACATCCATGACTATGACTAGGTGGCTTTCGGCCGTTCCCGTGGATACCGTATAAGGCCCGGCTGCGGCTACTGATAGGGAGAGAAGCACCAGAAGCTGCACCCAGAAGAGGGGATCGCTCACGAGGCGGCTTAAAACTGCAGACCGCTCGGCCTCGCCCTCCCTGAGAAAAAGGATGGACGAAAAGGGTATTTCCTTTGGCTTTGGGCGGATAAGATACACGATGATCAAGGGTATAATGCTCAAGAGCCCCAGAAGGGCCAAAGGGTTTTGGAAAGGCATCCAGACCTGTTTTGCATCAGGAAATATGAAAAGGTTTGCGCAGGCAATAAATATGATCGAGGGCCAAAAGGCTAGATCAAGTCTTCTTAAAAGAGGTGTCAGTTTAATGGTCAGCGCCATGGAGATCTACACGTTATTGCCAAAGACCCCCTGCAAAGAGTGCGGATATGCCTCCTGCATGGCCTTTGCAGTCGCCCTTCTAAACAGGGAAAAGAAGCTGGAGGACTGCCCGCCCCTTCTGCAGCCCAAGTATGCGGAGAAGTACAAGAAGCTAAAGGAGCTGCTGGCTCCTCTAGAAAAGGCCTCTGAGACGGGGCTGATCATCCATCCGGAGAAGTGCTTCGGCTGCGGAAACTGCGTCGTGGCCTGTCCTGTGAACGTGGCAGCCGAGCCTACGAGGTGCGGCATCGGCCTGGGTCCTCAGGGAGAGAAGGTCATCCTGGTTGTGGAGGACGGCGTCGTGAAGGCCCAAAACGTCAAGGAATGCCGCCGCTTTGGCCCGAACAAGGTGCTTTGCAACGCCTGCACGGCCACCTGTCCGAGCAAGGCCATTGAGTTCGTGTAGGTGATGGGTAGATGGCAGAAGTAACATGCACGGGCTGCTCGCTTCTCTGCGAGGACATCGAGCTGGCCCTAAAAGCAGGGACTCTGGGCCAGGCGAAGAACCTATGCCGCAAGGGTTTCGGCCACTTTCAGGCCATGCTTACGGAGAGGACGCGCCCCAAAGTGGACGGCCAGGAGGTCTCTATAGACCAGGCCATAGATGCTGCGGCGAAGATGCTGCGCGAGGCCAGGAGGCCCATCCTTTACGGCTGGTCGAACACGACCCAGGAGGCCCAGAAGGCGGGAATTGAGCTGGCAAAGAGGCTGAACGCAACCATCGACGACACATCCTCATTTTGCCAGGGAGCCCTCATGGAGAGGATTCTCACGGGGAAGATTCCGACATGCACCCTTGACGATGTAAGGAACTTCGCAGATACATCCGTTTTTTGGGGTACAGACCCCTCTAACAGCCACCCGAGGCATCTATCGCGCTTTTCCTATTATCCCCGTGGTGGAAAGCGGCAGAAGAGCTATGAGGAGGAAAGGACCTGCGTTGTGATCGATGTGAGGAAGTCGTCGACGGCGAAGCTGTGCAGCGACTACTTTTTCCGCGTGCCCCCAGGCGGCGATGCCGAGTTCATCCGGGCAATCATCTCCGTACTTGAGGGAAAGATCCCGAAGGGCTCGGATAAAGAAAAGAAGCGCATGATAGAGCTTGGGACAATGCTCAAAAAGACTGAGTATGGAGTCATATTCCCCGGCATCGGACTGATCTACTCGCTGCAGGAGAAGATGGACCTCTTTGAGACGCTGGTGGCCAAATTAAACGAGATTTCAACATTTAAGGTTGTGCCGATGGTCGGCCACTACAACATGCGCGGCTTCAACCAGATGCTCCTGGACGAGACGGGCTTCATCAACCGTGTGGCCTTCAAGGACGGCAATGCCTCTCACGGGCCCGAGAACAGCATTGTCGAGGCATCGAAAAGCTGCGATGCAGCACTCATAATCGGTGCAGATCCCCTCTCGGCGCTTCCCTTCAAGACGGCGCAGCGGCTGGCAAAGGTTCCCCTGATCGCCATTGATCCCCGGGGGTCGCTGACAACCGATGCGGCGAAAATCGTGATCCCCTCGGCCATGTACGGCCTGGAGGCAGGCGGCTCTGCCGTACGCATGGACGGAGTAAAGATTCAATTCGAGCCGTTCACGAAGTCGGATCTACTGACGGATGAGCAAATCTTGAACCGCATAAGGGAGGCGATCTAAATGGATGCGGATGTGACTGCCACAATCGTCACCTTCAGGGACATCTTCCAGTACGAGGCCGGGAAGAAGGGGCTCTACTCGGACGAGTACCAGAAGCTGAGCGCACAGATAATCCTGGACAAGCAGGACATGGCACGGCTGGGGACGAAGGACGGCCAGAGGGTGTTGGTTGAAAACGATGTCGGGAGCATCGTAGTTGCCGCCATGACATCTGATGACGACCCTCATCCAGGCATCGCCTTCATGGTCAACAGCCCGTGGTCGAACCAGCTGGTCGCGGACGATATCTGCGAGGCGAGCGTACCTGGTTTCAAGGGCATCACCGCCCGCGTTTCGCAGTCTAGCGACGAATTGACCAAAATAGGCGACCTGCTGGAAAGGATGAGAGGCTAAGAGATTATCATTTAAGCCGGGTATCTGGGGCGTCCAAACTCAGATACCATTTTCATTCTCATCTAAGACATAACGTTAATGGCGCAAAGGCGCGAAAAACTATACCAAAGCTTTATCAAGGAGTTAATTCCAAACGACTGAGCCCTATTAAAGCACTAGGGATTAATTGATTGTTCAAATTACTCAAGGGATCACAATGAACCTCATCTCCGTTTCCGATCTCTCCAAAGAGCAGATCATTCAGATATTGGACAGCGCAGAGGCCTTCAAGGCCAAAAGGGGAAACCACGGCGAGCCACTGAAGGGAAAGAGCCTGGCCATGATATTCGAGAAGCCCTCGACGCGCACCAGGGTCTCCATGGAGGTGGCCTGCGATGAGCTTGGCGGGCATGCGCTTTACTTAAGCGCTGCAGAGCTTCAGCTGGGAAGGGGGGAGACCGTCGCAGACACGGCCCGCGTGCTCTCTCGCTATGTGCACGGCATCACGGCCCGCGTTTTCTCGCACAATACAGTTGTACAGCTGGCCAGGTTCGCCGATGTGCCTGTGATGAACGCCCTCTCGGATTGGGAGCACCCGCTGCAGATCCTGGCGGACCTTCAGACCATGCGCCAGCGCTTCGGAAGGCTTGAGGGCCTGCGCGTGGCGTGGATTGGGGACGGGAACAACGTCTGCAACTCTCTCATTCTGGCATCTGCCATTCTGGGGATGAAAATGACCATAGCATCGCCCAAGGGGTATGAGCCCAAAGCCCGGATACTGGAGCAGGCGCAGAGGCTTGGCAGCCAGCCGAAGGTCGTCATGGAGCCTGCAGAGGCAGCTGAAGGCGCGGACGTCCTGGTGACTGACACGTGGATCTCCATGGGAGACGAGGGCGAGGAGGCCGAGAGGCTGCGGGTATTCGGCAAGTACCAGGTGAACGAGGAGCTGATGGGCCTGGCGTCCTCAAGGGCCATAGCCATGCACTGCCTGCCGGCGCACAGGGGCCAGGAGATCACCGACGAGGTGATGGACGGGCCGCAATCGGCCGTTTTTGACGAGGCTGAGAACAGGCTGCACACCAGCAAGGCTGTGTTTGCGTGGCTGGTGGGGACAAAGTGAGAAGCAAAATGAAAAGCTAACTAAAGGAACACGACAGAGTTGCCAAGAGGTCAGAGGTCTACAGTTAGGCTATATACCTTTGCTCTTTCGTTGTGCCGCGCGCGTTGCGCTTTTCTCGCGCGCGGTATTGGGGGGGGCGCGCTGTAGTTGCCGCGCGGGCTACCCCCGGCCCCTCTCCCATGAAAAACCTTCTACAATGAAAAAATAAGGGTACTATCCACCCCCTTCCGAATA
>CAZHNU010000068.1:0-13944 GCA_964534145.1 uncultured Methanotrichaceae archaeon | reverse complement strand
GGCATCTTTGCATCAGATTGAGGAAGTCTACGTTGGAAGCCCTGAAGGCCAGGTGAACCATCTTCTCGTTCGGGTTGAGATTGGATATCTCATTTTTTGAGCTAACTACTCTAAGTCTCATGAACACTCCTGGCCTTTAGGAACATATCATATTATTAATAGACACTTCCACTTTACACATCCGTACAAAACGCTATCAATCGAGCATTTACAGTTTAATAAAGAATAAGTTCTGGGCCAGGGAGAGGCAAAATTTGACAATATTTTGATCATAATAAAAGATAGCAGGAGATTTATCCCTCACCAATGGACCTCTTGCAGGCAATCGTATCGCGCAGATCAATGACCGGGTGTGCAGCCGCAAAGGCATGCCTCGGATTTATAAAAGCAGGCACTGTGACGTCCACTCCCGGCAATAATTCTCCGGACATCAATGCCAAAAAGAGCGGGTCCAGGCTCTCGCAGGATCTGCCGTCCTGCCTTTTGCCAAAGATTCGCTTAGGAGTTATTGATGCAAGTTGCAGGAGAAGGATCTTACTGGCAAGCGCAATTAACTATAAAATTAGAAGAGAAGCCAAGCCAGATGGCTCGGCTCAGGCCGTCATCTTTGTCTTTGCGATGTACTTGATGAGGTCGGGTCCCAGCCTTGCCTTCTTCTGTATCTGGGCTGCCACGTCGTCTGCGCTGGCGCCTGTTGCGGCAAGGTTTCGGATCTCTTCCATGGTGGCGTCTTCAATTGTGAAGTACTCGTCGAGGTCCTTCCTGTGGCCCCAAACGTCGCCCTCGAGAAGCTCAATGCCCTGCATGTCCAGGAACACCTGGATGGCGTTTGACATAGTCTTTCTGTACGATGGCGGTACCTGAATCATTCTAAGCCTCGGGCATCTTTGCATCAGATTGAGGAAGTCTACGTTGGAAGCCCTGAAGGCCAGGTGTATCATCTTTTCATTTTGGCTGAGGCCCGGAATTTCATTCCTGCTGCTCACAACTCGAAGTCTCATTTTTGCTCTCCACCCCATACAATGCAATCATATTATTAATAGACACTTGCATTGTACACATCTGTATAAATCGCTTTCGATAGACTGTATTTTTTATACGTAATTAATTGTCTCAGTAGAAGACAATTTAACGATGAAAATATCCGAGTTGCCCAGAAGAATGCGACTTTCGGCTGCGATTTAGCGGAGCATTAAGCCTGTTGTCTCATGCTGCAGCCTTTTTAGGTTTAAATCCAATGCAATCTTGAAAAATTGGAGTTCATAAAGCCTGAGATGACCCTTTGTTTCAGTTTCAACTTCGGGTTATATATTTCGAGACATTCGCGACGATGCTTCAAATCATCGCTGAATAGTTGGAATGAAACGCCGCTCGACAGAGATCCCATCCTGAATGCAAAGCGCAATTGCAGGCTCCAACTGCAGACTCCGGGCTGTCTCCCTTGAAACGATAAGGAATTCTTACCGGAAATATACTTTCTCGAAAGGGCGGGTTCAATCCATCAGATTTATATAGCATCTCGATGAACCCGGCGGAGAATTAAAATCGCATCAGCTGTCATTGGGAATGAATCCAGGTCGGCGAACGCTTTCAATCGCCCATGTTTGGGCCACGTTCGCTTAAATGGGCTTGATGATCGAAGGGGTTTTAAGTAGAAGGAGAGATTAGGAGAGGTCTTATGGGCAGGGTAAAGCTTACTGACACGGTTCTTAGGGACGCGCATCAGTCTCTTCTGGCCACCCGGATGAGAACCAGGGATATGCTACCCATCGCAGAGATGATGGACGACGTCGGATTTTTCTCTCTGGAGATGTGGGGCGGCGCTACCTTCGATACCTGCATTCGGTATCTGAACGAAGATCCTTGGGAGCGTTTGCGCGCGCTTAAAAAAGCGATGCCGAAAACCCCTATGCAAATGCTGCTGCGCGGCCAAAACCTGGTCGGGTACAGGCATTATGCCGACGACGTGGTGGAAAAGTTCGTGGAAAAGGCTGCCGAAAACGGCGTTGACATCTTCAGGATATTCGATGCCGTCAACGATATCCGCAATATGGAGAAATCCATCAAAGTGGCCAAGCGCATGGATTCCCATGTCCAGGGAGGAATCAGCTACACAATAAGCCCTGTGCATACAATTGAGCAGTTCGCCGACTTCGCGGTAAGCCTGTCTGAGCTGGGCTGCGATTCCATCTGCATCAAGGATATGGCTGGGCTGATCACGCCCCAAAACGCCTACGATCTGGTAAGCGCCATTAAAAAGGAGGTCAGCCTACCGATATGCCTTCATACTCACTGCACCAGCGGAATGGCTCAGATGAGCTATTTCCATGCCATCCAGGCGGGAGTGGATATACTGGACGTGGCCATGTCTCCGCTGTCTGGAGGCAGCTCTCAGCCCGCCACAGAAAGCCTTGTGGCCGCGCTGCAGGGAACGCCATACGACACGGGCCTCGACCTTGAGCTGCTGACAGAGATCAAGAGGTATTTCGAGAAGCTCATGGAGATATACGCGCCGGTCTTCAATCCGATCACTGCCCGAGTGGATACAAACGTCCTGATCTATCAGGTCCCCGGAGGCATGCTCTCAAATCTGGTATCGCAGTTAATCGAGCAGAAGGCCATTGACAAGTGGGATGAGGTCCTATCCGAGGTTCCGAAGGTTAGAAAGGACCTGGGCTATCCGCCGCTCGTGACCCCTACAAGCCAGATAGTCGGGACTCAGGCGGTGCTGAACGTCATTACAGGCGATAGATATAAGATGGTGCCAAAGGAGGTCAAGGATTACGTAAAAGGCCTCTACGGGAAGCCTCCTGCAATGATTGACCCAAAGGTCCGGATCAAGATCCTGTGCGATGAGGAGCCAATCACTGTGAGGCCTGCAGACCTTCTCTTGCCTGAGTACGAGGCTGCCAGAAAGGAGCTGGATAAGCTGGGACTGGCTAAAAAGGAGGAGGATTACCTAACCTACGTTCTCTATCCCCAGGTTGCCTTGAAGTTCCTCCAGGGCTCGGCCGTTGAGGAGCCGCTCGCTAAAAAGCAATCGGCCCCTGCGTCCACATCTCTCCCTGTAAGAGGGGAGCCAATAGCCCTCAACGTGGAGATAGACGGCGAGTCATTCCTTGTAAAGGTGGCTCCGGCAGGCATGACCATTCAGGAGGCTCAGCCGAAGGCGCCAAGCGACGGCGTCACAGTTCCAATGCAGGGAGTGGTCATCAGATACAAGGTGAGCAAGGGAGACAAGGTGAGCAAGGGAGATCCCGTGGCGGTTCTTGAGGCCATGAAGATGGAGCAAAACATACTTGCCGACAAGGACGGCCTGGTCAAGGAGATCTATGTGAAGGAGAGCACCACCGTTTCACCCGGCGACGTGCTGATGTCCATTGAGTGAAAGGGGATCTGTTGGCTGCGGGCCAACAGATCACTCTTATAAAAAATAATTTGGCATAGAAGGTATGGATGTGACGGTTAAGAGAGAACAGGTTCTCATTGAGGCTTTGCCCTACATTCGCGAGTTTTACGATTCCATCATGGTGTTCAAGATCGGCGGCTCTATCATGTCCGACGGTGAGGTCTTAGAGGACTTCATCAAAGACGTGGTATTGCTCCGCTATATCGGCATTCATCCGGTAATCGTTCACGGAGGCGGCCCGGAGATATCCGAGGCTATGGAAAAGTTCGGCAAGAAGGCCGAGTTCGTGGGCGGCCTGCGGGTAACGGATAAGGAAACCCTGGAAATTGCCCGGATGGTCCTTCTCGGAAATATAAATGCCGAGCTTGTCAACCTGATTGGCAAACACGGAGCAAAGGGCATCGGCCTGTCGGGCCAGGACGGAATGTTCCTGAAGGCTAAGAAGAAGGCGCCTGTTAAAATTCAGGGCAAGGACCCCGTGGATCTCGGATTTGTGGGGGAGGTAGAGAGCGTGGACCCGGAGATTCTAATGGTCATGGCCGGAAAGGGATATATTCCTGTCATCTCTCCCATCGCCGTAGATGGCGAAGGCAACAACCTCAACGTAAACGCTGATACCGCTGCAGGAGCCGTAGCAATAGCCCTTCGGGCCAAGAAGTTCCTGTCCATCACCGACGTCGAGGGCGTGAGGATGAATCCCGACGATCCTGCAAGCGTAATTTCCGAGTTTCCTGCATCGGATTTCCAGAGGCTTGTTCAGGACGGCGTGATCAAGGGCGGAATGATCCCGAAGGTCGAGGCATGCGTGAGAGTGGTGGAGGGCGGGGTTGACAAGGCGCATATCATCGACGGCAGAAAGCATCATGCCATTTTGCTGGAGCTGCTCACAAACGAGGGTGTGGGCACGATGATTCGCAGGCGCTGATTACCAAATCTCCGCTTTTCGGTTAATTTTTAATTCAATTAATTTTTAATTTTGAAATTTTAGGACTTCAAAATCGTTATTCCAGATTGCCGCAGCGCTTGAGATTTTTTTCGCAATCTTCGGAGATGTACCATGGGCCCTGGAGATTATCCCTCAGGTCGTTTTCCTCTATGGTTCCCTGGCTTCCCTCTAAAACCCTTATTCCCTCTCCATGGTTATTGTTTATGCGGTTACGGCGAAGGATTGGATTGCCGCCGCGGCTTATTGCGACGCCTGGCCCGGTGTTGGAGGAGATCTCGTTTTCCTCGAGGATTCCAAGGCCGCTATCGTAGATGGATACTCCCTCCGCCCTTCCGTCATGGATGCGGTTGCGGCGAAGCCGTGGATCCGCTCCGCTGTGGACTGATACGCATGCCTGGCCGAAGCCGGTGATATCGCACCCTTCCAGTTCCAGGCGGCCTTGAGATATATCCACGCAGCAATCGTTTCCCCCGGATTGCTGCAAGGTGAGATTGGAGACCTTTCCCTTTGAGGTCCTGAATAGAAGAGCGCTCTTGCCTGTGGCCCTGATGACAATATCACGTAGGTCTCCATCGCCCAGTATTTCAAGCGGCTTATCGATGGTCATCTCCTCTTCGTAAAGCCCAGGCTTCACAATAATAAGGTCTCCTGGGGATGCAATCATTACGGCCTCGCTAATTGCAGTACAGTCTCCCCGATGCATATGGTCAACCACTATCGCCCTGTGTTCCGTTTTCTTTTGTGTAGACGGATTCCCGTTCTGGCTCATCCCAGAACGCGAAAATCCGGCTGTGGTGGGGCTGTTAGGAACAAATCTGATATCATCTTTGCAGCCGCATGGCCCGGACTTATCAAGCGCTTCCCTGATCTGGGCCGCAAGCCTCTCAAGCTCCTTTCCCACATGAGGTGAGTCGAAGGGCTCAAACCGAAGCTCCCGCCAATCTGCATACTGCCTTTCAGATATCTCCCTGGCCAGCTCGTCCTCATCCCTTCTGCCTGCATCATCGAGAAGGGGAGTGCTGACGTAATAGACCGGAAGCAGGAAATCTCTGCGGCACAGCTTCCTCTCGCGCTCCAGAAACTGCTTCAGCTCGGCCCGGCATCTCTCGCTTTTAAAAAAGCTGGGAGTTATGACTGGTATGAAAAAGACTATGCTGTCGAGGGACTCCTCTATCCTTTTTCTCCAGCCTTCACCCCATGAGATATCGCTTCTATCCTGGAATATGGTGAACTCATCTCCAGTCTGGATACAGACCTCATCTGCCAGCCGCACTCTGAATTGAGAAATATGACCATACCTGTCGTCCAGATGGTCGTAGCTCAGGAATGCAGCCGGCCTAGCACTGGCATCCATCAGCGGTTTATTGATGTGCCAACACTAATGAAATTTTTCTTTAGCTAGGGGTCATATGCACCTTTTATGAACAGATATTTTCACGCTTTTTTTAATTTATTTATTTCTCCTTATTGAAATTTGCGGTTAATATCATATATATAAAACGAAAATGAATGCATCTATGTCTTAACTTAATTATCGACAAATCACGACATGCTCATCGGTGTTAGTCGCGAATAACTATACAACGCACCAATAATTATTGCAGGCATAAGAGCAGCTCATATATGAAAGTGGCTTTTAGCCTAAAATTGCATCTTTTTGTGAATTATATGTACTAGAATACCTCTATTCTATAAATTCCGCGCGACTTATCGATTATTTTTTTCAGTTCTGGAGCAATCTTCGCAATCTGATCGACGCTCACATCATCACCCGTAAAGGAGATAGCATACTGATCATTGGCCTCAATCACCAGCATGGCCAAAGGAGCGGCCCAGCCGCCGATGATCTTTCCATCGAGAGCTCTAATAACAGAAACTCTCACAACAGGATAAATGATGCGTCCCTCAATCTCAATTATCTCGCCGACCCTAAGGTCGGTTTCAACCGATGGCAGCTGAACCTCCTTCATGCCGTCCCTCTTCTGGCAGAATCGATGATGAGCCGCCTTATCTTCTCCTCTTTAAGGGCCTTGGCTAAAGCTAGAGCGACCCATATAAGCCTGGCCTTAATGTCGGCAAGGAGGCTGCCGTCGAGCCTTTCTCCCCCAAAATACGGATCAATGCAGACATTTGTCCTTAAAATGCCAATAGATGATGCAGCCGACCAGAGATAACCGCTGATGATTGCAGTATCAGCCGGATCATTCAATCCAAAGGAGATATGGCAGGACATCGCCTCTATTTTTATGGCTTTAATCATGTTCTTCAAAACGCGGGCCAGGGCAGGCAGGGCTCCTATCAGGTCTTTGGGGTTTGGGGCCTGTGGCGCGGGTTTTATTTTATGTTTTTTTCCTTTCGCGGGTATCTCCGTTTCTTCCTCTTCTCTCCTCAATTCTGCTGCTTCTTTACCTGGTGCCGAAATGGCCTCCTCCTCAGATGGCGGAGATATCTCTGCCTTGTAAAGGGTGATGCCCAACCAATAAATTTTATAGTAACCGTTGATGTGAGGGCCGTTCTTCGTTATATTCAGGTAGATGCGAAAGGGGGCCAGAAGGATAATTGCAAGAAATAATAAAATAATTATTAATACCAGTAATACGAAAGACATGGGAGGAAGGTCAATCCACATTTATTTTGGCTGATTGCATCGGCCTTTTCTCAGAGACTTCTCTTCGGTTGGTAAGCCTCTCCATCACTGTGTTGGCAATGTTAACCATGGACTCGCCCAGGGGGCTAGGGGCTGTCAGAGGAATGACCCTGACCCCTTCAGATCCTGTGACGCCTTTGAAGATGACCACTACGGCTACCGGAAAAACTCCAACGCCACCGCCCGCTCCGCTTGCAGTTTCTCCCTTCTGAGCCTCTCCGGCACCAATGCTCTGTCCTGTGCCGAAACCCATGCCCATCTTGGTTATAGGTATGAGTATTTTATCCTCCGTTTCTATCGGGTCACCAATAATATTTTTAGCAGATAAAGCCTTTAAAAGCTCATCGACCGTAGCCCTTATGGCATCTTCAGCCGCCATTAGAATCTCCACAAATTACTGCAGCCTAAACGTATATACATCTTTCCAGTATTTCTTTTCACCCGAAAAATTGGAAAAATATGCCCGTTGCGCCTCCTCTTAATAAGAAACTCACCTGAAAAACGCTTATAAAAAGGATATTGTTCTTCTAATACCCATAAAATCAGGAGAATAAAATTTAAATAGTATAAGCACTATTAAATAAATAATCTAAAAAGGTGTGTGTTATTATGGATACTTCTGAAGCACTTTATTGGATCGCCCTGATATTGGTAGTAATCGGCGGCATAAATTGGGGTTTGGTCGGTTTATTTGATTTTAACCTGGTAGCAGCAATTTTTGGCAGCAGTATTGTTGCAACGATCATATATGTGCTGATAGCTTTGGCTGCGATTTACTTGATAGTCATCGCTGCTACGAGACCGGCAAGGGCTAGAGAAGTCAGAGTTTGAAACCATTTTTCTCTCTTTTAAAAGCGTTAGCTTTTTGTGGCAAAGTCCCTGCAAGCGCATTGCATTCATGAAACCAAAAAAAGCATCATTGTCCTCCATTGATTATTTGGTAATAACAACCTTTAATTATCAATGAAGCCTTAACAAAAATTTGGTCTGATATTAAGAGATAAGAGGTTGGTTGTATGTGCAGAACAGATATGCCGGTAGGCATGGAGATGCAGGGTGGAATGGGAAGGATGGAAATGCACCATGCAATGTGCGCAGCCGAGCAGGGCGGCTTTCCGCTCATCGGGGACAAGTTTCCTCGTATGGATGTCAAGACGACCCATGGGATGATGAAGCTTCCGGACGCATTTGCGGGAAAGTGGTTTGTTCTCTTCAGCCACCCTGCGGATTTTACGCCCGTCTGCACGACCGAGTTCGTCGGATTTGAACGGCGGAGAGGGGAGTTCGAAAAGCTTAATTGCGAACTGATCGGCCTCTCCATTGATCAGGTATTTTCCCATATGAAATGGACCCAGTGGATCCGCGAGAACTTAAACGTTGACATCAAGTTCCCAATCATTGCCGATGACTCCGGTAAGGTGGCCTCACGCCTTGGAATGATCCATCCTGGAAAGGCTACCAACACAGTTCGGGCAGTTTTTATAGTCGATCCCGAGGCCACGGTTCGGCTCATTATCTTCTACCCCCAGGAGGTAGGACGCAATATGGACGAGATCCTCCGGGCAGTGAGGGCTCTTCAGACAACTGATAAGTACAAGGTAGCAGCTCCTGCCAACTGGCCCAATAACGATCTGATTGGCGACCAGGTGATAATCCCTCCACCCGGAGACGAAAAGACTGCGGCGACCAGAAAGACGGGCGGCGATATGGTGTGCGAGGACTGGTGGTTCTGTCACAGGAAGCTGTGATTTTTCCGGAAATACTCCTATCCCGGTAACTTTTTTAAGGCTTGACGCTGCCAAAGCTTAACGACCGCCGGGGTCAGCTAAAACCGGAAACATCTACATCTCTTCGATGATCTTCAATTCCATAACGGCCTTTAGATCACCCTTGCAGCTCCCGCCGCCTGTTGGCCGTGCCGCTGCCGCTCCGGCTCGCTCCGTCTCTCTTCCTGCCCAGGCGGGCCCGCGTGCATGCGTGGGCAGGCGTCCAGGCGCTGGCGCCCAGTGAGAGGTCGGGCCTTCGGGCAGGGGAATGGCGACAGAAGGGCCGCGCGGCTTTACGGGGGCGGAGCTGGGGAACGGAAGTGGGTTGATGCTACGATTAGTGTCTGGGATTCTTGATAAGCCGCAGTCAATGAAAGATAGCAGGATGCGCTTTGAGAAGCCTCCCGTTTGTTTGGCCAGACAGTAGAGAATTGAGAGAACATACATGCTAAAACGGCGGCGACGCACCTATCTCGCATGCTCGTGCTTAAATCGTTAGCATAATCTAGTCTAACGAAGCCACCGCTATACCTCTCGTCGACTGAAATTTAAATCGGTGTTTATCTTAGTGACGACCAAAACTTAAAGAATAAAACGAGTTAATATTACGAAAAGGAGAAGAGACCAATGGGCGCACGAACTTTAAAGATTCCGGATGAGGTAATCGATGCCCTCCGTGTACCGCCTGACGAGGTAGAGGCCGAGCTTTACAAAGAGTTAGCTCTAGCTCTTTACCAGCGGGGCATGCTATCATCTGGTAAAGCAACTGCGCTTAGTGGCCTCACTCGCCAGCAATTCGAAGATCTTCTAGGGCAGCGAAAGATCAAGCGCCATTACGGAGAGGCTGATCTGGAAGAGGACTTGAAATATGCCGAATGTGGTCAGTGACTCGTCAACCCTGATACACCTGGCAAAGATCGGTCGTTTGAATCTTTTAAAGGAGTTTCATAAAAAGGTTCTTTTAGCCCCGGCCGTTTGGCGGGAAGTAGTTGAGGCGGGCAGAGATTGGCCGGGTTCTTCTGAGGTAGAAGAAGGACAGAGCCTGGGATGGATTGAGGTTGTGGCTCCTTCTAATCAGGATTTAGTCCGCTTTCTGCAAAAGGACCTGCATGCCGGTGAATCAGAAACCATTGCCCTTGCTGTGGAATGCTGCCCTGAGATAGTATTTATGGATGAAAGCGAGGCAAGAAGGATTGCAGGAATTTATAGGCTGAAAAAGTCAGGCGTTATAGGTATTTTGATTCGTGCAAAGCGAGAGGGCAGGATACCATCGTTGAAAGAAGAGCTTGATAGATTGAGGAACGATGCCGGTTTCTGGATCGGAGAAGAGGTATACAGAAAAGCGCTGGAAGCAGTGGGTGAGGATTAGAGGGTATGTCCTTTGAGAAATTGCCTGTCTACGGCTGGACAACTCGCGTCTTGAAACCGGAGAGAGCTTATTCGACAATAGATACCGGCTCCACGGATACGTTAATGGATTGGCCGCCGATAGATGGTATTGGATGTCCCAGCCTAAGCTTTAGTGCTATCCAGCCCTCAATGACGCTTTGGAGTTCCTTGCGGCATTCTTCCAGGGTTTTGCCGGTGGCCCATACGCCCTGCAGCTCGGGGACTTCTCCATAAAAGGGTTCAGGGTCATCTATAATCTCGTAAGTTGCCCTCTCCATTGCCGCCTGGATATACTCTGCAAACATTGCTAAGATAATCATCACCGGATAGATATAGTCTTTCGCTTCCTGCGGTCTTACTCACCGAATCCGCCGCCCACCGGCCGTGCCGCCCCGGCTCGCCTCGTCTTTCGACCAGGCGGGCCCGCGTGCACGCATGCGCTCGCGGGGGCGCAGGAGGGCGATTGTGCCTTGGTCTGGATGAGGGGGAGGGGCAGCTGGGCGTGCAGCTTTCCGGCGCAGGTTCAAAAAGATTTAGGACCTCAGGTTTGTGCATCAGGAGGCTTCAGAGTTTCAGCCTGTGGCTTCTTCAGCTGCCATGTACTGCCGGATCTCAACCTCTGCTCCTTCCCTAACCCTCTCTTCTGCGCCTTTAAGTAGCTCAGCAGTGATCTTCTCATCGATATAAGCCTCTCCGCAGATGGGGCAGACCTGAGCGGGTACTCCTTTAACTACCATAGTGAAGCAGTCACGCTCAAGGGTGACGGTGGTTGTCCCCTGGCGGGTGATGCCCTTTTTGCAGATGATGCACTTCATAATTTCCTCTTGCAGAATTCCTCATCCCATTCACATGGGTCCGGTTCATAGACTGTAATTACTACTATCTCCGAGTCGGCTGAGTTATTGGCCGCTACGACGTGTATTGGACGGCCTCTATACTGTCCTAGGATCAGACGACTGGGGTAAGGCGTGTCTTCTGGGTAATCTTCTATCACCTCACCGGTCTCTAGCACATAGCGAACCTCTTCAACGCTAATTTTGCGCTCGAACATGCGCTGGACTGCATGAAGGCGGAAGGTGATCGTCTCACTACTCATACTAAGCCGTCATTATTTAATTCTCCTCTGATCCCATAAAGCCTTTCTTAATCCACCTGAGCTGGAATGGACGGATAAAATTTTGCAGCGGACGATTGCAGCGAACGGCATTCAGGAAAGCAGGATTGCTGGTGGATAGAGCCTCTATCCGCCGCCCGCTGGTCCGTGCCGCTGCTGCTCGCCTCGCCTGCTCGCCTAGGCGGGCCCCGCGTGCATGCTCGTTCAGGCGTCTAGGAGATGGCGACGAGAGGGTGGACGGTCGGGCCTCCGGGCCGGGGATGGCGACAGAAGGGCGGCGCGGCTTTGCGGGGCGGGCCTGGGGGACGGAGACGGATGCTGCGGTTATTGCTGGGGCTCTGGGTTTGGTGATGGCGATGGGAGAGAGCAGGGTGAGGATTGAGAAGGGGCACACAGCTATAGCGCTCACCTCGTGGGAGAAACGGAAAGTTCCTGCGTGGCGACAACTGCAGAATTGAAGGGAGCATATAAATACTAAGCAGTAGCATAAATTTTTGTAGACGGAAAGCGGTGGTATGGTTGCTAGTGAAGTTCGAAGTTTACAATGATGGTGAGAACTGGTGCGCTCGGGGAATAGGCGTGGGCATTTTCACGCAAGGCAAAACACTGGATGAGCTAACTGAAAACATAAAAGAGGCAAGCAGCCTGCATTTCGAGGATATTTTGGAGGCCGGCGAAGAGCTGAAGATCTTATCGATTTCTGAGTTTGAGGTGCAGCCTCTTGCAAAAGCGTCCGGTTGTTAGCGGCGAAAAGCTGCTCAAAGTGCTCGTGAGACTGGGCTACGAAATCATTCGCCAGAGAGGAAGCCACGTAAGGCTTAGAAAGCATACTCCCTCGGGAGATCACAATATTACTATTCCTCTGCACGATGAACTGGCAAAGGGCACATTTCACGATATTCTATCTCAGGTATCTATCTGGAATGGGATATCTGAGGATGCATTAATAGATATGATTAAACGATCATGAATAAAACTGCTAAGAAACAACCTTTATTGCACCGCCTCTTCATTCTTCCAGCTGTTAGGTATTAGCGCCTGTTAATAGCTCATCGGCGCCGCATCTTCGCTTCTATCTTCACTGGCATGTCACACCGCCCGCTGGGCCGCGCCGCAGCTGCTCGCCTCGCCTGCTCGCCCAGGCGGCCCCGCGTGCGTGCTCATGCGGCTGCCTGGGCGCTGGTGCCGATGACAAGGCCGAATAGCCCTCCGGGTCGTTGGAGAACGATAAAAAGGCAATGAAGCTGTAAAATCCAAGCAATCATACGAGACTTGCCTCAAATACCCTATTTGGCATTGAGCCAATCTTCTCTAGATATCCCAGCTTGTTTCAGTACCTTCGCAAGCAAATCGACGCCAATATCCTCTCCACGGTGGGAATTGGGGATTATCACTGAATCGTCCCCCTGGCCATGAGGTCGTGTTTCGATCCAGGAAACGGGCCTTCGAATCCCAATTTCCTTAATCGGCGGATCAGTTCTCGGCGTGAGACCGGTGTGAGCTTATTCGACAACGCTCACAGGCTCCGCAGAAACAACGATGGATGCTCCGTTAATCGTTGGAATGGATCGGCCAGTTCTGAGCCGAAAGGCTATCCAATCCTCAAGGGCGCTCATGAGGTTGTCCCTGCAAGCCTCCAGAGTCTTTCCTGTTGCCCATACACCCCTAAGTTCGGGAATCTCGCCATAAAAGGGCTCAGGATCATCGATGATCTCATAAGTTGCTTTGTCCATCACCGCTTTGATGTACTCTGCGAACATTAGTAAGGTTATCATCTGCGATGAGATATAGATTTTCGCTTCCTGCATCATTCTAATCGATTCCATTTCCCGCCGCTCGCTGGGCCGCGCCGCTCCGTGCTCTTTCGTCGCCCTCCGCCAGGCGGGCCTGCGTGCACGCATGCGCTCTTGGGGGCGCGGGTGACTGATCGAGCCCCGGTCTGGATGAGGGGGCGGGGCAGCTGGGGCGTGCAGCTTTCCGGCGCAGAAATAGCAAGAAGTCCTTTGAGAACGGCCCTGTCTGCGGCGGCCAGATCGCAGGGGAAGCGGATGCATGGCGGCAGCGGTGCGGTTCTAGGGGCGTGCGGAAATCTGCCTGCGCTGGAATAATGGAAGTGCTTGACGGAAGCCGTGCGCGGGGTCGAGGGGATTCGGGACTCGGGATGGAGAGCAGTGGCCTCAGGATTTTAGCCTGTGAATACGAGTTTCAATATTGAGAAGATCTTTCTTCCGGAACTCCGCGTGTTGCTTTGTTTTCGCGCGAGATGGGACGGGGCGCACTCAATCGCCGTGCAGGCTACCCCCAACCCCTCTCCGGGGGAGGATACTCGAATATATGGAGAATGTGCGGTTTTTCATCCTTCATGTGTGGGCCCTATCCTGAGGCACATGGGCGTTTCAAAGGTGCTTGACTGAAGAGCTTTGGAAGGATGCGTTCAGCCAGCGCGGGATGGCGGGCAAGAGGATTGTGTGGCGAACTGCTGCCTAAATTGCCTATTCAGATTAGAGGCCGGTGTCAAAACGGTCTTCGAGCTGGCCCGATAGATGGAAGCTCCTCCTACGATGAGGATTAAAAATTTTAAAATCAGAAAACCAGTGAGTACTATTCTATAGATACTGCTTGAGGTTAGCAGCGCTGGCCATGCCAACCTTACTCTTTTACTAAGGTCCTAGT
>CAZHNU010000067.1:0-14018 GCA_964534145.1 uncultured Methanotrichaceae archaeon | reverse complement strand
TTGATGTGGAACGCCTGGGATGCGATTTTCTCTGCTTTTCGGGACACAAGATGCTCGGACCAACCGGCGCCGGAGTCCTCTGGATGAGAGACGCGGATAGCATGGAGCCGCTGCTGACAGGCGGCGGAATGGTGGAAGACGTCTCCCCGGACGGCTTTGAGAGAAAAAAGGGCTATGAAGGCTTTGAGGCCGGAACTCCGGACGTCTCTGCAGGAATCGGCCTTGGCGCAGCCGTTGATTACCTGGGAAAGATCGGCATCGATGAGATCGCAGCGCACGAGACAAAGCTTGCCGAAAGGCTCCTTCGCGGCCTGCAGGAGTTGGAGGGCGTGGAGATTTACGGCCCGAAGGAAACAAAAGGCCGGAGCGGTGTGATCTCCTTTAATGTGGCAGGGCTGCTGCCCCATGAGGTGGCCCTGATGCTCGACCAGGCATCTAACATCGCTGTCAGATCGGGCCTTCACTGCTGCATTCCCCTCATGAAGCACCTGGGGCTTCGGCAGGGCTGCGTCAGGGCGTCCCTATACCTTTACAACACAGAAGACGAGGTTGAGAGGCTTTTGGCGACTTTGGAAGAGATTGCGAAGGTGGCCTAGCTGTTCAGCGAGTTCAACTGCATCAGGCTTGACGGAGATGCTGTCGGCCAATCGAGCTGCAGCGTCGTGGAGGAGATTCCCCTTTCGATCTTCATCAATGGAAGGCACTACGCAACTGCAATGACGAGCCCACATATGATAGAGGAGTTCTTGACGGGCCATCTTTTCACTGAAAGGATAATAAAAAACCTGCAGGATATCGAGTCGCTGGATATTGAGGGAAATGTCGTAAGGGCTCTCATTAAAAATCCAATGAAGGCTATGCTTCCCAGAAGGCCGATCGTCAGCGGCTGCGGCGGAATTGCCTCCTATCTGGATGAGTCAAAGCTTCCTATCATCAGCTCAGATCTCATGATCTGCAAAGAGGACATCTTTGGGGCCATGAAGGCCATATCGCTCTCCGACATTCACAAGGCCACAGGTGGGGTGCATTCCGTCGGCCTCTTCGATAGGCTCGGCGCGGTCTGCATCGTCGAAGATATCGGAAGGCATAACGCCCTGGACAAGGTCGTGGGCTATGGGCTGAAAAAGGATGTGGATCTCAGCAGGACCTATGCTGCGTCCACCGGCAGAATATCCTCAGACATGGCCATGAAATGCTCAAACGCCGGAATTCCAATTGTTGTCTCCAGAGGGGCGACGACCAGCCTTGCCATCAAGATTGCGGAGAGGACGGGGCTAACAATTGTGGGATTTGTGCGCGCAAAGCGTATGAATGTGTATTCGAATTCCCAGAGGTTGTGCGATATTTAATTGCTTTTTCACGACTGCCGCATCGATCTCTTTTTAGCCGTTGACCCTATTAATTCCCAAAAAAGCATAAAAGTAAGCCGGCCCAACCCGAAAAATAATACTAATCTATATTTAGGAGCAAGTTTTCGGTAGGATCTGTCCAATTTCAGATCCAGATTTGGACATAATCGTCTATATGTATCTTGAAGAGTTCATCATCTTCTGGATTGGCGATCAACTATTCGGCTGCAACTAAGACCTGCACAATAATAATGGACTCATCAGCTATCGCTTCAGAGCCCTATAATATCGAACTTCGGCATTAGATTCCAATCGATAAATTGCAGAATATTGGAGAGTTTATGACGACGAAAAGGAGAAGCAATATATTTATAGCATTAAACATATTGAATGCATGTTTAAACGGTGCCAGCAAAACTAGAGTAGTTCACCAGGCAAATCTTAATTTTTTGACAGTTGGCCCATATCTCAATAACCTGATTAACAGAGGCCTCATAGAAGAGGTCCCAAAAGGTGCCAAGGTTGTTTATAAGACAACGCTAAAGGGATTGGAATGGAAGAAAAAGTTCGATCAATCCGTAAATCTGCTGGAGGAGATCGAGGCCAGTGCTTGAGGACGCCTGAAGGCCTCTTTCATCAGGCAATCTCATTTGCGTCCATGCGCATGCGTAGGTCCACGCGCGTCCTTCTGGCATCTTCAATTGCCTTGTTGAAGACCATCATGGTTTAACGGCCAGCATCCTCTCTATCGATAATCTCGCCTTTGCGGCGATATCATCCGGGACGGTGACACGGGGCTCAAGAGTCTGAAGCGCCCGCAAAACATCCTTTAGGCTAGTTTTTTTCATGTTCTGGCATACGGCGCGATCGCTCAGGGGGTAGAACTCCTTATCGGGATTATCCCTCTTCAGGCGGTAGATCATCCCCACCTCAGTCCCGATTATGAACTCCTTTGCGGTGCTCGCACGGGCATGCCTGCCCATTCCCGATGTGCTGAAGACTTGGTCTGCAGCATCGATGACCTCCGGCCTGCACTCCGGGTGCACCAGCACCTCTGCCTGTGGATGAAGCGCCCTTGCGGCCCCGACCTCCTCGGAGGTGAAGCGATCGTGAACATAGCAGTAGCCATTCCAGGGGATTATCTGCTTAGAGGTGTGGCGCTGCACATATGCTGCCAGATTCCTGTCGGGCACGAATATGACCTGCTCCTGATCCAGAGAGTTTACGACCTGCACCCCGTTGGCCGAGGTGCAGCATATATCGCTCTCTGCCTTGACCTCAGCGGTCGTGTTCACATAGGATACTACAGCCGCCCCCGGATACAGCGATCTCATATCTCTCAGCTGCTGAGAAGTTATCATATGGGCCATGGGACACCCGGCCCCCTTGACGGGCAAAACAATTCTCTTTTGAGGGGACAGTATGGCAGCAGTCTCGGCCATGAAGTCCACGCCGCAAAAGACGATGACCTCTGCATCTAGGCGTGCTGCGGCGCGGGATAGCTCCAGGGAGTCTCCCGTCATGTCGGCAATATCCTGAACAGCCGGGACCTGGTAGTTATGGGCCAGGATGACGGCGTTTTTCTCCTTCTTTAAGGCAAGAATATCATCCATCATAGCGATCTGGGCTCAAGAGAGCACTTTTGGATACTATTATTTCAAGCTATTTAATAGATTTACTTAATATTATGATTGCAATTAAATTGAAGTTGATTTGGCAGGCAGCCTGGAACGAACTGCTTTTTTGGTCAACCGCCGATGGCTGCCGGAAATAAAACCACGTCGTCTCCATTCGACAGCTCTGTCATCATGCCCTGCAGCGATTCGATGCTTTTGCCAGATACAAGGATATTCACATCCTCTTTCAGATCGGAACCGTCAAACAGCAGGGCTTTCAGATCCGGGTGAGCCGCGCAAAGGGCGCTTAACAGGTCCTCTACAGTTGATCCCCCGACTAGATCGACCTCCGCTCGTTCTCCAAGTATTCGCCTGAAGCCTTCCATTGATCTGACGTTAATCCTCATTCGCGATCTTCAAGGCCCACTCCAGGGCCTTGATGGCATCCTCCATCTTGAGATCTCTTCTTTCATTATTTATAAATTCCCGAAACCTCTGCAGGACATCTGCCGTTACCTTTCCCTCGCAGTCCAAAATCATGCGCTCATAGGTCCTCTCCGGGAAGTACCTGGATAAAGCTGCTTTAAGCAACGCGTCTCTGGAGATCTCATCGATTATTCCCTGCTTTAAGGCAATCTCCAGGTTATGCCTGATGTTTACAAGCGGTTCTGAGAGCGGTTCAAAGCATATCGGATCGAAGATGAGCGCCACCTCATCATCGGAGATCAGGTCGCCCTTTTTATAAGCCTCATAAATCTCGCCCACGCCAACCATTCCGTAGACGTCCAGCTCCGAGGCACGCAGAGCGCCCATGCTGGAGGAGCCGATAACCTTTGATCCCATCTCCATGGAATCGATGATCTCCTTATGAGCCACGGAGCACTCCTGGAAGAACACGCCGTCGATTAAGCAGATGATGTCGGCGCCGTTCAACGCGGCGCGATAGATATCGCCACGTTTGGCAGGCGGCAGGTACTCTGCTTCCAGAATCTGGCTAGCGCGCTCTTTAGGCAGGCTTGGGCCCAGAAAGACGACGACTCTTGGCTTTTGCATTTCTGCACCGCTGTCCGACCCGCTCTCCGTCCACGGCGGATATCTCAAGGCCCGGGACGATTACCCTGACCACAGGCACGCCGATTTCCTCGCGCGTCAGATCGACTACAATTATCCTATCAAGCCCGGCGTCCTCCAGGCGGCCCTGCATGCTCCTGATATCGTCCAGGAAGTCGCTGCTGTCATAGGATTTGATGTCCGAGAAGTCCTTTGAGGATGATTCCTCAAACCAATATTTGTTCAGACGCTTCATCCTCTCATAGCCGATCTGCTTTCGCATGTCAGCTGTTGCAGTATCCTCCCTGGCCCCGTGGATTTGCGTCAGCCTGCTTTGCGCCACCTCCGTGAGGGCCCGAAGCACTGCCACGCCCACGCTGGTGTGCGTTCCCATTCCGGTTGTGAGAAGAGTCGGATCGCGAAGCCTTATGTCGTCGGAGACTGCTGCGCAGGTGGGCACCCCCACATCGCTTGTTATATCTCTCAAGTAGACGGCCACATCCGCGCGGCGAAACTTCTCCATAAGATCCGCGGCCAGGCCGTTTCCAATATTATTTATGATCGGCCCCATCCTTCGCGTGGCCTCGACCAGGGACCAGGCATCTCTTTCAATTACCTCCGCCAGGCCGTGGAATATTGCCTCCTCCAGCTCGTTGCCTGATGCAAGCCCGCTGGTGTTGGTCCGAAACAGCCTTCTGTAGTCGGACGGCAGAGGATGGAAAACGGCGTTGGCCGGCACGAGGACCTCCTCATCTTGGGCGATGTCATAGCCCAAAACCCATGGGATCGCCTCGTTTGGATCGCCTCCGGAAGGAAGAATCAGGTCGGCAGGGTCCAAGGCGCTCTGCCCAAGCTCTGAGAACCTGGCGATCTGCGGGGCCCCTTCATCCATCTCAGCGCAATATCGCTCTATGCCCTCCATCATGGCCGAAACCCTTGCCTCGACGGCAGTTGCTCCCTTGCCGTTGTAGACGGATATAGCGCCACGAGCAGCCATCGGCCGGATGGAGGAGAAGACAGGTATGCCGATCCTATCGAGATTTGTGATATCCGCCACGCGCGTGATCCCCGCGGCCGGCATCTTGGCCTCAACGCGCGACAGCGTCTCCTCAGGTGGGAGCGCCCTGTGGGTATCGTCTTTATATTTTTTTATGCATGACCTGAGCATCATCCCTCTGGGCAATGCGGAGATTGCATATAAATTCTGCTTTTAGAGGAAGGGCAGCTTATCCTTTTTCCGATAAGCCATGGCCTGGCATGAGGCGATGAGCCTGCCATCGCCGTTTCTCACAGTCAGCTCATAGGTCGAGATTCTGTTGGATTTGCTTACCTCGCGAGCTTTTGCAAAGTAAGTGTCTCCCACTGGAGCCGGGTTGATGTAGTTCACGCTCATGCAAAGCGCCACGGCCACAGTGCCGTATGAGTTCGCGGCCAGCTCAAAGGCCGCATCCATCAGCGAGAACACAGCACCGCCGTGTGTCAGTCCGAAGAGGTTAGCCATATCCCCTTGTATAGTCATCTTCACCAGGGAGGACCCGTAGTCCATCTCCACCAGATCGATCCCGAACAGCTTTGCATAGGGCTCCTCCCTGAACTTGTCTGCAATCGCCTTTTGCATATCGTCCAAGCTTTAGACCTCCGCTTTGGAGATATCTTCGAAACGGTTATATCTGCACTCTCCCTGACCTAAAGGCCATGCCCCCAGCCTCTGGCCAAAAACCGGAGCCCATTTCAATGGAGATGAGCGGTCCTACCGTCACCATACTTCTAACCCAGGGCTCCATAAACCTGCGCTTCGGCAGGAATGCGGACAGGGCGCTGATAGCCAAGATACTGATAATTATCAGCAGGGTGGACTCGACCACTGAGCACGAGCGAGAGGTCACCTGCAACTTCGAGAAAATCAGCGAGTTCGAGCACAACGGCTACATCCTGACATCTTATGCCAGGAAGGACGACAAATACAGGGCAATTTTCGTTGTGCCCTTCTCCAACTCCAGAGCCCTGGAGATGTTCATCGAATCGCTCCTGGAGGAGATAGAGCACGGCGAGGTGCACATAACCCTTTACTGGAGCGGGGGGAGGGCCAGGATGAACATAATAAAAGAGGAGCTGAGCAGGCTCAACTGCTTTAGCCATTTGAACGTGATATACAGAGATGACCAATCGGCGAACAAGCAACTTGGAAAGGAGGAGCCATGAGATTTGCAAGCTGCACCGGCGAGATAGAGATCTCAGGAATTAGAAAGTGTTTCGAGGGAGCGGCGCCTGGAGCCATAAATTTGGGGATTGGCCAGCCGGACTTCGATACGCCCGAGCACATCAAAAGAGCAGCCATTAGGTCAATAGAGCAGGGGTTTACGGGCTATACCCCCAACTGCGGCTACCCCGAGCTTAGAATAGCGCTATCAGAGAAGTTCAGAAACGAAAACGGCATCAAGTGTTCTCCTGAGGAGATAATGGTCACATCGGGCGCAAGCGAGGCCCTATTCCTAGCCATCGCCGCCCTGGTGGACAAAGGAGACGAGGTCCTGATCGGCGATCCGAGCTTTCTCTCATACTCTGCGCTCACAAAGCTTGTAGGCGGAAGGCCTGTGGAGGTTCCACTAACCGATGAGCTTCGCCTCTCGCCTGAGGCGGTGGCGAAAAGGATTACAAAAAAGACGAAGCTGATAATAGTGAACTCGCCGTCCAACCCCACCGGCGCTGTGCAGACAGAGGAGGAGATGAAGGCAATTGCCCAGACAGCTGAGGACAAGGATATAGGCGTCATCTCCGATGAGGTTTACGAGCATTTCATCTACGAGGGAAAAAACGTAAGCCCCGGAAAATACTCGGACAACGTGATCACAGTCAACGCAGTCTCCAAGACTTATGCCATGACCGGCTGGAGGTTGGGCTACATGGTCGCCAAGGGCTGTGCGCTGGAGGAGCTTTTGAAGATTCACCAGTATTCCCAGGCCTGCGCCTGCTCCGTATCCCAAAAGGCTGCTCTTGAGGCCGTGACGGGTCCTCAGGAATGCGTTTCCCAGATGAGGGATGAGTTCAAGCAAAGGAGAGACCTGCTTGTAAACGGCTTTAGAGAAATGGGAATAGATCTCGTGGTCCCGAAAGGGGCATTCTACCTCTTCCCCAATGTCGGAGACGGGGACGTGGCAGCCGCACGCCTCGGCAAGGCAGGGGTGATAACCGTTCCGGGATCGGCCTTCGGACCTGGAGGCAGGGAATATATCAGGCTATCCTACGCAGCCTCAAGGGCTAACCTGGAGGAGGCACTGAAGAGGATGAGAGGTATTCTTTAAATAGGAGATCTGCAATCGTCGCTAAAGAGTGATGAAATGAAAGAGCAGGTAGAGGTCAGAGAGCTGAAAGAAGGAAGATACGTTATAATCGACGATGAACCCTGCATAATCAAGGGAATATCCCATTCAAAGCCCGGAAAGCACGGTTCTGCAAAGGCGAGAGTGGATGCAATAGGCATCTTCGATAACCAGAAGAGGTCTATCGTATCACCGGTGACGACCAAGATCTATGTGCCAACTGTTGAGAGAAAGACAGGACAGGTCCTTTCAATCGGCGACACATCGGTCCAGCTCATGGATATGGGCACCTACCAGACAGTGGACGTCCCCATTACTGAAGACCAGAAGGCAAAGATCGAGGAAGGCAAAGAGGTTCCATACCTGTTCGTCATGGGCAAAACAAAACTGGACATACGCCAATAATTGCGCTCTAGAAAGTGCGGCTATGCCGGCGCTTTCTTCCAATTAGAAAGCAAAAGGGAAAAATTGAGGGCGATTGGTCCTTTTTGTTACTGGTGTCTGTGCTTTATCATCATCATCTTTAAGCCTTTTAATATGACGACGGGCAGTATCAAAAAGGCAGCAAACCTAGTGAGCATCATCAAGAGCCTGACCGGAAGCAGAATCAGGTGCATCATCAGCTTTATGAGTCCAAAGAACATATCTCAACACCACAAATATATTCGGGCTCATGTGATTTAATTTTTATGGTACGTCCCAGCCAGTGTGTAGTCCCAGCCAGCGCGTGGTGGCGCATGCTTTGAGAATGTCGCTTTGCCTACCGCTCCTGCTTCAGTCCATCCAGCGCCCTGACGATTCTCTCCCGCCGCTTTATAAGCTGATCATCCTTTTGCGATAAGATGGCAAGCCTGTCCTCGATCATTCTGGAGGTCTCAGCCGGTGCAGGGCCGCCAGTGTTTGCCCGCAGGGCAACATTTGACCTGGGATCTAGAGCCCTCTCAAGATCACCGGCCCCAAAGCCCCTCTCGCTTGGCCTGAAGCCCGAGATCTCCTGGGCTATTTTGTCTAAAGCTTCCAGATCGGGCCTGCTGGTTGAAGCTGCAATCCTTCCGACAATCTGATGAGCCGTCCGAAAGGGCATGCCTGTTTTCCTGACAAGCGAATCCGCCAGCTCTGTTGCCGTCGAAAAGCCCGTTCCTGAGCTTTTCTCCAGCCGCTCTGTATTGAACTTCAGTGATGACACACAGGCATCCAGGATGCGAACTGTGCTCCTCGTCCAGTCCATGCCCCTCCAGAGATGGGGCGTGACCTCCTGAAGGTCGCGGTTGTAGCTCATGGGCAGGGCCTTGCAGATGGCCAGAGCCGATACGAGGCTTCCCATGACCGATCCGGCCTTTGCCCGCGCCAGCTCGGCCGTATCAGGGTTCTTCTTCTGGGGCATAATCGAGCTGGTCGAGGCAAAGAGGTTGTCCAGCTCCAGATAGCCGAACTCCGATGTCGACCAGAGGATCATCTCCTCGGCCAGACGGCTCAGGTTGACCATGAGAATGGAAAGGTCGGAGAGAGCCTCAAGAACGAAGTCCCTGGCGGATACGGCATCCATGCTGTTCTCAACCAGCCCGTCAAATCCCAATAGCTCACAGGTTCTCCGGCGGTCGATTGAAAAACCCGTGGAGGCAAAGGCGGCTGCGCCCAGAGGACTTTTGTTTACCCGGGAATACGCCCCCTCAATCCTTTCCAGGTCTCTTTGTAGGGCGTCTGCGTGAGAGAGCAGGTGGTGAGCAAGGGTCGTGGGCTGGGCATGCTGAGTATGAGTGAAGCCGGGGATGATTGTATCAACATGGCCTTTCGCCTGACCAACCAGTGTGCGAATAAGCGAAAGAAGCTCATCCATCAGATGAAGCATTTCATCCCGGAGCGCCAGGCGGATGCAGGTCGCAACCTCGTCGTTTCTCGATCTGCCTGTATGCATCCTGCCGCCCTCGGGGCCCACGCATTTTATTATGAAGGCCTCTATCGCCTCGTGGACATCCTCGCCCGCCCCGAGGTCGGACTCTTTGAGATCGTCCAGCGCAGAAATGATGCAGGAGCCCACATCCCTTGAAATTTCGCCCTGCTCCATCAGCATGACCAGATGAGCCCTGTCCACGAGCAGGTCTGCCTGAAATATTCGCTTATCCGCCTCCCGAGACGACGTGAACTCCAGAACGTCCTTGGAGGCCTCGCCCAGCCGGCCGTCTCTTAAAAGCATATCAGGTCGTGTAGTTTGCGTTGATGTTTACGTATTCGTGTGTCAGGTCGCAGCCGAAGCTGCGTGAGCCGGCCGTCCCTAACCCCAGATCGACGATGACTGTGATGTCGTCGCCCTTCATGATCCTCTGGGCAGCCTCCAGCACTCCGTCCACAATTATCCCTCTCTCAACCAGCGGCACTTTGAGGCCGCCCCCCTCAAGGCCGAGCGATATCTTCTTCGGGTCCACCAGAGCCCCCGAGTAGCCGACGGCTGCAATTATTCTCCCCCAGTTGGGGTCGGCACCATATACGGCAGCCTTGACGAGGCTGCTCCTGGCGACAGCCTTTGCCGCAAGGCGGGCGTCGTCCTCGTTTCTGGCGCCGGAGACCACCGTCTCGAAGTACTTGCTTGCCCCTTCGCCGTCCTTTGCCATCATCCTCGCCAGCTCAATGCAGACGTAGCTCAGCGCCTCGCGGAACGACTTAACATCGCCCTTAACCTTGCCTGTCGCCGTCAGGAGCACTGTATCGTTGGTGCTGGTGTCGCCGTCAACCGTCAGCATGTTGAAGCTGTCCTTCACAGCATCTGCAAGGCAGTCCTTTAAGGCCTCAGCAGAGAGGTCGATATCGGTGTAAAGGAAGCAGAGCATAGTGGCCATGTTGGGCTCAATCATGCCTGCGCCCTTGACAATTCCGGCCACCCTCACGCCATCGTGCTCGACAGCGATCTCCTTTACCCGCGTGTCCGTGGTCATTACGGCCCGCACAGCCTCAGCGCTCGCATCGGGCTCTGCCCGAAGCCTCGATCCGGCCTCCTCGAAGAGCCTGGAGATCAGGGCCATGTCCATGTACCTGCCGATAACGCCGGTTGAGGCCACAGCTATGCTACTTGCATCGGTTTTCAGGAACTGCGCAAAAAGCCCTGCCATTGACCTCGCGTCCTCGAGGCCGCGCGGACCCGTGTAGGCATTGGCACAGCCGCTGTTGGCAATCACTCCATCAAGGTGCCCAGCGCAGAGGTGCTCTGCTGTGACGTCAAGGGGAGCTGCCCGAATCTTGTTAGTTGTGAACATGCCGGCGGCGCTTCCCGAGGCGGCGATCAGGGCCACACCGTACTTCCCCTGGCGGGCGCCTGCGGCGCGGACGCCCGGAACGGCGCAGATGCCGCCCTCAATCCTCAACATGTCGAGTCCCCAGTCCGGATATGATGTCGCCCCTGGTGATTATCCCCACAAGCCTGCCGTTCTCCACGACAGGCAGACGGTTGATCCTGTGGTTGGTCATTATGGAGGCTGCCTCTTCCACAGAGATGTCCGGCTCTATCTCGTGCACGCTCCTGCTCATGACCTCCGAGACCTTCTTCTTGGAGATGTCCTCCGCTGCCGAATGCATGCGCTCCCATTTTACAAGGTCGCGGAAGGGAATCTCAAAGACCTCGAAGGGGCTGGGAAGCCAAAGGCTGCCCTCCTCCTCCTCAACTGAGAGCAGCTTTAAGATGTCCGACTCGGAGACCACGCCCACAACGCGCTCTCCGTCTAAAACGGGCATGCCGCTGATTTTGTTTGACTTCATGGTCCTTGAGGCCGTGCCAACCGTATCCGTAACCTGGACGGCTATGGGCTTTTTATTCATCACATCTCGAACCAGCATGCTAAAACCCCCTTAAGGAGCCATTCCCGGAAACCACAGGCCCGTTCTCTCATCAAGGCCTGCCATCAGGTTCATGTTCTGAATGGCCTGGCCTGAGGCACCCTTGACGAGGTTATCTATTGCAGATATTACCACCAGGCGGTCGCCCCCTTTCTCGGGCTCGAAGAATATGTCGCAGAAGTTGCTGCCCCGGACAGACGAAAGCTTTGGAGCTCCTTCCGACATGCGAATGAAACTGGCGTTCTTGTAGAACTCCCCATAGATCTCGGATAGCGTCGCCCTGTCCTGTATGCTTGATACCTTATCCTCCGGCACAAAGACGTGGGCGGTGGTGAGAATCCCGCGGACGGACGGGACCACGTGTGGCGTAAAGTTGACCCTGACGCCCGGGGAAAGCCTGCCCAGCTCCTGCTTGATCTCCGGGACGTGCCTGTGGGTCGTCAGCTTGTAGGGAATCACGTTTTCGGCCATGTTAGGGTAATGGCTGGTCTCAGTGGGCTCGACGCCGGCGCCGGATATGCCAGATTTGGAGTCGAAGACGACGCGCTCTATTAGCCCTGCCTTTGCCAGGGGAGCGACGGCCAAGGTGGCTCCCGTGGGGTAGCATCCCGGATTTCCGACCAGCTTTGCGCCTGCGACCTCCGGATGAAGCTCTGTCATGCCGAAGACTGCCTGACGCGGGGCGCGGTGCTTCGTCCCGTAGGTCTTCTCGAAGACGTCCACAGGCAGGCGGTAGTCGGAGCTTAGGTCTATGACCTTAGTCCCCGCATCCAGAAGGTCTGGAACCCAGTCCATAGCGGTGCCGTGGGGAACGGCTGTGAAGACTATATCGCATCTGTCCGCTACCTCCCTGGCCGAAGGGGCCTCGAAGTTTAGAGAGCAAACGCCTTTCAAATGAGGATGAGTTGAGCTGACGGGCTTTCCCGCGAGCTTGCGAGAGGTAACTGCCACAACCTTGGCCTCAGGGTGGTTCGCGAGGAGGCGCATCAGCTCCCCGCCGGTGTAACCTGATCCACCGACTATTCCTACATCTATCATATGCCGTCAGTTTATGCTGATGGTATAAATTCGCGGCGGCATTGCGACCGATTGAACGCAGGACGGTTCAACCGGGCGAGACGGTTAAACCAAATGGCCGAATTTGCAATTAAACGGCTGCAACGCGGCCTCCAGCGCAATGTCGGCCTCTAGCGGCAGATCTCCCTGCATAGGCCAAGCAGGCCCAGGGCTACGCTCTCAATTCGCTCTCTGTCCTCCAGGCATGAGAGCCACCGCTCTGGAATCCAGGCTGTGCCTAAGGATGCACCCAGCAGGGAGCCGGCAATTGAGGCGATGGAGTCTGAATCGCCCCCACCGCTGGCAGCTGCGATTAGCGCCTCCTCGGGCGGGAACTTCATAAAGCAGTAAAAGGCGGAGGGAACAGTCTCGGAGACCATGGGTGAGTTGCCGATCTCCCTCAACGCCTCCGATGTCTCCAGGTCCAGGAGAGTTCCTGTCCAAAGGAGCCTGTCTGCGAACTCCCTGTCGGCCTTTTTGGCCATGCCTGCTGCTACTCGGAGAACCATCTCCTTTGGAAAGCCCTGCAGACAGAGTGCTACGGCAACGGCGACGGCAATTGAGCCTGCCCTCGCAGCAGGACCGCAGTGGGTCGGAATGCTCTGAAGCTCGGCATACCTGGCGACAATGTTCAGGTCGCAGTGGTAGAGAAGGCCGATGGGAGCCGCCCTCATGGCTGAGCCGCATGTGGGAATGGAAAGGCCGGATTCCTTCCAGGATGTGCCTGTAAGCATGTTTTCGACAGATGAGCGGGTGGTGAAGCCAACACCCCTGTTGAGGCGCTCATCCAGCGTCCAGAGGCTTCCCCAATCCCTCAGCCCGTCGGAGAACCTCTCTGCCGAGAAGCCGTATGACTCAATCATCGACTCGGCCAGAAGAAGGGTCTCCTCTGTATCGTCTGTGAACTGGCCGGCCTTCAGGCCCGAGTGGAAGTGGCCTTCTGGTGCGGGCATCATATCTCTAACGGAGCCGAACCTGGACTCAATCTCGTATGCAGTGTAGCCCTCTACAGGCATCCCCAGGGCGTCGCCAACGGCAACGCCTAAGAAGCAGCCACGAAAGCGCTCGGAAAAATCTGCGGCCATAGACCATGATTGGGCTCAAAGGGACTAATAGTCATCGAGAGGGCAAATGTTAATTCGTTTCGGCTCGTCCTTCTTCCCCGTGGACTCTCACCATCACCTGAATGCATGGGATGAAGACTACCGCAGCCGGGGCCGCCTGTGGGGCGGCGGGGCGAAGAACCTGCCCGACCAGCCTGCGGGCTGCAGAGTGCTGGAGCTTGGCTGCGGGGACGGCAAGACGCTGACTGCCATGAGGGACCGGGGGTGGAGGGCAACGGGGCTCGACATCTCCAGGGAGGCCTTGAGGCTGTGCCGCTCCTCCGCAGGGATCGAGGCGGGCCTCGTTTTGGCCAATGCAGGCTGTCTGCCCTTTAGAAGCAAAAGCTTCGATGCAGCCTTTGCATTTCATGTGATAGGGCATCTGCCTGAGGCAGAAAGAAAAACGGCTGCCTGTGAGGCCGAGCGGATTTTGGCTCCCGGTGGGAGGCTGTTCTTCCGCGAGTTCGAGGCTGGGGACATGAGGGCTGGCAGGGGCGAGGAGGTGGAGCCCGGCACCTTCAGGCGAGGAGGCGGCGTGATCACCCACTACTTTACAGAAGAGGAGGTGTCTGACCTCTTTTGCGGCCTAACAGCGCTGGCAATGCAGACCAGAAGATGGAAGATGCGAGTTAAGGGCGAGGACATGTGGCGGTGCGAGGTGGAGGCTGTTTTTCTAAAAGGCTGATTCGAGGGCTGGCT
>CAZHNU010000066.1:0-14716 GCA_964534145.1 uncultured Methanotrichaceae archaeon | reverse complement strand
ATAAGATTACTCTTGGACTTTAGTATTCCCTACTTTCTGAGAGTTAAGGTTAGAATTCTCTTCCGCATGATGTCTTTATATCATCCTATCTTTTTTTAGTCATAAAATTGCAGAGCAGATATTTTAAATGCAAACTGGTACAGATTCCTCTCTACACATGAATCCGCAGCCCCGCTTCCTGCCCATGTCCAAAAATGAAGGCTCCGACCTGGGAATAGAGCAGTTCGACATAATACTGGTCAGCGGCGATGCCTATGTCGATCATCCCTCATTTGGGCCGGCCATCATCGGCCGCGTTCTCTGGGATGCCGGACACTCAGTTGGCATCATCGCCCAGCCCGACTGGAGGCGAGATGAGGATTTCCTCAAGCTGGGCCAGCCGAGGCTATTCTTCGGCATAACCTCCGGAAACGTCGACTCAATGGTGAACGGCTTCACGCCCAATTTGAAGCGTCGAAGGACGGATGTCTACTCGCCCGGAGGCGCCTTGCTCCGGCCTGATAGGGCGGCAGTGGTTTACGCCAACAGGGTCCACGCCCTCTTTCCAGGCAGGCCCGTAGTTTTAGGGGGCATAGAGGCAAGCCTCAGGCGATTTGCTCATTACGACTACTGGTCTGACTCTGTTCGCCAGTCGATCATAGCAGACGCTCCTGCCGACATTGTGGTCTTCGGAATGGGGGAGGTCCCCCTAAAAGAGGTGGCATCGCGGCTTAGGGCGGGCGAGTCGATATCGGATATCAGAGACGTTCCGGGGACAGTCGCTAAAGAGGAGGTGCGTCGCTGGAAGGACGGTCTACAGGACGACTGGCTCGTCATCCCGGGCTTTGCCGATGTGTCCTCGGACAAGAGAAAATATGCTGAAGCCTTCAGGATGCACGCCCTGGAGCAGAATCCCTTTCACGGAAGGACTGTCGTCCAGCCGCATCCCAAGACGGTCGTCATTCAAAACAGGCCGGCACGTCCGCTGAGCACTGAGGAGCTTGACAGCATTTACGAGCTGCCCTTTGCCCGCGAGGCCCATCCCTCTTACGAGGAGAAAGTTCCAGCTCTAGAGCCCGTGAGGTTCTCGATCACCAGCCACCGGGGTTGTTTTGGATCCTGTTCCTTTTGCGCCCTGACGCACCATCAGGGACGGATTGTGCAGAGCAGGAGCATCGACTCAATAGTGAGAGAGGCACGAAGGCTTACTAAAATGAAGGGCTTCAAGGGAATCATCCAGGACGTCGGCGGCCCCACTGCCAACATGTACGCTCTGACATGCCAGCGCTGGGAGCACGGGGCATGCGAGGACAGGCTTTGCACCGTCGACTGCCCCAGCATTAAAAAGGACCACAGCCGTCAGGTGGAGATGCTGCGAAGGCTTCGAGCCCTTCCAGGGGTGAAAAGGGTGTTCATCGGCTCGGGAATCAGGCACGACCTGGTGCTCGCCGATCAGTCGGATTATTTAAGAGAGCTTTGCCAGCACCACGTCTCCGGACACCTGAAGATTGCGCCCGAGCACATCTCCAATCGCGTGACATCGTGCATGAAAAAGCCGCCTCTTGCAGTGCTGGAGGCCTTTCGCGAGAGATTCGCAGAGGCAAGCAGGGAGGCTGGCCGGGAGCAGTACATTTTGCCATACCTCATGTCGGGCCATCCGGGATGCACCGTGGAGGACATGATCGAGCTGGCGGAGTACATCAGGGACAACCGCATGTACACAGAGCAGGTTCAGGACTTCACTCCTACACCCATGACAGCCTCGACTGCCATGTATTATACGGGCCTCGACCCCTTTACAATGCAGAGCGTACACGTGGCAAAGGGGAGGGAGAAGCGCATTCAGAGGGCACTGCTGCAATATAAAGACCCCAAGAACTACGGGCTTGTGAGAGAGGGGCTGATGATGGCCGGCAGACAGGACCTCATTGGAGACTGCTGGAAGTGCCTGATACCGGGCCGCACATTCAGGTAGAGGAAAACATCATAGCATCATGATTCTGATTTTTATTCCGTATTTTGCTTAGGATCTCATTTTCCTGATGATTTATCAACTAACCGAAGAAATAAAGGTTGTTTGTTGAGCGACTTAAAACTCATCGATTGAGCAGTAATCAAAGGAAAAATCGGACAATTAATGGGGATCAATATATGAAAACAAATAATTGGGGGTTTGCTATAGTCATCTTTGCTGTGGCGATGACCCTTTGCGGATGGGGGGCTGCACAGGTAAGCGAGAGCACAAGGATTTATGCCAGCCTGCCAGCTCTCATAGAGATATCTATACCTGATCAGTACAAGGATATTGTGATGGATGGCTGTGAGCCTGGGAAGTCTGTCTCTGTGACATGCGGAGTTGAGATAAAATCTAATTCGAATTGGGGTCTGACAGTTGCGGGCAGCACTCAAAGCGGCCATATGATTGGAAGTGTAACCTCTGTAGTTCATGAGCTGCATAATCCTTTAGCTGTCAGTGCCAAAAATCCTGCAGGTGGCCCGGTATCCTTGCCGGGAACGAGTTCAACTCCTTCAGAAGCAGCGCTATTATCAAATGCAGCACCAGGGGATTATTCGGGTGCTGACATTATCGATCTCTCCTTTGAGCAGCTCTTTGGTTGGGATGATTATGCCGATGATAACTATCAGATCACTGCAACTTTGACCGCCTCTCCGGCATGATGTACTGGGGCGATAATGTGGGTGATAGCAATGAAGGCGATAATTGCCCTTGCAGTTCTTCTGGCAGTCATGGCGCTATGTCCTGCACAGGCCAACTCTGACACGGCTCACATTCGTGCCAGCTATCCAAGCAGGCTGGAGCTGGTCTTGCCTGAAGAAAGTGAGCTTTACATGGAGGGGGCATCTCCTGGAAAAGAGGCCGCAGTTATCTGCCAGGTATCGGTTAGGTCAAATGTGGATTGGATACTGAAGGTGGATGGCGAGTACTACGGCCAGATGCAGAAAGTGACCGACGGCAAGACGGGAATCGACAGCAAAAAGCGTCTTAAAAAATCGATGAAATTCAAGTACGTGGGCACTGATCTACAGCCAGTAGAAAAAGATCTTACCGGAAGTGCGGTTGATTACTGCCGCGGCCCTCCTGGTGAAATCCTGGTTCCGACAGAGTTTAGGCAGGAGTTTCTATGGACGGACCCTCCTGCAAAATATAGGATGAATGTAATGTTTAAGCTGTCACCAGTTTGATTGAATTCGTTGGACCGAAAATGAGGAATATATATGATATGCAAGTTTATATATAAAATTATGGTGGTGCAAGTTCTTCTTCTACTGCTGGCGCCAGCCTCCTTCGGCCTGGGCGTTGAAGGCGTGATATTCGAGGCAGAGGCTGCTCCAGGCCAGCATGTCGGCCATGAAATGACGGTGAGCCTGAAAGAAAACGAGGCTCCCATGGACCTCCAGGTTGATGTAACCGACTGGGAGCAGTCTCTGGACGGCAGCAACCGCGAGATGAGCGAGGGCACTTCAGCCTGCAGTTCGGCAAAAGGCTTCCTTAAAGCCTCCCCCAGCCGTTTTCACCTTGGACCTGGAGAGTCGCAAAAGATTCTTGTGGAGGGTGATGTGCCTGAGGACGTTGGGGCAGGGGGGCGGTATGCCCTGATCAGCATTCACAGCCTGCTGCCCGATGCCGGGGACGATAGCTCTGAAGGCATGGTAGGGGTGGCTGTTGCCATCAACTCCCTTGTTCGCCTAACCATATCGGGATCCGAGCTTTTGCAGACGGGCGAGATTGTAAATTTGAGTGTGGAAGGACCCTCCAGCGCCCAAAGCCAGAATATTTCCTTAGTGTTCAAGAATACGGGGAACTATCACTATAAAGCCCTGGCAGAGGCAACGCTGAAGGATGCAGAGGGGAGTGTGCTTGCCAGCTCGGTGTCAGACTTAAGCTCCAACATAATACCCTGTGCATCGAGGATCTTCAGAGTTTCCCTTCTGCCTGAAAAGGATCTCCTGCCGGGGACATACCGCATCGCAGTTGCAGTTAAGCAGGAGGACGGAGGAATTTTGGCGACGGAGGAAAAGAAAATTTCCGTATTCGGCCAATGATTGTGTGGACGAATCCTCTCTTTTTTTGCTTCTAATACTATCGCCAGGGCTATATCGACCTCGTCGCGCAGGCTGGCTTTGGGATCGAAAAGGAGCGGCTATGCCGGCGTTCCAGGATCCGTATGCTACGATTGTCAGAAAACGAGAGCGGCATTCCCGCGAATTGTGTCTGAGCTGGCTTTGCTGGATGCAAGCGGCCAAGTGCATGCAGCTTTTGTGGATCAGATGCCAACCATCAATGGCCTCCTCCATTTTCATGTCAAGATCGAGGAATTAAGCGCCGTCCTTCGCTCCTGTGTCAGGAAGGCAGGAACCACCGATTAGCCAAATCGCTGCATTCTCTCTGATATCCCTGTTTAGGCATTGAGGATGCTATTTGCCGCCAATTAATAGATCAATTAATAATAGATCTTTCAATAAAAGATGCAAATACTAGAAACGTCTGTTTTATCGCTGCTGCAGCTGTAATATGCCTATCAGTTAATACTTTGTCAATTATATCACGCAAAAACAAAAAGTATTAGAATCATTAGCACGATATATTTATCAAATCTAAAAAATCGCGAACTGCGCTGATATGGCGAAGTCCTTAGAATGAACTTCATAGGCAGTTGCTGGGCTGCTTGAGCATGGATAAATCTGCTGTTGTTTAAAGCAAATCCTCAGATCTGCCAACTGCCGCTTAAACCTGGGGGAGCAGGGAATTGATTGTAAATCAAAGACTGATTCATAGGAGCTTAAACCGTCTAAAAAGCGAAATGGGCCTTGAGACACTGGCTCGAAAGTACAGCTACGAGCAGCCGCTTCGGTCCGAGATATTCAGCACCAAACAGATGGAGGCCCACGCTGTATCTCTGGCCAAATGGCATGAGGTTGACCCAAATCCCAATCACGACAAGCTTTTAAAAAGGCTGGATGAAAACGAGAGGATACTTCTCCAGGCCTACGAGCTCTTGACTGAGGCAGCAAAGGACCATTATCACACGGCCCCTGCAGCCGTCTGGCTGCTGGACAACTTCTATAAGGTCGAAGAACAGATACGCACAGCCCGCCGGCACCTGCCGAAGAGCTACAGCAGGCAGCTTCCCCACTTGATGAAGGGCCCTCTGGCCGGCTTTCCGAGAGCATACGACCTTGCACGCGAGCTGGTGCTTCACCTTGACGGCAAAATAGACGGCGAAAGCCTGACCCGGTTTGTGGATGCATACCAGACTGTAAGAGTGCTGAAGATTGGAGAGCTGTGGGCAATACCAATCATGCTTCGCCTGGCGCTCATCGAGAATATCCGCCGGGTGTCCATTCGCATTTTCCTAAGCGAGATGGACCGGATCCTGGCCGATAAATGGGCGCACAAAATTCTCGAGGCCGCTGAGAAAAATCCCAAGGGCGTCATAACTGTCGTATCTGAGCTGTCGCAGTCGGATCCCCCCATGTCCAGCGCCTTCGTTGCCGAAATGGTCAGGAGGCTTCAGGGCCAGAGCCTGATTCTGGAGATTCCACTCAAATGGATGGAGCAGAGGCTGTCCGAGCTCGGATTGACTGTGGAGCAGTCGGTGCAATACGGATTGCAGCAGGAGGCAGCGGATAGGGTATCTATCGGCAACAGCATCGAGAGCTTTCTCCTGGTGGACTCCATGGACTGGAGGGGCTTTGTGGAGGAGACGAGCCTCGTGGAGAGGACTTTACGCACTGATCCCGTCCACGTTTACGGCAAAATGGACTTTGCCACGAGGGATCGCTACCGCCATGTGATCGAGAGGCTTTCGAAGCGTTCTCCTCTCTCTGAGGTAGATGTGGCAAAAAAGGCTGTGGCCCTTGCCGAGGCGGGCGTTCTTGAGGGCGATGAAAGGACTTCTCATATCGGTTACTATCTAGTAGGCAAGGGGATTTCCTCCCTGGAAGATGCAGTGAATGCCAAAAGGGCGCTGCTGGAGGCAGCCGGTCGCAAACATCGCCTGCTCTATTACCTAGGATCTATATATTTGATAACAGTCCTGATCGTATCTGCAATTCTCCTCCTGGCATACCGGTCAGGCCTTGATCTGCAGGCGGCACTCATTGTAGGAATTCCGCTGATATTTCCTGCCAGCAGCCTGGCAATATTCCTTGTAAACTATGTCGTCACCTGGCTGTTGAAGCCCTGCAGCCTTCCCAGGATGGACTTTTCCAAGGGGTTTCCTTCTGAGTACAGGACTCTGGTTGTAGTTCCGGCACTTCTCACGAGCGCGAAGGCAATCGTTCATCTTTTGGAGACACTGGAGATCCGATATCTGGCAAACCAGGATTCAAACCTGTGCTTCGGCCTGCTGACCGATTTCCGTGATGCTGCTAGTGAGGAGATGCCTGATGATGCCTCCCTTCTCATGCAGACCAAAGGGGGCATAGAGGCCTTGAGCCTAAAATACCCACAGGGCAGGTTTTTTCTGTTTCACAGGCCACGCCGGTGGAATCCACAGGAGAAGGCCTGGATGGGATACGAGCGCAAGCGCGGGAGTATTGAAGACCTGAACTCGCTGCTTCGCGGCAGTTCCAGAGATCGGTTCTCACTAGTAGTCGGCGATGAGTCTCTTCTTCCCGGAGTGAAGTACGTCATAACTTTAGACGAGGATACGCAGATGCCGCGCGGTTCTGCAGGGCTTTTAGTGGGCAACATGGCACATCCCCTAAATGCCCCCGTGTATGATGGTGATCGGAGGTGCATAACGGAGGGGTACAGCATACTTCAGCCCCTCCTGGCCCTCGGCCTGCCCCAGACGGGAACCTCCAGGTTTATGAAAATTTTCGGGATAGAGCCCGGAGTTGATCCGTATACAAAAGAGGTCTCCGATGTCTACCAGGACCTGTTCGGAGAGGCATCATTTGCCGGAAAAGGCATCTACGATGTCGATGCCTTTTCCAAAACGCTCACTGGACGGCTGCCGGAGAACCTCATATTAAGCCACGACCTGCTTGAGGGATGCTATGCCCGCGCTGCATTGGTCAGCGATGTTCAGTTCTACGAGGAGTTTCCTTTGGGCTATCTGACGGATACGGTTCGGCGGCACAGGTGGATCAGGGGAGATTGGCAAATTTCAGTTTGGCTTAAAAACCACGTTCCTGGGCCCGGGTGCTGTACGATTCAAAACCCCCTGTCCTGGCTGTCAAGATGGAAGGTTCTGGATAACCTGCGAAGAAGCCTCGTTCCGTTTTCCCAGGTCCTCCTGCTCTTAATGGGGTGGACAGTTCTCGGCCGGCCGGTCTTCTGGACATCGGTTGTTGTGGGATTGATCATTGTTCCGCCACTGGTTTTCTTCATAGCAGATTTGCTTCGAAAACCATACGAAATGCCCATGGACCTCCATTTGCGCTGCTCTTTTCACGGCGCCAAAAAGAGCTTTGCCCAGGCAGGCTTAAGCCTCATCCTTCTGCCTTACGAGGCCTTCTTCAGCCTCGATGCAGTGGTTCGCACCTGCTTTCGGATGGCATTTTCCCGTCGAGGCCTTCTTGAATGGAGAACCTCGCAGGATTCAAAACAAAGCTCGCGGGGCGATCTTCAGGAGTTTTACAGGACAATGTGGCCGGCACCTCTTTTTTCAGCGCTCTTTGGCCTGTACATGATATTATTCTACCCTTTTTCTCTCTATGCAGCCGGGATCTTTCTTGCGCTCTGGCTGCTGTCGCCATACATCGCCTGGTGGATCAGTAGGCCTCTCCCCCCTTTTGTGGCAGAGCTGGACGATTCACAAAGGAGGTTCCTCCGCGCTTTGTCCCGCAGGACATGGCGGTTCTTTGAGATATTTGTCGGGCCTGAAAGCAACTGGCTTCCTCCGGATAACTATCAGGAAGAGCCGCGCTCGGTTGTGGCACATGGGACATCTCCAACGAACATGGGCCTGTCAATGCTTGCGAATATGGCTGCTTATGACTTCGGCTATATCTCTGCGGGAAGCATGATAGATCGCATATCCAAAGCGCTTCAGGCGATGGAGGGGCTGGATCGGTTTAAAGGCCATTTCTATAACTGGTATGATATACGTGGAATGAAGCCTTTATGCCCCCTTTATATCTCGACTGTTGATAGCGGGAATCTGGCAGGCCATCTGCTTATTCTGTCTCAGGGGCTCGTGGAAATTATGGATTTTAAGGTCGTTCCTCCTCAATTGCTGCAGGGCTTGGAAGAAACGCTGATGCTTTTATTGGATGCTGCAAAGGGTCAGGCGAAAAAAGGCAAATTGATGGGGAAGGACAAAGGAAGCGCCCAGGATCGCATCAACGCCGGCAGTCCGAATTTGCCTGACAACGTAGTTGCTGTTCTTGAGGGTCTGCAGGAGGATCTGCGCACCTGTCCCGAAACCCTTTCCGGGACGTGGGCACTTCTGGATAGGCTCTCGAAGGCTGTCGGCGGTGAGATGGATCGGCTGGAGGGCGATGAGGCAAGGTGGTGGGCGCAGGCGTTTATTCGCCAGATAGACGACTTCAAAGGCGATTTATCCCTTGTGACCCCGTGGGCCTCAACCTTGGAAGCAGAGCAGGCTGCTTTGCGATCGCTCGGGGCGAACAGCGGCATTCCATCCGATATCATCGTGGAGCTGCAAAGGCTCGATGAGATTCCAAGACTTCGTGAGGTTTCTCAGTTAAACGCCTGTATGCAGCCCCTGATCGATAAGATCTCACGACTGCCGCACGGCGGGACTAAGGGAGATGATTGGTTGCTGATGCTGCAGCGGCATATTCTGGATGGAAGTAAATGTGCAGGGGAACGGATAGGGGCCTTGGAGGAGATGGCCGGACGCTGCAGGTCTCTCGCAGACATCGATTACGGCTTCCTCTACGATAAGTCCCGCAATATGCTCTCAATCGGCTACAACGTCCAGGATCTGAGGCGAGATGCAAGTTGTTACGACCTCCTGGCCTCTGAGGCCAGGCTGTCCAGTTTCGTGGCAATATCTCAAAGCCGCCTCCCTCAGGACCACTGGTTCTCGCTGGGAAGGCTCCTGACCACAGCCGGCGGAGAGCTGGTTTTGCTCTCATGGGGAGGGACAATGTTCGAGTACCTGATGCCAGCTCTGGTCATGCCGAGCTACGAGAATACTCTTTTAGCCCAGACATACAGGACGGTTGTCAAAAGGCAGATTGAATACGGGCAGCTTCGCGGCGTTCCGTGGGGAATCTCCGAGTCCGGGTACAACCTCACCGATGCCAACCTCATCTATCAGTACAGGGCCTTCGGCGTGCCGGGACTGGGCTTCAAGCGCGGGCTCACCGAGGATTTGGTGATTGCGCCTTATGCCTCGGCCCTTGCGCTGATGGTGTCCCCCGATGAGGCCTGCTCCAACCTTCAGTCGATGTCGGATATGGGTTTTTTGGGTCCTTATGGCTTTTATGAGGCTGTAGACTTCACGCCGTCCCGGCTGCCGCCCGACGAGTCCAGTGCCGTTGTGCGCTCCTTTATGGCCCACCACCAGGGAATGGTTTTCCTGTCTTTGCTTTACCTTTTAAGGGATAAGCCGATGCAAAGGCGTTTCCTTTCAGACCCGTCCTTCAGGGCAACTGAACTGCTTCTTCAGGAGAAGATTCCAAGGGCAGCGCCCTTCTACCCCCATGCGGCAGAGGTTTCTGCACCCCTTTGGCGAGTCGGGATGTTGGAGGAGGCGGAGATCGCGAGGTCCTTTTCCACGCCAGACACCCCATTTCCGGAGGTCCATCTGCTGTCAAACGGCAGGTACAGCGTGGTGGTCACCAATGCAGGAGGCGGGTACAGCAAATGGACTGATATTGCAATTACCAGGTGGCAGCCGGACACCACATGCGATCGGTATGGGACCTTCGTCTACGTACGGGACCTGGAGAGCGGAGAGTTCTGGTCTGCAGGATATCAGCCGACCTTAAAGGAGCCTGATGCATATTTCGTCAGCTTCCCTCAGTCCAAAGCGAGGTTTTGGCGTCAGGACGGCAGTATCGATTGCCAGATGGATGTCTCTGTATCGCCTGAGGACGATATAGAGCTTCGAAGCATAGAGATTTTCAACCGCAGTGGAGAAAGAAGGGAGATCGAGCTGACAAGCTTTGCAGAGGTGGTCCTTGCCGACCATTTGGCAGATTCGTCCCACCCGGCCTTCAGCAAGCTATTCGTGGAGACTGAGATAATTCATCAGAGAAGGGCAATCCTATGCCACCGCAGATCGAGGTCTCCAGAGGAGAAAAACCCATGGATGTTTCACATGCTAACTCTGGAAGTTGTAGGCGATATCTCATATGAGACCGACAGGCAAAAGTTCCTAGGCCGCGGGAGAACGGCTGCAGATCCCGATGCTCTTCGAAAGGTCTCAAACCTCTCCGGCAGCGACGGGCCTGTCCTGGACCCGGCTATGGCCATAAGATGCGCCGCCGAGGTTGAATCGGGAAAAATGATCAGGCTGAACTTCATCACCGGCATGGCTGAGAGCAGGGATGCGGCTCTTCGTCTGATTGATAAGTACCAGGATATTCGCATGGCTGAAAGGGTCTCGGATTTAGCCCGCACTCACGGCCAGATAATTTTGCGGCAGCTCAACGCGGCTGAGGAGGAGGCTATGCTCTACGAGCATCTGGCCAGCGTTATGCTTTATCCCACGTGCACATGGCGGGCCAGCCCCGGCATCCTGATGAGCAATGAAGCCGGGCAGCCGGGACTTTGGGGCTACGGCATCTCAGGGGATCACCCCATAGTTCTCCTGAGAATAGGCGATCGGGCCAGCATCTCCTTGGCGCGTCAGATGATTTCTGCACACGCCTACTGGAGGATTATGGGCCTTACAACGGACCTCCTGATCTGGAATGAGGACATCTCAGATTACAGGCAGCTCCTTCAGGATGAGATAATGGGCCTTATCGGTTCAAGCCCGGAGGCGGCCTTCCTGGATAGGCCTGGTGGCATATTCGTCAGGCGGGTCGAGCAGATATCGGATGAGGCCAAGATGCTCATGCAAGCAGTTGCCCGCGCAATAGTCACCGATTCTCTGGGAGGCCTTGAGGACCAGCTCGACCTGAGATTTTGTCCTTTGGTCAACATACCCTTCTTAAAGACCGGATGGCAGGCTTACGAGGAGATTCCCGAAAGACTTGCGACCAGGGGCGATGGTGCTGGAGAGGGAGTGGGGGTAGGAAAAGGCCTCATCTACTGGAATGGGCTAGGCGGGTTCACGCCTGACGGCAAAGAGTACATAATCAAAATCTCTTCGGATCTGCCCACGCCCGCTCCTTGGATCAATGTGATTGCCAACCCGATCTTCGGGAGCATAGTTTCGGAGAGCGGCAGCTCATGCACATGGTTTGAGAACGCCCATGAGTTCCGCCTGACCCCCTGGTACAACGATCCTGTGACCGATATCAGCGGCGAGGCCATTTATATCCGGGATGAAGAGACGGGCAGATTCTGGTCGCCTACAGCTCTTCCTGCAAAGGGGAACACGCCCTACACCGCAAGGCATGGCCTTGGCTACAGCGTCTTTGAGCACAGCGAGAGCGGCATCCGCTCTGAGCTTTGGGCATACGTTGCAGTCGATGCCCCTGTTAAGTTCCTTGTTCTGAAATTGAGGAACGAGTCAGGACGCCCTCGCAGGCTTTCTGCCACATGCTACCTGGAGCTGGTTTTAGGAGAGCTTCGCGAAAAGAGCATGATGCATATCATCACTGAGCTTGACAGCAGAACGGGAGCGCTTTTCGCCTACAATCCCTACAACAGGGAGTTTCCCGGCTACACAGTTTTCCTCGACACAAACGAGATATCGAGGAGCGTTACGGGAGATAGGACTGAGTTTCTGGGGCGAAACGGGGCTGCAGGAAATCCAATCGCCCTTGCCAGGGAGCGGCTCTCGGGAAGGGTTGGAGCCGCCCTTGATCCATGTGCTGCCATGCAGGCAAAGCTAGATCTGGCAGACGGCCAGGAGCTGGAGATCGTATTCACATTAGGCTGCTGCCGCAGCAAGGGTGAGGCCAGGAGCATTGTCCAGCGCTATCGTGGATCTGGGCCGGCCAGAAATGCTTTGGAGGCTTTATGGAGTTACTGGAACCGCACTCTGGGCGTGGTCTATGTCGAGACTGAGGATAGGTCTCTGAACATCCTGGCCAACGGCTGGCTTTTGTACCAGGCGCTCTCATCCCGCATCTTCGCCAGGTCGGGATACTACCAGTCTAGTGGAGCATACGGCTTTAGGGATCAGCTCCAGGACATGATGGCACTGCTTTTTGCCGGGCCAGACATTGCAAGGGAGCAAATACTCCGCTGCGCCGGAAGGCAGTTCATCGAGGGAGATGTACAACACTGGTGGCATCCTCACACCGGAAAGGGGGTTAGAACGCGCATCTCGGACGACTATCTGTGGCTTCCCTATGTGACCCATCAGTACATCGCTGTCACTGGCGATATCGGGATACTGGAGGAGAGGATTACATTCCTTGACGGCCGGCCCCTAAAGCTCGAGGAGGAGAGCTACTTCGATCTGCCCCGCGTATCGGATCAGGTTGGAACCTTGTACGAACACTGCAAGAGGTCGATTGAGTATGGCCTCAAGTTTGGGTCCCACGGCCTGCCGCTGATGGGTTCAGGCGACTGGAACGACGGCATGAATCGGGTGGGCTTCCCCGGAAAGGGGGAGAGCGTTTGGCTTGCCTTCTTCCTCTACGACGTCCTAGTCAAATTCTTCGATCTGGCCGTCAGGAGGGGAGATCGGTCATTCTCCGAGATTTGTGTCAGCGAGGCATCCAGGCTTCAGGAAAACATCGAGAGGCACGGCTGGGACGGCGACTGGTATCTTCGCGCCTACTTCGGTGACGGCAGGCCTCTGGGGTCGCTGATCAATACTGAATGCAAGATAGACTCGCTGCCGCAGAGCTGGGCGGTTCTTTCGGGATCAAGCGATCCTGAGAGGTCCAGGATGGCAATGGATGCAGTGGACAGGCTGCTGGTCAAAAGAGACAGCAGGCTGATACAGCTGTTTGATCCGCCGTTCCACGTTTCCGACCTCGAGCCTGGCTACATCAAGGGCTATGTGCCGGGCGTCAGGGAGAACGGGGGGCAGTACACCCACGCTGCAGTCTGGGCAGTCATGGCCTATGCAAAGATGGGCGATTGCAAGCGGGCATGGGAGCTTTTATCGCTCTTAAATCCCATAAACCACGGATCGACCCCTGAGGAAATCTCCGTCTACAAGGTGGAGCCTTATGTTGTGGCCGCGGACGTTTACTCCGTGCCGCCTCACACCGGCCGCGGCGGCTGGACATGGTACACGGGCGCTGCCAGCTGGATGTATCGCCTCATAATCGAGTTCCTTCTGGGGCTGCGGCGGGAGGCAAACTTGTTAAGGTTCGAGCCATGTCTCCCGCCGGAGTGGAAGACCTTCAGGCTGCATTACCGCCATTATGAGACATTCTATCACATCACGGTTAACCAGGCGGTTCCCGGAAGCCCCGTTACCTTCGTAGTCGTGGACGGGGCAGAGCAGGCGGACCTGGCAATCCATCTGGTGGATGATAGAAGAGAGCACTTTGCGGAGGTGAGGATGGGGTAGAGGGAATGGGGAATGGTTGCGTTAATTATTATTGCAGCATCACTTGCCCTAATAAATGAGGTTGGGCCCCAGTTAATAACTGGGTTTGCCGTATCTCTTATGCGCTGCTCGATGGTCATAATATCTAGTATTCGTACCGTCTACATGTCAACGAGATTTCATGGGAGCGAGGCAGTACATGGCCCAACCCATATATTGGCGTTGGAACTGTAAATAATCATCCTGGTCAGTACGGAAATGCTTGAATACCTGTTCATAGTCAGTGTGGGTGGGATTTTCTTCGAGCCAACGTATCAGTCCATACCAACCATCCGAAACGTACCCGTCCCAGTCGTCGTAGCTGGCACGAATGATGTATTCGAGTTCAAAGCCTTCATCCCGGGTAAATTGTGTTAGTTCCGTTTCTGTATGGGTAGTTGTCTGTTTTTGGGCGTATACCGGATGTACCTGATTGCTAAGCCAGTGGGTTTCACCGATACCAAGGCGTCCATTCTGATGAACAGCTCGCTTCAGAACTTGGAGTGTCTGCTGGAAGCCGCCAAAAATAAACGTTGACCCAATACATGTTGCGGCATCGAAAACCCCTTCTTCGAATATGTAATCAGCCCCACTGGAGCAAACGATCTCGATCCGGTCCGACAAACCTTTCGAAGCCAGTTTTTGCCTGGACCTGTCGCAAAAATCCTCGGATATATCTATTCCAATACCAGTAATACCGAATTGCTCCGCCCAGAGAGTAAGGGGTTCGGCACAACCACAACCGAAGTCAATGACCCGTTTTCCTTTTTCCAATTTGAGTAATTTGCCAAGTTTGATGATCTTCTCAGGCGTGGAAGGATTTAGTATCTCCATATAGCGGTGTGAGATACCCATAATGTCAAGAAATTCCATAATTCAAGCCTCTTTCTGGAAATGGTAACTTGATTAATAAAGGTGTTGGGTGACCTAGTGTGAATCTCGTTGATAATATGGTGATGACAACCCGCCTGGCCAGATTCGTCATTGCAGATATCACAGATCCTAAAAGCATACCGTTAGAGCTGCAGGCCATTATTCCTAACCTCGCCGTGCCTGTTCAACCCTTGCTGTTAGAAGGATCACCAGAGTTCAGCATGTTTAGGGATCTAAGGAGGAAATACCACTAG
>CAZHNU010000065.1:0-14772 GCA_964534145.1 uncultured Methanotrichaceae archaeon | reverse complement strand
TGGATACACGCGAGCATGACCTCATCAAGCTACGAGCAGTTCCAGAACAAGCTGAATGAGACAGACCCGACCATCACCGTTTTGCGCATCGATGGCTACAAACCATCCAATCATGCAGATGAGATACGAAAGATGGGCTATATACTTGGAAAACGAGATGAATCAGACGAGTTCCTCGATTTCTATGAGGGTGTAGTGAACACGGTAGAAGAGAAAGTCGAAAACCTATCAGAAAAAGATAAGCCAAAGGTGTATTTCGAGTACGGCCCATATAAAACATGCGGGGAAGGCTCAGGTTATCACGAAAAAATCGTGCTTGCCGGCGGGAATAACATATTCAGCGATCTAACGGGTTATCCAACGGTAGATGCCGAAGAGGTGGTGAAGCGCAATCCGGATATCATAATCCTATTGGATAACGGAAAGAGCGGATACGAATCTGATAACGCAACAGACCTGGCCAGCTTGAGGGATGAAGTCATGAGCCGGCAGGAGCTTGCTGATGTAACAGCAGTCAAAGAAGGACAGGTTTATGCGATCAGCAATGACATCTACGGCGGTGCACAGCACTTCCTTGGAATTGCGTTCTTAGCAAAGTGGTTCCACCCCTCCCTCTTTGAGGGCTTAGATCCAAAGGCGATCCACCAGGAATATCTCGAAAAATTCCAGAAACTGGATTACGACCTGGATGAGCATGGCGTATTTGTTTATCCGCTTCAAGGTGATAGCTAGATGAATAAGCAGTTATCATCGTTGCCACTTCTTCTGGTAATGATTTTTTTGTTGGCAGCCATCCCTGGATTTGCATCAGATAGGGGTGGAAAGCCGTTAAGTTTTTTGGCCTACAGAGCCCGTCATGCAAATCAGCCATAATAGGCCGATGAAAGAATGCGCCTTTAAACGCATATAGAAAAATGCATCCATCAGGATAAAAAGGGAAAAGGAGGTATGAAACCGCAGGATTCTCATGACCTGTCATACATATTTATCACCTCGTTCATAGCTGCTACTGCAATAGGCGTTCCCCCGCGAGTGCCCACGATTGATATGGACGGCACGTCCAGACTCCTAAGACGTTCTTTGCTTGTTGCTGCGTTCACAAATCCAACCGGCGTACCGATGACCAGGGCCGGCTTGACATCTCCGGAGTCTATGAGGTCGCAGAGAGTCAGAAGTGCAGATGGCGCATTGCCTATCAATACTATGCCTCCAGATAACTCGCTTTGAAATGCCAAAACGCCTGCCGAAGTCCTGGTTATTCCCTCTTTTTCGGCCAGATCATCGCCCTTTCCAATCATGGTTGTGATAGAGCATTGATGGCCTTTCTTGACCACTCCATCTTTTACCATATTGATATCCACAAATATCCTGGCCCTTTCATCAAGGGCCTTAAGTCCCGCATTTATAGGGTCCTTCATGAACCTAATGATCTCGGCCACGCTGGGGTCCCCAGTGGCAATTGCACATCTTTGTCTAATTCTATCTTCTGGCGTTCTATCTCCCACTATCTCCGAGATGATCTTCCTGCTCCTTCTGCTTATATCCATTGCCTCACGGGTAGTGGCTCCTATATCGGTATATTTTTCATCCATTGCCAAGCACCTTCGACATCTTCTCTTTCCAGGCCTTTACTTCGTCGGCAGTAACGACGTCTATCGTTCCACCCTGGAACTCTCCTCCCACATCGCCCATCCTCTCTTCCATCCAGCCCTCAATCTCAAGATACAAATTTTTCAGGGCGTCCAGGACCTCCGGGTCGGCCTTCCACAGTCCCCTCTGCTCGGCCTCCAATAGCCTTCGTCCCATCTCCTCCATGGCCCAGGGATTGTTCTCTTCGAAGAACTTGCGGTTCTCCTCGTCCATGATGAATGTCCGGGCGATGTCGTCGAAAATCCAGTCGTCCACCTCCTGAGTGGTCGCCTCCCAGCCGTAGACACGGCCAACGCGCTGTGATATGTCGCCTGCGCCTTTGTAGCCGTGCTGTTTCATTCCCTCGATCCACTTGGGATTGAGGAGTTTGGTTCTAACGATACGCCTGACCTCGTCGGCCAGGTCACGCACCTCGACGTGCTCGGGCTCGCGGGTGTCGCCGTAGTAGGCCTTGACCTCCCTGCCGGAAAGGTACCTGGCTGCTGCGGTCATTCCTCCGTGCGTTCCGAAGTAGCAGCAGCATCCGAAGAGATCGTACTCGTCGGTCACTACCTTGTTATAAGTGATGTCCACTGATTTCAGGGCGTTCACGAGGTTCTGATGTGACTCCTTCCCTGCCACGCCCTTGCCGTAGGCATATCCGTTCCAGTAGACGAATATGTCTGAGAGGTCCTTCTCATCCTTCCAGGCGCTGGCATAGACCGCAAGGTTGACACCCGGCTGATATGTCCCGGGCTTGCTGGCAAAGATGCGAAGAGTAGCATCCCTCCAGTCCGATGCCACTCCATTCTCAACGTCTGCCAGGGAGTGCTTCCTTACATAGTTCATCTCCAGGGGCTCTTCGAGCAGGGCCACGGCCTGGACCGCCTCGTCGATGATATCTATGCAGTTGGGGAAGTTGTCGCGGGTGATTCCGGAGACGCGGATGGTTACATCGATCCTGGGCCTTCCAAGCTCTTGAAGTGGTATTACCTCAAAGCCCTTCAGCCGACCATTGGAGAGCCAAACTGGCTTTGCGCCGAGCAGGTACATGATCTGGGACATGTCCTCGCCGTCGGCCCACATGATATCGCTGCACATCCAATAGAAGGCGATGTTCTCAGGATAGCGGCCCTCCTCCTTCTGATGTTTGGCGATAACCGACTCTGCTAGCCTGCATCCCACCTTCCAGGCAGACTTGGTGGGCACCCGATAGGGATCGAGGGAGTAGAAGTTCCTGCCCGTTGGCAGAACATCATCTCGGCCACGGGTTATGAGGCCGCTTGGGCCAGCCTCAACGTAGCAGCCGTCCATTCCGGCCAGCAGGGCATCGATCTCTTTGGATTCCTCAATTCGAGCCTGCAGATCCATGACTCTACTGCGGACTATTGCAAGCTCAGATTCATGTCCTGCTACAGGAAGGCCTAGAACCTCTTCTTCGCTGGCTTCATTGCCATTCAGGTACAGCTCGATAAGCTTCCTGGATAGCCCGTCGATGGTCTCCAAAAGTTGCCCATGCGATTTGCCGTATCTTTCATCGATCGCTCCCTGGTCTTTCAGGAGATTTTCCATTGATAGGCCCATCAGGGATGCAACTATGCCCCTCAAGGAGACGCCGCTTCCATCAAACCGCAAAATAGAGTTGATGAACTCGACGCGCTTTGCTCCAGCAGGAAGCTCCCCGAAAATGTGCATGCCCGACTGAATCTGCGTGTTCCTTATCCTGCTAAGCTCGCTATGAGCCCTTGTGACGATCTCCTCGGTGGACATGTCATCGGAGAGCTTCATGCCTCGATCGAGGTTGGCCGCCTTGATGGCATCTATTAGCAGATGGCGCAGCTCGTGCGATCTGGCGTGATCGTGCTTGGCGGTCTCGTACTCTCCCAGCAGCCGGTCCACTTCCAACAGCTCGTCGTAAAGCCCGGAACCTGTCATCACCGTCTGCATATGGTCCACCAGGACGGCATAGCTGCGGCGCTTGGCGATGGTTCCCTCCGGCGGATTGTCGGCATTGTAGATGTAAAGATGAGGAATGGTACCGATGCTGATATCCGGGTAGCAGTTTTTGGACAGGCCCACGCCTTTTCCGGGCAGGAACTCCAGATTGCCGTGCGTGCCCATATGGATCAGCACGTCTGCCCCAAAGGTGTCTTCGAGATAGCGATATGTAGCCATGTACTGGTGGGTTGGAGGAACGTCGGGGTCGTGCAGGATCTTGCAGACCTGGCCGTCGCAGCGCGCTCCGGCACAGCCTCGTTTCGGCTGCACGCAGACAACCGCGTTGCCGTATTGAACTCCGGTTACCACGATTTTTCCCTGGTAGAGCATGGCTGCTGGAATGCCGTCCTTCTCTTCGCCAGGAGGCTGCCCCCAGGCCTCGCTGATCCGGTTACGAACCTCTGGCGTGAGCTTTTCGAACCATTGCTCGTAGTCCTCTTTGCTGAGGAATGTCAGAGCGCCCCCTTTTGCCACAATCTCCTCGATGGGCGTCCAGCGGAACTCAGAGACTGCTTTTCGATCCATGATGAACTCGATCAGAGCCCTTCCGTTTTCCGGCGGATTATCAAGAGAATAGCCGGAATCGACCATTTTGTCCATAATGCGGGCCACGCTCTCAAGGGTGTCCAGATGGGCGCCGCCACCGACAGTTGCCTCCACCGAGGCGCAGGGATTGTTGTGAAGTATAAAGGCGACTTTGCGCTCGCCGACGGCTTTCTTGGCCAGCGAAATCCATTTTCTCACTCTTCTGGCCAGCTTCTCGCATCGCTCTGGGATTGGCGTGCGCTCGATGTATTCATCCCGGCTGCTCCCTGCGCAAACGATTATGGGTTCGATCACCCCCTCGAACTCGGGCATGGCCACGCCCCAGCCAATGTCGTTTGAAAGGCCCCCTGACTTCTCCCATTCCTCCACAGTCATATAATGGGAGAGAATGGGCTCGAATACGGGCACATTTAATTTTTTTAGCAGAGATATGCCTGCTTTATATCCTGTTCCAACATCTAGGTTCTTTTTCTCCAGTCCGAGGAATAATGGAATCGTCTTTACCAGGGCATTGACCCTGGGCTTGCCCTCAAATGTGAAATAGTCCAGGACGATCTCAGACATGCTCCTGGTCCCGAGATCATCGTCCCTGATGGAGTAGGCAAACACCGGGATGACATTCATCCCCTGACGCTCCAGGGATCTGATCAGTTCGTCCTCCACCTGCAAATTCCCGTTCGCCCAGAAGAACCTGGAGATGATGAGGCCTACCATTGGGCCCTGGTCGGGCTTATACCAATCCAGGTACTCATCAGTGCTGCTGAATTGATGAGGCGCATCAGTATGGTAGATCCCTTCCCAGGGCAGCGGGCATGGCGGCTCATAGGCAGCGTCCATTGAAAGCAGCTCTTTGCAGAGGTAAAGGAGGACATTTCGCATGTTGTCCTCGCCGCCAAAGGTGAGGTAAGTGTTCGCAGTGGCCACAACCTTTGCCGGAACCGTGGAAAGCAGCCAGTACGATGGATCATGACCTATGCAGACGATGGGAACACGCTTTCCCATCTCCTTTATCCTCGGCTCCATCTCCTCCCAGATGGCCTCGCCGCTCCTATTCAGAAATATCAGGTCCGATCCCTGACAGGCCTTAAGGGCATCCTCCAGATGGCCCGGCAGGTCTTCGATGCGCCTGGTCGAGAACACCTGCAGGTCGAGGCCGAGACGCAAATTGGCTTTGACGATTAATGGTACATATGGACTTGCAAAAATGCATGTTATCTTCATGATCCTTCCTCATTTAGCGGCGGAAAAATCCAAACACCCTTGTAAGGTACTCCCTGCCATTTCTCCAGGTACTCTTTAAGTAACGCTTCGGGGTCTAAATCCTCGAAAAGTTCCGGATGAAGTATCTTGGCCATAAATACCGTTCCCACAGCCTGCATGGGCCCTGCATTTAGGTCATTGCAGACCAAGTGGATCCTGCCGTTGATGGCTGCATTGGTTTGATTTATAGCTTCATCGGAAATTATCTTTTCATGCGTGGTGCGCATGTATTCAACGGCCAAGGTATCATCGGCGCTGTATCCGGATTTATTGAAAGCCTGGTTAATGTTGCCTACAATAACATCCGGATTTTGGGTCATCACCCATTCTTTATCAACCTCTATGACTCCTGTGGTGCTGTTTAGACCCTCACCCAGGTTGTCTCCACCTGCGTCCTCTATTATCCAATGAACTCCGCTGTTTTCATTGCGTACTTTGATGATTGGATAAAAGTAGTCACAGTTGGAGTAAAACATGGTCTTTGGCCTTTCGCCGGAATCCAGGCAGTCGGTACGCTCCTTGACCAGATCGATATAACCATAATACCAGTCCAGTAGCTCTTGAGCCTTCTCTCTACGTTTAAAAATCTCACCCAAAACCTTAACATCCCCATCCAGACTCTGCTTGTTGAAACAATCCAGGAAAATAACGGGAACACCTATGGCCTCGTATTTATCGATGGATTCGTCCTTAGAAGGATCTTTATATAATATTACCAGGTCAGGTTTTATCATAGCAAGCTGCTCATAGTCAGGGCTACCCCATTTATGGACAAACTTCCCCTCCAGTTCAGGGAGATAGTCTGGATTGGTCGTTGAATAAGAGGTCGCAGCGATCAGGACCTCCTGTATATCAACGCCGATGGCGCGCATGATCTCGATAGCGCATGAGTTCACGACGTCAGCCTTTTCAATTGGAAGTTCGAGGGTGATATTTCTATTCTGAGCATCTTTTATGGTCAGGTTTTCTGCAGTTCCCGCTATTATCTTATTTATTTGGCCTATGTCCGCCTCATCGACCTTTCCGTCATAATTGGCATCAGCCAGCTCTGTTGCATTGTTTTCACCGCTAATTATTCCTTGGATATATTTTATGTCATCCTCGCTTATGGCATCATCCATATTCGCGTTGCCAAATATGTCCAAAGTGAACTGATCCCCGGAAGCGCCAAGGGGAACTGCCATGGAAATCAATAACAACGATATTTGGATCGCAGCTGTTCTTCTGAGGTTTTTCAATAGGCTTTTATTTTCACATTCCGCTACCTTCGACCCATTTTCTTTCATGGTCCAAGCCATCCGTCCTTTTAATCAAATTATTTTGAGTTAAAACGAGTTAATTTTAGTTGATAAAGCTTTCGGATTTCAGCCCAGAATCGCTGATTATAATTTAATTCCGTTAAATCCTAAAAAAGTGAATACAGAGAAAATTTTATCGTCATCATTTTACTTCAGGATAGACGAAAATCCTGTCATCTGGATACTCGATTCCTGTGATTCTCTGATATTCTTTCCAGGTTTCTGAAGGATCTATATCTGCATCGGGATGAAGAATCTTGGCAATCCAGGCCATACCCACGATGTCCATTATCCCGGAGAGCATCGTCGAAGTGCACAGGTACACTCTGCCGTCTTTTAGAGCAGTGATGGAAGAATTTCCTGGGCGGCCAAGAACCTCTTTCATTTTGTTGTCCAGCTCATCTGCATCCTTGCTCGGCATCTGCTCCCACCCAACGGTCTCTGTTGATTTCTGGATCAGCATAATATCCGGATTTTGGGATAGCACCCATTCCCATGTGACCTTAGGGAAGCTCTTGTTCAGAGGTGTTGCGATGTTATACCCACCAGAATGTTTAACCATAAGGCCAAAGCCTGAGTCAGGACCATAGGCAGTGAGTTCGCCCAGATCTTTTGATGAGCCGGACTCGATGTAGATCATTGGCTCAGGCAAGCCTTTCACAGCCATATCGATCTGTGCCATCTCTTCCTCACGCCATCGGATAAACTCATTTGCGGTATCCTCTTTATCCAGAATAATTCCAAGCTTGCTCATCGAGTCTGTGATGTTATCAGGACTTGTGAAGTCCAGTGCAATTAAGGTGATATTTCCAAAGGGAGCAAATCCTTCCACAAATGAGTCGATCGAAAATGCCATGCCGTTATAGTAGTAGCATAATACTATGATGTTTGGAACAATGGTGCTGGAGTTCCCTGCAGCAATCTCCCCAATCAACTCATAATCAAAGGAGTCATAGGCTCCTACTACTTGTTTATCCTGCAGTTGGGGATATAGCTCTGGATTCTTTGGTATGAAATCTGCAACCCCAATTACCTTGTCTGCATCGCCTAGAGCCATCACTGCTCTGGCTGTGCCACCATTCTGGACTATTATCCTCTCCACAGGCATCTTGATCTCAACCTCGCGTCCTGCCGAGTCCACTATTTTCTTCGGATAATCGTCATAGGCAAAAACGCTACACATCATAGCAGAATATGCTATGAGCATAATCAAGCACACTATCTTTTTTTTGGTCATAAGATGCACCTATTTTCTAAAAAGCATCTGATTGAAGCTCATGAATAGACGTACACCTATTTAAACATAATTTGATTTAAGTCTTTTTAACTTGATTAATAGCTTTTCGGCAGGCAATAGGCGAATCGAAGCCATAAAGCAGGAAAATATAGGCGGCAGGAAGGCGTGAGTGCGGACGGCGTGAATGCAATTGATATTCTGCTTTGCGAAATTGGAAAATTAACTTTACTATGAGAAACAGAAGTTTATATCAGGTAGACCAATTGGCTATTTGCGGCAGTGAAGGGATGTGAAGCTGGCGATGTATCCACTCTTGAAAATCATGCACGCGAAGCCGGGATGGCTTTAGTCCATATCCTTCAGAGCTTTTCTGCCCTTGTCTATTCAAGGTTAATAAGGCCGTCCCGGAGATGCTCGACCGTCAAACAGGATGCCGTGGGGCTCAGAATAAATGGAGGAGTTGTAAGGAAGGGAATCACGAACTCAGTTCCGACACTAAAGAAGGTGCTGCCATTTTTAGTTGGTATGATGGTCTTCATGGACCTGCTCATGAGGGTGGGCGTGCTGGAAAATATGAAGCTTATCTTCGATCCGGTGCTGAGTGTCTTGGGCCTTCCCGGAGAGTGCATCGCACCTCTGGTGATGCAGTTCGTTCACTACTCTGCAGGATATGCCGCCATTGCTTCCCTTTATGGCTCACAGACCATAACGGAGAAGCAGGCACTGATAACGCTGTTGGTTGGCAGCATGGCTGTGATAACCATGGTATGTATCAGGTACAGCATCCCCACGTATCTCAGCCTGTTCGGGAGATTTGGTGCGAAGATAGCGGCCATCAGCTACCTCTCAAGCATCGGCGCAAAGATGATAACCATTATGCTAATCATCTTTTTAATTTGATTGGGACTGAGTAATATCTTATTTTATGACTATTTGCGAAAATAATTAACCTATACTTTATATACAAGTTAAATTGTCTTATAGAAAATTAATCTTATCAAGGAGGAAGGCAATTGTTTAAGAACATAATCTGGATACTGGTATGTCTCAGCCTTCTCATCACGGCAGGAAGTGCTGAGGAAATCACAGTTACTGACTCCACCGGACGCTCTGTAAGCGTAGATGTGCCGGTTCAAAAGGTCGTATCCTTGGGAACGGGAGTTGCAACGTACCTTTATGCACTTGATGGCGGAAAGAGCCTGGTTGGCAGAGACTCGTATTCTCATTTTCCGCCGGCCTTGGAAGAGGTACCTATTGCCGGTAAAAGCTCCTATTCGCCGGACCTGGAGCTGATAATTTCGCTTCATCCGGACCTTGTGATCGCCGATACCATGCTGTCGGATGATGATTTGAAAGAGATTGAAAATGTGGGAATCCCGGTGATGATCGAGTCTCTCGTCGATTCGGCCAAAGACATTGAAGTTATGAAAAAGCTGGGGATCGTAGTTGGGAAAGAAGATCGCGCCCAGGAAATCATCGGTTTCATCGAAGGCTATCAGGATTTGATCCAGGAACGCATTGCAGGCGTAAAACCAGAGGATAAGCCCAAGGTCTTCTTCGAATGGGCCGGAAAGCCGTACTACACGGTTTCGAACGGCAATCCCTCTGATACGCTGATCCGGCTCGCAGGCGGAGACAATATTGCAAAGGATCTGGGCAACAGCACTCATTCGTATCCCACCGTCAGCCCTGAGTGGGTGGTAGAGGTTGATCCGGATGTATTCATCCAGCAGAGGTCCAGCGATAAGCTATTCACAGAGGATGAGCTGAAAACGCTCAGAGACGAGATTATCGCCCGGCCTGAGCTAGCCGACGTAAAAGCAGTCAAGGACGGCAGAGTTTACCTGGTCTCCGGAGATCTCAGATACGGTGTGCGCTCTGTCATCTGTCAGCTTTACATGGCCAAGCTGTTCTATCCAGAGCTGTTTGAGGATGTGGATCCGGAGGCGGTCCACAAGGAGCTTGTGGAGAAGTTCTATGGTATGAACCAGCTGGATGGCGTTTACATCTATCCCACCATCTCAGCCAGCTGATTCATATTTTTTAATATTTTAATGATTGAGGCGAGCATGAAAGAGATTGCAGGAATCAAAGCGGCAGCACTATCTCTGCTGATCGTAATAACGGCTGCATCAGCAGCTGAGACTGACTTCACCTTGGGAATTTACGGAAATGCCAATATGGATCAGACCATAGACGAAAGCGATATCGCCTATGTGGAGGGAATCATCAGCGGCACTAAGGAATCGACGGACTTGGCGGACGCAAATTATGATGGCAGAGTGGATGAGCTGGATTTGGATCAGATAAGAAAGATCATTGGAGGAGGCGAAGAGAACCTTTCGATAGTGGATAGCTACAAAAGGGTAGCGACCATTAAAAAGCCGGTAAAAAGAATTGTTTCTATATCGATATATAATAATGAAGCATTGAGGATGTTCGGCGACCTGGACAAGGTGGTTGCCATAGAAGACAGCACCAAGAAAAAGGATGTGTTCTTCCCCCAGGGCGCCGAAATGCCATCCATAGGAGGTTATCCTCCAAATCCGGAGGCTATATCCAAATATCAACCGGATCTGCTATTAGGCGCAACCTCATGGACCAAGGAGCTTTATGATAAGCTTCCAGGCAACACATCAATTGTGGGCCTCGATTTTACCTCAAAGACACCTTATTCCTTTGCAGAGGAGACCACAAAGCTTGGTTATATCCTGAGCCGCAGAGATGAGGCAAGGGATTACCTGGAAAACTTCCAGTATAAGTATATAAACGCCATAATTGCTAAGACGGGAGGCCTTTCCGATGAGGAGAAGCCTAAAGTGTATGTGGAGTCCTCATTTGGCAATTACAAGGCATACGGCGGCAATGGCTCCGGCGCTCAAACCTATCTCGAGATGGCGGGCGGAATAAATATATTTGAGGATTCACCTCTCTACTTCGAGGCCGATCCCGAGGCTGTAATAACGAGTAATCCTGACATAATAATCAAGCAGCTTAGAAATGATGTGGGATACCCGGCAAATAATTTCTCTGTCATGAGTGAGGCCAGAGAAGAGATGCTGAATCGACCCGAGCTTGCCGACGTGAAAGCTGTCAAAGAAGGAAGGGTTTATATCATCGACGAAGGGCTTTCCTACGGCCTCAGTTACCAGATAGCTGTGGCGTACATGGCCAAGTGGCTGCACCCGGAACTGTTTGAAGACTTAGACCCGCAGGCGATGCATCAGGAGTTCATCGATAAATACTGTCCAGGCCTTAGCTTCGACGTATACAAGAACGGGACCTTCGCTTACCCGCCGCTGGCAGAAAAAGATACTGCTGCCTGATGGCTAAATATTGGAAGGCATCGGTATGCAGCAAACTTGCCAATGAGGCGACAAACCATGTCGCCTCACACTTTAAGTCAATGCCACATCAAATAGCTCGTACTTCAATCCCTCAGACTCCAGGCGTTCCAGGATTCCAGGAATCTGTTCATCCACGCTGACGATCACCGAGCTGATGCCGTGATAAGCGGCCTCGATCGCAGCCTCCCTGGCTCCGAAGATCACATCCGGTTCCCTGCCCGCCTTTTTGAGTGCCGTAATTGCCTCGACTCCCAGAGCGCCGACCATCGCATTGCCTGAGATCCTGTTCTTCAGCGATTCGATATCGACCTTTCTGGACCCGCCGCTCTGTATTCGCGGGACTTTGCATATGATGATCCGCCCTTCATCGAGGCTTATCAGGCCTTTTAAGTCGGACACTCCCACGTCCTCGCCTGCAGATGCATCGGAGGTGGCAACTCCGGTCGCATCAATGCCCTCTTTTTTACCCGCATAGAGCAGACCACACTTCATCTCAACAGACACCTTTTCACCCTTGCAGAGGTCGATTTCCGCAAGTGCGCTCCAGACGGGGACGTGGCTGACGATATCCTCCATAACCGTCCTGGCGTATTGCTTTAGCTCAGCAGCGCTTTCGAGCAACCACTCCACGCCCTCCTTAGTAATTCTGTATCGCATGCGGCCGTCTGTCGCAACCAGGCCTTCCGCCACCAGCTCCTTGATGTATTCCGATATGGCCTGTGGGGTCAATTCAAGGCTATCTGCTACCTCCTTCTGGCGCAAATTGGGCTGATGGGCAGCTATCTCAACCAGGATCTGAAATCGAGAGCTTTCTCGCTTGCTTTTAAAGATGTTAATCATCAGTAAGCCTCATCATAGGTACCTTTGTTTTCGAGAGATTCTAAAAGATTTTATCCCATTGTCTAAAGTTCATCAGAATCATTTGTTCATCAGAATCATTTTTCTATGACAATTACTTAACGCCTATGGGATTGGCAATGGCTAAGAATGCTTTCAAGGTCCTCTTTCTTTACAGGCTTGCATATATAATCGTCCATTCCCGCATGGATGCACATCTCGCGATCGCCTTTCTGGTTGCACCCTGTGACAGCGATAATTCTTATATCTTGATCTTGCCAGCGGCAACGTATGGCTCTAGTAGTTTCCAGGCCATCCATCTCAGGCATCTGTATGTCCATCAAAATCACGTCATAAGACTGGGTTTCTAAAACTTGGAGGACTTCAAGCCCGTTATTGGCTATGTCTGCATAGAGCCCCATGCAGCTTAACATTCTCAATGTCAGCTCTTGGCTGCAAATGTTGTCCTCTGCAAGCAAAATGCGCAAGGTATTGCAGGATCCATCCTTCGCGAACACTTTTAAGGCCTCCTATCATGATTCTTCAGGGATTTTTTCTCTTCTGCCATTTTATGCCTTCATCTGTTGCCATTTCAGCTTCTATGCGGGAGACGGATGTGGAGGCCGAACTTACGCTTGCTTCCACTTCCTGATTTAAATGGCGCACAGGATTATTGATCCAATGAATTTTACTTAATACAAATGCAATTTACTTAAAACTTGCGGTATGTCGACTCCTAGAAGATATTTGATATCTTTTTATTGGGAAACCGTGCAGCACTCATGCCCTTGTTTTTATGGAATGGGTCTTTTGCACGCCTATCCGCGCTTAAGAACGATAGTGTTGCACATCTTTTGCGATTTTATGTCCTGCCTTCATAGAGATTTAGTCAGAAACTGCAAGATTAATCTCGACATGGAGCTAATGTCCCAGCCATCTTGCACGTACATCTGTAACCTCCTCTACGTCTGTGATACAACCGGCAACCCCTTTGATTTCATCCTTTTTTCCGTATCTTCTCGAATGACCGTCCCTTCGCTTCTTGATTCCAGGAGGTCGGTCAGCTTCAGCACGTTCCTTGGAGGTCTGGAACCTTTTATCAAATCACAGTAGAAATGATCATGGCTTACCTGCTGAGTTCAGCTCATCGAGCATATCCATGCTCTGGTGGCCACCAGACGTCAATCTATCTGTGGTCAGATAGGAGAACCTCCATCGGGGAGAAAATCAAGGCTTAAACTTAAATAGGAGCCCATAACCTAATCTTCTCACCGCCGTACACTCTGCAATTCGTATGGTTCTGGTTCTAGGCGATTTAGAAGCTCCCTTTCGTAGATATCGAGATCTGCAGAGGTCCGGCCAATGATTGGGATGTCTTCATTCCGTTGCTCGTCTGGGTTTGGGCAGTTCAGAAGTTCCCTTTCGTGAGTTATTGCATACAGCGCAAAGGCATCGGGATCTTTAAAGGTCCGGCCGACGATCGGAACGTCCTCAAAGGGATCAGATCGCATCAGGGTCAATGGTATCTTATTTTTGAGGGAATAGGTGTACCGTACCTCTAGCAGGTTTTCTTGCCAGTGTGTACCAGGAGGACGAGATGAGCTATATGCTATAGCAACTATCCAACAATCTTCATTCATATCGAGGTATACCGTAGGGATAAGGAAACGGTAATCTTTTCCGATCATCACTTCATCTTCAAACTTGTTCACCGCTTGTCGGGTTGCTGGCTTCGGGTTGAATCCACAAAGTTTTGACATATCTTGACCTTCATTTCCTGCTGTATTATAAGCCTGGAGGTCTTCAGTCTCCGGGCGGATATGGTTCTCTGGTCTAGCAGAGCGCTCCTAATATTAATAAAGTTAACTTGCTTTAACTTAAATGTTTTGGTATAAATCGACTGTTTGAAGCCAGATGAAGCCACAAGTGGCAGCGATCTTAAAAGAAATACTGCTTTTGCCAATGAGCAACGATCGAAAAGAGGCTGAATGGATACCTAAAAATTTTTAGATGATAAAATTAGAGGGTAAAGAGGCCATCTGATGGAAGCACCGCACCCTACTTGCCAGCCGATCCTCCCCCGGTTTTTGCCGTCTGAAGCATAGAATCAACCGGATATCCCATAGCCCTGGAGAAGTTGAACAGCTGCAGGGCAAGCTTGGTGAACTCCTGGCCCAGCGACTGCGCGAGCAACGGCTGTGCCCCGCTGGAGAGATCCATCTCTATCTCGATGTCGCCCTCAAGGATGACCCCCTCCAGGCTCTGAACCTGGTAATCGGATAGCGCCTCGTTTATATCTTTCATTTTCAGGGATTTTTTCTCATCTGCCATTTTATGCCCTCCTTCGTTGCCCATTTCAATTTTTAAGTGGGAGATGGAGGCGGGTGCCAAACCGCAGTTTGTCCCCACCTCCTGATTTGAATGGACGCGTGGAATTCGTGATCCACTGAGTTTTACTTAATACAAATTTAGTTTACTTAAAGTTTGCGGTGAGAAAATCTATGCATATTTATTATACTTTTCATAAAAATAGTAATAGGGCTGAGATTGCTCTCAGAGACATTTTCAGGTAGTCTACCCCAATTAGATTTATATACTACCATTTAGCGAATAATGCATT
>CAZHNU010000064.1:0-15812 GCA_964534145.1 uncultured Methanotrichaceae archaeon | reverse complement strand
CCAACCTCTTTTCATCAGTCTTTTTCTCTGCTCGCCTTATTCACTTTTTTCGAAAGCATTCTAGAGCGGCCCTTCTCATGGCTCTTCCGAGCGCTGTCATCATGGCCTCGATCTTTTGTCTATCGTCCTCTCCTTCCGTCTTCATGTGCAGAGTGAAGCCTCCGTTGTAGGCCAGGGCGCGCAGGAAGTGGCCGATGTTCTCCAGGCTCATGCCGCCTAACTCCTGCGCCTGGAAATCGAAGTCGCCCCTGTAGCCGGGCTCGCCGAAGCTGACAGCGGCCATGGCAAGGCAGTCGCCTGCAGGAACGATGGAGCTTCCGACTCCTCCAGAGATCAGTTTTGCAAAGGCAGCGCCCAGAGTTATCCCAACGTCCTCGGTTGTGTGGTGATCCCCGGTCTCAAGGTCGCCCTTCGCCCGCACCCTCAGATCGAAGTTCCCTGCAGAGGTGAAAACCGACAGCATGAAATCCAAAAGCTCAATGCCGGTACTTACATCGCGTATGCCTGAGCCCTCCAGATCCAGGGTCACCTCAACGCTTGTCTCCTTCGTCTCTCTCTTCATCGAGGCTGTCATGATTCCATCATACTTTTAAGACATTTTAAGCTGATCGATTGGTGAAAAAGCCAGTTTGAAGGCAAGGCTTATCTACCTTCATCCTAACCTTTCAATTTCAAAGGTCACGCTACAAAGGTTATTGCCATGATTCCAAAAGAAGACATCTGGGAGATCTTGAAGGGATATGATAAAGACGATCTCACCATAGCCACAATATGCTCGCATTCAAGCCTGCAGATATTCAACGGAGCGCGCCAGGAGGGATTCAAGACAATCGGCATCTGCATAGGCAGGCCGCCGAAGTTCTACGATGCATTTCCCCTGGCCAAGCCTGACAAGTTCATCTGCCTTGACAGCTATAAGGCCCTGCTGGACGAAAGCGATGCCTTTATCGAGGAAAACACAATCGTTATCCCCCATGGCTCCCTGGTCGAATATTTGGGAATTGAGAAGTTTGAGGCCCTGGCGGTCCCGACATTCGGCAACAGGCGCGTTTTGGCCTGGGAGAGCGATAGGGAGATGGAGCGGGAATGGCTTCTAAAAGCCGGCGTCAACGTTCCCATGCGCTTTGAAAGGGCGGACGATATCGATAGGCCGGTAATCGTCAAGTACCATGGGGCCAAGGGCGGCAAAGGCTTCTTCATAGCCAAGAGCAAGGATGAGTTCCAGTCCAAAATGGGCACTGCTCAGCAGAAGTACACCATTCAGGAGTTCATCCTCGGGACACGCTACTACCTCCACTTCTTCTACTCGCCCATCAGGACCGAAGGCTACCGCTTGAAGAAAGGAACACTGGATATGCTCGGCATCGACAGAAGGGTGGAGTCCAATGCTGATGAGATCTTTCGAATCGGCTCAATGCCCGAGCTGGCAGAGGCCGGAATCTACCCGAGCTTTGTCGTTACTGGAAATCTTCCTCTCGTCCTTCGCGAGTCCCTCCTACCGAGGGCCTTCGAGCTTGGCGAGCGCGTGGTGGAGACCTCTCTCGATCTCTTCGGCGGGATGCTCGGGCCCTTCAGCCTGGAGACAATCGTCACCGACGACCTGGAGTTCAAGGTATTCGAGATCTCGGCCAGGATCGTTGCCGGAACCAATCTCTATGTGAGCGGTTCGCCCTACTCCGACTTAATTGAGAGAAACCTCTCGACGGGCAAGCGCATCGCACAGGAGATCCGCCTGGCAAATGAGAGAGACATGCTGCAGGAGATCGTCACCTAGACCGTCATCCAGAAAGGCTTATCTTTTAAGCCTCTCTCCCATAACCATCATGTCAGGCCTAATTGATACCTTCTGCGAGTCAACCATGCTCCAGTGCGGCTTTTTAGAGAAGCTGCTAGACCTGGACTCCGCAGATGTGGCTGCCTTTTCAGACTCAATGGTCGAGTTCTTAAGCCCTTCTCCGGAAAACAGGTTCGTCTACGGACTTGCCGCAGGCCGAAGCGCTCTTGCGCTCTACAGCTTCCTCCAGCTCATCCAGAACCATTTCGAGAACGTTTTTCCCTTCACCCTTGAGGATCCCGTTCAAAGACACTACAGGAAGGGCAAAAACCTGGGGATTGCCATCTCCGGCTCAGGGGAGACTGCTGCCGTCAACAAGTACATCGAGGACACAATTGCCCACGGAGGGGATATCAAGCTCATCACCGCAAACGAGAGCGGAACCGCCTGCAAGCTTGTCAGCGAGTACGACAAAGGCTCAATACTTGTGATCAAGGGAAGGACCAAGTATGCCACGGATAAGGAAAGCAGATCCAGGCTCTCTCCGCTGGGAACGGAGTTCGAGCTGGAGGTGCTGGCCTTTTTAAATGCTGTCTTTGCGGACATTCAGTCCCGCCTTAAAGGCGTATGCGAGCCCTCCTGTCCTGAGTATCGCGCAACCATCAACGATTTCATGGAAAACGCCCGCCTCATTGCCGATATGGAGCCGGGCCATCTGGAGCACTGGTTCCAGAGGCTTCTCCCCAGGAGCGGACGCTACATGATAGGCGGCGTGGGAAGGTCGGGCCTGGTCGCACGGGCCTTCGAGATGAGGTTCACCCACTTAAACAAGATCAGCTACTGGGAGAGGGACTTCAACACTCCGAGCTTCCAGATTGGCGATGTGTATATTCCAATAACCGGTATCGGCAACACCTACGAGGCCCTTGAGGGTACTGTCCAGGCCCTGAGCAAGGGCGCGGACGTCATGCCAATAACCGCCAACAAGTCCTCCAAGCTCGTGGCTCTGATGAGAAAGCATGGGCGGACAGATGATATAGTCATCATCCCTGTCAAGCCCGAGTACTCGACTCTCTTCAGCGGCGACACAAGCACCACAACCTGGCTCATGTCGGATTTCACCAAGTTCAGGTATCCCATATTCGAAATAAACGCCTCGATATTCACCAACAGCGTGGTGGCGGTAGGCGCCGAGTTCCTGGGGATTGTTGAGGCGGGAATGAGGCGGATGCATGTATGAGGCGGATGCATCTGCGAACGATGTCCGTATGAGACGGATAGCATGCTTGGAAAGTTCGCCCGCCAAAGCAAATCAGCGCGTAATAAGGATGCATAAATGACCAGGATTATAGCCGTATCCGATACCCATCTCGAGGGGTCTGAGCCAATGCCATCAGGGCTGCCTGAACTGCTGGATGGTGCTGACATAATTCTGCACGCAGGTGACTTTGCCTCAATTGAGGCCTACCGGGCCTTCGAGAAGACGGGCAGGCTGGTGGCTGTATGCGGCAACGCCGATTCTCCAGAGCTAAAAAGGCTTTTGCCAAAAAAGAGGACGGTTGAAGTTGAGGGCGTGAAGATCGGCCTTGTGCACATGGCCTCTCATTCCTTCGACCTTACAGGCGCAGGGATGATGGCCAGGGAAATGGATGTCGCAGTCCTGATCTTCGGGCACATTCACCGTCCGGTTGTCGAAAAGGGCGACCTTCTCCTCGTGTGTCCCGGAAGCCCTACATTCCCCAGGCAGTCTGCGCCAAGCGTTGCAGAGCTGGAGATAAACGACGGCCGCATCAGCGGCAGAATAGTTCCTCTGGGGAGTCCGACCTGCGATTATCTGCGCTATGCAGAGTCGCTTGTAAAAAAAGGTGGAAAGAAACGAGATTAGTTAATTCGGATTTGGGAATTCTGGGTCCGCCACTCCTGATTTAATCGCCAAAGCGCGCCTATCATGTCTCCACGGGCGGGAACTCCATTGGGTTCACAACGAACCAGACGTCCCTCACGCCCTGGCCCAAAGCGTCTCCCGGGTTCATGTCCAGGTAGTAGAAGTATAGAGGCCATCCCCTGTAGGCGGTTTGCATCTCGCCGTCCTCTCTTTCAACGACTGTGAAGTCTGTCTCGTTCAGCCCCTCAGGAACTACGATATTCTCAGCATAGAAGGGGGGCCAGAGCCTGGCGCATTCTCCATAGCAGGTGCTGCTTCCCATGCCCGGAGCGTCGTTTGCGAAGTAGTAGAGGGTAAATCCTGTGTCGTTTACCAGATATGTTCCAAGAGTTTCGTTTGTTGACGTATCTACTGTATTGGTTCCTGCCATCTGTGCCATGCCTGCAGCAGCCAGCAGAGAGACCGCAAAGACCAAAAGCGTCAGTCTATTATTCAATATATCACCTATTATTAATCATAATCATAAAAATTTAAGTGTTTCGTATGTTCAAATCCTTAAGAATAATAATCAATCAAATACCTCTGCGGTCATAAATCAATTAGAAGCGCTCTATTGCCAGCGCTGCCAGCACGCCCAGCAGCGTAAGCCCGATACCTATGGCTATTACCTCCAGCGTGAGCTGTGTCAGCATGAATGCATTAAGGACGATGCCGAGCAGGGGCAAAAGCGGGAGCTTTCCTGCTGCCAGGGGCACCTTGAAGGGCCTGGAGGTCTCCGGTTTTTCATACCTGAGGAAAATGAGCGCAGCATTGATGGCTATGAATGTCACGAAGACTGTGAAGTTGTTGATGTTGGCCACAAATGCGATGTCCTCTAAGAGTACGAAACCCATGCAAAAAACCATTGAAACCAGTATGGCCGTCCATGGAGTCCTCGTAACGGGATGAACCTTGCCTAAGAACTCCGGGAGAGATGAGGAATCCGCCATTCCGTAGATGATGCGCGATGCGGCCAGGAGCATGAGCAAAACTGTGTTGGTTGTGGCAAACAGCGCCATTACCGATAAAACGTTGAATGCACTTCTGCCAAAAGCTGCATTGGCGATATCTGCAAAAGGCGCGCTGGAGCGGCTGAGATCCTGCCAACCGAAAACGCTCACCGCGCTGATGGCCACCAGCACGTAGAGAATTATGCTCGACACGATTGCCAGGATCAGCCCTTTTGGAATTGTCTTCTCCGGGTCTCTGGCCTCCTCAGAAAGCTTGACTATCTCCTCGAAGCCTATGAAGGCAAAGAAGATGAGCGCTGAGGCCTGAAAAATTCCCTGCAGGCCAAAGGGCATCTCAAGGTAGTCGACCGTGCCCAAATACGGCATTCCCAATATTATTATGATTATAAGGCCCAGCGCCTCTATCAGCGTGAATATGATGGCAATCCAGGCAGACTGCTTTATCCCGATAAAAATGATCCCCGATAATATCGCCACAAGGATCAGGGCTGACGGAATTTGGTATGCTCCAAAGAGGGCGCTGAAATAGCCGGCGAATCCGAGCGCGACTGTTGCCGCCCCTATGATTCCGCTAAATATGATCAGCCAGCCTATGACAAAGGCCAGGCGGCGGCCGAATGCCTGGGATGTGTACTCGTACTCGGCGCTGGCCTTGGGGAACATGGAGGATAGCTCTGCATAGCTAAGGCCTGTTACAAGCGCTACAAGGGACGACAGGGCAAACGAAATCCAGACGGCGTTTCCTGCAAGCCCTGCAGCCTCGCCTATGAGGGCGTAGATGCCGGCGCCGAGTATTATGCCCACGCCCGAAAGCGTGACCTCCCAAAGTCCGAGGGCTCTCTTCAGCTCTACCTTCTTTTCCACAAAAATATATTAGGATGTATTCTATAAAGGGCTTTGCGGTGGCAAATTGCCTGCATCCTTTGGAGGATTTCCGTAGCAATGGTAATTATATAATATTAGATCGAAGGATATATCTTCAAAGAGGGCTAAATCTTTCCTTCAGCCTGGAGCTGACGGCATTATGTACGGCATCAAAGACAAGTTCCCCGATCTTCCTGAGAGGATATCCGGACTGCGGGATCTGGCCTACAACCTGTGGTGGAGCTGGCATCCCGAGGGCCGGGCGATCTTCAAGCTGCTCAGCCGCACCGGATGGCATCTGAGCAACCATAACCCAGTGAAAATGCTAAACCAGCTGGGAAAAGAGGTCTTGGAATCGGCATCAAAGGACCCCCATTTCCTTCGGCACTACGATTCGGTCATGGTCAGGTTCGAGAGATACATGGACATCTCCAGCGGATGGTTCCCTGCCAACGTGGCCGATCCAAGGAGGTACTCCATAGCATACTTCTCGGCGGAGTACGGGCTGCACCACGCCCTGCCCTTCTATGCCGGAGGACTTGGTTTTTTAGCAGGGGATTTTCTGAAGGAGTGCAGCGATCTCGGAATTCCCCTGGTAGGCGTCGGCTTCATGTACCCTCAGGGCTACCTGCGGCAGAGGATCTCGCCCGACGGCTGGCAGGTAGGTGCCTGTGAGCTTTTAGACAGAGAGAACGCACCCATCAGAAAAGTTCTGGATAATAATGGGGACCCTCTGTCTGTCAAGGTCCCTGCCATTGACCCGCCGATCTACCTGGAGGTCTGGAAGGTCGAGGTGGGAAAGACCGATCTCTACCTGATAGACACCTCCAGCGACGTCAACGATCCCTGGAACCGCTGCATCTCCGATCGGCTCTACACCGGCGACCTGGAGCAGCGCCTGCGGCAGGAGATAGTGCTTGGAATTGGGGGCGTCAGGATTCTACAGGCCCTGGGCATAAACTATTCCCTTCTGCACTTGAACGAGGGCCATCCGGCGTTTGCAATTCTTGAGAGGATAAGGGGGCTGGTCGAGAGCGGTATGCTCCACCGCGACGCCTTCGAGGCTGTGCGAAGCACGACGATCTTCACAACCCACACGCCGGTTCCAGCCGGGCACGATGTCTTCTCATTCCAGCTCATGGACAAGTACTTCGGTTCGTACCTTCCGACTCTGGAGATGGACAGAGATACCTTCCTTGCCCTTGGAACCAATCCTGCCAAACCAAGCGGCTTCAATATGACGGCTTTTGCCCTGAGGTCGTCCGCCTACAGAAATGCCGTGAGCAAGAGGCACGGGGAGGTCACTCGCAGCATGTGGCAGCAGCTGTGGCCTGAATTGCCAGTCGATAAGGTTCCAATAGGTTACGTCACAAACGGCGTGCATGTCCCCTCCTGGATCGACCGCCGTTTGGGGGATATAATCTTGAACCGCTACCTGGGACGCAACTGGCTGGAGGAGCACGACCAGCCCCGCATCTGGGAGCTGATCGACGAGATTCCGGACGATGTCCTCTGGAAGCATCACAACATTATGAAGGGCCTCCTTATAGGCAAGATAAGGGAGCGGGCACGCGAGAAATGGCTGGATTCATCGAGGGCGGATTCGAAGCTAATAATGGCCTCTGGAGTGCTTCTCGACACGCCCGTCTTAACCCTGGGATTCGCCAGGAGGTTTGCCTCCTACAAGAGGCCCACTCTGCTGTTGCAGGACATGGAGAGGCTGAAGGAGATACTGACCGACACCTGGAAGCCGGTGCAGATAGTGTTCGCCGGCAAGGCCCACCAGGACGACCAGCAGAGCAAGCAGCTTTTGCAGCAGGTCTTCAGCGCCGCCCAGGACCAATCTTTCGGCGGCCGAATAGCCTTCGTTGAGGACTACGATGAGCTTTTGGCACAGTACCTCGTTCATGGGGTGGATGTCTGGGTGAACAACCCACTGCCGCCCATGGAGGCCTCGGGCACGAGCGGCATGAAGGCGACCTTAAACGGCGTACCTCAGCTTTCAGTTCTTGATGGCTGGTGGATCGAGGGCTACAACGGCAAAAACGGCTGGGCAGTTGATGGTGCGGAGGGCCCGGATAGAGATGCAAGGGATGCCGATGCCATCTACGACCTGCTGGAGAAGGAGATCGTCCCGCTCTACTACAATGTGGACGAGATGGGCGTTCCACACGGCTGGGTTCAGATGATGAGGGAGACCATCAAAATGACAGGCCCCAACTTCTGCGCCAGGCGTATGGCAAAGGAGTACACTGAGAAGTTCTACAAGAGGGCAATCGACTCGGCCTTGAAAAGAGACCTCCGGGTTGAGAAAAAGGGCGGCCTGAAGGTGGATCTGTTCGGGAATATTTGAGCGCTATTTTTATGCCAAATCCTTTTGGCTAATTCCCTACGATTGCCAAAAGGATTTGGGGGCTACAGTGATGTGGTCACGAGGCCCTGTTTAATTCTTAATGGCCTTTACCCTCTCGAAAATCTGCTTCAATGTATCCTCGTTGCTCTGTGTGTACGGGAAGGGCGAGGTTGCGAACGGCTGGAAGTAAACCGGCACGTCGTCCAGACGATAGAATGTCCCGTCGCACTCCATGGCATCGATGACTCCCGGCAGGACCACATCGGATATCATTGTGGTCGGACAGGGTGCGATGTCTATGCAGGCCACGGGTATTTCCGCCAGGTATTTTCCGCAAATAGCCGGGAAGTGAGAGACCAGGTCGGCTGAGAGTATCAGGGCAGCATCCACATCTTTGTCCCTCAGCAGGTCCACTGCAGTGTACTCGCCGGGGTTGTACCTCGGGTAGCCCCTGGAGAAGTCAAGGCCGAATGGATAGCCGTAGAGGTAAGAGGCGATCTGGTTGAAGCCTGCCACGTTGCAGTGGCCGCGCAGAGCGCCTATCACGAACTTGGTGTGGCTGTTCAGCTCCTTGACCAGGTTGAAGGCTGCCTCAGCGTTGCGGTGCTTTCCAAATGATGAGGCAATGCCAAGTCCGACGTAGATTGCGCCGAAGTTGCAGCCCTTCATCATCTCAAGCATCACCTCCATCTCCGAGATGGAGACTCCCGTCACCTCCTCGACGGATGGATGAGGCCTTTTTCCGTGAAGCAGCGTAAGGAGTGCGGAGAGCAGCTCGTAGTCCGTATTGGGCCTTAGCTGAATATGCAGATCTGAGTTCTCTGCAGTTGGGGACCTTCTGGGGTCGACGGTTATTACAGTCCTGTCGAACCTGCCCCGCCTGGTCCAGTAGCCTCTCGGGTAGATTGCATAGCGGGACATGTGTCTCGGCATGGACTCCAGGGGGTTTGAGCCCCAGTAGACCGCCAGGTCTGCCCTGCTCTTGCTCTGTCCTGCCGTCGCCCCGACGCGCCCTGCCTCCTGTATTCCCATAGCAGTAGGCCCGTGGCAGACCGTGGAGTTCGAGTCCACAACTGCACCCAGAAACTCGCCGATGTGAAGGCCTACCTCCATGGCCTCGCATGATGTCTCGCTGCCCATGAAGATCAGGGGGCGTTTTGAGTTTGCCAGAATCTCAGCAGCCCTGTTTACGGCCTCATCCCAGGCGGCCTTCCTGAAGCAGCCGTCAACTTTCAGCAGCGGCTCACGGATGCGGTGAGTGCTCGTTATCTCCTGGAACTTGGCATTTCCCATTTTGCATGCGTTTTTGGTTACAATTCCTTCAGTGCAAAGCTCCACCTGGATGTCATCGCAGGAGGCCCCGCAAACAGGACAGATAATGTTTTTATAGGCTGTCATTGGCCCTTGCCCCTGATGTAAATCTTCTGCACGATCTCTTGTGCGCTTAAAACGTCCTCATCCGTCGGCTCTATTCGAACTGGAGCGCCCTTGTAAAGCGGCGAGCCTGTTGAAAATGTCTCAGGATCCACCACAACGTTGGACCAGATGGCTCTGGGCATGAACACCTGTCCGGGAGGAATGCAATCATCCGGCCAGGCGCGGACGGCGACGCTGGTAGATCCGTCCCTAGCAGTTACTCGCACCTTCTCCGGAGAGCCGAGTGCCTGGTGGTCGAGCGGATTCATATCGCAAACGGCGCACTCTTGCGTGTAATCATCGGTGAGCTTGCTGCCGCCTTTGGCCAGCCTGCCCTCATCGATGGTGCTTCCTGTGTTTAGCAAAAACTCCTTTGCAGTCATCTCCCGGCCTCCTGCGGTGATATGCGATTAAGAATGGCCATCATGGCTCTAGATCTCCTTTACGAAGAGCGACCCTTTCGGATTCTTTCCGACGGCGAAGTCCCCTGAGAACTTGATGAACCGTCCGTTCAGCTGGATGTCTCCGATCTTAGGATTTTCCTCTCGGCCCGCCTCAACGAATCCGGGGGAAAAGTTCGTGATCCTTCCGCAGACGGCTACCGTCCCTCCGGCCATCTCCGCCCCGACTCCCCGGACGGCAGAGCCCCTGATGATAATAGCCCCACCGTTTTGGCGTATGCCGCAGAAGTTCTCCGCGTTTCCTTCCACCACGATCAGGCCGCCTGCAAGTCCGCCGCCCAGCTGGCTGCGCGCGTTTCCATCTATCTGGATCTGGCCGCCTGTCATTCCCCTCCAGCTGCCGCGGTAAGCCGACCCGATGTGGTCTCCGGCGCTGCCCTGAATATGAAGCAGGCCTCCTTTCATCTCCATGCCCGCCCAGGAGCCGGCATCGCCTGAAACGAGGATGCTGCCCCCAGCCATCTCGGCGCCAAGGTGCATTCCGGCAGACCCGTGTATCTCTATCTTTCCGGTCTTCATTCCCTGGCCGATTCGCTTGACGCGCGAGACGTCACCCTCGATTAGAATTGAGGTCTCTTCAGGCGTTCCGCTTCCTTTTGCATCCACATCGAAGAATTCGCCCAGATGAAGCTGTGTCGGGCCCTGCCAGACCGGCAGGCCTTCTATCTCTTCCCTCGACTTTCCGGCAAGCATATCGGGCCTGATAATCTCGGCCTCAACCATAATGCCGATTGATCCTTTGGGCTTGAGAATAATATCCGCCAAATCGTTCACCCCCTCACCAGCGCCTCTGCCTCCAGGGGCTTATTGATCGCAATGGCTACGGGATTTTTCAGATATTTGTCAGGAACAGGATAGTTGGCAAAGCCCACCGTATAGTACTTGAACCAGTCCTTGACATCAGATAGCATCTCCTTTTCTAAAGATTCGTCAACGTAGGGCCGACAGTAATACCTTCTGCCGTCCGGCACTGCCACGATCTCGCCTTTCCTGGCTACGATTTGGCCGTCCTTTACAGTGAAGTCCGGGCGGGCCAGCTTTGCCTTCAGGCCTTCCGTATCGTCTGCATTCAAATTATCCGGATTGATGTCGTAGATGGTCACATCTCCGTCCGCTCCTGCCCCGAGGTGGCCCTTGCGATAGGCCATGCCGATGGTGCGGGCGGGATTGGCTCGGGTGACAATTGCGATCTCGTAGAGGCTCATCTCTCTGTCCACGCCGCCCAGGCTTGATTTGTCATAAGCCCACTTGTGGCACTCCCTGGCTGTGTCGTCCCTGGCCTTCTTGGACATGAGCCAGGCTATCACCTGTGGATACAGAGTGAAGATGCCGCCATTGGGATGATCGGTGGTCAAAATGGTTTTCCAGGGGTCGTTGATGAGCAACAATACCTCCAGCCCAACAGCCCATTGCACACAATGCACCGGACTGCTTTTCAGGTAAACAAAAGGAATAACACCCGAACCGCATTCCAGCTCCACATCGGTGTTGGACCACTTCTGGCCGGTGAGCATATAGATATTGTGCTGCGCCGGTCCGTCGCCCGTCATGGTTGTGGCCGGGCCGAAAGGAACTGAGCCGCTGTCAATTACCACGTCATCGATCTGGTTTATGCACTTGGCAAGCTCCGGAACGCCGGAGCAAAAGTCCCGCCAGGATGATCCGCCGTAGGCGTTGAACTGGGCGTGGGCCAGGTAGACGGTCTGCCTTCTCCTGGCGCTTCCAACAGTCTTAGGCCACTCCAGCTGCGACCTGTTCTTGGGCTCGATTCCTGAGGGAATCGTGATCGAATCCCTGGTGATCTCCCAGTTTCCGGGATGGCCGAGGTTATTGGCGTGAAGGTGCAAAGACATCGGCAGGCCCAGCATCTCGTTGACCTCCGCCAGGCCGCGGATGATCTCTTTGGGAGTGACCTCGAAATGAATGTTGGGCTCGTCGAGGCCGTGCACATTTTTAGCCCATCCCCAGTTCTCGACTCCTGCAGGATTGACGCATTTGATTCCATAGGCCTTGTGGGTCCTCATCATCCAGGCGGTATACGCTGCAGCCTTCTCAATGTCGCCCTCTTTCAGATAGCGCATGATGAACCAGTTGTTGCCCAAAACCAGGTAGGCGCCCATGTCCAGTATGGGTGTGGACCTCATCTCCTCATGGGTATGGCGCGCCTCCAGGGGTGGCATGGCCGCCTCGAAGACTGTGGTGTAGCCCATTGCAGCATAGTCGTAGCCCTGCTTGTAGACGGAAGGGACTGTATAGCCGCTTCCGCAGTGAGTCAGGGCCGTCTTTTGCCTGTTGAACCTGTAATGGTCCTCCGGCCTCATTAGCCTACCTGCGTTCACCTTCGCGCCGGCCACGTGGGCGTGAGAATCGACGCCGCCGGGCATGACCGTTTTGCCCGATGCATCGATTATCCGGGCATCTCTTCTCTCAGCGCCCGTGAGATCCGCCACAACCTTTCCATCTCTGATGAATATGTCCTTTATCTCGCAGTCGATCTCGTTTAGGGGGTCGAAGACATAGCCGTTTTTAATGATCACAGTGGTGCCGGCAGCACTGGAAGAAGCCGCCATCAGACCACCTCCCTTCTCTTAAGCCATATAGCCTCCACAGGACAGATCATGCTGCAGGTGGCGCAGGAGCCGCAGACTTCCTGGTCGACCACCTTTACGGTGCCGTTTCGCACCTCAAGCAGAGGCTTGCTGTCAATCTCGTTTAAGTGGCCTGCCGCAAGGTAAGGATCCGATAGAGCGTTCACGGGGCAGGCTATGACGCAGTTTCCGCAGCCAAGACACGCATCCTCGTCGGTCTCCAGAACAGAGGTAAGCGTGGGCCAGGGAGCCTGGCCTGAGAGCTTCTTCTCGAGGGCCTTTTTGCCCTTGATCTCCGGGACGATGGCAGTCTTTCTGACAACAATCGCCCGAACGGGGCAGGCCTGGGCACAGGCGCCGCAGTAGATGCAGGCATCCTTCCTATGGGTTACCTTTTCGACGATCTCGCCCTGCCCCCACTCCTTGTTGAAGAGAGCGTTTGCAGGGCAGGTATGAACGCATGTCCGGCAGGCCTGACAAACTTTGTCGTCCCTGAAAAACTCCCCTGCAAAGGGCTTTTCGAAGGATATGGCCCCTGTTGGACAGACTGCCGCGCACCAGCCGCAGTGTACGCAGCGGTTCAGATCGATCAAGGTCTTTCCTTCCATGCGCAGGCTGCCATCCTCTGCGAGCTGCCTGTCCTTCACCTCAATGCAGCTCTGGGGGCAGACCTCGGCGCAAAGGCCGCAATGTACGCAATTTTCGTTTACCGATGTGGCCTTCAGGGCAACGTGCAGGTAAGAGTCGTCCTTTTCCGCCTTTCCTGCAACCCTCACTTCCAGGGCGCCTGTAGGACAAACGCGAGCGCACAGGCCGCAAAAGACGCAGGCCTCCTGCCTCTTTTCTATGAAGTCCTTGTCGATTAGTCCTCGAGCCACAGCGCCCGCTGAGCCTATCACCAGCTCGCCCTTGGGGCATACCTGAACGCAGGTCCCGCACCCTATGCACTTCTCGGGCAGATAGACCTGCGTCTTATCCTCCTTTGAGTCCAGCACTACCTCTTTCATCCTATACCTGCCTGTTTGGGCCTGAAAATAGGGTGGCAGGAGATAAAGAGGTTTTGCAACGATCCAAAATAAAAGTATAGCTTCCAAAAGGCAAATAAGCTTGAACCTCGTGGCAATCACCGCATGTCCCGCTTCATCGTAGTCCTTGGAACCACCTCCCATTCAGGCAAAAGCACCCTCGTTGCAGCCCTCTGTCGCTGTCTATCCAATCGCGGCTATAAGGTCGCCCCCTTCAAGTCCCAGAACATGAGCCTCAACTCCTGGGTGACGGACAACGGCAGCGAAATCGGCATTGCTCAAGCTGTCCAGGCCTGGGCTGCAAGAACGACGCCAAGCGAGTTCATGAACCCGATTCTGCTCAAGCCCAAGGGCGACCGCACCTCCCAGGTCATTGTGCTTGGAAAACCTGTTGCCGATAAGTCTGCGGAGGAATACTACCGCGGAATCGACGGCCTGAAGGGGGTCGTGGACAGCGCCGTTGAGGAGCTGGAGAATGAGTACGATTACATAGTCGTGGAGGGCGCTGGCGGAGCTGCGGAAATCAACCTCTTCGACAGGGACATCGCCAACATCTACGTGGCTCGCCGTCTCCAGGCCCCAATAATCCTTGTGGGCGATATCGAGCGCGGCGGAGTCTTCGCCAGCCTTTACGGGACGGTGCAGCTCCTGCCAGACGACATAAGGCCTCTCGTCAGAGGCCTGGTTATCAACAAGTTCCGCGGCGATCCTGCGATCCTGGAAAGCGGCCTGGCCTCGCTTGAAAGGCTAACAGGCGTGCCGGTCCTGGGCGTCCTGCCCTATCTCGATCTGGATATTCCTTCAGAGGATTCCGTTTCCCTAGGCGATAAGAAGAGCCGCGACAAAGGGAAGGGCGCGGCAGGTGCAGCAGACTTGGTAGAGATAGCTGTAATCAAGCTTCCGCGCATATCCAACTTTACAGACTTCGAGCCCCTGGAGCGCCATGCCTGCGTTAGGTATGTCGGCCTGGACGAGCCGCTGGGAAATCCTGATGCGGTCATCATCCCTGGAACCAAGAACACCGTCTCAGACCTGAATGACATGATAGAGTCGGGCATGGACAGGCAGATCCTCGCCCTCAAAGATACGCCGGTGCTCGGCATCTGCGGAGGCTACCAGATATTAGGCAAGGAGATCGTGGACTGCGGTATTGAGGATACTGTCGGCACGGTTCCGGGACTGGGCCTTCTGGATGCTGTGACGAGATTCGACCTTTACGAGAAAAGGACTGTACAGGTGAAAAAAACGGTCACGGGCAAAGGCCCGATCCTGGATAAGATCTGGGGCCAGGAGATTTCCGGCTACGAGATCCACATGGGCGTGACGAGGCCAAAAGACGGTGCGGCCTTCGGTGACGACGGTGCTGTTGCCGAAAGCGGCCTTGTCATTGGAACTTACCTTCACGGCATATTCGAGAACGAGAACTTCAGGAATGCGTTTCTCGATTACCTTTACAGCCGGAGAAACTTGACGCGCGAGAGGAAAGCGCCCGAGGGCAAGGGCTTCGACGAGCTTGCAAGCTTGGTTGAGCACGAGCTGGATATGAATAAAATATGGGCAATGCTCGATCTGGACCAAAAGTAAAATCAAATTAAGCGCCTTTCCGGAAGGTCCTCTTCGTCCTTTAGGAATTCCACCATTCCCGGATAATTGTCCTTATCCAGCTCCGGCGGTTCCCAGTCGTCTTTTGCGAATGGCTGTTGGGCTTGAAGCTGGTAATCTATGGCCCCAGGCCACAAGGCAGGCTGCATAAATTCCTTCACGGCGGGAGCATAGCCGTCATTCAAAATGCCAAGTGCCGACCAGGTTGGATAGCTCGTATGCTGGCTGAAGGATGCCCAAGCTAAGGAGGTTGCCTGATTATAGACCGAGCGGTTGGCGGAGCTGATGTTGGCAAGCTCCGGACGGCGAATGGTTGCCCCTAAAAAGACGGGGGCAAGCCGGGAGGTGTGGTCGCCGGCAACAAAGCCGGTTATGGCCGGCGGGACCTTGTATCCCGGATAGCTGAGCCCTTTTCCATAGGAATCGCTTCCGCTGGTCAGATACATGATTCCCTGTGCGCTGTAGGAGAAAAGAGCCAAAGCCAGTGCGATGTAAATTAGTCTCACGGAAATTTGCATCTGCAGGCCGGGATAATATCCCTTTTGGCAATATCCCTTTTAGCCGATAATGTACCTGACAATATCTTTTAGAGTCTATCAGAGCATTCTCTTTGCCTAGGCTCTCGTCTTCTCAGCCTGGGCCTCGGCCTTTGCCTTCTCCGCCTCAGCCTTTGTATCGAACATAGCTTTATTAGGTGACTACTCCCCGCCCTGAAGGTCGGGGCTTCTATGGCTTCCTCTGCCAACAGATTGTAATCCCAATCTGAGAATGTTTATGGTCGCGTTCCAATCACGGTCCATTGACAGCCCACATTGAGGGCAGTTATGGACTCTA
>CAZHNU010000063.1:0-16097 GCA_964534145.1 uncultured Methanotrichaceae archaeon | reverse complement strand
CCTGGTGTAGTTGTCTCTTCTAGAGTGACTTCAGGAGACTCGTCGCAGTTATCAGTTGCTGTGACAGTAGCCGTATCTGGGACCGAGTCACACTCGACCGTTACATCAGCAGGAACCTCATCTAAAACGGGAGGTTTTGTATCCTGCACTGTTATGACTTGGCTAGCTGAGGCGCTATTGCCGCAATCATCGGTTGCTGTCCAAGTGCGCGTCAGGGTGTAATTTCCTGGGCAGTCTCCTGGAGCTGTTGTCTCTTCAAGGTCAACTTCGGGAGACTCGTCACAGTTATCTGTTGCAGTCACGGTCGCAGCTGAGGGAACCGAATCACATTCGACTATGACATCATTTGGAACACTGGATAGCGTAGGCGGGGTTGTATCACGTACGGTTATTATTTGGCTTGCCGAGGCACTGTTACCACAATCATCAGTTGTAGTCCAGGTTCGAGTCAGTGTATAGTTTCCTGGGCAGTTCCCTGGTGTAGTTGTCACTTCGAGAGTGACTTCAGGAGAGTCGTCGCAGTTATCGGTTGCTGTTACAGTCGTAGCATCTGGTACGGAGTCGCATTCAACTGTAATGTCAGCCGGGACATCAGTCAGAGTAGGTGCGATTGTATCTCGTACGGTTATTATCTGGCTGGCCGATGCACTATTTCCGCACGCATCCGTTGCGGTCCAAGTGCGCGTCAGGGTGTAGTTTCCAGGGCAGTCTCCAGGAGATGTCGTTTCCTTGAGAGCAACTCCGGGTGATTCGTCGCAGTTATCTGTTGCTCTTACCGTTGCTGCAGCTGGAACTGAATCGCACTCCGCGGTGGTGTCGTCCGGAACACCTGAAAGCACTGGAGCGGTCGTATCCTGTACTGTTATTACTTGGCTAGCCAAAGCACTATTTCCGCAGGCATCAATTGCAGTCCAAGTGCGCGTCAGGGTATAATTTCCTGGACAATTACCAGGCGTTGTAGTCTCTTCAAGGTCAACTTCTGGAGACTTGTCGCAATTATCTGTTGCCGTAACAGCAGCAGCAATTGGTATGGAATCACATTCAACTGTCACATCATCTGGAACGCCAGATAACGATGGTGCGGTTGTGTCCTGAACTGTTATCACCTGGCTGGCTGAAGCGGCGTTGCCACAATCATCAGTTGCAGTCCAAGTGCGCGTCAGGGTATAGTTTCCAGGGCAGTCTCCTGGCGTTGTGGTCTCTTCTAGAGTGACTTCAGGAGACTCGTCGCAGTTATCGGTTGCTGTTACAGTCGTAGCATCTGGTACGGAGTCGCATTCAACTGTAATGTCATCTGGGACATCGGCCAGGATAGGTGCTGTTGTATCTTGGACTGTTATAGCCTGGCTCGCTGAGGCTTCGTTGCCGCATTCATCGATTGCTGTCCAGGTACGAGTTAGAGTGTAGTTTCCAGGACAGTTCCCTGGTGTAGTTGTCTCTTCTAGAGTGACTTCAGGAGACTCGTCGCAGTTATCTGTTGCTGTTACCGTTGCTGCAGTTGGAACTGAATCGCACTCAGCGGTGGTGTCGTCCGGAACACCTGAAAGCACTGGAGCGGTCGTATCCTGTACTGTTATTACTTGGCTAGCTAAAGCGCTATTTCCGCAAGCATCAGTTGCAGTCCAAGTGCGCGTCAGGGTATAATTTCCTGGACAATTACCAGGCCTTGTAGCCTCTTCAAGGGAGACTTCTGGAGAGTCGTCACAGTTATCAGTTGCCGTAACAGTTGCAGCAGCAGGCACTGAATTGCATTCAACCGTTACATCCTCTGGAACGCCAGATAATGTTGGAGCGGTCGTATCCTGCACAGTTATGACTTGGCTAGCTGAGGCGCTGTTGCCACAGTCATCTGTAGCAGTCCATGTGCGTGTCAGTGTATAGTTGCCGGGGCAATTGCCTGGCGTTGTAGTCTCTCTGAGAGTAACTTGAGGAGACTCATCGCAGTTATCGGTCGCAGTAACCATTGCCGCATCTGGGATTGAGTCACACTCGACCGTTACATCAGCAGGAACCTCATCTAAAACAGGAGGTGTTGTATCCTGCACCGTTATGATCTGGCTGGCTGATGCACTGTTTCCGCAACCATCAGTTGCAGTCCAGGTACGAGTTAAGGTGTAATTGCCTGGACAGTTGCCTGGTTCTGTGGTCTCATCCAGAGTGACCTCAGGCGATTCGTCGCAATTATCTGTTGCTGCCAATGTTGCAGCATCTGGGACCGAGTCACATTCGACCGTCACATCATCTGGGACATCGGATAATGTTGGTGCAATCGTATCCTGAACCGTTATGACCTGGCTAGCTGATGCACTATTACCACAGTCATCGGTTGCAGTCCATGTGCGTGTCAGGGTGTAATTGCTTGGGCAGTTTCCTGGGGTTGTGGTCTCTTCTAGAGTGACTTCAGGAGACTCGTCGCAGTTATCGGTTGCTGTTACAGTAGCAGCATCTGGGATCGAATCGCACTCGATCGTCACATCCTCTGGAACTCCGGACAAAGTCGGAGCTAATGTATCTCGGACGGTTATAATCTGGCTAGCTGAAGCGGCGTTGCCACAATCATCAGTTGCAGTCCAAGTGCGCGTCAGGGTGTAATTTCCTGGGCAGTCTCCAGGAGATGTCGTTTCCTTGAGAGCAACTTCGGGCGATTCGTCACAGTTATCTGTTGCTGTCACCGTTGCTGCAACTGGAACCGAATCACATTCGACAATGACATCATTTGGAACACTGGATAGCGTAGGCGGGGTCGTATCTCGTACGGTTATTATCTGGCTGGCCGATGCACTATTTCCGCACGCATCCGTTGCCGTCCAAGTGCGTGTCAAGGTATAGTTTCCAGGGCAGTTCCCTGGTGTAGTTGTCTCTTCTAGAGTGACTTCAGGAGACTCGTCGCAGTTGTCTGTTGCTGTGACAGTGGCAGCAGTTGGAACGGAATTACATTCAACCGTCACATCATTTGGAATGCCGGAAAGCGTTGGTTCGGTTGTATCCTGCACTGTTATTACTTGGCGAGCTGACTCGCTGTTTCCACAGTCATCAGTCGCTGTCCAAGTACGGGTTAACGTATAATTCCCTGGACAGTCACCTGGTTCTGTAGTTTCCTCAAGAGAGATTTCAGGCGATGTATCACAGTTATCGGTAGCTATTACAGTTGCAGCATCTGGTACGGAGTCGCACTCAACCGTTACATCAGCAGGAACACCAGATAATGATGGTGCGGTCGTATCCTGAACCGTTATGACCTGGCTAGCTGAGGCGCTGTTTCCGCAATCATCTATAGCAGTCCAAGTGCGTGTCAGAGTGTAGTTTCCAGGGCAGTCTCCAGGAGATGTCGTTTCCTTGAGAGCAACTTCGACAGACTCGCCGCAGCTATCCTTGGCAGTGACCGTTGCCGCAGGGGGGACCGAATCGCACTCGACCGTTATATCGGCGGGAACGTCTTCCAGAATCGGAGCAGTTGTGTCCTGCACTGTAATGATCTGGGTACATGTAGCAAAATTGCCGAAAGAATCCGATGCTTTCCAGGTCCTGGTTATTATTTTTGGACAATTGCCGGCCTCAACGTCTTCATAGGAGATATCTAAATTCGAGTCGCAATCGTCAGTAGCGGTCGCATTGCCAAGCTTTGGATTGATTTTAGGATCAAGAGACTCCCAGCATTCAATTGTTGCATCCTGCGGGCATGTGATCACAGGCTTGACGTTATCCTGGATTGTTATCGTTACATCGTCGCTAACTGTTTCCGTGCAGGGCGCTATTGGATCGGCCTTGAATGTTAAAATCGCTGAGGTCTCTCCGCCAGCTGGGCTGTAAGTGGCTTTCTTCTGATCGGCTGGATCTGGTGTCAATATGCCTGAGCCGGTCTTGATTGACCACTGGACAGAAGAGTAGTTGGTTGCCGTACCTATAAGCGTAGCATTGATTTCCGGACATATTATCTGGTCCTCTCCAGCCAATACATCAGGCTTTGGCTGGACAGTTACTATTGCAGTGCCGAAAAACCCTGTACATCCAGAATAACAGGTCGCAACTGCCTTATACGTTCCTGAATCGGCTGGAACCGCATTATGGATTGTCAGATGAGATGTAGTCGTGCCCGAATACTTTTCCTCGTCTGACAGGATCGAGCTGCCTTTATACCACTTGTAAGCCGGTTCAGTGCAACTTGAACAGCCAGTGGACTCTGCGTTAAGGACTGCTGTGGCAGTGCCCTCGCAGACGGTGAGAGCTGCAGGTGTCACTGCAATTACTGGTGTACAGCCGGTGTAGTAGCTCCAATCATCATATGTAACAGTCCTTGACGCGAACGATCCTGCAGCAGTTGCTTTATTGGAATGCGATCCTGCGGCAGCGACACTTGATGCTTTATATATCCAAATCTCGCCGGGGTCCAGTTTTCCATCGTTATTTGTATCGCCTGTATGGCTGCTGGGAACCGTGACATCGCTGTCAGTAACCGTGACGCCTGATAGCGGAACATTACCGGGATTTGTCACGTTGTAGGTCCAGTTTATAGGGCATCCGACTGGAATCGAGGTCCCGGGAGCAGAGGAATAATGATTTCCGTTCAGCTTTTTCTCTATTCGTATCTGCGGGTTTAGCAAGATCAGCTTGGCCCAAAGCACTGCGGCATTTTGGCAGTTCTCCTGGGTGATGAAATAGCTCCTGATCTGCGTTTCTCCTGATTTCTTGAAACCGGTTATCTGAAGGGTGTAGTCCTGGCCGTTGAGCGTGATGGTTCTCTCGACAAAGGTGCTTGGAACGGTAACATAGTCGGGGCATTTGCCGCCACCAGAGGGGCAGGAAGAATCAGAGCACGTCCAGCCAGGCTTGTCCATGTAGGGGCAGCTATCAGGGCAATCATGATTTGTGGTCTCATCGAGGGTCACCTGGTAATTAAAGGTCTGTGAAACAGGCGAAGGCGTAGATTGAAAAGTCATCTCGATGTTCAGCGTTGCATACTGAAAAGGATTGGATGCATATATGGGCTCGTTATAGTGGGTAAAGGTTCCGACAGGAAACTCAGTTCCGGGAGTGATGGCTGAGGTTCCAACCCCCAGGAATCCAAAGCCGCTCTGGCTGCTGTGTTGGCTCGGGCAGGAACCATAGTAATTGGGATTGCCGTAGCGCACAACGGTGCTGGTGGAGGTAAGAGGACTTGGCCACAGGCAAGTGGGTGTGCCGGGCCCTGCGTCGGACCAATAACCATATGTGGATTGCAGCGTTATGGCAGAGGCGGTCTGAATAGCAACGATGCTCAAAAAAAAGATTAAGAGTATTCTTGCTGAGAAGGGCGTATGCTGTCTAAGGGGGGACGATTTCCGAAATGAAGGCTGGTTTGTTTGCATCTTATTTTTATGTCTCATAATTTTATGTCTCATAAAAGATGCCACCTAGCTCGGGATCGGACAGCCGGGAACTTGCACAGCTTTATGACATGTCCCTGTTCCTGCCTTTATAATGGCCTTCATCTCCGGCATATCTTCCAAAGTCCAATAGGGCCCCCTCAGGCGCAAGAAATATACCATTGAGTTGGCAGGTTCACCTGCCTCGGGCTGCTCTACCCCCGAATCAAACTTGATTCCCCTAATATCTGCGGTCTCGACAAACTCCCATTCACCGGGGCCTGCCGAGAGGATGGCGTCTTCATCCATGCAGCCGGGAAGCTCGAGTATCCAGTTGCTAAGGCCGCAGGCGCCGTTTTCCACAGATACGAGATATCTAACCTCAATATTATCTGCCTGTGATGCGTCATATCCATTGTAGATAATGGAGTACTTGTCACAAATAGTCTGGCAGCCTTTGTCGTTTTGGTCTTCTCCTTGCGGCGCAGCGCCGCATAAATCCACAGCTCCGGAAAATAATACATACAAAATAAACAATACACATATCTTGTGCAAGCCATTCAATTTGCTCCAGGTACTGGAGGCACATGAGTTCCCTGCCTTTGTAGACATATTCCGCATCTCCACTAAATTTATTCAGACAGTTTTCCTGCTAATTCGCCTCTGTCGATTATTAATCTCCATTTTGTCTCCAGTCAGCGAGATCTATTGCTTAAGGTCCAACACAGCTGAACTGACTAATAAACATTCCTCTGTTGGTTTTTTCTTTAGCAGAAACTTATTTCATTTATTATCAAATGAGGGATTTTTTATATTCTTCTCATTTTCCTCCTATACATAAAAGCAGGATTTCCAATTATAAGAAGTTTTCTAATAAAATTTAACTGACATAAAATTATTCAATTCTGTAAAAAAATTAATGAACTTGACGTTTTTCCCAATTTATATTGTGTGGCTGATATTTGCGGTCTCTGAGGCATCAATCTTGGCTTTCAAGCGCAGAGGTGACGGCCGTTTATGTTGTGGACACAGTCAGGCTGACATAGCTTCCGGCATCCCTCAGATCAGCAAAATAAAAGTCAATGTTGATATGCCAGCATCAAGGGCCCCAATCACTAACATCGTGGTCTTGGGCATTTCAGAATCGTGGGTAAGAACCTTTGTGGATATTTCAGCGTTGGCGTGTTGTGATCCTACTATTTTAGTTCTCTTCTGGCAGAAAATCTCTTTGTATTGTTTAAGGGAGGTGCGCAAGCGAAAGACTGGCAAACTAAAAGGAACGGCTGGCAAGCTAAAAAGTTCGATCAGGATGAATTGGCCTCATCCTTTAAGGAACCAACCTTCTCCTGTCCCTCGGGAATATCACAGCATCGCGGATGTTCTCCAGCTCCAGCATGGTCATGACGAGCCTTGAAAGCCCCAGGCCCCATCCGGCGTGCGGCGGCATGCCGTACCTGAATGCCTTGAGATAGAACTCGAAGCCTTCCGGATCCAATCCTTTTTCCTTAATCCTGCCCACAAGCATGCCGTAATCGTGCACTCTCTGCGCCCCGCTTGCCAGCTCCATCCTGGGATGCATGAGGTCGAATCCCCGGCAGACCTCTGGCTTGTCTTCATATGGCAGAGTGTAATAGGGCTTAATAGACGACGGCCAATCAGTTAGGAAATAGTGCTCGCCGATGGTCTCGCCCAGGAAGTGCTCGGTCTCAGTGTCCAGGTCGTCGCCCCACTCCATCTTGGCGCGTCCTGCCTGGTTGGCCAGCTCAAGGGCCTCTGTGTAGGTGATCCTCCTGAAAGGCGTCCTTGGAACCAGGAACTTCTCGGCGAGGCCCAAGACCTCCAGCTGCCGGCTGCAGTTATCCTTTACGTATTTGTAGGCGGAGACGACGGTCCCTTCCAGCAGCTCCATCACGTCCTTGTCGTCGGCGAAGCTGACCTCTATGTCAATGGAAATGGCCTCGTTTAGGTGTCTTCTGGTGTCGTGCTCCTCTGCTCTGAATATGGGACCTATCTCGAAAACCCTATCCATGCTGGCTCCCATGAGCATCTGCTTGTAAAGCTGAGGGCTCTGGTTGAGGAAAGCCTCCTTTTCAAAGTAGCTGATCGGGAACAGATCCGTGCCGCCTTCAGTTGCTGCTGCCACGATCTTGGGGGTGAATACCTCAGTTATCCCGCTGCTGTAGAAGTAGTCCCTGATGCTGTGCACAACGGCGCTTTCGATCTCGAATCCTGCCAGCACGCAGGGACGGCGGATGTCCATGTACCTCTCGTCAAGCCTCGTGTCAAGCTCGCAGTCCACCTTTCCAGTCGGGTCCAGAGGCAGCGGGACCTCGGCCTGGTTTAGAACCTTGATCTCTGTGGGAAGAATCTCGAATCCCCTTGGAGCCTTCGGCTCTGCCTTGACAAGTCCTCTGACCAAAACCACGCTCTCACGGCTGATGCCCTTTCTGACCAGGTTGAACATTGGCCTTTCGACCAGCTTTTTCACCAGCGTCACCTGGGCAAAGCCCTCGCGGTCCCGAAGCACCAAGAACGCTATGCCCCCAAGGTCGCGCGTCTCGTGAGCAAATCCGGCCAGGGTCACCTCAATTCCATCCATCTCCGGAGTGATCTCGCCTGAATAATTAGTTCTAAGGATCAAATCGTCTCACGCCTGGAAAGATGAATTCCTTATATAAAAGGAGTCCGTCCATCTGATATACATTAAAAACAAATAAGATAAGAATGAAGAAAGGATTGAAGCGTTAATGAGGTATGGGGCTTGATTGAGAGGATGCCTATTGGAATACCGGGTTTAAACGAGCTGATAAAAGGCGGGCTGCCAGTGCCTTCTCTGATTCTTGTGGCGGGCGACGTTGGGGCGGGCAAGACAACGCTGTGCACTCAGTTCCTCTGCCAGGGAGCGAGTTTGGGCGAGCCCTGTCTCTTCTTCCTGGCATTTTCCGGATCACCTGAGTGGGCCTCAAAGCTTGCTTCTACCTACGATTTCGTGAATAAGGCGCACATTGGACGGGAAATTTCCTACATAGAGCTTGAAATCGATAAAGCCTCAGGGCCGGCACCCCTTCTTGAGGACATTGAGTCGAAGATGGCGAATTTTTCCCCAAGGAGAGTCGTCATAGACAGCCTATCTGGAATCGGGGACTTGCTAAAGGATGATTACAGGCAATTCCTCCATTCTCTATCTGGAATTATCAAGGATCAAAGGGCGGTGGCGATGGTGACCGGCGATTCAGCTCATAGTGCGCCCTACCCGGTGGAGGTAGCACAGGTGGCAGACGGCATCATTCTGCTGCAAAATGCTGAAGTAGATAACGTTCGAAAGAGGTCCATTGAGGTTCTAAAGATGAGTGGCACAGCCCATCAGCTGGGAAAGCATGCAGTAGATATATCTGCTAAGGGGCTTACTGTATATCCAGGTTTGTAGCTATGGCTCTCTCCATAAAGGGTCTTCTATGGCAAAAAGAATTCTGGATATTCTTGTTTGTCTTATTTGTGATGCTGCTCAACTGGCCAATACTTACCATTCCCGCCGGGCATGAGATCCTTGGGATTCCGGCGACGCTTGTGTATGTGCCCGCTATCTGGCTGCTCATGATCTTGGTTAGCTATCTGTTTGACAGGGGGTACAAGGAATGATCGGCCCCCATGTGGCCCTGTTGGTTATGATCCTTTATCTGCTGCTGCTTTTCGGCATTGCACAGTACGCAGTTCGCCGGAGGGTGGCAGGGAGAAGCATAGTATCAAACCCATATGTTTATGTTTTATCCCTTTGCGTCTACGTCACAGCCTGGACCTTCTACGGCTCCATCGGGAGGGCAGCCTCTACAGGACTTGAGTTCCTGCCAATCTACCTCGGCCCTACTCTGGCCATGCTTTTGGGATGGGTCCTCATCAGAAAGATGCTTCGGGTCTCAAAGGAGTTTAGGCTCACGTCCCTCAGCGACTTCATAAGCTACCGTTACGGCCGAAGCTACACCATCGGGGCAATTGTCGCCCTCTTCAGCTTGATCATGGTGACACCTTACGTCGCGCTGCAGCTGATAGCCATTTCCACATCTCTGGAGATTCTGAGCGGATCGCACATATTCCTGGGCGTGCCTGTAGAAAGCAAGCTGATTGTGGCCATTCTTCTGGGAATCTTTGCCGTAATTTTCGGGGCCAGGCACCTCGATCCTATGGAGCATCACGAGGGACTGATCGCTGTTGTCGCCTTTGAGTCGCTGGTAAAGCTTGTCGCATTCCTGATGGTCGGCCTTTATGTGGTCTACGGCATATTCGGAGGCTACGGCGTCATCCTTTCCGAGATGTCGAACCTGATCGCCACAAACCCCGCCTATGCCGGGCTGGAGGACGTGGAGTATGCCTTCTGGTTCTCCCTTACCTTGATCTCGTTCTTTGCCATCCTATTACTCCCGAGACAATTTCACGTCATGATCGTAGAAAACCTGGAGGAAAGTCACCTCAGGAAGGCCATGTGGCTTTTCCCCCTGTATCTTCTTGCAATCAACCTATTCGTCCCGGCCATAGCCTGGGGCGGGCTAATACTGAACACTCCCGGATTAGAGGATGCCTTTATTCTGAACATACCCTACGGCAACGGCCAGAACATGCTTGCGCTGTTGGTTTTCATAGGAGGCGTTTCGGCTGCAACAGCCATGATCCTTGTGGAATCAGTGGCTGTCGGGACGATGATGCTAAACGACCTGGAGATGCCTTACCTCATCGGCCGCATAGGCGCAGGCAAGAACCTGCCAAACCTCCTTTTAAACATGCGCCGGCTCAACATCCTGCTGGTGGTCTTCTTAGGCTATCTCTACTCGAGGGCTGTTGCCTACAACATCCTGGCAGAGATAGGCATCGTCTCTTTTCTGGCTGCCAGCCAGTTTGCGCCTGCGGCGCTCGGCGGACTTTACTGGAAAAGGGGCTGCAGAGAAGGGGCGCTTGCCGGAATAATCTCCGGCTTCTTGCTGTGGACCTATACGGCGCTTATACCGACAGTTGCCCGCGAGGGCGTTTTGGCCAACCTGGTCAGTAACGGGCCTTTTGGCATAGATTTTCTCAGGCCGACGGCGCTCTTCGGTCTGGATGTGGATGCCTGGACAAACTCGGTCTTCTGGACACTGCTTGTCAACTGCAGCCTTTACATCCTGGTCTCCCTGATGTCCAAGCCAAACGCTGCAGAGATGGATATTGCCAACAGGTTCGTCGAGGTCCACGATCAAAAGGCCGTGCCTATGGGGGTGCAGAGGGGAGAGATCCATCTGGGGACTGTGGACGAGCTGGAGGCGACTCTTGCCATCTACATCGGCAAGGAAAGGGCGAAGGAGCTTGTTGATGCCGACCTGGCGCGCCTGAACACCACCAGAGAACGCATCGATGCAAGGCAGCTTCTGGAGATGTGGAGCCAGTTCGAGAAGACGCTGACGGGAACAGTAGGGTCCTCGGCTGCAAAGATGATCGTGGAGGATACCGTCCCCGTGAAGCCCGTCATGGAGGCGGCCGAGGCCACGAAGCCTGTCTATTCACTGGAGCCGGGAAAGGTGTACGTCGCCCCTGAGAAGGCCTATGAGATCTTCACCGACCAGATCACGCATGGTGTTGAGGGCCTGTGCATAACTCACCTCGATCCGGAGGAGGTCAGAAGGAGGTGGGGCTTCAAGGAGACTCCCATCATCAAATTGAGCGATGAGAGGGGCAGCGATCGCTATATCTCGCCCAAAAATCTTCCTCTGCTCTTCATGACCATTAAGTCATTTGTCGAGTCCAGCAGGAACAGCATAGTGTTCATAGACAGCATCGAGCATCTGGTGAAGGCAAACGCCGATGTCGTCCCTGAAAAGGAGCTGCTCGATTTCGCGTATCAGCTTGAGGTTTTGGGGCGAAGGACCCGTCTGGTGCTAAAGGAGAGGCCTTCGTTCGTGCATAAGGATTTGAGCGGAGATGTAAGCGAGATCAAGGAGCTGATCTTCACCTTGGGGCCTTTATCGTCGTACCTTTTCAAGGTCTTCTCTGAATCAATGCTATCGGGCCTAAGCGACGCCAAAAAGAGAGATGTGGTGGATGAGGCGAACTCTCTCATCGCCAGCGGTGCGTTCTTTGAGGGAGCGAAGACGGTCCCGGATAAAGCTGAAGGGGCGGATGAGGAGGGCCGCGGTGCTGCATGCGAGCCAGATATGCGAAATGCCCTTTCGCCTTCGGTAGTGATCATTCCTTCCGGCCTGGTGCTTACCCGGCGCGCCTTCTTCGTAGCAGTGCGAAGGCTTTCCAGGATCATCAAGAGGCACGAGGCCGGCTTTAATTTGATGACGGCTGTAGGCGACCTTATGAAGAGCTACGGCCGAAGCCCCTATGAGATAACGCTTCTGCCCGGAACGACCTATGTCATAGAGGAGGAGAAGCCCGCCAAGAGCATGACGCTGTTCTCGGAGCTGGTGAGCCACGGCATGGAGGGACTGTGCATCAGCAGGTATAATCCAGAAACTCTCCTTGAAAGATATAACATACCTCCCGGGACCGTCATCTGGTTGACACAGAAGAGCGATCCAGGATACAGGACAGTGGACCCGACAAACTTCCCGCGGCTTTCCAGCATGATCTCAGATTTCCTGTCCAAGGCCAACTATCCTGTCGTGCTTCTGGAGGGCTTGGGGTATCTCATAACCCAGAGCAATTACGAGACGGTTCTTCGGTTCATTCAGTCCCAGAGGGATGAGATTGCCCTAAAGGATGCCATTGAGCTTGTGCATATCGATCCCCTTTCCCTGGATACCAAAGAGCTTCACCGGCTGGAGAGCGAGATGGAGCCCCTGATGCTGTGAAATAAATTTGATGAATGATGAATGCACTCTGAAATCACTCGTTGAATGCCCCTATGAATGAGGCCTGGCTATGAATGGGACCTGTTAAATAGATGGGATGCCATTATGGGAAACCATGTGGGAATTACTGGGACTGGCGATCCTGGGACTTGCGATTGTTTTCGGCGCCCTACTCATAATAAGGTCCCTTAAATACTTCATAGTAAATGCCGTAATGGGGCTTGCGGTAATCTTTCTGGCCAACGTATTCGGAATGAACATAAGCTACAGCTGGCTGAATATTCTTATCTGCGCCATCGGGGGCATCCTCGGCGCCTTGATTGTCATAGCGCTAAACCTCCTCGGAATAATGATATAATCGGGATAACAATATAGGCCTTAAGGTCTTACTTCGCCACCTTTTTCTCCTGCGGGGCGACGCCGTCGCAGGTGCCTCGAAAGAGGCAGACAATCCCTGCTGCAAGGAGCACCGACAGGACTCCCGTCAAGAAGATGCCGTCGAAAACGCCTGCTCCTCCGATCGACAAAAAGAGCGGCCTTATCTGGGCTCTAAGCGGCGAGAGCATCGGGAGGACGCCGGGCGTCAGGAGCATGAGGATATCTGCACCGATGAGCGTTCCAATAGTGCCGGAAATGTAGGCAAGCGTTGGAGCGCCGCGGAATCCTCCGGCCAGGACCAGGCCGGTGATTGCTGCGAGCGTTGGCGACAGCCATATGGGCAGCACTATTCCCTCCCTGGGGACGGGCATTGCAGCGATGTAGGTTATGACTGCGACGATTACAATCCCGAGGGCAGCTTTCCCTGCCGGGGCTCTTCCTTTCATCAGTATGTGCGTGGATATCACCATTGGAATGATGCAGCCGCCGACGTTTACCGCAAGGTAGACCGGGTGAAAGCTAAGCGAGACCGCCACCGGGTACATGCTGGCAAGAGTTACGTACCAGTTGGGATAGGCCGATAGGGGCACTGTCCCGAGAGGTATATCCACAAGGCTTCCCAGCACCGAGCCGAAGACCGCCAGAGAGGCGTGCCAGTGGTCGAAGCCGACCATCTCGAAGGCCGTCTCGGACAGACGAAGAAAGAGGTAGATGAATATGACGGGAATTACTATTATGAGAATGAGGATGATTATGGGGACTGGGAGGAATTGGAATTCAAACAAAGAATGCACCCGTTATAATAATTGTCTGGATGGTTAATAGTCCTTTCTGAAAGTGCGCAATCTTTATGTCTATTGGCGAATTTCCGCTAAAAGATATGCTAATTGGAGTGGTTTAGTTTGACAATTTTAACGGGTTCTGAGGCCTCAAGGCACGTGGAGGCCATGATTGATCCGGGGGCGCAAACGCAGATGTGCGGCGCGGAGCTGACGCTGCAAAAAGTCGAGCGCTTTCTAACAGCCGGATCTCTGGCCTTCGACAACAAGGAGCGCAGGCTTCCTGAGACGGAAGGAATCGAGTTCGATGCATCAGACAGCGTCGATCTCGGGCCGGAGCCATATCTTGTGACCTTCAACGAGATCGTGGATATTCCAAAGGATATGGCCGCCATTGCCCGGCCGCGCTCAAGCCTGCTTCGCATGGGTGCGACGATGGAGACGGCGCTGTGGGATCCGGGATACCGCGGGCGGAGCCAGAGCCTGCTGGTGGTATACAACTCGCACGGCCTGCGGCTGAAGAGGAATGCAAGGCTCATGCAACTGGTGTTCATGAGGCTGGAGAAGGTGGCGGAAAAGGTCTATTCTGGCGTTTATCAGGGAGAAAATATTTGTGACAAAAAGAAAAGCTAGGCACCGAGCCCTAAATGATAAGGATGTATAAAGAGGAAAAGGTGAAGCAGCGCTAAATCGCCTGCAACTCCTCTCTTGTCGCCATCTTCACGCCCTTCCCGCTTAAGGCGGCCCTGGCCTTTGCCAGGTCGTCCACCCGCAGGATGAGCATGGCCCTTTGCGCCTTTATGGTGACGAAGGCGTAGGCGTAGTCCACGTTTACGCCGCTTTCCCCCAGGGTGTTGACGATCTCATACAGCCCTCCGGGCGTGTCCTTCATCTCCACCGCCAGGACGTCTGTCGTGGAGACCGTAAACCCGCTGTCCTTTAAAACCTTGTAGCCTTTATCAGTGTCGTCCACGACCATGCGGATGACTCCGAAGTCTCCTGCCTCGGCGATCGTAAGGGCTCGAATGTTCACGCCCGCGTCCGAGAGCGTCTTTGATACCTTGGCCATCCTTCCCGGCCTGTTCTCCACAAAGAGCGATATCTGCTTGATTTCCGCCATTCTTTGACTCCCTCCTAATCTCACACCTTCCTGTTGTCCGTTACCCTCTTGGCCTTACCCATGGACCGCGGAATCGTTCCTGCCTCAACCAGGTCGACCTCTGCGGCGATGTTCAAAACGCCTTTCAGCTCTTTTGATATTTTCTTCTTCAGGCTCATTAAGTCGGCGATCTTATCGGAGAAGCCGGACTCTGTCAGTTCAACCCGAACGGTCATGACGTCTAAGGGGCCTTTCCGGCCAACGATGATCTCCCAGTGGTCCCCGATCTCCGGGATGTTCATCAGGACTGACTCCACCTGGGATGGAAAGACGTTGATTCCGCGAATGATGAGCATGTCGTCGGTCCTTCCGAGGATTCTCATGATCCTTGGGTGCGTGCGGCCGCACTCGCACGGCTCGCTGTCCATGACGGAGATGTCGCCGATCTTGTATCTGATCAGGGGAAGGGCGAACTTGTGAAGGGTGGTGAAGACAAGCTCTCCGCGCTCGCCGTCCTCAACGGGCTCTCCGGTCTTCGGATCCAACACCTCTGTCAGGAACATGTCGCCCCAGATGTGGATGCCGTTCTTCTCCCTGCATTCTGTGAATAGGGGCCCTGATATTTCCGATGTCCCGTAGATGTCGTAGGCGTTGATTCCCGTGGCCTCTTCGATGCGCTTCCTGGTCTCAAGCGACCACGGCTCTGCCCCGAAGATGCCGGTCTTCAATTGCGTGTCTTTCTGGATGGATATCCCCATCTTCTCTGCCACCTCTATCATGTGCAGGAAGTAGGAGGGCGTGCAGGCGATGGCAGTCGATCCGAGGTCCTGCATCAGCTCTATCTGGCGTTCCGTGTTGCCGACGCTTGTGGGAAGGACTGTTGCGCCGATCCTCTCTGCGCCGTAGTGAAGCCCGAGGCCGCCCGTGAAGAGGCCGTAGCCGTAGCCCACCTGGACCACGTCGTCGCGGCCAAGGCCGATGGAGGTCAGCGCTCTGGCCAGGGACTCTGTCCACATCTCTATGTCGCCCTTGGTGTATCCCACAACTGTGGGCTTGCCTGTCGTCCCGCTGGATACGTGGTATCTGACAACCTCGCTCTTCGGAAGGCTGAACATGCCCGTGGGGTAGGTATCCCGCAGGTCCACCTTGCGGGTAAAGGGAAGCTTGACGACGTCGGAGAGGCTCTTGATGTCTCCGGGCTCAACACCTGCCTCCTTGAATCGCTGTCTGTAGAATGCTGAGTGATCGTAAACATAGCGCACTATGAACTTGAGCCGATCCTCCTGGAGGGTCCGTAGCTCTTTTAGCGGCATGCGTTCCACATGCGGGTCCCAGTAGCCGGACATTGATGATCAACCTGAGGCAATGAATGCCTGGGTGGATAAAAAGCAATCGATTCTTTTTGTAAAGATTTATATTCGCCATATGCAGGAGCCCGGAGCGGGCCCTTGGAGCAATCGCCGTCCAGGTTGCCCCCTAAGTCACCCCCCAAGTCACCCCCCCAAGTCATTCCACATGTAATGGTGCTTTTGCGGTTATTGGACCTGTGCGGGCTTTTGAGCAATGCAGAGATAAGGAAAAGACTTGGACTGAATGATAGAAAACATATGCAGGAGCGATATCTCAAATCTGCGTTGGTTGATGGGCTTGTTGAGCTGATAATTCCGGATAAACCTAG
>CAZHNU010000062.1:0-16178 GCA_964534145.1 uncultured Methanotrichaceae archaeon | reverse complement strand
GTCTACCTCGAGCTGACCAAGGACGGAGAGATTGTAGATAGCAAAGCCATTTCTCCCTCAATCTATTATGCAGACATGGCCGATAAAACCTACTTCAACAGGGCCGATGTCGGAGATTCAAGAGGAGTAGTCCTGATAGCAGTTCACTTCAAGAACGCCTTCCGCGGCGCTGATACCGATCTGGCAACCGTAGACGGCGTATGGCAGCTGTCCGATACACCCGAGGCTGTTTCTGAGAACACCGAGTACGACGAGATGATAGTCGAGAGGGTCACCGCCGACACTATCGTTATGGAAAACGAGGACAACGACATAACGCTCAGCAAGAACAAGGACATCAGCCTCATGCCCGGCGTCAACTTCAAGACCGCCGATGCAGATGATCTCAGGTACTACATATACAAGGAAGAAACTGAGCCCGGAGCTTATGAAATCCGTGGCAGTGTGTCCACCGGCACCTTCACCTGGAACGCAGATAATTTCGCTGGCTTCTATTACGACATTGATGACGATATTAAGACCGAGCAGCTTACAGCAACCGTAACTGATGGAAATAAGCTCAGCGGCGATGAGATAGATGGCGTCCGTGGCGTTGTATACACCACAACAGCCCAAAAGAAGGGCTTTGCCTTTGATGGGTGGGGTAACTACAATACGATCGGGTTCCTGGGCCAGAGATACTTCGCAGGCTATATCGACGATGGTCCTGAAGGAACCGCCACTGAGATCCTGGTGGAGGCCAACTCGACCAATTTGCTCCTCTTTGGAGAGCTGGCTGGGATCCTGGTCGATGAAGGCGATGAGAAGGTCTTGGATCTGAGCAAGACCATCGATCTGATGGATGGCTATGCTCTCAAGCCCACAGTCGGAACAGACAATAAAGGATTGCTGGTCGAGCTATTAAGGAATGGAACTGTGATCGACAGGAAAGCCATCCTTTTGCCTGGCACATACGTTTATGCTGCCCAAGTTGGGGATGCTGAGGGGGTTCCAGTGATTGCTGCTCACTTCCAGAGTCCGATATTCCTGAGCAGCAAGAGCTATTGTAAGGTTGACGGCCTCTGGCAGTTATCTGAAAACGCAACCGATGTGGAGGTCGAGACCGTCTATGACAAGATGAGAATTGCCAGCGTTGATTCATCCAGCGGCATAATCACTATGGATAACATGAACAACGACATAACCCTCAGCAAGAACAAGGCCATCAGCCTTATGCCCGGCATCTCTATTGAGACTGCCGATGCAGATGAACTCAGGTACTACGTGTACAAGGAGATCGACATAGCTTCTGGCGAGGTGAGCCAATGAGGATTTCAATTCTTTTAGCTCTCATTTTTATGGCCTTCTGGATGCCAGCTTCGGCCTGGGAGATGAGAGGCAATGTGTACCCTGTTGATGATGGCATCATAGAGTGGACTCCGCAGAATTTTGCCGGTTTTTACCTGGATGAATCTCTGGGGACCGAATCTCTTTCCTTTAACATCAGCGGTGAACAGCTGCATCCAGGGACCGCCGTGTATCAGACTCAGGTCACAGAAGTTCCTTTCAGGCACAGCGATTGGGGAAATTATTTGGTCATGTGCTTCTTGGGTCAGAAATACTTCGTAGGCTACCCTGAAGGCTGCAGAATTTCAGATCCCTGGATGCTGCTCTCTCTTGATTACTACGGTCTCGGGCCGGTGCTCATTGACACTGATGAGGGCTATACAGTTGCCGGCAATGAAGCGCTTTTGCTTAAAGGGGGGTACAGCCTGAAGCTATCGGATGCTGAAGAAGGTGTCAAAGCCTCACTTTATAGAAGGGATAACCTCATCGATTCACAGGTTTTGCAGCCACCTGCAACTTACATCTATAAGGGTCCAATTGGCAATGACACGGCCACACTTATCGCTGTCGGCCTCAAGGCCAACGTCAGACTGGAGCCGACCAGCTATTACACGATTAAGGGAATATTTCAGGTCTCAGAAGATGTGAAGCCGCTCGATGTCGGCATGAACTTTGGGGAGATGGAGATAGACGCTATCAGCAGCACGGATCTGCTTTTGGATAACGAGAATACCATAAGCCTCTCAAAGGGCCGGGATTTCGAGCTTATGGACGGCTTCAGGATAAAGACATCTGATGCCAATGCTTCTTCAAATCAGGTCTATATCTACAAGAACGCATCCGAATCGTCTATCCCTGAGATTAGAGGAGAGGTCGCCACCGGAACCTTCACCTGGACTGCAGACAGATTCGCTGGCTTTTACTGCGACCTTGATGACAACATCAAGACAGAAGCGCTCACCACAACCGTAACTGAGGGCAATAAGCTCAGCGGCGATGTGGTAGATGGCGTCCGTGGAGTTGTTTACACTACAACTGCCCAGAAAAAGAGCTTTGCCTTCGATGAATGGGGCTACTACGACGTCATGGCTTTTCTGGGCGAAAGCTATGTCTCCGGCTATGGCGTAGATAGTCCTCTTGGCCATATCTCTCAAGCTGCCAGCCTGTTAGCTTGTGAAAAGCTGGGCAGATTATTGATCGACAGCAAAAAGCCTCAGATCATCGATGATGACGAGAACCTCATTTTGCAGGATGGCTTGAACGCCAGACTCCATGTGGACGAATCCTGCAGTATGGCATTAATCGAGCTTTACAGGAACGATGAGCTTTTGGACAGGAACTATCTCCAGCTGCCGAATACCTACATTTATAAGACGAGACTTGAAGGCGTCGGTGAAGTTGCAGTTCTGGCCATACACATAGCCGAAGCAGACTGCAGCAAAGGAAATAGCTGCCTGGTAGATGGAATTTTCCAGTTGTCTGAAGATCTATTGGATGTAGGCGAGGATAGGCCCTTTGGCAATATGAGAATCACCTCCGTCACTGCCGACACTATCGTCATGGAGAACGTGGACTACACGGTTATGCTTGGCAAAAACATGAATACAAAACTCGCAGGAGACTACTTTATAAAAACAATTGGCGACGATGCTACCAGCTATTACATCTACAGGCAGATTTAGACCCCAGTGGATGCGGTGATGTGGGGATCAAGGCTGCCCGCATCGCCAATCCGTTGGATTTTTCCAAAGCCCATCTCAGCCTTCGCCGACCATCCAGATAGTGGTGGCCTACTTTGCTCTTTAGTTGAATGGGATATTGGCATCATCATCCGGGCAGAAATAGCGTAGTCTAGGTGGTGCATCAATTGGTTATGGGACTAAAATTTCTCCTGCAGCAGGGCCTGTGCATCCGCATGCATTCTATCCAGCTTCTTCGTTATCGGGTGCTGCGGGCCGAACTCCTGCTCCGACAGCCCCTTGACCCGCCAGATCTCGGAAAGAAGCTTGCCGATCTCCTTCTTTATGTAATTGCGGTTTTGCTCAGTCATGAATCCACCTAGCTTAGACAGATCATTCAACCCTTCTCTTGAAGTCGATGCAGCCGCTTTTAGGTTCAATGCGTATTTCAAGATGGCTACAGTAGCCTTTCAGCTCATTTGGCCTATCGTTAATCCAGAAATGGCAGCGTTCACAGATTCTATGGCCAGGGATGAAAGAATCGCATAAACCATCAGGCGATATGTTCCCGATGCGGATGCAGCAAAAGCCCTTTTCCTCGCCTGCAGGCCGGCCATCCAGCCATGCCTCGCAGTTGGAGCATTTGGGCGAATCATCGGGAACGGCGCTTTCCATTGATCCATGGGATTCATGGGGCTCCTCCAATTGGTCTGAACTGAGGGCCATCCCATCGGGAGCATAATCCGGAATCAGGATTCTCTCTGGATCCACCTCAACAATATTGCCTTGGGCGTCAACCGCCTTACAGTCCTCCAGGCGGAACTTGAGCCAAATGGCGTTGGTGGTTTCGTACTGCTCGGCAATGGCAGGATCTCTCAGGACGCAATCGCAGCCACGATGAATGATCACGCCATAGCCCTTTTCATCCTTGAAGACGCCCGTTGGCAAATCCCGGATAGGTTTGCCGCAGCGGTTGCATTTTATCGACATTATATCACTCGGTTATTATCATGCACGGACTATTTTTTGCTCATCTCTTTATTGCTTATTCCGTTCTGCCAGCTCCCTATACAGCCTCTCCCTGTACTCATCAGCCAGCTCCGATACCCTGTCCGCAATTGGAATCTTCAGCTCGTACTCCTCCTCCAGCCGCCCGATCCCCTCGTCGATGTAGGTGATCCAGATCTTCTGTTCCAGTTCACCAGGCTTGCGGTACTGCGCCTCTATCTCCTCGTAGGCGGCATCGAAGTCGAACTCCGCTAAGAACAGGGCAGCGCAGTCCGGTGCATCTCCCGGCCTGTTGGCGATCAGCTTCATGATGAAGATGTCTCCCAGAGATGCATCCCTGATCACCAGGTTCCCGAAGGCCCTGGACCGAACAGGCCTCTGCCACATGCTATCGCTCAGGCCGAAATCGTAAGAGATCCTGCCAGCGAAGATGTCCAGGTTTCGTCCCCCCTTCACGGCCAGCCTGTTGACGCCCAGGCGAGCGTGCCTCTTCTCAGGGCCGACAATCTGAAAGCCCAAAGATTTGGCGGCCTCAAGGAGCCTGGACTTATCGGCTTCACCCCTGCAGACGACATCGATATCTTTGGTGGAATCCTTCAACCTCAGCTCCAGCATGGCGGCTCCGCCTATGAGCAGGGCCTCAATCCTCTGGTCCAGGACCTCGCCGAGCTGCTCGAACAGCTCGTTTACCTCCTCTCGCCTTGAGATGCGGTTAGAGTTCGATTTCATACAGCTCCGCTCTGTCCTCGATGTCCTCTAAGGTGGGATAGCCCCTGATCCTCTCGCCCTGCAGGACCGCCTTTATATCCTTCATCACGGGATGATCGACGCACTCCAATTTATGTTTGTTCTTCAGGTAGAGCAATATACAGAAAAGCCTCTGTCTGAGGTCCTCGGCAGAGTCCAGAGAATGAAGGAATACCTCCTCGATGGACAGCTCCCTCTTGGGCAGGGTGTAGTAATTATCCCGTAGGCCCAGCACTATCCCGTAATCCCCATAGGCGCTGAACGATGTGGGAGTAGCGTCCTGCAGGCGTATGCTCTTGAAAAGCACGCTGTTCCCGTAGCTCTTAATGAGCAGGGCATCCCTGGGGACGAGGCGCAGGGCCCGGTATTCCATGAGCGCCGTCACGAAGCCCTTTAGCTCCGACCAGAGTATGTAGTTGAAGGAGTAGAGATACGCTTTGCCTTCCTTGGAGCGCTTAACCACGCCCAGCCGGAGAAAACCCTTCAGATAACCGTATATGGTATCGCTCGGGATGCCCGTCTCCGCGGCCAGAGCTTCCAGGCTCTTTGGTGTCTGGTCCAGCCTGGCGAGGAGTTCCACTCTGCGGAGGGATAGAACCTTCTGCAGGGGAGAGGCCCTATGGCTGTAGTAGAGCTTTTTGAAGGCCTCAGCCGGGGGTATATCGGCCAGAATGACTTCGCGCCCTCTACGCTCTATCATCCCCTGCTCCTCCAGATGTGTTAAAAGCCTGGATATGGTCTCCCTTCGAAATCCAAGCTCCGCTAGGAGGGTGCGCGGGTTTACCGGCTCCTCTGAACCGGCAATGAGAGCAAGTGCTCGGATATCATTCTTGCTCAAATTCATCTCTTTAAATTGAGTCAAATATGTATATAAATGTGATCCCTTTTCAAGAGAAAGCCTTTTCCAATCTGATTAAAAGATTGATCTATGATAATATGTATAGTTGGATTAGTAATATCATAGATCATTTCCGAGGCACAAAGATGGTCCACAAAACACCCACCGGCGAGCGAGTCAAGCAGCTCCGCACCGAGGCCCGCAAGCTGAGCGCTGCCCTCGCCGCCGCCAGGCAGCTGGCGGATGTAGAGGACCTGAGGGATCTGCAGGCCAGGCTGCAGGAGAGACAGGAGGCCGCCCAGGCCGAGGCCTCCGCCCTGAAGAGATCCGGTTGGGCTGGGCTCGGGCCTTTTCTCTCTCATCTCGCACCCACAACTCTAATCCCCATGGTCAGTGCTGCCTCACTGTGGGCGAGAGGCCCTCGCAGATCGTCTGCACTGTGAGCGGTAGGTCGGAGAGGCAGTATAGCTGCAAATGATGGTCAGTGGTCGGCCAGTATCTGTTGGGCGATTGCTGACTCGCCACCTACCGAGTACATTGTAGCTCTGGTAAGGTGGGCAAAAGAACTCAAAGATTGGGAGGCTGAGATCAAAGACGGCCTGCCGGACGTGGGGATGCTGTCTTATGTGGTTGTTAATAGCGGAGACTATCTTCGATATACTCTGAGCGATCAAGATATAGGGGGCCTTCTTGGGGGCAAATTTGAGTGGTCACCTGGAGAGCTGTTGGGATGGGAGCTTAATGAACCTGTAAATTCTTGGGTTCGGGTTCCTCTTAGGGTTGTATACGAGAAGGTAGTAAAACGTGAGATGGGTATTTATATAATATCCAGTATGTGTTTAGCTCCCCAGAACCGTTCGCATGATATCGATTTAAGTCAATGAAAGGATGCCAACCAGCAATTTTCGCAAGCTCGCCAGACAGAACATGGCTTAAGGGCTGACCATAGGCTAGCCTGGATAGGAATCGATGTTAAGGTGATTATTGAGGGATTAAAGGCAAATCCTTTGAGATACTAAGACTGTGCGTGGCAATCTTGGCCCATTGAAGAAACGATGGCTAGGTGTCTCTTACGATTAAAGCAAGGATATTGGTAAATCTGCATCGATACTCCTAACGACATGATCCGAGGCAACTCATTCATATCTTCTTGAAATATTTTAAAATATAATTCGTTCTATGTTTTTAGAGAAACTTTTTATCTTTTGAAGTAATCGTGACGAGCTTGATGAGGCACTGCGCTGGTGAGAAATATGGATAGGATACTAGCACTTTTGAAGATTTTCTTGATAATTATCGCGATTTCAGCTGTGGATGCACAATCGCAATCCAATTCCACCTCAACACTGATGGGTGAGTCTGCTGCAATAAATGATGTGGATAAAGCAACTTCAAGTAATAAAATGGTGGAAATCCTCGGAGTAGATCCAACCTCTTTTCCAAAAATAAAGATTAACATATTTATTGATAAATTCTGTGCCTTGACAGGAAATCTAGAAAAAGAAAACTTCAAGGTTATGGAAGATGATAAAGCAGCTGCAATTGATAATTTCTACTTCACAGGCAATGCCACTGGTCAGAGGCTTGACCTTGCAATAGTCTTTGATACTTCTGGTAGCATGGATAATGAAATAAAGGCGCTACAATTGAAGGTTCAAGACCTTATCAGCAAAATAAACTCCAGCAAGCTTGACGCCAGATACTCCCTGATTACATTCAGGGCAGATGTGGAAGCGACTAAGGTCAACTGGACCAGCGATTCTAATTACTTCATTAATGCTATTGGAAAATTCTCCGCGTCAGGCGGGGACAGCGGACCAGAAAACTCGCTTGGCGGGATAGAGACTGTGTTATCCTTTGGATTTAGACCTGATGCCCAGAAGGTAGTCCTCGTGATAACAGATGAACCATCCCATCAAAAGGGAGATGGTTATCGCAATTCAACTTACACTGTGGAAGGCGTAAATAAGAACCTATCAACCTCTGGTGCTATTCTGATAGCAGTATCACCGGATTTCCGCAATCCAAGTGTTAACCCAGGAGTACCACGCTCGGATCTGCCAAAATATGCGGATATGAGAGTGATAGCGAATGAAATAGGCTTGTGGATCGATATTAATTCCGCTGATTTCTCGACTATACTGGACCAGTTCAAAGGGATTCTTACCGGGACATACGTAATCGAGTACACCTCGCCCGACCAGATGCCTAGCAAAAACAGGACTGTTTTGTTTTCTGTGGACGCACCGGGGTGTGTTGCAGGTAGTGATGCTAGTGCTTATGTCTCACCGGGAAGTAAAGCCAATCTTAATAGTCCACCCGCTATTGAAAGCATGACCTCAGATAAGGCCAGTCCACAGGATGCAGGGACGGCAATAAACTGGACGGCAAATGCAGTTGATCTAGATGGGGATCTGATACTCTACAAATTCCTCCTGGACGGAAGACCAATGACCCCCTGGGCAGAGGATAAGACTTGGATATGGATGCCGGGACAGGCCGGACATTATCGGGTCGAGGTTCAGGTGAGAGATGCAAAGCATGCCGGCCCTGATGAGCAAGATGATCGGAGGTCAGAAAGCTTCACTATAAATGAGCCGAAACCTTTAGCACCCGCGAATCAGCCTCCGATCGTTGATGAACTGTCAGCTGTGCAGATCAAAGCTAAAGAGATAACATGGACGGCAAACGCGACCGACTCAGATGGAGATCAGATTCTCTATCGGTACTTCCTGAACAACAAGTCGATGACCGATTGGATTGATAGAAATAAATGGATTTTGAATGCCACTGAAGCTAATGCAGGCGAGAACCAGGTCGAGGTTCGGATCAGAGATGGCGAGCATGCTGGCTTCGATAGCTATGACGATGCAAAATCGGTTAAATTCAATCTCTCTTCGATGAAATTGATGGCGCAAACGTGGGAGAGGACATTTGGCGGACCTGATATGGATGAAGGCTATTCGGTTCAGCAAACTAGTGATGGTGGGTATATAGTTGTTGGAAGGGCTGGAGATAGCGCAGATATATGGCTAATCAAGACAGATTCATCGGGGAATATGGAATGGGATAAGACCTTTGGTGGATCAGGTCTTGATTTGCCGGGATCAGTTCAGCAGACCAGCGACGGAGGATACGTCGTTTTCGCCCAGACAACATCTTATGGTGCTGGTGGAAGAGATGCATGGCTAATCAAAACTGATTCATCGGGGAATAAGCAATGGGACAAGACCTTTGGAGGGAAAGAAGAGGAGCCAAGTTTCTCAGGGCAGCAAACAAGTGACGGAGGCTATATTCTAGCAGGATCAACATCGTCCTATGGTGAGGGATCAAGCGATATTTTGCTTATTAAAACCGATCAAAATGGTAATGTGCTTTGGGATAAAACTTTTGGCGGATCTGGTTACGACTCTGCAAATTCAGTTCGGCAGACTACAGATGGAGGATATGTAATAGGAGGCCTTACATTCGTCGGTGCTAATGATCAACGGGGCTGGGCAATCAAAACTGATTCGAGCGGTAATCAGGTCTGGACAAAGGTGCTTTCTGAAGGATTAGTTAATATCGAATCGGTTCGGCAAACTGCTGATGGAGGCTATATTATTGTAGGCAGTGGATTGTTGATCAAAACTGATTCAAGGGGCGACGAAGAATGGAGAAGCAGGACGTTTGAAATTGGCTCAGAAAAATCAGTCCAACAGACTACCGATGGAGGATATATAATCACTGGTGATACCTTTTCTGGTATGAAAAATGCAACTGAACACATGAGCGATGTCGGGCTTATAAAGACAGATTCACTTGGCAATGAAATGTGGAACAGAACCTTTGGAAGTTCTGACAATGACGAGGCATATTCCGTCCAGATGACTAGTGATGGCGGATACATAATTGCTGGCATGAAAGGTAGCTATTGGACAAATGAGGGTGATGGTAGCCGGATAGAGACCGATGGGGATCTCTGGCTTATCAAAACCGATGACGACGGGAATGTGTGAAGCCCTGCTAGCTTTAAAAATATATTTGAATAAGCCAGATCTGAGGGGACTGCAGATCTGGCTTATTTGGGGCCGCCTGCAAATCTGATAGGTTAGCTCATAATTTGCATTTGCCAGCATTCTCCACTTTCATCGGGCCCCATCCAGCCTTCAGGGCAGGTAAAGCGACTGGTATTGCCTCCAGCTTTACCAACTGATGGCATCTCACTGCTCTGAATTTGTTCCTTTTTGCCAGTGAGGCTCGCTTCATTGACGGTTCTGTTCTCTTTCAAGGGATCATTGATGCCCTGACTTGAATCCATAGATCTTATTGAAGTGCCTGTAATTTGAGTCTCCTTTTTCTGATCAACATGGAGTCTATACCCAAAGAGTACTTCTTTCCGGCTATCAACAATTCCATCCGTAATGGCCTTTTTTGCCTGGTCTTGAACTTCGAGAGGCATTGCCTCGATCTTTACAAGGTGATCTCTTATGTCCTTAAATTCGACGCCTCCCGCTGAGTGAAGGCTGATTTTCGTGCGAGTCCCTTTTGCAGTCTTGGTAGTTGTATTTTCCCAGCATTTGTATTCGCCATTCTTGAACGAGTAAACATATTTGTCCCAGATATCCTTTGGGTGCCAAGGAGTTTGGGATTTCAAAATGGCAGAGCTTGAAGAATTTAGACTATCCCGGAAAATATCGGTATGAGGAGTCACCTTAGACTTGTACCATTGTGCCAAGGCAAGAGCTGCATATACCTCCCGAAGGTCCTCATATTTTTCATCAGTATTTATGTCGGCAACGACGTAGGGTTGAATCATGCGTTCTTCCAAATTTTTGTAGTATTCTGCATATTCCTGAGCAGACCGGTTAAGCTCTTCAATACAGCCCCTAGAGAGAGTGCTAATATCCTGGTTTTTCACCTGGAAAGAGGCATGATACATAACGGGTTCCGAATTAATTGTTAAAGATGCATTGATGATATAGATTAAAGATCCATTTGAATAAGCGTACGCCTTATCCGGAACGATCCAGTGCCTCTGCACAGGCTTTAAGATTATGTTGCTGGTTTCCTTTATCTCTCCTGGGAATTTGTTCATGCATCGCTGAACTAAATCCTCGCGTTTCTTATCCAATAGATTCCATAGAGCTTTTCCCATCTCGTTGGCGCATGGGTTGCCGTAGTTGCTGAAATCTCTTTTCATCTGCAGATCAGCTTCGAGCATGATCCTTCCGGCTTCCGACTGCCCAAGCTCCTCATCGATGATTCGATCCACTTCCCATGGATTTAAATTGACCCAGAATTTATTATCATTAACTGCCAGGCCGGTCATGAATGCGGCTGCACCCGTTCTGGTGGCGTTCTGAATATTGATTCCAGGGTTTGATCCCTCAGCCTTTTCTGCCTTGAGGATCAAATCAAAATCTACGCCGACCGAGCTATCTGTGGTAATGGAGATGCTGTTCAGTTTGATAGAAGTGAAATTGATTCCGGCAAGATCGTTTTTTTGACCGTTTTCTATTAATTGATTATTTGTAGATGTACTTGAAGATGCGGATTGAGACTGCTCTATTTCATTATTAACTAGAGCTGTTCCAAATGCAGAAATGCCTTCTGAAATAGCTGGAGTTGCCATTTTCCCCAATGATTCATCAACAACATAACCAACGCCTATTCCGACAGGTATTTCACGTAAGTCTTTCACGAAGCTATCATACTCATTTGGATCTTTGCTGATATCATTAATATATTTTTCAAAGTTTGTATTGAATGATTTATCGTATTGTTCCTGATCTTCAACTACAGGGTAAAGACCTGTCCCAAAGGAATCATATATCATGAGTTCTTTTGGCCCCAATGTCTCTTTGAGTGCTGCATTTCGGGCATTTGCATATGCGAGAATGGCAGCCGGATGCTCTAAAAAAATTTTATAAAAATCGACTATCGCAAAACCTAATGTCGTTTGGGTCGATGGTGGCGTATTCATCTTTACGCCAGTTTCAACTAAATCTACTGCATTCCAAAACGTGCTTTCCGTGCCAAGAGCAACGATAGAACATGCGCTCATCGTAGCGATCAGCATGAGTGCCAGATACGGCAAATTGGGATTCATTATTCTAGCACCTTCCATAGATAGGCGCGCGTTAAATCATGTTTTTGGACAGAGGAATCAGAAGTACCTTTAACACGGGATATTAGATTTAATAAAGCATTGCCACGCTCAATTCCTGAAAATAGCTTTACTGTGAGCAATATGAACGCTAGGTCTCTTGTTTTCAAGCCCATGATTCCTCACTTCTCCATGTGACTTTTGAGTGGTTGAATGACCTAGAGAAAAACCTTTGGGTATTTTGCACCAAAATCAATATATTCATTGTTCAAAGAGCCTAATTCATCTGAAGGTGTGTGGAGGTAGATAAGTGCGCGTTATAAGGATATCCATTTTGGCATTCCTAGTACTTGTTACGGGTTTGATCTCGTTTGGAATTGGCCAGGAACAAGATCAACAGCCCAATTCCATTCAAAGCTGGTGGGAAAAAGGCGATGCTTTTTTTGTCCAGGGCAAATATGATGAGGCCGTCGGATGCATGGACAAAGTCCTGGAAATAGATCCCAATAATGCAGCTGCCTTGGCTAATAAAGGAGAAGCTCTTCTCTATCTAGGCAAATATGATGAAGCCATTCAGTCTCTCGACAAGGCAATCGAAATAAATCCAAAAAATACTGACGCTTGGGGAACTAAAGGGCAAGTTCTATACAAGCAGGGTAAATATGACGAAGCCCTTCTATGCATGGATAAGGTTATCGAATTGAGCCCGCAATTTGCTCTTGCTTGGAACAATAAAGGCTATGCTCTTGTTATGAAAGGCGAATATGATGAAGCTATTCGATGCTTTGATAAAGCGATTGAATTAGACCCACAATATGCATTAGCCTGGGAGAACAAAGGAGAAGCTCTTTATTATCAAGGGAAGTACGATGAAGCGACTCAATGCTTTGATAAGGCCATCGAGATAGATCCAAAGCTAGAAGTTGCCTTAAGCAACAAGATTGTTGCCCAGAAGGCGGGGGCGAGTTGACCATTACTCAAGGATTTTATGATACTATATTAATCCTTAATTTTACATTTCGTGAAAATAGATAATATTCTATAAAATGAAAATCGCTTTTTGCAAGAATAGCAAAAAATGCCTAGGCTTCTTTCAGCGAATGCGCCTTAGCACCCAATATTACTAGTAAATTCGTGCGGAATTCTCATCCCCAGCTCTGATCTCAGTTGATCCAATTAGCTCATTCAAGACCGGTTAAGGATATGAGATCCCTATCAATCCAAAGCCAAATAAAGAAGCAATAGCCTAAGAGTACATCACCATGGACCGCTCCACAATCCTCCGCTTCATCTCCGACCTCCGCCGCTGCCACGGAGAGCTCGAGGGCGTTGAAGTCAAGGCCGCCCACACCGGCACTCCCCCAGATCTCTTCAAGCCCCTCTCAGCCTTCGCCAACCGCTCAGGAGGCGGCATCCTACTCTTCGGCCTGGACGAGGATGCCGGCTTCAAGGTCGTGGGCGTGGGCAACCCCCGCAAGCTCCAAGAGGACCTCAGCGGCCTGGCAGCCCAGATGGAGCCGCCCATTCGCCCTTGCTTCTCTGTAGAGGAGATCGAAGGAGGGATAGTGGTAGCCGTAGAGGTCCCCGAAATCCCCTATAACCAGAAGCCCTGCTACCATCGCCCTCACCGCCTGCAGGAAGGATCCTTCATCCGCGTGGGTAACTCCACGCGCCGGATGAGCGACTACGAGATCTACAGCTTCATCAGCACCCGCACCCAGCCCAAGTTCGACACAGAGCCCATCCTTGAAGCTACCCTGGAGGATCTGGACAGGGCCAAGCTGGAGGAGTACCTGGCCCAGCAGAGAAAGGCGCGGCCCGGCGCGCCCTACTGGAGCCTGCCCTTCGAGCAGGTATTGAGGCAGCTGCGGATAGTGGCCGAGGTGGACGCCGTCCTGCACCCCACTCTCGCCGGGCTGATGATGTTCGGCACTTATCCCCAGAGCTTCGAGCAGCAGATGGTTGTGGTCTTCCTGCAGTTCTATGGCACAACTACTATGGAGGAGGCCCCTTCAGGGGAGCGTTTCCTGGATAACCGCAAGTTTGAGGGCACGATCAAGGAGATCATCGACAATGCGACGGCCTACGTTATGGCCAGCATGCGTAAGGGCAGTCTCATCCGTGGAGTGCTCCGTGAAGATGTGCCGGAATATCCGGAGGTGGCCCTGAGGGAGGCGATAGTCAACGCCGTGGCCCACCGGGATTACAGCCAGTTTGCACGAGGCAGCCATATCCAGGTGCGGATGTTCGCCGACCGCCTGGAGGTCGAGAACCCTGGAGGGCTTTACGGTGGAGTCACCATCGATAATCTGCAGGAGGAACAGTCTACCAGGAACCGGTTGTTGATGCAGCTCATGGAGGATATGCACCTGGTGGAGAACAGGGGCAGCGGCATAGATGCCATGCTGGATTCTATGCAGAAGAGAGGATTGCCAGCGCCGGTCTTCGAGGACAAGAGGACTTCCTTCCTGGTGAAGTTCTACCAGGTGATGCCTGCAGAGCTCTCTGAGGAGGAGCAAAAGGTTCTCGCCTACGTAAAGGAGCGCGGCTCCATAAAGAGGGGTGAGGCTCAGAAGCTGCTTGAGGTTAGCGATAGAAGGGCGAAGTACGTGCTTGAGAAGATGGAGAAAGCAGGACTTTTGAGGCTAGAGGGACGACAGAAGGGCGCACGCTATCTGTTGAAGTAGATATGGACAATTTATGGACAACGAATAATTGTCCATAAAATTGCATTATTCTCAAGACGGACTCCGGCGCACTTTTTGGGAAAGATTGATCTATGATATCAGCCTATTATTATCTATAATATCATAGATCATTTTTGAGGCGCAAAGATGGTTCACAGAACACCCACCGGCGAGCGCATCAAGCAGCTCCGCGCCGAGGCCCGCAAGCTAAGCGCCGCCCTTGACGCAGCCAGGGAGCTGGCGGATGTAGAGGACCTGGGAGACCTGCAGGCCAGGCTGCAGGAGCGACAGGAGACCGTTCAGGCCGAGGCCGCCGCCCTGAAAAGCTCCGGTCAGGCCAGGCTGGAGGACCTGAGCGTATTTGTGGTGAAGAAGGATATGAAGAAGGGCAAGGAGCACGAGTACTGGCATGCCGCCTGGGTGATCGAGGGAAAGACGCGCAATGTGTACCTGGGGAGCTGCAAGAAAATGGGGCGAAAGGAGGCGCTGGAGAAGGCCAGGAAGAAGAAGGCGGAGGAGCTGGGGGTACAAAAGTAACTTAAGACACTACATATTGATCTCCAAGTATCAAAGATAACTATCCTTCACAGGATTAGTTTCTAAATGAAATGACCAAATTGTATGACCCTAAAAGTATTACCAAAGCTTTTATTGCATATGACTTGAATAGGCCAGCAATTGAGGGATTATCGCTGTCATGGTCATCTTGGTTTGTTGTGCTTTTTTCTTACGCTATTCTTGTTCCGGGAGCTTATTCGATTGATATCATGCTTTCTGTAGAAAACGGTGAGTCTGCATCCATTGAAAGCAGCTATGACGTATCCACCGATGTATCTGTGAGTGAAGAGGTCTCAGCAAGCGTAGATCAGCCTGAAATTGAAGATACCAGATTGGTTTCTGGAACGGGATGCATAAGAGCTGACCAAAGTTACTCTGGAAGCGGTGGCTATAGGGGGTCTGCCAGCTTTATGGCACTGGGTTCAGGAGCATTATCGGGCTTTGCACTTCTCAATCCCAGATCCATGAACGCTCTTCAGGATGTGTCAGCTTCAGGAGCATCTGCATCTGGCATGGCCCTGGACAATAGCGGTACAGCTGGCGTCAACTTCAACATAGCCTCTGGTTCAATGAAATCCCTTCAGAGCCTATCTACAGGCAGCTCCCATGCCTCAAGCGATACTCATTTCACTGGAGCCTCGGGCAGCAATTCAGCGTGGGCATTCACCCCTGCAGGTGACTCAACGAGCTTGATCAGCACATACGATCTATCTCCTGGCCTATCTGCAAGCGAAACACTGTTGGCCAGTTCTGAGCAAGCAGAAATTGAGGATATCAGATCTGTTTCTGGAACCGGAAGTATCAAGGCTGACCAAATTTACTCTGGAAGTGGAGGCATTTCTGGTCAATCAGTTTTTCAAGCAGCTGAAGCCATAGGATCTTTGGCAGGTTCGGCTATTATAAAACCAGATTCTATGAGTGCATTCCAGACAGTCTCTGTTTCAGCGGATTTGGCTGAAGCCAGCCAAATTCTGAGCATGAATGGGGCCTCGGCAAACACTAAAGGTACCATCAGCAAAGGCAGTCTGGAGGCATCCCAAAATGTCTACACAGGCAGCGTCCATGCATCGGGGGAATTCCATGCAGATGCTGATTTGATAACTATAACAGAATCCGCAATCCAAGGCTCAGATCACAGCAGCATAACAGCTAAGGTAAACAAAGTAGGCGACGTTAAAGGAACGTTTAACGGCAGGTAATCTACCCATAATGTGTTGTTAGTCTGGGAACAGCTACCATCATCATTA
>CAZHNU010000061.1:0-17700 GCA_964534145.1 uncultured Methanotrichaceae archaeon | reverse complement strand
AGATGGGCAAAAGCAGAAATATTAGAATCTCATAAACTGGTAATATAATTAAAGGTGAGAAGCATGGACGATATGGATAGGAAAATTCTTAAAACAATCAACGATGTCTCCCCGAAATCCTTTATCAGTCCCGTAAAGGTCAATAATATTTTAGGCATTGATACGACAGTGCTTGGCAATCGCCTGATGCTGCTCAAAAAATCAGGATATGTAGATGTCATGACCAGCGAATATCCTTCGAGCCTAACCCTTCCAAATGCCATATCGAAGGTCTACCTGACTGATCTTGGACGGCAGAGCTTAGGGGAAAATAAGTAGGGCTCCAAAAAATTTTAGGGGCCTATAATACGTTTATTGTATAGGTTTGGCCGCTGGCAAAGAACCTGCTAGACGAGTATGTTAGTCCACCGCTCCTTATGGTGATTTTATGCACCATATTCCCGGGCACAGTCAAGCTAGACCTTCCGTCGGGGATACCTCCGGCTCCTTCTGTGAACTGATAGACGTCATCGACGTAAACCTCGTACCCTACCAGGAAATCGGAGATTATGTTGATTCTCGACCTGCCGAACAGCGGTTCTGGTGGAGGAATAAACGGCTGGACATCTATTATTACTCCATTGCTTAGCACGTTATCTTTAACGAAGAATATGATATGCTGTCCGATGTCGTCTGCGTAGAAGTCAACAGCGCTGAATGGATAGAGGTAAAAGCCACTTCGATCAAGTCCGCCGCCGGGGAATATCTGATAGAAAGTTCCTGAACCCGGTGTTTGAGTTTGAGCTAGCAGCGTTACGCGCGAGCCTCTTGGAACCTGCACGTATCTAACCCAAGAATCGCTTCCACGTATCCAAAGAGCATTCGGCTCTGCGGTTGTTGCCAGCGCCTCGTACTCAGAGTAAGATACCGGCCGCTGCTCCGGCCCCCCGAAGTACACCTCCTGGGGCTCCATACCGCTCACCGCATACTCCTCGACGGCCATCTGCTCTGCAGCGGTCGGCAATGGTTGCTGCGGCTCAATCGTATAGAACTGAGAAAAGCTTATGGACGGTTGGGGCTGCTCAGGCACAATTACGAGCTGCTGCGCCGACGATGGAAGTCCAGATACCTGCTGTCCTGTCTGCGGTCCTATTTGCTGTCCTACCTGTTGTTCCACTTGTTGCTCAACTGGCTGCTCTTCCTGCTGCACAGCCCGTGGGACCTGCTGTGTAACAACAATAGTTCCGCGCATGATCGGGTGGATTGTGCAGTGGTAATCATAAGTGCCAGGCTCATTAAAGGTGTAATTGAAGCGCCCTTCATATGCAATCCTTCCGGAATCGAAGAGGCCGCTGGTACTGGTCACGGTGTGCCTCACAACATCTCTGTTGATCCAGGTAACAGTAGTCCCCTCCTCAACCGTCAGGCTGCTGGGACGAAAGGATATATCCTGAATTACAACAGTATTGGGCGGTATCTCTCCTCGGCCCAGCAGGTCTGCCATCTGCTGGCCGCATACAGGCGCTAGAAGTGCAAGCATTACCAGGCAAAATAATTGCCATTTCAGTTTCAAATTATCACCATCATGTTGTTGAGACTTTATAATAATTGTAATTTTCGGAGAAATATATAAACTATTGCTAATCATAATAGCGATTAATGTGGCGTTATTCCTTCTGGCTTCAGGGACAAATCCAGCTTCAAGCCTTGAAATGATCACGGTCAAAGCTTATTATCGCTTGGTTTACTTACAAAAATATTTTATATTTGCAGGTCAATTAATATATTGCTCTTTAAGGGCGGGATGCAGGCAAATTAAACTAAAAAGGTGATGTAAGTGGATATACTTGAAATAATTAAAGAAGACCATAAGAAGACAATGGACGGTCTGGAAAAGCTGGAAAAAACGAAGGAAACCGACAGCACTGCCAGGAAGAAAACATGGTCGACGCTGGAGCATGACCTCTTGGTGCACATGAAGGCTGAAGAGGAGGTCTTTTACCCGGCCCTGGAGGGCGAGATGGAAGATAAAATCCTCGAGGCCATTGAGGAGCATGAGCTTGTCAGAATGGCTGGGCAGGTTCTGGACGAGACACCTGCGGATGATAAGCGATGGCTTGCTAAGCTCATGGTCATAAAGGAGAATATTGAACATCACGTTGAGGAGGAGGAAAGCGATATCTTCGACACCGCTCGCGGAGAGTTTGAAAAAACTGATTTAAATGAGATGGGAAAACGCTTCGAGGAGGCCAAGAAGAGCAGCAGGGGAGGCCATAGCAAAACAAGGTGATGGGGCTACAGGCTCAAACGATCCTAGCGGGCCTTCTGGCATGATGCCTGCAATAAGGAAGGCAAAAAATTTTCCTGCGGGATCTAGGCGCTGAATCAGGCAGGGCCGGGCATAGGCCAGGCAGGATCCGTCAGGGGGGTAGTGTCACTGGATGGAGTTCTGGAAGCCTCTTGTGGCCCTGATATATGCAAAGTCCGATCTCCTTCCGGTGTCTTTCCCATCTGGATATCTGCCCCAGGTAAACTCATCAGTTCTGTTGTCTTCGAGAAGCGGCGTCCTGTCTACCTCCAATCCGGCACCATTTTTGAGAATTGCAACTCCTCCGCTTCCGTATACCCACCGGGGATCGCCGCTTAGGACCAGATGCTCATATCCCTGAATGATTGTCCCCTGCGGCGCGATTATGTTGCCCCTCCAGGGTGGTTCGGTTATCTGCACCATCCAGCCGCTGATATCTACCGCATCACCTGCAGTGTTGTAAAGCTCGACCCAAATTGGCGTATAATCCTCTGCAGGCGCAAAATCAACCTCATTCAGCACTATGCTGCCCATAGCTGTAAAGGTCAAGGCCATAGCCCCCAGCATAAAGGCCAGCGAAGCTTTAAGCGATTTGGTCGCTGACATCATCTCCCTCAGCCAATTAGTTGCACAGCCTATTATTAGCCTTATCGCATTAGCTTTATAGCATTGGCTTTATCGCAGTGCTTTTCGACCCGCGTGCAACAGGCCATGGGCATCAAGCCACAAGCTTTGCCGCAAACCTTTTCGCCCCGAATCACAGGTAGCCCGTCATGTCTGCGATGGAGTTCAAGACCAGGTCTGGAACGACCCCTGAGCTTTTTGCCATATCCTCCCTGTATTTTCCGGTCTTTACCAAAATGCCCTTCATCCCCAGCTCCTGGGCGCCATGAACGTCGGTTAGTATATCATCGCCGATCATCGCTGCATCCTCCGGCAATGCTTGCAGGTCATCTAGTGCCAGATGGAAGAAATCCGGCGAGGGCTTGCCCATCAGCCTGGACCTACGTCCCGTGGCATATTCGAGGGCTGCGACAAATGGGCCTGTCGACAGCACCAGCCCCTCGGGCTCCATCCAATATTTGTCCTTCTCCAGCGCCAGAATCTCTGCGCCGTCGAGTATCAGCCTCAGGGCTTTGTTCAGTCTCTCAAAGGTGAAATTGGGACCTGCGTCTCCGATGACCACGAAGTCGACATCCCTATCGGCGATGGTGACACCGGCTGCCTCAAAATCTAGATGGACATCGCCAGTGGTCAGCAAAAAGCACCTTTCCTTGCCGGTTCTCCTGATATGTTCGATTGCAGCCAGGGGCGGGGTGAAGATGTAGTCGGTCGGCACATCGTATCCAAGTCCTTCCAGGCGCTTGGCTACCGAACTCCTGCACCTGCGCGTGGAGTTGGATACAAATCGATAGCCGTATCCATGGTCTTCCATGAGCTTGAGGCATTCCTTGGCCCCCTTTATGGGGTTTTTGCCAACATAAAGTACCCCATCCAGATCTATCAGAAAGGCGCGCATTGTAATCCCTAATGCTTATCCATCGTCTCTGAACGCATATCAACCGATCGGGAGATTTCGAGTGAGAATGCATTTTGATTTGCTAATGATAAGGTTATTTTATTTGTGTTTAACATCTTTTTTAGTATGATTTGGATCAAGCAAGGATGCATTCTTATTTAAATTCAGGTATAAGTCTTTTTACCGCTTAGCCTGAATTCTAACAGATAGTAAATACTAAATAGGATAATCATATAAACTTATATAATTTTTAAAATAAATCGCTCGATGTTGAATAGATAAAATAAAAGTATTGAGGTAATGATATGACATATGTCGATCAAATAACGCGGTCATTGGGGATTCATGCTCCAAATTTAATCACAGCGTTAATTGTTCTTGTGGTTGGATGGATATTGGCATTAGTAATCTCATCCCTTGTAAAAAAAGCGCTGGAGCGCACTACCTGGGATGAAAGAATTGCCAGCAAGGCGTATGGAGATACCTCTAAAAGGGTTGAAGCGAGCAAATGGATTTCAAGAATTGTCTATTATCTATTGCTATTATTTGTGTTTATTGCATTTTTGCAGATCCTGGGACTCACAACAATCATAGTGCCTCTCAACGAGTTCTTGAACGTGATCTTTGCCTGGCTTCCAAGGATTCTGGCGGCCATTGTTCTGGCGGCAATAGCCTGGCTGGTAGCCTATACTGCCAAGAGAATAGTACTCGCCGTCTTGAAGGCCACGGGAGTTGATGAAAGAATCAGCGGTACGGCAGAGATGCAGCAAAAAGAAGTTCCGGTAAGCCGGAGCGTCGCTGAAGCCATCTATTGGCTGGTGCTTTTGCTTTTCCTGCCGATGATCCTGGATGTCCTGGGGATTGGGGGGCTGCTGGCCCCAATTCAGCTCATGCTGGCTGAGCTTCTCGGCTTTCTGCCTAATCTATTTGCAGCAGCCATAATTTTAATTATCGGCTGGTTCGTGGCCAGAATACTTCGCAGGATCGTGACCAACCTGCTGCTGGCTCTCGGATCGGAGAGCTTTAGCGAGAGAGTGGGCCTATCAAAAGCCCTGGGAGAGAAAGGATTGGCTGGATTGATAGGGCTCCTGGTATATATATTGGTCCTGATTCCGGTGCTTCTCGCCGCCCTGCAGGCTCTGGAGTTGGAAGCCATTACAATGCCCGTCTCAAATATGCTCAACCAGATGCTAAATGCTCTGCCGCTACTTTTGGCAGCCGCACTGATCCTGGCCATAGCCTATATCCTTGGAAAGATTCTGGCAGATCTCGTGGTCAATTTGCTGACGGCCATGGGCTTTGACTCAATACTGCAGCGGCTTGGCTTAAATGTTGAGACCACTGGAAGAAGGACACCGTCTCAGATGGTTGGAGTTGTGGTCCTGGCAGCAGTTATGCTCTTTGCCATCATTGAGGCGGCAAGGATTCTGGATTTCTTCCAGATCGCAGATCTATTTACCGAGTTCATGATCTTCGCGGGCCACGTAATTTTGGGGCTTATAGTATTTGCCATAGGCATTTACCTCGGGAACCTGGCCTATAATGCGGTGATTAGCAGCGGCATCGATCATGCACGCTTGCTGGCCCAGACGGCACGAATTGCCATATTTATCTTTGCCGGGGCTGTAGGACTTCGCCAGATGGGCATTGCCAACGAGATCATAAATCTGGCCTTTGGGCTACTGCTGGGCGCCATTGCCGTAGCCGTTGCTTTAGCCTTCGGCCTGGGAGGAAGAGAGGCAGCCAGCCGTGAAATAGAGAACTGGAGAGAGTCCATAAAATCCGAAGAGCCGTGAGATGATGAACGGATGATGATGCGACCTGTATCTTTAAAAGGTCAGGTCGCTTCGCGCATCCAAATATCTGTGAAAAATGGGGATGAGCATCCGGCCCAATTGAATGGGCCTTAATCTTCGATCAGTCCCTGGCCGCGAAAGATTCGCCTTGCCTCCTCCAGCGTTAGATCCTCCGGAGGAACGATGACATCCGAGGGCAGAATCTCAACAGGATCAAGCGGCTCTCCCTTTTTCTTGATGGTTGAGATCATCTGTCCCAGTTCTTTTCTCAGGCTGTTTTGATCGCCTTTGCCTACATGCTCCATAATTCTGTTATCGATAATGTTGAGATCGTCAAGCAGACAGCTGTCGACCCGATACTGCCCATCGCCCAATATCCTGATGATCATTTCCCCGCCTCCGCCTTGAGCTTTGCCAGCTGCGCCTCAACATCGATTTGGGCCTTAGCTTTGGCCAGCTCCATTCCAATTTTATCGTCGCCTGTGTAGTCCTCCAGCACGCCGGACTCGAGAAGCTCGTCCAAGGCTGCAGAGCGAGCCTTCATCTCCTCAGTCTTGTTCTCAGCGCGCTCTACAGCCAATCCCACATCTGCCATCTCCTCGCTGATGCCCGTCACTGACTCTGTGACCTTGACCTGGGCCTCAGCTGCAGAATACTGTGCTTTTATGGTCTCCTTCTTGGCTCTGAAGGACTCCACCTTCGTCGCCAGCCGGCTCTCGGCAGCCATGAGCTTTTGCTGCTCGGCCGTCAGGTCGGCGATCTGCTGGTCGAGGCTTGCCGCCTGTGCCTGCAAAGCAACCTTTCGCTCCAGGGCCATCTTAGCCAGGTCGTCCCTGCCGGACTTCACCGAATCCCTGGCCTGGGTATCGGCCTGGTCTATGCTCATCTGCAGCTTGGCCTTCTGCAGCTCCAGGCGCTTCTTGGAGGTTGTAACATCGGCTACTCCGCGCTTGACGTTTTGCAGAAGCTCAAGCTGCTTTTCGTAGGAGTAGTCCAGGGTTTCCCTGGGATCCTCCAGCTTTCCCACGATCTTGTTCATCTTGGCACCAATCACGGTGCTCATGCGATCTAGCAGGCCCACTTTGACTCCTCCATAAATGCATTTTGATATCTTAGTATAAGATTGGTCCTATACAAGTACTGTACTTCCTATCCATGCCGATTTTTATGCGTGTACAGCATGTAGATATTGGCCCTGCCAAGACAAAAGGATTTCTATTCGAAGGAGTTTGTTAATTTTCCGCCCCGATTCTTTCTGCCCGCTGCCTGGATCTCTCCAGGAGAGCACCGCACGAAGCTCTGTGGCGCAGGGGAAGATTTTGCACGCGGCACTCCGGCTCCCAATTGGGCAGTCGGCAGAAAAGCGAGTCCTGAAGGCCAGCCTGGTTGAGAGAGTAAGGACTGTTAAGAGCGAGGCCAGGCCGATGAGCCAGGTGAAAAGAAGGGGGGCGGCAGAATGGGCACAGAGCTGCATCTAACGTCTCCCTCGCTTCAACTAATCTTGATTTCATCCGCAGTGTGCTCAAATTCAGGCTTTTCTCATAATGCTTGGGATTAAGGAAACAGAAATTAATGTATTAGAAACGATTTAATTCACATCGGCAGAAGGAGCGCTTTTAGCCCATATGATCTCATGGCATAAATGAGGATGGCTCCAGATAGTATTAGCGATCAGAAATATTTATATGGATTTAAGATACTGATGTAAATTACGGCTTCGCGCAAGAGGGACAAGCATCAAGTCGCATCTCAAATACTTGAAGTCTGTATGGGCGAGGGGGCGTCTAAGACCCGGATCGTGTACCAGGTCAACCTCAACTTCAGAACGGTTAATCCATATATCGATGCGCTTATCAATAGCGGATTGATTGGGGTCCTGAACGATCGCGCTATTCATTATAGGACTACAGACAAGGGGGAGGATATGTTGGGGATGATTAAGGAGGTGGATGCCATGGTGCCTTTGGCCGGACTATAGAAAAGGTCAGTTTTGAGCGGATGGCGTATATCACAGGGAATTTGGCCATCTACTTCCCCAATCCGTATATTGGCTGGGGCTTATAGACGACTGTCGCTATATTGTATATATTTGATTATACTAAAGTTAAATTTCAGAAAAATGCAGTTTAAACAAATTTTGCCAGATTTTTTAATAAGAATAGGAATAAATACAATAAGCAAATATTGGGCTCCATGCCGAAGGGCATTGATACAGAGCAGGAAGATGTTCTTTCTGCTGAGATAGAGTACCTAAGAACATTGATTGAGGACGACGATTTTCAAGATTCCTTATTAGTTAACGGGTTGCCTATTTCAAAAGTTTTGGAGAATATTATTGATAGACTTGAATATATTAAAATAAAAGAGAAAAAGAGAATTGAGGGACTTAATAATACAAACTATTCTCTTAGAGAATCAAGAGATTTTTTAGATAAGGTAATAAATTCAATTGGAGACCCCATTTTTGTTAAAGACTCACAGCGCCGCTTAATTTTATTCAATGATTCTTTATGTAGATTGATCGGTCGTAGCCGCGAAGAGATGAAAAATGGGAATATCCATGACTTCTTACCAAAGGAGCAGATGGAGGTTTTCAAGAAAAATGAAGAGGAAATATATAAAACTGGAAAAGAAATCATAAATGAGGAGCTATTAACCGATTCTTCGGGCATAACCCATAATATCCTAACTAAAAAAACACTGTACACTGATGAATATGGTGAGATGTTTTTGGTAGGTGTGATTAGGGACTTCACAGAACGCAAACGGACAGAGGACTTATTGCGTCTTCAACGTGACCTGGCTACAGTCCTCAGCTCTATTAATGATCAGAAGGAGGCTATAGAACAGATCCTTGATGCAGCCCTCAAGATTGCGGGCATGGATGAAGGTGGAGTTTACGTTGTTGATAAATCTACGGGCGACCTGAATCTGATGCTGCATAAGGGCTTATCGCAGACATTCGCTGAGAACAACTGTCGCTATAATGCGGATTCAATCCGGGCCAATATGATCAAACCGGGGAAGGCCATCTATTTGGATTTTAAGGATACAGTTCAGCCGCTCTTGAGCGACATTTCTAATGAAGGCATTAGATCTGTAGCAGTTCTCCCGGTCAGCTATCAAGGAGAAGTTATTGCTCTTTTAAACATCGGATCTAGAACATATGATACGATTCCCCAATGCACTCGCACTACTCTCGAAGCTTTGGCAAGCGATATTGGGGAGATTTTGACAAGAATTAGGGCTACAAATGACCTCCAAAAAGCTAAACAGGCGGCCGAGATAGCAACTAAGTCTAAGTCCGAATTTTTGGCCACTATGAGCCATGAGATCAGGACTCCAATGAACGCAATAATTGGGATGGCTGACCTACTCTTGGGCTCTGAAATGGCCAAAGAACAGCGTGAGTGGATTGAGATCATAAGAAGCAGCGGGGAGGTCCTCCTCTCAATTATTAATGATATCCTCGATTTCTCCAAAATCGAGAGCGGTATGATGAATTTGGAGGACGTACCATTCAATTTGGCCAGATGCGTTGAAGAGCCAATGAAACTGGTCTTATCGAGGGCAATGGAGAAAAGCTTGGACCTCAATTACACTGTAGATGATTCAGTTCCACGTATGATCGTGGCTGATCCGATTAGGCTCCGTCAGATCCTGACCAACCTCTTAAGCAATGCTGTAAAATATACAGATCAAGGCGGTATCGAGATCTTCGTGAAGGCTGATAAAAAAGGCGAAGATCTTTTCGAGTTGTGTTTCATGGTAAAAGATACGGGGATCGGGATTGAGAATACATCCTTAAGCAAGCTTTTCCAGCCGTTTAGCCAAGCGGATACGTCCACAACCAGGAAATACGGCGGGACGGGCCTGGGCCTGGCAATATGCAAAAAGCTGGTCGAACAAATGGGCGGCAAGATCTGGGTTGAAAGTGATCAGGGCAAAGGTTCAACGTTCTTTTTTACAACCTCGGCAAAAGGCTATCTTGGCGAGCCTCTTCCTATCCAGGAACCTTCCGCAAGCTCTGGCGTTGGTCATTGCAGCAATAATGGAAGGACGCTACATATACTACTTGCTGAAGACGATCCCATTAACCAGCGAGTGGCTACGCTGATGCTGAAAAGGCTGGGTCACGTTGTCGATACCGTTGCCAATGGGTTTGAAGTCCTACAGGCAATGGAGAACAATGCATATGACGTTGTGCTCATGGATATCCAAATGCCTGGGATGGACGGCTTTGAGACTGCAATGGCAATAAGACAGCGCTGGCCAGCCGGGATTCAGCCTAAAATCATCGCTTTAACAGCTTGTGCTCTGAGTGAAGATCGAGAAAGGTGTCTCTCTGCAGGGATGGATGGTTACGTAAGCAAGCCTGTAAAGATTGAGGGCTTGAAAGCTGCTATTGAATCATGCGTTTTTCCTTTAAAGGAATCATTAGATGAGTCCTGGTGAAGATTGAAGATAGATCATTCTTCAGGCCTGTCAATTCCTGATTTTAGGGAGAGCACCGCAGGAAGCTCTGGGGCGCAGGGCAAGATTTTACACTCGGCCCTCCGGCTCCCAGCTGGGCAGTCGGCAGAATGTGTTGGCGATAAAAGTGTTCTATGACATTCTATCATGCCTTGGAAATGATGTCATAGAACTGTTGCTCGACGCGGCGTCGCTGCTGGCGCGCACTTCCGCAGAGGCTTTCGGCCGGGCAGGCCTGCTGCAGCTGGCCCAGGGCGCCCGTCAGCAAGGCGGTTGATGTCGATTGACTCTTGTCTCGTCTCAGAAAATAATTATTACTTTATCAGAAAAGAAACAATCGTCCTATTGGGGCTGAAGAGAAAAGAATTGTGGGCGATTGGCATTTATTCTGGTTTAGATAGCGCCATATAAGTACGTTCATAACACTATTATTTTCAAGCTACTGAGAACCATTCCTCTCGACTAATCTCGGCTTCATCTAAAATAGTGTCCAACAGAGAAGGATCTATCTCCTCGCCATGATGAGGATTTGGTATGCGTGCGGTTACCATACCCCGCCTCATGTAGGCATGCTTCCCGCCAGGATACGGACCGTCAAATCCTAGTTTTTTTAACCGCCTGATTAGCTCACGCCGTGATACCGGAGTTAATCTAGCCACTTGCAATAGGCTCCGCAGATGCTTCTATGGCATGATTGTCTATTGATGGAATTGGCAACCCTAATCTCAGGCGTAAGGCTATCCAACCCTCTATGACCTCTATAAGCTCATTGCGTGCTTCCTCTATGGTCTTGCCTGTAGCCCAAACACCACGAAGACCTGGAACAGTAGCAACATACTCGCCGTTATCCAGGATCTTGTAATCAGCTTTGGATAGTGCCGCCCCAATGTACTCAGCAAACATATCAAGATCTTATACGCCAAGGAGGGATTTAACATTATCTTCGCTTCATGGAGCCATGACTTTCAGCCATAGATATGACCGCCTTTTCGTTCACGGCAGGCTTCGTTCTATGACATCATTCGATTAATCTGAGAAAATGTCATAGAACTGATGCCCAGCACGGCGCTGCAGCTGGCCGCCAGGAGGTCTCCATGCAAACGGCCAGTCCAGCGCGCACTTCGGCAGAGACTTTCGACTAGGCAGGCCTGCTGCAGCTCGAGGTCCTGGACCCCTCAGCAGGGCTGCAGCATTCGGTGCTTTATCGCCTGAAAAGAGTAGTCTTAGCCCGGCTTAAGCTCCTGGTCCGTTATCCTCTCCACTGGTCTACAACGTTTCCTTGGGCATCGGCCAACGTCGCGGTATCTCCATCATTATTCCAGACTGCCTGAGACCTGCACCAATAAAGGCTGTTTGCGGTGTTTGATCCACAGCCTGTATACACCCTTACAGAAGCGCCAGGATCGAGAGAGAACATAGGGAACCTGTAGAGGTGCTTAACTCCTTCGTCTGACAGAGTCCAGCCATTTAATGATACTGATGTTGCTCCTGAGTTAGTCATCTGGACCCACTCTCCATTGAGGTTATTATGGTCGTTGCCAGGTGCATCAAAGTTTACTGCGCTGATGTCAACGGATGCTGTTGCCGGTGCTAAGAACGCTACTAACAATACCAACAGGGATATCCTCAATTGAAAACCCTCCAAGGGATTGATAATTAATTTACATGATATATCTTTTGGACAGGATCTGAAGTCCCCGGCGAGTAGCCTGCCGCCCCGGTCTCTGCAGAGCTGGAGAAGGTCGCAAGGTTCGATGGCTTGATCCATTGGGCCATGGACAAGCGGTCAGTTGTCATAACTCCTACATTCCGCACTTTCAATTAACGCAAAAATAATTTTCAAGCCAACAAAAATTTACATTTTGATTTCAAGATCCAATTTCAATCTACAAATCAAAAAGTCAAAATTTTTTACTTAAGTATTCTCAACATTTCTTTTTACATGAATAAGAATTTATTCTGCAAATTGTAAAGTTTATTTATACTGAGTCCTCATAAAAATTATAGATTTTGAAAATCAATACTGCGGAATACGGGATAACTGATAATCCAGTCAGATTTTGGATGTGAGACTCATCCAGTAATTATATGTATATTTGACTTGGATTCCTTTATTGATTCATATAAAATCTAATCTATATTGATATGAAGCAAGACGTTTAATATGCTCCCAATCTTTAAAATCTGTTCTTTTAGCGATAAACTCTGAAAATTCGGGGCTATTAAGGCGTATGCCTTCGTCACGATTCAGTCCCATGAATCCTACCGCATCTGCCATCATTTCATCAAATGATCGATAATTTGTATACCTTTTCATAAAATCATTGTTGAATATTTCGCGAATTGAGGGTTCACTGGATTTTGTGGTTATATACTTACTTGGATTTATAGAATTCTTCCCTTCACTTATGGTAATATAATCCAATCGGCGCAGGACATCTGATGAAATACTCGCCTGCTCACGAACCGTCTTTAAGATTTCCACAACCATATCTTCCATAGGGCGAGGAGAATCCTTTGGTTCTTGTATCTCGTGTGGTATGGCAGCAAGAGTTGCTTCCATGCGTGGCCAGAATGCTTCAAAGCTCGTAGATAGTTGATCTTCAGACAGGGGCCTATCGGACAAAGCACGATTGATCGTCTGAACCAGTTTTAATGTACCATCCTTATCTGCCTTGGCCATATGGAAGTTTACCAATGGCCCCTTAATATCAGTGGGTTGAAGATCGAGCAAGTATGGGCAGACGCGAGACTTGTCTACAAATTTTGAAAGCGCTCCTGCCTCATAATGGATCCAAGGCGATGATATACATTCAGGTGTAAGACAGAGAATGCCAAAGCTGGCCTTCTCCAATTCCTTATCTAAATCTTGGCCCCAACGAGATCCAATATCAATATCGGATTCTGACATCCACGGATCCACGGATTGAATGACATTTGGAAGCCAATCGCGTAGAGCTGCCGCGAGTGCTTTGCTTCTTGGACCCGACCAACTCAGCAATACCTTCGTAAGTACACCTCCTCCTTTCGTAAATAGTGTTCTAAGATAAATGTTCTGCGAGCCATGGATTGAAATATCGGCCATATCCATGCGGGCGGAGAATCACCCGCATGACAAAGGGCGAGAATACAGTGCTAGAAAGGATATGGCCGAGGGCGGGTGACAAATCCTGCATGGCGAATATCCCGCCGCCCTGGCCTCTGCCAATTTCGCGCCCGGATTCTTTATGCCAGCCGCCCGGATCCCTCCAGGAGAGCACCGCACGAAGCTCTGGGGCGTGGGAAATATGCGGCCCTCCGGCTCCCAGCTGGGCAGTCGGCAAAAAGTGCTGGCTGGGAGAGTGTTCTATGACATTCTATTATGCTTCGAAAAAAATGTCATAGAATAGACGCTCGGCTGGCCCCTGGGCGGTGCCCATCTCCGGGCAGTCCATGCGAGGCGGGCCAGGCTGAGGCCGTCAGCGTCTTCACATTCGCCCTGCTCCCTTGCCTCGGCCTTTAATCCCTTCATAGTCCATCTTATAGCATGGACTTCGATCTCTGCCCCACAATCACCCTTCGCTCCAGGTCCTTCAACGCCCTGCTCGCCCCAAGGGAGATGTTCATCCAAGCCCTGAACCGCAATCTGAACCTGCAACGTTTCAATGTGCTGTACGTGACGGGAAACTACTCAGCGATCCTCTCGCGTTTGGACCGTAGGTTCGTGGACCTGCAGATCCGCCGAGGCTTTACCGTCTTCCAGCTTATGACCATCCTGGAGGAGAGCCACCATTCGCTGATCTTCGTGGAGCACGACCCCCTGCTCTACGAGGACGCTCGGGAGATGACTGAGTACGTCTCACAGGCACTGAGGGAGGCGGCCAGGGAGGCGGCTATACTGCTCTACGCGCCCGGAGCCGATCCATATTTCGCTGAGCTGGTGAAGAATGCAGATAGGGTATTCTACTTCGACGAGGGGCCGAGGGCCGAGGAGAAGATTGTGTCCAGGGGGGACCCTCGGGCACAGAAGAGCCAGACCACGCTGGAGGCCTTCACATGATCTCTAAGCTTTTGTGCCGTAGGCAGGAGGCCAGGCCCATCGAGCCTTTGCGCATAGTCAACATAAGGCAAGCCGAGCTTGAGACGGCCAAGGAAATTTAGCAGAATTGGCAATACTAAGCGTCTTTGTCACAGGCATAAACGGGACGGAGAGCTATCTGGCCCGAAGGCCTGATGGCGCTGCCCTAAAAAGGCATCATGGCGCCTGTTTTGCGAGTATAATGTTTCCCCATACAAAGCAAAGATTTTTGTAGTTTTATGACAATTAATATTAGATCAACTTTAGAGAGGAATATATTATGAAAATATATATGATACTGGTATTTTTTTTCGCCATACTAATAGGAACGAGTCTTGCACAGAATGCGAAAACGGGTGACGTAGAGGCTTTTCAACAGGCTTTAGAACAGGATGGGTTCACCGTACAGCAAGGTGGGCTAGGTTATTTTGATTTTATGAGGTTATATAATGAAGGGGTGCTGCCTTCTGCATACGGAAACAATCCCGCCACAAAATATTTGGTGTATCTAGTTCCACCAGCATCTGGTCATGAGGTCACTGGAAAAATTGCTGATGTAATTAAGGCTCTTGGAGTGACCGCAAACATAACTCCTTTCTGGAGTCTTCGCCCAGATGAAGCCGTTGTATTCGTTGGAAGAACACCGCCAGAATGCAGATACTTAAGTCTTGACCAATTTTTGATGGAGAGGACATATGGAAATGAGACACGATGGATCTTTGCACCTTTCAGCGATACAGTGAACAACCTGGTTATAAAAACAGAAGGAACTCCTGATGGATCTCCTGGAAATCCCTACAATCAAACTACCATAGTAGTTAGCACAGCCGATAAAGGCATCGATCAACGCATACGTGCGGCTGCCCAATCAGCGGGATACTCAGATGGCATAATTAACACCCAAGTGCTTCCCTCAGCTATGTTGAACATGGGTGTGGAGAACAACTCCGATACATTTGCTGTATTCATCCGTGGATCTCTATTCGCAGATGAGCAAGCCGGCAACGATTACATCGATAATAAACCGGCAACTGTCTTCCGCATAACACCCAATGAATCTACGGAACTAGATCCGTATGATATGCCGGAGATAAGAGTCCGTGGAACGGGAACAACAGAGTTTGACCTTATTGACGATCTCGAAGAGTTAAGGATTGCGATTCTTGACAGGTATACTGATTTGAATCCCACGGAGCTTCCAACTAGCATATCTCTCTTTGAAGGGAGCGATTATATTCAAAGAGGATTCGACGGCTATGGCCCTACCAACGATGCCCTCTATTTATGGACAGCAAACGAAACGATAGCTTCGCCGACACCTCCATTCCCTGATCTCTCACAGTACTATAGTTTCTTGCAAGATTCACCAATTACTTTAGGCAACAACACCAATGAGTTCATAATCGTCTATGGGGTTAACCATGTAGCCACAGGAAAAGCGATGTACGAGAACTTCGTCCCATACGGCGCAGATATATGGAATGGGGTTGGTATGATCACGGATATGGATTTCAATGGAACTGCTGAGGAGTACCTCCCGGATAATCCTAATGCGAAATACCTCTACGTATATAAGATCGCCAGGAATTGTGAAGGCGATCCACACTGCTATGAAGTTCCCTATGGTATGGGTGGCTACGGCATAGATTTGGATCAACCGCTCTTCATTGCCTGGAGGCTCTACCTGGAAGAGGCTACAAAGACCGGACCGTCTTCCTCTGAGATCGTGTACGATCGGGCCATAAAGTTCGACCCAAAGAAGTAGGGTAAAAGGGGCTGGGATTAGCCTTTACATCCCAGCTCTAATCAGTATATAAACGATAAAAAGGGGAATGAAAATGAGATTTCAATTTTTAGCGATAGCATGTATTGCCTGGATAGTAATGAGTTATGGTCCGATATGTTTGGCAGAAGTTAGTGAAAAAACGGATAATGGTACCCATAATTTCACTGATGTACCTCAGGAAATTGTCGTGTGTACTGGATGGCATGCCCTTTGTTCTGCATCCCACGACTGCATGATGCATGGCGACAAGGCTGATTGTGACTGTATGAGGGTTAATGAAACCCATATTGTTGTAACAAGCGAAATCCAAGATACTGAGATCAAAAACCTGACTGAGGCCAAATGCACTAATAAACATCCTTGCGATGTAGATCAAGCTCCTGTTTGTAATGCCATCAAGTACGGACAGTATAAAGTTGATAATGTTACGTATGATTGGGTATCTACTTATTCTTATCGTGGATGGTGCGATCTTTGGCTGAAGCCGATAGCTTGTGATCAAAACGCAACAGGTTATGCAGGGGATAGGTATTGGGCTATCTGTGATGGCGCTCCATGCACCGAAAACCAGAATCCACCCAATCCAGATAAGCCCTTGAGCTGTCAGTGTCGGGTAAAAAATGAATCATTTGTGGGAATTAATGGCAGTTGCACCGGTGACAACGGTGGGATAATGTCAAGCATGCCTCTATGGGCATGGGATTTTAGAAACAACACATACCCGTTTCCTATGCCTGGCTATGAATACGTACAAGGTGCATGTGCCGAGTTGAAATCTGATCCATGGCCGGCGAGATGATCCAAGTTCTGACTTAGAGAATGAGGTCGTCCTGAAACTCGTTGAACCTTCCAAATACGGGCGATTCTAGCTAATCTCTTTGGGAGATTGACCGTTCATGCGAGTTTAGCGTTTCCAAAGCCAGGACACTTTTTTATAAACACCTTTTCTACTTGATAGAGCGATCTATCCTCTGATGAAAGCCCTGGAGACTGAGACGGATTATTCTGCTAAAGATATGGAACAGAAAGCGCTGGATAATCTGAGGGCTTTGTAGCCCTTCTATTCATGACTGAAAAGGCGTGGCTCCATCAGCAGCCCGCCGACCGCCCGGATCCCTCCAGGAGAGCACCACACGAAGCTTTGGGGCGCAGGGCAGGATTTTACACTCGGCACTCCGGCTCCCAGCTGGGCAGTCGGCAGAATGTGTTGGCAATAAAAGTGTTCTATGACATCCTCTCGTGAATCGCAAAAGATGTCATAGAACTGATGCCCGGAGCGGTGCTGTGGCCGGGCTCTGGGAGGTGTCAATCTCCGGGCCGTCTATGTCCGCTAGGCGGACCAGGCCGAGATTCTGAGGACCGTCAGGAGCGAGGCCAGGCCGGCGACCAGGCGAAAAAGGAAGGATTGAGGTTATGCGGTTGCATTGGCTTTTTCGATATGAATTGTTTTTAGGAGGTTCGATGTGCCTTCGTTCCGGGGGTAGGTAGATGTAATCATACATTCAAGTTTTCTTTCACCGAGTTCAGGATAATACAAGGCCATGGCTGCATCAATTATAAATCCAAATGGAGTATACTCACAAGATGCGACTGCCCCCTGTGTTCCATCGATGGTTCGAATTGATGCTTGGACATTGTTAGTGTGGTTTTGACTAGCTATCACTTGCTTCATAGCGATCTGCATCTCCTCAGGGGAGGGTATGGATTGTTTTTCCTTGTATTGTGTTAATATGATATAAGCAAATCTTGTAATGCCTGTGTCATTTATTATATTAATCTCAT
>CAZHNU010000060.1:13533-17957 GCA_964534145.1 uncultured Methanotrichaceae archaeon | reverse complement strand
TGGCAACGGTCTTGGATTTATCACACACGCTTAGCGCTCCGCATAGATCCCTAAACGATCCGTAACTCGGTTTCGTGAAAAGATCCCAAAATTTATCTAAAAAAGGCTCTAATTGCAACTGTACTTTTACTATTTTGAGCATTCTACTCCCAAAAAAGGGATTTTAGTCCATGTATAAAAGCTTTAATTTTCTATGGGAAATTTGCGCTTCGATTTAATAAGAGGATATTATGAATCTGTTAAAAAGTTGGAAAGTACAGTGCTGTAACATGAATTTATAATATTAATTATTATACCATTAATAATACTACGAATCACTCACCGTCCGCAGCCTCATAACCTTTAGGCGCTATCCTCGTCTCGCAGGTTGCTGCTGATTTTTCTCTCTTCCCGAGACCCCCCGGTTCCAGGTTGAAGACTATTGTTTTGAGGTTCGTCATCTCATCGATGCTGTAGCCGATGCCTTCCCTTCCCATTCCTGAGTCTTTGATTCCGCCGAACGGAAAATAGCCGACCCCGTGTTGAGGGCAGTCGTTGATGGTGACCTCTCCGCATTCGAGTCCCTTGGCGAAGTGCCACATCCTGTAGAACTCCTTCGTGAAGATGCAGGACTCCAGACCGTAATTGGAGCCCCTGGCAAAGGATAGCGCCTCCTCCTCGTCTTTCACTCTAACTATCGGAATTACAGGACCGAATATCTCCTCACGGGCAATCTCTGCATTAGCAGGAACATGGTCGAGCACTGTGGGCTCGTAGTAGGTGCCGTGAAACTTGGCGCCTCTTAGAACCTTTGCGCCTTTATCCACAGCGTCCATAACCATTCCGTGAATTCTCTCTGCAGCCCTCTGGTTGATGACCGGGCCCATTTCGACTGAATCATCTCTTGGGTCCCCGAGCCTCCATTTATCCGCCTCTTCGACTATCAGCTTGCTTAGGGCATCGGCAATCTTATCAACAGCAACCACGGCGCTTACGGCATCGCATCTCTGGCCCGAGAACTTGAGAGACCCGAAGACGCATCTCTCAGCCGCCAGGTCCAGGTCAGCGTCCTCAAGGACCAGGGCATAAGCCTTTCCTCCCAGCTCCAGGTGTAGCTTCTTCATGATGGCCATCTGAGATATTCTCTTGCCGACAGGCGTGCTGCCGGTGAAGTTGATCATATTCACATCCCGGCTGGTGATCAGAGCATCGCCTGCCTCCTCTCCCTTTCCTGTAATCAGATTAATGCTCCCTGCAGGCACGCTCGATAACTCCAGAACTCTGGCGAGCATTGTTGCTGAAAGGGGATTTGAGCTGGACGGCTTAAGCACCACGGAGTTCCCTGCAAGAAGCGCAGGCACTACCTTCGTTGCTGCAATGAAGAGAGGGTAATTAAACGAGGTTATTGCCGCAACAACGCCCACAGGCTCACGAATCACCAAAGCGATCTTTCCAACCGTTCCCGACGACCAGTCGCCCGGGAGATACTCACCGAAGATCCTTCTGGCCTCCTCCATGGTCAGCTTCAAACGATGGATGGTGGCGTTTACCTCTCCAACGGCATCTTTGTTCGTCTTCCCGGCCTCCAGCTGAATGACACGGGCGAACTCCTCTTTATGCTGCTCCAGCAAGCCTGCGGCACAATTGAAGATCTCTATGCGCTCAATTGCCGGAAGCTCCCGTATTCCTCTTCTCTCCCTGGCGGTTTTAGCAGCAAGGGATACGTCCCTGGGGGAGGCCCTCTGAGCCATGGCGATGAGGCTTCCATCTATTGGTGTATTGATGTCAAACTCATCGCCCTTTTCTGAAGACAGCCATTTGCCGTCGATGAGGATCTTAAACACATGAGTCCCATCCTTAAGGTCGAAAATCTCTTCAAATGGCCGACTTAGCCTAATGCTTAAACTTCCTTTGGGCATTTAATCCTCAAATTCATCAAAGAAAAAGGTCTGAGAACCTTTACGTCTCAATCACCTGTGCGGGCATTAGGACAGAATCGATCACGTGTATAACCCCGTTTGTGGCCTCGACATCGGGCTGAACCACTCGGGCGCCTTCAACCATGATTTCATTCCCGCTGACAGTTATGGCCAGGTTCTGGCCGTTCATGGCTTCTAGCGAGCTTCTGCCCCTCAGATCGCCGGATGTAATCTCCTCCCGGATAACATGATAGGTTAAAAGGTCGGTCAAGTCTGTAGTGATTACCAAGAGCGCATCCAGATATGCCTGGGGAACCATTGCAAAGGCGTCGTCTGTTGGCGCGAAGATCGTGAAGGGGCCCGGACCTTTGAATGTATCCGTCAGCCCCGCGTCTTGGATGGTTATTAGGAGAGTGTTGAAGTTTCCTGAGGCCGTCAAAGTATCCACAATATCCGCCTCCTCAGCGCCCGGCACAATGTATGCCTCGTCTTCAACAACGCTATCCTGAGCTGTGCAGGCTCCGACAATTAAAAATGAAATGGCCAGCAATATGATTAATGCTTCTTTGCTCATTTATATCCCACCTTAAACATGTCGCACCTCAAACAGCGATGAAATTATGCTGATGAATTAAATATTGATGTCTCTTTAAGCAAGGACAACATCTAAAAATGCTGATCCTGCAGGCCATTTGATAGGCACAGGCACTTCGTTTAAGCCTGCGCAAAGTCTTTCTCGGCCTGCATTAATTCTATCCAGATCCTATTTAATAATTTCCAAATGAGTTATTAGGGAATTATCAGGGCCAAATTGCTATGGCCCTGATCCTGCAATGCTCGCTTAATGCAGCGCTTTTTACTGCATGCTGAGTCTTATAGGAATTAGAACCTGGTCGATCTCGTAGATGATGCCGTTATCGTACCTCTTGGATCCGAGCACATTGGCGCCGCCGACCAGCTTCATGCCTGGATCTACTGCTAGGGAATCGCCTTCCAGAGTCTTGACGGACCCCATATCGGTCAGATTGCCCAGGGTTTTTGCATCGACGATGTGGTAGCTGAGAAGCGTCCTCATCAGGCTTTGATCCTTGTTAATCGGGTCCATCACGGCCTTTGGAACCTGGTTGAAGGCGGCATCGTTCGGGGCAAAGATCGTGAAAGGCCCCTCTGCCAGATCTCCTATCCCCAGCAATCCCTGGCCGTTTAGCCTGTCGACGAATCCGGCAGACTCTATGGCTGCCGTGAACTTCGCCAAATCGCCAAACTCATCTGCGGCCTCAGTTACGCCCACGACAGCACTGCCTTGCGGCATCAGAACGCTGTCGATCACATAAACTATGCCGCTGTCATACTCCTTGCTCTGCAGCACTCTTGCGCCGTTTACCGTGAGGCCGTTATCGTTTTCGACCGTTAAGTTTTCCCCTTGAATGGTCTCAACCGAGGAAACCGAAGAGATGTTCTCGAATAGGCCGTCGTTCCAGACCACATGGTATCCGAGCAGCTGTTTTAGCGCAGTCTGGTTCTCCATAACTCCGGCAATATCAACCGTCACGTTCGAAAATGCCTCATCGCTTGGCGCAAAGACAACAAAGGAGCCGCTTCCAATCACCAAGACTCCCTCATTATCCAGCATTTCCGAGAGGCCCGTGCTATCCAGGGCGGATGGGAAGGTGCTTAGATTAAGATCCCTTGTGACATCGAGAATGCCGTATTTAATAGTTCCATTACCGTTATCCAAAGCGACTGCAAAGCCTGTAAACAGCCATGCAGTAATGAACAAAATTAGCGTTGATTTTTTGCTCATGCCTGTACCTCCACTCCATTAATTGAGATTTAGATCGGCGGTTAAGAACATAAACCTTTCCAAAGCCAAAAACCCCTCCCCAAAGCTAAAAAAACCCTAGTCCAACGCCGAAATATTGAATAACAATGTAATTTCAATGATTGCTCCGTGAAATTCTACCTCTTACTCCTGGCGATCCTGCTTGCAGCCCCGTCAGCGCAGGGCCATGTCCCTTTGCTGCCGGAGGGAAACGATAATATATCCTTGGCAGAATACATATCTGATCCCGATAAATCCTGGGCGATCTACTCGCAGCTAAATCCTGATGAGGCAGAGTATTACAGCTTCTTTCGGGAGAAAGGCGATAGGATCTACCTTTCCCTACTAAGCTCCGCCAACCCCGGCGAGGAGAGCTTCGAGCCGGACATGGCGCTCCTCGGCCCCGGCCTGACGTCCGATGCCGGGACTGGGGCGTGGGTAGAGACGGAGACTGCATTGCCCGGCTATGTGTCTCTGCCGGAAGGATACGGATATATCGCAGTTTTTGGCCAGAGGACAGAAAACGCCACATATGAGCCCTTCGGGCCGAGCAGCTACTACGAGCAGTCTCTGATAAACATCACTGCCCCGAGATCGGGAATGTACTATGCGGTCGTGTATGATAACGACAGCAACGGCACCGACAGCAGCATCCAAGACAGTGGCATCAACGGAAACAACATTCAGGGTAGCAGCATTCAGGG
>CAZHNU010000060.1:0-13433 GCA_964534145.1 uncultured Methanotrichaceae archaeon | reverse complement strand
CATTCAGGGTAGCAGCATTCAGGGTAGCAGCACCCAGGGCAGCAGCGTCCAAGGAAGCAATAATCTGGGCAGGAGCGGCGATAATCAAAGCGCGGGCCATTACAGCCTGGCCCTGGGATATTTAGAGGAGTTCAGCTTCACAGACAGGCTGTTAATGCCCTTGCGCCTAGTATCCGTTTATCTTTGGGAAGGGCAGAGCCTGAGAGTTATCATAACTCCCTGGATTGTGGCAGCCCTTGCAGGAATATTCATCGTCTTACGAAGCCCCAGGCGCACGCCTTTCTTTTCGGCAGGAACTATGGCCGGTTTCTTATACCTAGGCACCAGCGCCTCTGTGCTAACCCAGACCATCTTCAGCCTGACAAGAGCGCCTTACGGACCGGAGGTGGGAATCTCCATGGCATTGGTCCTGATTCCTGCAATCCTGGGCATCGCCGCGCTGCGCCTGGCCAGAGGCGAGGCGGGAATACTGCAGAGGTCGGTCATGGCTGTTATCGGGACCATAGGCCTTCTGGCTGGATCGGGATTTATTATCGGGCCGCTGTTAGCCATTGCTGCAAGCGTGCTTCCATCTAAGAAGGCCTTGAACAAAGCAGACAGCGCTCAGAAATGATTAGCCTCAGAATTAACAGTCTTTGCCGAAGAAATCGTCAAGCGTTGTCCCGTTCTTATTTTTCTCAAGCCTCAGCCCTGCTGAGTCCAGAGCCTTTCTGGGCATTCTTCTATGAAATGCGCTTATGTTCCTGCGCTCCGGGCAGTGCTGACTGGCATAATAAGCCTCCCAGACCTCCTCGATGCTCTTCTCCGACGCTTCCCGGCTCAGCGATGGGCAGTTCGCTGCGGATTTTATTTCCTCAAGGGTTCGGGAAATCTCGCCTTCATGTCGGTTGATTATTTTGCCGTCGATAAAGAGAGAGACCCAGCTTTCATTTGGGTTCCCCAGCACTACAATCGTTCCAGGGTTCCTCCTGGCGAGGTGTTCGGCAATATGGTCTCCGATCCTGTGCCTGGGCCTCAGGTAGCCGTAGAGCACTTGCTCTCCCAGGGGATTTAGCCTTACAAAGCCCTTCATCCTGTGGATCTCCATTCGCACGCTGTTGACCATCTTTCTGATCCGGACGATATCTGTATCGGCTGAAATCTCGATATCATCTGCCGTCAGATCCTTTGCCCTGACAAGAAGCCTTTTCGTACACCCCTCATGGGCTGAGAGATAGAACAGGAAGTTTTTTGGAGTTCTCATGCCGTTTAATCCCTCAAGCCGACCACATATCCAGAGTAGTATCTCTCCAGCCGTTGATTTTAAGGAACGGTGATGCCTTTTTGATTGCAACTCCAAGAGACGCCAGATCTGTTTTGCTGATGGCATGCTGTCTTTTTCTCAAAGCTACGATTCTCCTGGCGCTCTTTGGGCCAATGCCGGGAACGCGGATCAAATCCTTAAAGGGGGCCTCATTCGGATCTACGGGGTGATCCATTAGCTCCCTGGCAATAGCGAGCTTTGGATCGGCATTGGAGAGAAAGCCGTTCTCGTCGAAGGCATATTCGATCTCGCTTATCGAAAGGCGATAGATCCTGTAGAGCCAGTCCATCTGGTAGAGCCGGTGCTCCCTCCATTGAGGCTGTGGCTCTCTGGACTCAAAAGCAGTGCCCTTCTGTGGACAAAAGGCGCTGTAGTATGCCCGCTTAATTTCGATCTCCCTGTACTCATATATCACTCGGCGAAAGATCTCCCAATCGCTCTCTCCGCCCGCGCCCACCACAAGCTGCGTCGTCTGGCCGGCAGGCAGGTTCACCTTGCCCATGAGGTCGCGGATATATCGCTGCCTTTGGACGATATCGTGCTCGTAGTCCTTCGTGGGGCTAATCTCGCCCATGCGTGAGGGCGATGCTGCCTCCAGGTTTACGCTGACTCTGTCTGCCAGCTCCATGGCCTCCTGAATATGGGCGATGGATGAGCCGGGCAGGATTTTGAGGTGAATGTATCCCTTAAAGCCGAACTTGCACCGAAGCAGCCTGGCAGTCTCAACCACCTTTTCCATAGTCGCATCCTCATCCCTTCCTGAGCCCGAGCTGAGGAACAGCCCCTCGATGTAGTTGGACCTGTAGAGCGCCAGGGTTACGGCTGCCAGCTCCTCGGGCGCATAGGAGAAGATCTTCGAATGCTGGCTGCAGCCGGCGGCGTTGCTGCAGTAGCTGCACTGGTGGCTGCAGCAGTTGGTGTACAGTGTTTTAAACAGGCTGACGCACCGGCCGTCGTGTGCGAAGGAGTGGCATATCCCAGGGAGACCGGTGCTGCGCGGGGAGAATGTGGAGGCGCAGATGTCGTGCCTGGGGCCGGCCCCCAGGCAGCCAAGTTTCTCAGGGCTCACGCTGATGTCGGGACCTAGGGACTCGAACCTGCTTTCCAGGGCCAGGTGTGCGATCTTGTCAAGGGAGACCATCCTAATAGCAAATATCCGCAGTGATTAAATTTTGTTAGCCTGCGGAGCGAAAGTATTGGCGGTCTTCGAAATCCTTTTGATGTACTACGTTCAATTCTATCATGAGACGCATGGATCGAAAAGTCCTTCTAGAAAAGATAGGGCATATCGTGAGCAACTTTCCAGAGGTGGAAGCCGCCTATGTCTTTGGCTCCTTTCTGGAGAGAGACGACTTTAGAGACATCGACGTAGCTCTGCTAGTATCTGAAAAGCTTTCGTCCTATAGAGCACTCAAGCTGGCCATGCACATCGGAAGTGAGCTGGATTTTAAGGTAATGATTGGGCGTGATTTTGATGTTCGTGTGCTAAATAATGCGCATCCTGAGTTCCAATATGAGGTTGTGAAAACTGGAGTAGCAGTTTTCTCAAGAAACATACAAACGAGGTTCGATTATGAGGCCGATGTGCTTTCTGCCTATTTGGTCCTCAAAGATATGTACGATTTCTTTGATAGAGAATATCTAGCGAGGGCATAAAATGAGATCGCTTGCCCATATGAGAGAGTTGGACGAAGCTCTAGAGGATTGGGAAAGAATCAAGAGAATCCCTCTGGAAGACCTGCTTAGAGAAAGAGACCTTAGGAATATGGTGTTGCATGCTCTTCTAGTCAGCATTCAGGCAGCCATTGATATCGCTAATCATTTGATTTTCCAAGACGAGATAAAAAAGAATACTACGTGATATTACTTTGGAGCATCGCAATGACCTCTGAAATCTTCAAAATGCCCCGGATGGAAAAGCTTGAGTACGACCGCCTCATCGGAGAGGAACATGTATGCCGCATTGCATTCCAGGGAGAGAGGCATCCATATATCGCCCCATTCCTCTACGTCTTCGACGGCCGGTTCATGTACTTCCTCTCAACCAAATACGGCCGAAAGGTCCAGCACTTCAGGCGAAATCCCTTCGTCACCGTAGAGGTGGAACGCTACTCTCCGGACCTGTCGCATTTCAGCTTCGTGGCGCTGCCCGGCCGCCTCGTGGAGATCGAGGACTCGGAGCAAAAGAGAGCTGTACGAGAGCGATTTATTCAGCTTATAAAAACCAAAGGGCTTTCCTCAAATGTGATGTCGGCTCTGGGGCATTCTCCCGACGAGCCGCCGGAGGCGCTGATCATTGAGGAGAGAAACAGCGTCTGGAAGCTGGTGGGCGTCAAGGCAGATGAAATATTGGGGCTGAAGGGATCATACAAATAATCTTAAGCAAGTTTTAAATAATTAGACCCGCCAATTTAAGGGCAGAAGTGATCAGCCATGAGAAAATTAGTATATGCAACTTTGGCTGCAGCATTTTTATTCATAGCTGCCGCCTCCGCCAGCAGCATTTGCGATAACGCGCCATGTGAGGCTGCGATAAACGTCAGTGTAGGAGAAGACTTTACCATACCGCTTGAGTCCAACACGGGGTCGACGGGCTACAACTGGTGGACCCAGTTCGACACAGAGTACCTTGATTTGGTCAGCTCTTCAGTCAAGGCTCCGGAGTCAAGCACCGGGATGGTCGGGGTTCCAGGCGAGCAGCTATTCACCTTCCATGCCAAGAAGGCCGGAAATACCGATGTCATCATGCTGTTATTGCAGCCCTGGGAGAACGGATCGATTGGAACGAGGGAAATTTTCCCGGTAAATATCGAATAACGACATATTCTTATCTTTTTTTGTAGTCTGATTTCCCATGGCCAAAAGAAGCTGCTGACCTGGAATATTGCTTAAAAAAGAATGCGTGCGCCGGATCATTGGCCGCACGCAGGGCATAAGGCCGAAATCACTCCTCATACCCCAGCTCCTTTGCCATCGAATAGGCAACGATCGCCTCCTCGCTCTGTCCCAATGCGTCGAGAGCAATGCCCTTGTTGTTCCAGGCATAAGCATCGCTCGGATCGAGGCGGATGGCCTCATTATAGGCAACTATTGCCTCTTCGTACTTGCCCTGATTATAGAGTGAGTTGCCCTTATTGAACCACGGCCATTCAAACTCAGAATCAAGCCTTATGGCCTCATCGTAGGCCTCGACTGCCCTATCGTACTGGCCCATTTCGTTAAGAGCAATGCCTTTGTTGTTCCAGGTCAGGGCGGAGCTCGGATCAAACCTTAAAGCCTCGTCATAGGCAACGATAGCCTCATCGTACCTGCCCTGGTCGGATAGAGCCCAACCCTTGCTGTTCCAGGCATTGGCGTACTCCGGCTCAAGCCTAAGCGCCGCATCATACGATTCTATCGCATAATCGTTATTGCCCAAATTGTTCAGAGAAATGCCCCTGTTATACCAGACTTCGGCAAGGGTGGCATCATGTTTTATGGCCTCGTCATAGGCATCGATCGCCTCATCGTATTTACCCTGCTCATTGAGGACAATGCCCTTGTTGTTCCAGGCGAAGGCATTGCCTGGATCAAGCCTTATAGCCTCGTCATAAGCAACGATCGCCTCGTCGTACTTGCCCTGCTCATAGAGGACAATGCCCTTTTCTACCCAGGCATCTGCATCTTCATCCCCTGGCAGATTGCCGGCCGCATTGATGCTTCTGCTGGCTGCAGGCGAAGCGGCTGGATTGCTTGCAGCTGGACTACTTGGATAGCCTTCTATCTTTGTGAATCCGCAGGGCGACTGCGAGTTCTGGGACCACGTTTCCGGATGGGAATCGACGATGGTATAGGTTCCTGCAGGGATTACCTCATCTGGATGGGATATCCACCAGACGTTGTCTACTCCCGACGCGGATTCCGGCGTTGCTGTCCACGGTCCGAAGGTCTTGCCGTCTCCATTTTTGAGGCTGATAGTTCCTCCGGATGCAATCCCCATTCCATTGTTCCAGTGGTAAGTATCTATGTAGGTAATCATATGTGGTTCATCGATAGTGAAAAACTGGCTGCAGACGGGACCGTTTTGTACTTCTACCTTGTTCCAGCTGTCATAGATCACCCTGCTCTCTTCAGGTTCAGCTGCCTCTGTCGCAGATGCATATGGCTTAAAGCCTGCACTCTCGGCAGGATTCAAGACTATTTGAGGCTGTCCGTCATGGCCGATGAACTGAGCCAAATTAATAGAATAGCTATCTCCGTTCTGGACTTCAATAGACCTTACAGCACTCTTTTTATCATCATACATGTATAGTCCGATAGTCACATCGCCGCTCTCAACTGCCTCTACCTCGATACTCTTGATCTCGAAAAGAGGTGTAGCTAGGAGTCCGATCGTCCCATCATCTTCAATGAATGGATCGACTATAATTGAAAGCGTATTGCCTGAAAAATGCTTATTGGCCTGATCTAATGAAAAAACCTCGCCATTTTTACCTTCAATTCTAAAAGATACCGGAGACATTCCCAGGATTGTTACTTTGGGACCAAGTGATAAAGATTCGCCTGCTATGATTTGGCCGGGTTCGCTAATGCCGATGTCCAATGGTTGCCTGCCTATGTACTTGCGCAGCGCTTCTCCAATAGCAATGCCTGCATAATTGATGCATTGCTTATCTGGATCAGCAGCACTTCCTCCGCTAGACCTGACCAGATTCTCAAGAGCCAGCGCATAGTTAGATAGCATTGTGCCTATTTCGGATTTGCGCTCCCACTCTTTCATCTCGCTGATATGCGGGGGGATAAGGGCTTTCAAATTCGAACCCGGGATTTTGTCGGCCAGGGGCACGCCTTCTTCCAAAGTCCACCGTGTTAGTGCCCAAGGGGCTATATTGACCTCATCCTGGAACTCTATTGCAGCTGTTCCGAATAGATGGTACCATACTCCCTGCTGGTCATCTCCCATTGCCTCTTTGGGGGTGATAAGCATTGGATTTCCCCGATCATCCTTCTTTTTTGAGCTTTTAATGAATCTGTCAGCATCGTTATATGCTTCGGGATTCCGTAGTGGAACGAGATAGTCCTTGATGAACTGCGCATTTGTGCCCCCTCCGTCTCTGTACAGCACAGCATGTGAAGTGACCAATGCATCTCGAACATTTCCTTTACAGACATTAAGCGCCACATAGAAGAGATCCCCGGGTGTTAAAAGCCCATTTGTCTTCCAGTAATCTTGAACTCTTTTCTTTAAGTCGGCCTCCCTGCCAGTTGGCGATGCGCCCGAATAGTATGAGGCTAAAAGATCGAGGGAATCATAATAGTTAATAATGCCGCCATCAATAGAGCCTCCATCCCTCTCGTACTTCTCCATAGCGGAGGTCATCATATCCACAAGTTGATCGCGGTCATAGTTGAGGGTTTTTCCATTTCCGCTATAGATCTTTTCCATTTCAGCGTCCGTATAGAAATAGCTGGCTTCTTTGCACCACGGTCGCTCTTTGGAGGTCACCTCAGCTGATATATCATCTTGGCCGCTTTTGCCTGTATCGACTGCCTTTGTCTCGGCACTGCCTGCTTCTTGATATTTGTATTTATAGACGACGTCGCCGTGCAGGCCACTTATTACGACAAAGTTGGCGTAAAGCGCCAGCTCAGCGCCCGGTGAGCCATTGGGCACTGTGTAACTGGCTGTGCTTTCTCCACCTGGATTTCTGGAATCTCCTTCTACTATCGTCATGCCGCCGGCCCCAATCAATCCGCTCGTCGGGATATCGTCAAAGGGGGAGGTGCAGGTCATTGAAAAGCTGATGTTGCTGCCGGGCTTCATGTAAGATGGAGGCGGCGTCCACGTCACGTCGCTGCTGTGAGTGCCGGATCGCTCCTTTGAGCACTCTGCAGAATACTTAACGCTGCCATGCCCGTTTCCGTTGGATACGGCAACCGTCCTGCCGGTATAGCAGGGAGGGAGATCTATTTCCTCATCCTTGGTTATAACCGGATCTCCTTGAAGGTACCACCCTTCCCCGCCTGTCAGATTCTGCGATTGAGATGCTCCCTGTGTAGTGAGCACGATTTCGAATAGGACAAGAAGTAATATCAAAATGAGAATCTTTTTCATAGGGAGCCAATTGGATTGGATATATATAGTTGTTGCGAAAGATTAAGCTTTTTTGGCAAAATGTGAGCAGCGAGATCAATTCACTCTCAATCCTTCCTTAGCCTCAGGGAAAAAGCCTTTTTCAAAAGCTCGTTCTCGGCATAGGCCTGGTGGAGTTGCCTTTCAAGCTCCTTCACTACCGATACCTTGAAGTCCCGGCTGTAGCGCCGTCTCGTCTTCTTCATCTGACGCCACCCTGGGGACCTCATTGCTTATCTTGTTATCTGCTGGGAGGGATTCAGTTATGCTTTAATCCTAGAACGTACACTAAGATCGCATTGGAGGGAAGATGAGCGGATTGACCTGGAATTTGAAAGGGAAAAAGAAGTTCAACCGCCAGGTTATCCAAACTGTCTGAGATCGAGGGACCTCCTGGATCCGGGAAATAGGCACACGGATATGTTTGGGGATAGGGGCACATGGAAAGACAAAGGCTTATGAAACTATTGAGCCTGAATTTAGGGGTTGCCGCAGCCGACATAGTTGCTTTCTCGCCTGCGTTTGTCGGATTGGCATTGGTCGGGGGCAGTTCATTGGAAACAGCCCTAGGCTGCACATTCATCTTCTTAAGCGGTGCAGGATTAATCTACGGCAATTATAGGCTCCTTGCCGAACCGGAGAAAACAATTCCAACCAATGAAATAAGGACGGTTGACGATTATATTGAGGCATTGAACAATTACCGGGGACTCAAAACATTCCAAAAAACCATTGACTTGATTCTCGATCAAATCTCGCGGCTGCAGAAAAAGAATAAAACAATCAGGAATATCCTTCTGCAGATCTTTTGTGCATCAGAGATCAGCTACAAGAAATTTGATGCTGTCATTGCCGATGTGGAGGAGATTTTTTTTATGAATATCCGCAGCATCCTCAATAGATTGAATGCATTCGATGAAGAAGACTACAATTTCATTAGAGAAAGATATGAGGATGGGGCCTTTTCGCAGCAATTTATGGAGGAAAAGTTTAGAGTCTATGACGAATATATTGCTTTTGTGAAATCTGCCGCTGAAGATAACGAGCAGATTCTGCTGAAGCTTGATCGGCTGCTGCTGGAGATCTCAGGCTTAAACTGTATAGAGAGCGGCCAACTTGAGCAAATGGCCGGCATGATCGAGATCGATAATCTGATCAAACAGGCAAAATACTATAAGAATTGAGAGGGGAGCGTCAGAATGCCAAATGAAAATGATAAAAAAGTAATCTCAGGCATAATCGGAGCTGCAGTTGTAGTATTTATCTTAGTCTATCTGGCGATCATATTAATCGGATCCGGCGATGAATCGCTGGATGACATCGTTAAAGACATCAATATCAAAACAGTCACGCACCCAAAGCTCCCTGTCGAAATAAATGAAACAGACCTGATAAAAATCCTGCCCGATATCTCCAAAAGCTACCCGCCGCAGGTTGAAAAAAGCACACCCAGCTACATCGAAATATTCGCCTCAACGGAAAAAGCCGGCAGAGGGACTGAGGGCTGGTTGACGGAGGTGGCTAGAGACTTCAATAATGCGAAGATAATAATCGACGGCAGACAGGTATCGGTAAGGCTCAGAGGAATCCCCTCAGGTGAAGGCGCCGATTATATCACTTCGAAGAAGTATTTTCCAGATGCTTATACGCCGTCCAATGAGCTCTGGGGGGAGATGATCGCTTCCCGAGGAGTTAAAGCCGAATTGGTACAAAAAAGACTTGCCGGCAATGTGGCTGGGATACTGCTCACTAAATCCAAGAAAGACGAGCTGGTAGACAAATACGGGGAAATCAATATCACGACTGTTATCGATGCAGTCGCGAACAACGAACTGGCGATGGGCTACACCAATCCTTTTGCCAGTTCAACCGGGCTGAACTTTTTGATTTCAGCTTTAGAGACCTTTGACAGCAGCAACTTATTGAGCGACAAGGCAGTAGCAGGATTTGAAAGCTTTCAGGCCAATGTGCCCGTGGTCGCCTATACTACCTTGCAGATGAGGGATGCTGCTAAATCAGGAGTTCTGGACGGTTTTATCCTTGAATACCAGACATATATGAATACACCGGATATCAGGTCCTATGAATTTATTCCCTTTGGGGTCAGGCATGACAGCCCCGTGTATGCGATAGGCGATCTATCAGAGGAGAAGAGGAAAACACTGGATAAATTCCTCGAATTCAGCCAGCAGGAAAAGTACCAGGCCCTTGCCACCAAATACGGTTTTAACAGCCTTAATGAATATCGATCCAAAGCCGTGCCAGTCAGCGGAGATGTGATCTTCCAGGCTCAAAAGCTCTGGAAAGATAAAAAAGATCCCAAACCCATTTGCGCAGTCTTCGTGGCTGACGTCTCAGGCAGCATGGAAGGCAAACCGCTGTATAATTTGAAGCGTTCACTAATGGAAGGTCAAAAAAATATCGGTAAGGACAATTTGATAGGCCTGGTATCATATTCCAACGATGTCAACATCGATTTGCCGATTGCCAAATTTGATCTGAACCAGAGGTCGAAGTTTGCCGGAGCGGTTAATGATTTGCAGGCTGGCGGCAGCACGGCAACCTTCGATGCGATTGCAGTCGCTGTGAAAATGCTTCAGGAGCAAAAAGCTGCAGGTCCCGATGCAAATTCCAATATGAAGCCGAGGATTTTCGTTCTCAGCGACGGCGAGACCAATAAAGGCCATTCTTTAGACAATATTGAAGGCATCGTGAGGGACCTTGGGATACCCATATACACAATCGGCTATAATGCTGATATTCCGGCGCTGCAGGCTATTTCCAGCATCAACGAGGCTGCCTGTATTAATGCAGATACCGATAACGTTGTTTATAAGCTGGGCAACCTGTTTAATGCTGAGATATGAATTCAGGAGGGACGAAGATGGCTTTCACAATGGAAGTGCCCGATGAAGCGACTATCAAGAACGAGGTCCGGGAACAGGTCAAACCGCTACCGGAAGAAGTAGCCAGGCTTCAGGCTGCAGCTGAGAACAATGTTGCAGAGATTCTAACCCTGGATATTGATGAGCTTGCCGAAAAGAAGTCCATCCTCCAGTCAATCGAGTCCTTTGGGGAAGACTCGATTAAACGCTCGGCAGCTAAAAGCTCAATGCTTCAGGTGACTGTCGGGAAGCTGTCCAAAGACGGCGATGAAGGCGGCGTTGTGGCCAAAGGCTTAATGGATCTGAACCGGGAATTAAAAGACCTGGACCCAAGCCTTATTGATTTCACCAGGACCGGCATTTTCCGCAAGCTGTGTGATCCTGTCAGGGACTATTTTGCCAGATACCAGAAGGCAGACGCAGCAATTGCGGATATCATCATCTCTTTGGAAAAGGGCAAAACAACTCTTAAAAACGATAATACTACCCTGGAGATCGAACAGCAGGCACTGCGCGATCTGACTAAGAAGCTGATGAAAGAGGTCGAGCTCGGCACCCTGATGGACAATTCGATTGAAATGCAGATCGTTGCGGCAAAAGACAGGAATGAAGACCCGGAAAAAGTTAAATTTGTCGCCGAAGAGGTTCTCTTTCCGCTGCGGCAGCGGATTATGGATATGCAGCAGATGATCGTCGTCAATCAGCAGGGCGTAATGGCGATGGAGATTGTAATCAGAAATAATAAGGAGCTTATGCGCGGGGTAGATCGGGCCCAGACTGTAACAATTGCCGCTCTGCGTACCTCAGTGAATGTTGCTGCCGCACTCTATAACCAGAAGATAGTCTTAAAGAAGATCGAAATGCTCAATGATACCACAGACAATCTTATCAGCGTCACCTCGATAATGCTGAAGGAGCAAGGGGCGGAAATCCAGAAACGATCAATGGAAACCAATATCTCTATCGAGACGATGAAAACTGCCTTTGCCGATGCAATGGAGGCCATTGATTCCATCAACACCTATAAGCAGGAAGCCCTGCCCAAAATGCGGGATACCATCAATCAGTTTAAGGAGCTGGCCGCCATTGGCGAGGAACAGATTTTGCAGCTGGAGGCAGGACATAAGCTGGCGCTGTAATTGTTGTGGATCGCGAAGAGCTTTTATTTTTTATCCCCAACATAGATCCCCGATCCCAGCCACCATGTATCGTCCACCCTCATGACGTAGCTGACTTTGGGCAAAGTCTCATTAGTAACAGGATTGCGATAAACATAGTGGTAAAAGCCACTTCCGTTCTTTGCAATGGCACGCATGTCCCTGTTTATATAGCGCCCCTCTTCGTCCCGGAGGTCCAGTCGATAGGTTCCCACTGATCCTGGCAGATAGGGAAGAACAAGGGCCGTGCCGTTGAAATCGTGAGCAAAGATGTATGTTTCACCCATGACCCACGGGCCGGAGATGTCCATAAAATCCCTTATGGCTTGGTTTCTGCCTGAATCACGGGCAAATGCTGCAGCCGCTTCGACAAAATCGGCAAGCTGGCTCTCGTTTGATGGTGAGTGCGGCGAGCTATTTCCAGGGCTTTGAGCAGACCTCAAGGAACAGACCGCTGAACTGACCGGATGTACTCCAGAAAGCTTTGGATATTCCCAATCGGCCGCTGCGACAGCTGTAAATGCAGCGAGCAGAACGGAAATGGCCAGAACATCCTTAAGTCTCATAAAAATTTATCTCTGTTTTGACATATAAGCGTAGCCTGAGGGAGCGGTTCGGGATTATCGAACCGCTCAATATCCCAGACTGCAGTTACTCCTTTGTAAAGACGCCGCCACCGACCATTATGGAATCTATTTCAACTACCTGTTCGTACAGTTCCATCTCAGTGGGAGAGGTCATCCAGCCCCATATGTACCCGTCTTCGTCCACCATAGTTACAGACTCATTGTCAAGGCCGATTATGCCGAGCACAACCTCTGCTGCCATGGGATTATCAGCAGGAATAAGCATGCCTATAAATCGGGTTCCATTCTGCTCCTCAATTACCAGGGTGTTATCCTCTTCCCAATAATCGGAATCACCTGTCGCCATCCAGTTGGTGTTCTTTAGATAGCCCACCGAGGCAAAAGTCCCGGTCCAATTGCCAACCATGTCCGGCACATCTGCTGCAAGCGCAGGAACGCAGATGGCGAACAGTGCCATCAGCGATATTATCTCTTTCTTCATTTTCATCCACCTCAAACTTAATTACTGAAAAAACAACTAATGTTAGTAGTAGCCAATACCGTATAAATTTTTTGCTCAAATGAACCGAAAAGCGGCAGAAACCTATGATAATAGAAAAATATCTCGAAAAAAATTTCTTATTCTATTTCATCAAATGCGTAGTCTTCCCACCGCCTCTCTCCCACTAAAATCTCGAACTCCGGCGGCGTGAGAATTGAAATACTGTACTTGGCAGCATCGTCGAGGGCGACTCTGGGGCAGGCCGTTGAAACGGCCGCCTCTGCCCCGAGATTTAGCAGCCTATCGGGCTCGATGTTATCCAAGTAGACCAGGAACATCTCCTTTCCCTTCGCCTCTCCAAGCTCCATCAACCGCCTGGCCAGATTCATCCTCCTCTGGCCGGGCTTTTTGGAGACTAAAACGGCAAACCTAACAGAATCCATAGCTCTGGCGATCGCCCCAAACCTGCGCCGGAGCATCGGCTCTGTATCGATTTCGATGATGTCTCCCGTAACAGGATCCGCGGCCACAACCCTTTTTCCCGTGGACAGAGCGATTCCCATAGGATGAAACTTCCCTGTGCCGATGAACAGGTGCTCGCTGACGCCAAGATCCCTGACAGTGCAGTAGCTGCAGCCCAGCACCTGGCCCGGATGCCTTGCGCGCCCTTCCGCACCCCCTACAACCCCATCGATCCCATGCAGAGATAGCGCATCGAGCACCTGGCCAAGCTTATGCACGTGCTGGACGGTGGTGGCAATACCAATTCTTTTGGATCTCAAAAAGGGAACTGCCTTCTCCACAGCCTCCTTTAAATCCTGAGGCATTTTGGCCTCGAGGAAGATCACCCTATCCGGCACCTTATCAGACCCATCGTCAAGCTCCGCGTGGCCCAGGTGGAGCATCAG
>CAZHNU010000059.1:0-18003 GCA_964534145.1 uncultured Methanotrichaceae archaeon | reverse complement strand
ACTAGGATTAATATTCCCCGCTTGAGCAAGATCGAGCAGCAGCAAAATAGCTTATCTTACTTTAAGACGTCTGCAGGTCCTATTATATGCTGCACTGATTATGAACATGCTTCCCAAGACTGTCCGCGATCCTCTGAGTCGATGTTTGTTGATCAAGCTGAGAAGTCGTATCCATACTATATTTTTCTGGAACGACCGGGGATTCTTTATTTGGCTGTAGAGGTTCATTTTGCGCTCTAGCTCGCGACACCATATGCAAGCCATGCTATCGCATAGGTTTAGAGTCGGCTCTTTATTCAGCAATTCAGTCATGAAATGAAGAGCATCATTAGTGGAGACCAATATGCATGGAGCATTGCCTACTGTACCTTCCTTCAGCAGTCCTCTTTCCCTCATAATTCGGACTAATCGTGGCAGAGTCCTCACACAGGATGTAACATCTGCTCCTTTGAATAATCGTGTCTCACCATCTTCATCTATGTAATAAATGCAGCTCTCAAGATGGACTGCATCAAGGAGCCCCGCTCTATATTGGGCTTCGTGCCTCAATGCTACAAGATTATCTCCCAAACCTATGAATAGTGATTTGCCTCCCAATTCTGCTAACCTGGAGTAGGGCAGTCGGGCTGCAGCGTGCGGGCCATGTCCATCGGTCAGGAATCCGGCCTTTGCGCCTATGGCAGCGACAGAGCTGGTTGGATGGCGGCTTCTTATGGCCTGTGGTCTTTTTCTCATCGTTTCAGCGATAATCCCTGTGAGGCAATGGGTTGATTGAGGATTAAATGGAGGACAACTATCCAAGGCTTTAATCTGATAATTATAGAAGAAAGGTGTATAGGTGTTGACCATCAGAGTACCCTCAGGGCCAATGACATCCATCACGGCATCAATAAACGCCTCCGGACCTCCTGAGATATGGCCTACCGTGCTTAGCGCTGAAGCTATGCTGACATGATCCCCTTGCTCAAGTCCAATCTTCCTCAGGTCGCTTTTAAGGCTCTCTTTTGTAATATCCATAATATTCAACTGCCCAAGATATTCTGCTGCACACCACAGTGGAACGGCATCTCGAATAGATGTTTAGTACTGGTTTTAACAAGTTACCACTATGAGATTCAACAGAACCCATAATGTATCCTCATCGGTAGTGTCTGGCCTGGATCTCAAACATACTGGCATAATTTCCTCCCTTCTCTACCAGCTCCCTGTGAGTCCCGCTCTCGTAGATCCGGCCGTCTTTCAGGAAGTAAATGTAGTCGGCCATCTTGACCGTGGATAACCTGTGGCTGATAATAATGGCCGTGCGGCCTTCAACAAGCTCCTTGAACTTCTGGAAGACTTCTTCCTCGGCCCTGGCATCAAGAGCACTTGTTGGCTCGTCCAGGATTATAATCTGGGCATCCCGCATAAAGGCACGTGCCAGAGCCACCTTCTGCCACTGGCCAATGGAAAGCTCAACTCCGTCGTCAAACCATTTTCCAAGCATAGTTTCATAGCCGTGCTCCAGGCTGCCTATGACTCTGTCCGCGCCTGATAGCTCCGATGCCCGGATTATTTCCTCCATGCTTGCAGAACGGTCAACGCATCCAAGTCCGATGTTATCCCTGGCCCTCAGATTGTATCGCGCATAATCCTGGAATATAACGCTGATGCTCTTCCGCAGATCGGATATCTTGAAATCCCTCAGGTCTATCCCGTCGATGGCGATCTTTCCCGAAGTGGGATCGTAAAGACGGCAAAGGAGCTTGATCAGCGTCGTCTTCCCTGAGCCGTTTTCGCCCACCAGTGCCACAACCTGTCCCGGCAATATCTTCAGGCTGATATCATCAAGCACCTGATTTTTCGAGCCGCTGTAGCAAAATCCCACGTGTTCGAAGGAGACTCCCGTTCTCATCGGGCAGGGCACTTCTCTGGAATTTAAAGGCTCAGCTACACGCGGTTTTAGCCTTATGAACTCATCGAGGCTGGTCAGGAACAGGCTGTCCTCATACAGCCCCGCGAGGCCCGAGAAAAGCGTGCTTATGTACGCCTGGCCCTGCTGGATGGCCCCGAAATACATCACCATATCGCCTAAAGTCAACGTGCCCAGAACCGTCTGATAGGCTATGAAGGCAAGGGACCCAAAGGCGATGGCGGTTGCAAGAAGCTGTGTCAGGACGTCCATAGCCGAGCGCCTTAAGGAGATTTTCAGGCGCTCCTCCCTGATTTCTTTTCTGAGATCACGATACTGGTTCTTGAATAGGGATCCCAAGTCAAAGAGCCTGATCTCTTTGGCAAAATCGCCTCCTGTGAGAAGCCAGTGAAAGTACCAGGACTGTCTCTCCTTTGAGGTGCAGCTGCGCTGCCAGCTATAGGTTATGCCTGCGAACTTTGCCCGCACCAGTGCTCCCGGCAGGGCGGCCAGGGCCAGGGCTGCGGCCAAGATCCAGCTGAAGGATATGAGAAGAAATGCTGTTGCCGCCAGAGAGACGCAGGCCTGACCTACCTGCAAAAGGCCGCCAACTATGCGCGTCGGCCTGAACAGGGCATCGGTTTGCGCACGATGAAGAGCGTCATAGTAGCTCGGGTTCTCGTAATATTCCAGATCTACCTCTATTGACTTGGAGTGAAGCACATCCTGGACATAATCTGATACCTGAGCAGACTGAGCCTCGCTAATTGTGGCGCTCATGGATCGGAACACTGATGTCAGGAGCGTTGCACCTCCTGCAAGAGCGATTAAGGCCAAAGTCCCTTCGAAGTAGGCATTTTTATCAGCCGCCAAGGCCCCGGCGCTGACCGAATCTACTATCAGCTTCATGAGATAAAGCGTGGCTAAGGGCAGAATGCCCTGCAAAACTACAATTGCCGCGCTGGCCATGGTCCATCGCGGCGCACTGCTCCAAACAAGCCCCAACGCCTGGCGGAGCCGAATTGCACTCATATTCGTCTTCAGTTTTATCAGATATCTCATAGCATCTCTGCATTGCTTAGATGAGCAGAGGATAAAGGAGAATATTATAGCTTTCCGAAGGATGGTCTACTGAGACTTTGGAAACGGGTTCAGTCGCGAAAAACGGAATTGTAGAGGTGGTGATCCCGTTTTTATTCAGTTGACAGAAAAGGTGCAAAGAATTAATACAATTCTCGAAATTTTATCGAAGTCAATCTTATTATTCCTGGCATTAAATCCGAATTGGAATTATTCTTCCAAAACAAATCGGGGTTTGTCAGTTACATTTTCATAAAATCCCGCCTAAAATGAGGCTGAATTTTATAAATTAGCAATCAGGAGATGGTTAGTGCCCCAGCCGTGCCCGTGTTGACAGCGAAAACGATTAATAATTGATTGTTGCACAATGGCTAACTAGTAATGAGATTGCAGTGGAACAGGAGAATCCTAAAGCCATTGTGCCAACCTTAACTGAGAAGGGCTCTTGGTGGGGATTTTTCTATCCGCAATGCCCGGCAAGCGAAATTTGAAGGTGGGCAGAGGAGGAATACTATGGAGAAAATGATTAAGTATGAGCGTCCTAAGCTCGTTGATTTGACGTCGAAAGAGTGGGGAGATCCCTTTGCACATGGGCAAGGTCAAAGTGAATTGACGCGGCCCAGCTGCACAACTGGCACACTGGCATCATCTGTCTGCAACCACGGGACTGGACTTGAAAAACCATAAAAGCTGATATGGGCGAGTGCACGAGTTGTGAATGCTACGCCGTAAAGCTGGCCAATGGTCAGTCCTGGGATATGGTGGCTGGACCGGAGGCCTCTTTATGGCTTTCAAAGGCGGCGCGTATTCTCGGGCTCTCAAAGGGTGAGCAGCGCTCCCCCTCAAAGGTTATCTTTGTCAAAAGAGGGCTTGAAGAGATATCGGATAAAGGGCTATTATCTGATAGCTGCGACGATCTATTGACGTGGGAAGTACAGTCTGTAGGTCCTCTCAGCATCCGCTCAACAAAAGGAAAGCGCTGCGTAATTTGCGAGCTTGGAGAGGAAGAATCCTTTGAGTTGGATATCATTAAGATATTTCAGTCTCTGTACTCAATATACAGCCAGGTACAGAGTTTTGGAGGTCTTCCCCTTCATGCCTCTTTGATCGAGAGGGCCGGAATGGGCATTGCCATTGCTGCACCAGGCGGGACGGGAAAGTCTACCTGCTGCAGGCGCATCCCTAGTCCCTGGAATGCGTTGTGCGATGACGAAATTCTCGTTGTCAAGGATGCATCCGGCTCATATCATGCCCATCCTTTTCCCACCTGGAGCGAATACCTTAGATTCAAGTCGGAAAGGACCTGGGATGTCCAAAGGCATGTTCCCCTCAAAGGCTATTTCATTTTAGAGCAGTCTCCAAATGACCAGGTGATCCCGATTGGGAAAGGGTCTGCTGCAGTTCATATTTATAATTCAGCCTTTCAAGTGTACAACAGGAGCTGGTATCTATTAAGCCAGGAGCAGTTGAAGGCTGCCAAAAGCGAGGCATTCGATAATGCCTGTAAGATGGCCGAATCTGTTCCGGCCTTCATTTTGAAGGCAAGCCTTACCGGTAGCTTTTGGAAGCAAATTGAGGAGGCGTTGGAGCTTTGAGATGATTCAAAGGTTTCAAGATGGCATCCAAAGAGATCAAATCAGTGCTCTACACAGGGGGCAGCATGTACCCTTCTTTTCGGAACCTGGACAGGCTGTTCTATATTCCTTATAGTGGACGAAAGATAAATCCGGGAGATGTAGTGGTAATTGATGCTCCTATAGGGAAAAAGGTCGTTCATCGCATATTTACCATTGATGGCGACAAAATTGTGACTATGGGGGATTATTGTCTCAAACCCGATCCCTGGACCGTTGGTTCGGAGCAGATATTAGGGCAAGTGGTTTCTCTCTCCCGTGGTGAAAAGCAGACGCGCGTCCATGGGGGCCTTCGGGGAAGGCTTTATGCCTTTGCTATTAGATGCATGCGATGCATCATGGGCATTCTTGGATTAATGTTAAGGCCTTTAAACGATATGCTTGCCGGCACAATGGCAAGAAAGCCCTTTAGCAATTGCGTGAAGGTTTTCGGCTTCCAGCGTCCAGATGGAAGAGAGATGCAACTGCTAATTGGAAGGTGGGTCGTAGGCCGAAGAATGCCGGGCAGGCAGTGGCAGATAATGCCGCCATTTAAGCTCTTCCTAAATAGAAAAATGCTTGATGGGCTAAACGAAAAGAATGATTAAGGGAAATGAATGAAATTGCTAATTAGTCATGATATTAATCTGCTAAAAACGTTAAAGCGAGAGCTATCTTGCTATGTATGCTGTATTGAAAGCAAGGTTTTGGAGGAAGATCATGAATAGTGAAGAAAAAGTTCCCATAGCTAATCCAATGATAGTGTTTAGAGAGGAGTTCGATGATTGGGCCATATTATTCGATCCGGATACGGGAAAGGCATTTGGCATCAATCCAGTCGGAGCGTCTATATGGAAGCAGCTTGACGGCAAGCGCAGCCAGAATGACATCGCTGCTGTTATAAGGGGCAGCTTTAAGGGAGCGCCCGATGATGTGAATGCTCACATTAAGGAGTTCCTGCAGGAGCTCGTGAAGTCCGGATTCGCAGGATATGAGGCTTGAGAAATATTTATGCTAATGAAAACTCCTCGATCCATGGACCTGGCCATAACCAGTAGATGCAACCTTAGATGCGAATACTGCAGCCACTTTACCAGCGCGGGAGATGTAAATGCTGACCTTGCTAAGGAGGAATGGCTTAGGTTCTTCGAGGAGCTGGGAAGGCTGGCGGTCATTGATGTATGTCTATGTGGCGGAGAGCCCTTTTGTAGAGGGGATTTAAAGGAGCTTATCGCGGGAATTGTAGATAACAGGATGAGATATAGCATTCTGACAAACGGCACCCTCATAGATGAGGACATCGCAGACTTCATTGCCTCATCAGAGAGGTGCGATTATATTCAGGTTTCAATTGATGGCTCAAATCCTGATGTGCATGACGTTTGTCGCGGCAAAGGGACATTTAGGAGGGCAACGGAGGGCATCAAACGCCTTCAAGATCACGGGCTTCCGGTAACGGTGAGAGCCACAATCCAGAAAAATAATGTCAATAATCTAGAAGATATTGCCATGCTGCTCCTGGAGGATATGGGCCTGCCGTCTTTTTCTATTAACACCGCCAGCTACCTGGGGCTTTGCAGAGAAAATGAACGGAATTTAGCTCTGACTATTGAGGAGCGATCCGCTTCCATGAGTACTCTTTTGAGACTGGATAAGAAATATAAAGGCAGGATTAATGCTAATGCCGGACTCCTGGCAGAGGCAAGGATATGGAGAAAAATGGAGAATGCCCGGCTTCAGGGGGAGACCAGTTTTCCTGGAGGAGGATACCTCACAGGCTGCGGTTGTCCGATGAGCAGGATGGCAGTTCGCGCAGATGGCGTCATGGTTCCATGCACACAAATGGCCCATATTGAGTTGGGAAGGATTAATGTTGATGATTTGCGGGATGTATGGCTCCATAGTCCAGGGCTAAATGGGCTAAGAGAGAGAAGAATCAAGCCTTTGAGCGACTTTGTGTTTTGCCAGGGCTGTGATTACATCAACTATTGCACCGGGAACTGCCCTGCTTTGGCTTTTAACTTTCTGGGAATCGTGGATCACCCCAGTCCCGAACCATGCCTGAAACGATTTCTTGAATCTGGTGGAAGGATTCCGGCATTAGATGAGGTGATTTGATGATTGCATGCAAAGTCGACGAATCCTTAAACGAAAAGGTCTATCCTTTAAGGGAGCTTTATTTTTACCTGACAAAGGGCTGCAACCTGGCATGCCGTCACTGCTGGATAGAACCGGAATACCAGCGAGACGGCACGGAGTATCCCTGTCTTCCCCTTGAGCTATTCTGCTCGATAGTGGATCAGGCAATCCCTTTGGGGCTTGAAGCAATTAAGCTGACTGGTGGAGAGCCGCTTCTTCATCCTCAGATAGAAGATATACTCAATCTGATTAGAAAAAGAGACATAAAGCTCATCATTGAAACCAATGGCGTTTTGTGTACGCCTGAGATGGCAAAGCATATTTCTGAAAACAAAAAGACTTCCATCTCGGTGAGCCTTGATGGCGCCGATGCAACGACCCATGAGTGGGTTCGGCGTGTTCCAGGCTGTTTTGAAAAAGCCATAGGGGGCATTAAAAATCTCGTCGACTGCGGACTTAAGCCACAGGTAATCATGACATTGATGAGGAAAAACGCAAATCAAATGGAGGCAATGGTTCGCCTTGCTGAGGAGATCGGGGCGGCCTCGGTCAAGTTCAATATTCTCCAGCCAACAGCTCGGGGAAAATCCATGTACCAGATGGGCGAAGCCCTTAGCATTGAAGAGCTGTTATCCCTCGGCGATTGGACTGATAAAGTCCTTTCCAAGTCAACCAAATTAAGCGTATTCTACGATCATCCCATGTCGTTTCGTTTATTGGGGGACATGTTTGGAGAACAAGGGTACGGTTGTGGAGTTTGCGGCATCAAGGGCATTTTAGGCGTGCTTGCTGATGGCTCCTATGCTCTGTGCGGCATCGGAGAGACGATTCCTGAGATGATCTTTGGACATGCCTCAACGGACCGCCTGGACTATGTATGGAAAAATTCCAAAATCCTTCAAGAGATTCGCAAAGGGCTGCCTGATCGTCTTCAGGGGATATGCGGTGACTGCCTGATGAAAAATATTTGCCTAGGGAAATGCATAGCCCAGAACTGCTACACAAGCAAAGACCTCTGGGCGCCAAACTGGTATTGTGTTGAAGCGCAGGCAGCTGGAGTCTTTCCAGAAAATCGTCGGATAGGAATGCGCAAAGAAAATAGATAAGCAAGGGACCTTGCGATAATAAGGCCCTTTTGCCTACCAACCTTGTTATGCCCCATATATGGTTTGAATTCCTTTGATATCTCCTGCTCCCAGATAGTGACGAGGATTCGTGTAGTAATTCATTATTTGATCGTAGTCCGTTTTCCGCGGGTCTCCGTCGCTTAGGGTATAAAGATCTCCCAATCCACATACATGGCCTAACTCATGAAGTGCCACGGTCTGGAGATCCAAACTGCCTTTGAGCGCTACATTGTAATTTGTGGTCCAAGTACCTCTGGTATTGTAGACAATATCAGATTCCGTCACATAACCGTTTGCGTCAGTATAGGTGCGCGCGTATGCAACCGTATAGGAGTTCAAGTATGTGAAAGCATTCACGCTATATCCGTCACATGTATCCGTTTTCTTCTTTGCATCGTTGATGACAGTCGGCTTAAACAGGTTGTTCACACCGGGCTTGGTCCAGTAGTCCCATGTGGCGGCTGCTTCCTTTATGGCTAGGTTGGCCGCAGATGCGGTCAGTTTTTCATTTGTTAAGCTAGAATCGGTTTTCAGGTAAAGTTGCAGCGGCTTTGCAGGATTGATCTTCCTATTCTCGATTATGACAAATGAGTCGGGATTTCCTAGAGCGTTTGATAAGATCTCCGGATGGCTGCCTGAAGATGTCAATTTGTCAACACTCGACTTGGGAGTGCTCTTAACTGCTGCAAATTCTACAGAGCCTAACTCGCCGTTCTTCGAGGAATACAGACCATCTATTGACATGCTGCCCTGTCCTGATGATATGTAATTGAGCACCTGGCTATTGAGGCATTCGATTCCGGATACAGAAGCCGTTCCATACATATCGGCGCTATCACTGGCTGCTGAGATCAGGTTAGCGCTTAAATGTCCATCCTCTCCGGAGAAGCCTCCCGATGCATCAAAATTTTGTCCCTGAGCTGCTACAGAAGATAGAATTGCTCCCGCGTTGCCGTTGATTGCAGTGTTCTGTCCTGCTACGACATCTCCACCGACGATCAGTGACTGTGTAGATTGAACAGTCGCGTCGCTTCCTACAGCAAACTGTCCTGCCGCCTCACCACCTGAGGTCCCATGCAATTCTATATTGGAATCTCCATCAGCTGACAAACCCTGAGATATAATGGCCGCGTTATCAGTAGCCATTGTAGTGGTGGACGAGCGAAATGTCCCGGAGGAGCTAAATGTATTGCTGGCCTGATAGTTGGGTCCACTCACATATTGACGGAGATGATTTCCATCGGACCCTCTTGCATGCCGGCTCTGTACAACATCGCCATCGAGAACCATTGTTTTCTCATGCAGTGATGTGCTTGGGGCCAAATTGTATTTTTCGGAAATGGAAGCGCCATCTGTTCCTATGTTTAAGCTGAAGGCGAAAACCGTTTGAACGGATAGTAATGCCAACACAGTCGATGTCAAAACAAATATTTTTTTATATGAAATAAAAATACCTCCTTTAATTTTTGCATGTGATTACATAGGGATACCTTATTTATAAAAACTTGCTTTTTATACAATTGGCGACTTATAAATCGTATGCTTAATCATGGCTAGTATAGTGCAGTATAAACAATTGCTTGTACTACTATCGATAATATATTTTGCATATTAGAATTCGATACTAAATTGACAATAATGCTGAAATTCAATAACTATAATAGCTTTAAAAAAATATTTCGTTTAGAATGTGAATATAAGCTATAAAGTTTTTCACTTATAAAGATGAATGTAAGATCGATGATGAAAATACCATTCTAATAGATGACTATAACAATAGCAGTGATTGCTTAGTCAATAAATTGATTGCTTCGGTATCAATACAAATATCAATATAGTTTAACAACTGTTAAAATAAATATCTCCAAAGTTTTGATTGTTAATTTGACTGTTAATGAAAAATGATAGTGGACAAACCGTCCACATTCTCCTCATCGTTCTTTGTCCTTAATCTTCGATCCCCCGGGAGGCAGGAACTGAACTATTTGGTCCACCGAGGCTATAGATTTAAGATAGGCCCTGTCCTCGATCTTCTCCGAGAATATCCTGTAGATCCTCTTGGCCAGATCGTCTGCGTTGAACTCGCCCGGCTCCACCTCTATCACAGGATCCGATCTAGGTTTCACAGCCTGCACAGGGCCACCTGTGAGAAGGCCGTCTGCAATTCCAAGAGCGATGCCCAAAGGCACATCCCTAAAATACCGGCGCTCGCCGCGGATGACGAATGCCCCTTTCTTTAAAAACTCGCCGTGCTCCGGAGTCTTTGTCACCTGGTCTCCACTAACGAGATAGCAGTCGCCGGACCCTAAAGCCGCCTTCCATATACTGGAGTAGCTTACAGCAAACTGGGCCGCCTCCAGAAGCGTGCTTTCGGGCACCGCCTCTCCCTGGGACTTAATGACCGTCAGGGGAGCGCCTGGTGCGTCCGTGTGAAGGACCAGGTCCCGTCTTTCCAGGTACTTGGCATAGATCTCCTCGTTTGTATCTGCATCACGGCCGCCGATCACCAGAATTCCGTCTGATGAGTAGAACCACCTGAATCTCTCGTACCACTTGGGCTTTCTCCGCCTGGGCTGCTGTGCCGACCTCTTTTTCCTTTGTTCCGTCTTGCCCGCTTTCAGCTGCTCTGTTGCCTGCAGCGCAACCTTTGCGCCCTCTGCCTTTCGCCTCATCTCCTTGGCTAAGTCGTAATAAGTCTGGGCATTCTGGGGGACGGTCTTCCCTGCGCTGACATCAAGCTCCACACCGTCAAAGACTGCCTTCATATCTCCCGTCACATCAAGGGATTGAAGCATCTGAGCCTGAGGGTGGCCAGAGCTGCTGATCTTATCCCAGATCTGCCTGTAGGTGAAGCCTCTGGACCTCGCATCGTTGACGACCTTTAAAAGCTGCTCAATCTCTCCATACCTCTGGTAAACCAGCTCGCCCTTTGAAGTAAGCTCGCGCTCCTTGGACTCGAACTCCCAAATGGCCTTTCGCTGAATCTCAATTCTCCTGTCAAGGGGGCTTTCTTTTGGAGCCTCCTCTTCGATCTCGACGAAAAAATCGTCCAGAGCATCGCTAAATGTTGCATAGCGCCTCTGCTCCATATGCTCGTAGATCTTGAGGGGCCGCGGGAGGACGTCCTGAGGCTTTCCATCCTCCAAGACTATGTGGGGATCGAGAGTTTGATCTGCAAAAACCTCCTTTAAGGCATTGCCTATTCTCTCTGCATCCTCCGGCAGAACAGTCGCAGCCGGTTTGTTCTTATTCACTTCTGCCCGCAGGCAGACCTCCTCACCGTAAGTGCCGCCCATGTTTAGGCTGCGCACAATCGTTCTTATCAGATCCTGGCCGGATGCCTCAAGAATGCGAGAGAGGCTTTGGACGGAAATGGTTCGCGGGTCCTGCTGTCCTGGATGGGAAAGATACATCTCGCCGGCAGCCATCTTTTGCCCGCGATATATCATCTTTCGAAGCATTGTCAAAATCTTGCGGGAATCGTCCAGAAGGACCATGCTCCCCTTGGGAAACAGCTCGACGATGAGGTAGTTTAGGCCGCCGCCTCTCTCCACTGCGATCTCCACGACCCTGTCGAAGTCGTGCTGCGAGATATCCACGATCCTCCCTCCTGAGAGATGGCTTCGAAGCATTGTGGGGAACTGAGGCGGGGTCTTTGATGCAGGGCGTTCTTTATGGGTTATGTGAAGTCGCTTTCCTGCCTCCATCAGCAGGTCAAGCCTGCCCTCCTTTGGAGACTGAACCGTCAGCCAGATTTTATCTGCAGACTGCTGGTAGGCCTTGCCTACGAAGCCTCCCAAAAGCCTGTCACGAAGCTCCTCAACCATGGCAGCAACATCCACATTGCTCATCGCCTTCTTCATGTCTTTCAAAGCCTGCGACCAATCGATATATAGTTGCGGCTGCCCATTAGATAATGTGGAACGTTTCCTGGTTGACCAGATGCTCTTGCGTCTTGGCAGGTGGCTGAGGATTTTGGGAAAAGATGTTGCCAATCCCGATAGTGCCGATGATTGGGAGCTTATGGATAAAGCGATGGCTGAGGGAAGGACGCTTCTCACTCGCGACCGCCGTCTGGGCGAGTCATGTCGAAAGTGCGGCATAAGCTGCATTCTAATTGAGTCCTCAGATCTGGAGGAGCAGCTGAGAGAGCTTTCCAATAACGATATAGCATTGGAGCTTAAGCCCATCAGATGCACGCTATGCAATAATCTTCTTCGAAGAATAGAGTCCCATGGACGAGAGGTCTGGCAGTGCGAGGTCTGCGGGAAGCAATATTGGGAAGGCTCTCACTGGCGAAATATGGAAAAGGTGTTGGAGAGAGTCCGCTTTCAAGGGCAGCGACCTTAAAAAAGCGCCCCTTTAAATGCTCCCTCTATTTTTCGCTCAGGCTTGATGCTTCTCATTTTTACATAATCGGCCATCTGCATCCTCATGGGCACAATGGACCAGAGGTGGGTGGAGTTAATACAGAACTGCGGCTGGTATTGATACTTGTTTCCGACCTGCGACAGAGAGTCTGCAGGAACTAGCCTGGAGGGAACTGTATCCAGCGTGGATTCAAGGAGACACCACCGTCCATCCTCACCCTGGTAGACAACCCATGCGTGGCCAAAGGATCCGTCAGGCGAGACGATTTTGCCGAGCACCACGCGAACGCAATGCTCGCTAATGCCGCATGCGAGCAAAAGCGCAGCCAATAGGAAAGATGAGTCCTCGCAGTCTCCCTTTCGAAGCATCAGCGTCTCTTCGGGGAAAAGCCAAAAGTCCTCAAGGCCGCAGGATCTTTTATCTGTAACGTACTCCACCGTTCGCGCAACAAAGTCCCAGATCCTCCAGGCTCTCATATCAAAGGTTCCGGACTCTCGTGCCGCAGGCAGTCCCATCTCGCGTATTGCTCTTCCCAGAACCTCGCTGTTCGCAAAGTTTAGCCAGGCACGGACATCTGTAGGAATATAAATATTAGGATATCCAAGAACGGCACGCCTATCCCACATAACTGTATCTCTGATAATAGTATCTCCGGCCCAATTGTATCCCATCGCCATACCTACTCCCACCTGAATCTAATGTGTCTAATAAAATAACTTTAGCATGTTATATTTAAGATTATCGATTAATTTAAATCATTAACGCTTTCTAAACGAATCCATCCCCAAAAAATATTTGAGGCTTTTTAAACGGCCATATCTGCAACCATTATATCGAATGCGATGCCAATAGAGTTAGTTGTCGATGTTATTTTGAGGTTTTAATGGAAAAATCTGTTAGGCAGGAAGGCTCATCGGTTCCATGGCATTCGCTAAAAGCGGAAGAAGCGATCTCAAAGCTGGGATCAAGGCTTGGAGGCTTAAGCCATGATGAGGCAGCTAAAAGGCTTGAGAGAGACGGGCAAAACAGATTGGAGAGCCCTTCTAAGCCCTCACCGCTTCGCATATTTATAAGCCAGTTCAAGAACTACATGATACTGGTTCTGGTTTTCGCTGCCCTTGTCTCCTTTCTGTCTGGAGAGACAACAAATGCCTATGTGATATTGGGAATAGTGTTTTTCATATCGTGTCTGGGATTTGTGCAGGAGTACAGGGCTGAAAAGGCTATGGAGGCGCTGAGGGAAATGATGTCTCCTGTGGCCGATGTTTACAGGGATGGCCTTCTTACATCCGTTCCTGCGGATCAGCTCGCTATGGGCGACGTAGTTTTTCTGGAAGCCGGGGATAAGGTGCCGGCCGATGCCCGCATCCTGGAGGAAACTGCGCTTCAGGTCGTGGAGGCATCTCTCACAGGGGAGTCGCAGCCCGTAAGCAAGACTGCTGCTCCCGTGAGTCCGGAAGCTGCTCTCGCCGACAGATCCAGCATGGTCTTCATGGGAACTGTGGTCTCTTATGGAAATTGCCTGGCCATTATTGTGGCTACGGGCGAGAGGACGGAGCTTGGCAAGATATCAGGGCTGATTCAGATTAGGGAGGAGGTTCCGCCCCTCAAGGTCAAACTGCAGCAGCTCGCCAGGCAGCTGGCAATCCTGGTTTTAATTGCGGCCACCGTAGTCTTTTTTGTGGAGATCTCAAGGGGAGCGCCCCTTCTTGACACTCTGATCGTCGCCTCTGCCCTCGCCGTTGCTGGAGTTCCTGAATCTCTGCCCTTTGTGGTGACTTTGACTTTAGCCTATGGAACGCAGATAATGGCCAAAAGACACGCCATCATCAGAAGTCTTCCGGCAGTTGAGACGCTGGGCTCAACCACTGTCATATGCACGGATAAGACAGGAACTCTCACCAAGGGCGAGATGACCGTCCGCGAGATTTGGACGTTTAGAAAGGTGGATGTTACGGGCTCCGGCTATGAGCCTGAGGGTCAGTTCATCGAGGACGGACGGCCTGTCGATCCCAGAGAGGAAGACATCGCCCTGCTTTTAAGAATTATTACATTATCGAATAATGCAGAGGTTGCAAAGTCGAATGGGGAATGGAGTGTCCTTGGAGATCCAACCGAGGGAGCGCTCATCGTTGCCGCAAAGAAGGCGGGACTTCTTGAGGTGGTAAAGAACAGCTACTCCCATGTCCTGGAGCACCCGTTTGACTCAGACAGGAAGAGGATGACTGTCATTCACAGGTTTCGGGATGAGGAAGGGCTGGCAGCCCTTGTGGCCTCAGTGAAGGGCGCTCCGGAGGTCGTGGTCGAAAGGTGCGCCTATATCCTCGGCAGAGATGGGGTGAGGCCGCTTTCTGAGGAGGACCGCAGGGCCATACAATCGGCATCCGAAAAAATGGCAGAGCGTGCGCTTCGTGTCCTGGGCGTCGCATGGCGGCCGCTGGAAGATGCCTCAATGGACAGGGAAGAGGTGGAGAACGAGCTGATCTTCGTCGGGCTGGTAGGAATCATGGACCCGCCGCGAAGCGAGGCACAGGAGGCGATCAGGATCTGCAGGGACGCCGGGATCAGGCCTGTAATGATCACCGGGGACCACCGTGTCACTGCCAGAGCTGTTGGGGCAGAGCTAGGCATCGGAACTGATAGAGTTGTCGAGGGCTCTGAGATAGAGGGGATGAGCGACGAGGAGATTGAGAGGACATCGATCTTTGCCAGAGTAACCGCTGAGCACAAGATGCGGATAGTTCAGGCCTTAAAGGCGCGCGGCCACATAGTTGCCATGACCGGTGACGGCGTCAACGATGCGCCGGCATTAAAGGCCGCAGATATCGGCGTTGCCATGGGAAAAACCGGGACGGAGGTTGCCAAGGAGGCATCGGACATGGTCATCACCGACGACAACTTCGCCACAATCGTCGCAGCTGTTGAGGAGGGCAGGAGGATCTACGATAACCTGAGGAAAGGAACCTCGTACCTGCTTTCATGCAACGTGGCTGAGCTTGCAACCATCTTCGTCGGAGTTGTGCTTGGCCTGCCCGTGCCGCTGCTGGCCCTGCAGATACTGTGGATAAACGTTGTGGCCGAGGAGTTTCCTGCCATCGGGATTTCCGTTGAGCCGGCCGAGTCCAGGCTCATGCAAAGGCAGCCTCGAAAGACAAAGGAGCCCATTCTTTCAAGAGGGCTGCTGATCTATACTCTGGGAATTTCGGCCACGATTTTCCTGGGGTCGCTCGGCGTATACCTGCTGGCACTTGAGGGCGGCGCGGAGCTTAGCTACGCAAGGACCATGACCTTTGCTACCTTAGGCTTTTTTACAGTCTACAATGCATACAGCAGCAGGTCCTTGCACCACTCGGTGCTGCAGATCAATCCAGGAAGCAATAAAAAGCTGCTGGCGGGCATCGGGGCATCAATAGCGGCGATTCTGGCGGCCATTTACGTGCCCTTCCTGCAGGGTGCCTTTGACACCGTGGCGCTGCTGAGGGAAGACTGGATTGTCGTCCTCGGCGTTTCCTTTTCCGTGGTAATCGTTGCAGAGGTTTTAAAGAGAATAGTGCCCGGCCTGCGGTAGGGATAATCATCAGGCTAATCATCAGGCAAAGCGGGAAATGAAATGCTATGATGAGGAAATGGGGGAAAGACGAAATGCAGGCAAGACGAATTCAGGCAAGATGAAATACAGGAACGATGTCGGGATAAAGAATCGACGATACCAGTTTCGGGCTAATGCCTCAGGCTAATGCTTAAGCCTGAAAAGATAGAACCTGGCGTCTCCCGCGTTTACAAGAGTCCTGGAGAAGCCACTGAGATCTGCAATCTCATCGCCCAGGGGACGCACCAGGACGTCTGCTCCAATCTCCCTTGCCAGGTCTCCCATGGCGACCTGCATCTCAAGCGGCGGCCTCAGGGAGTAGAGGAGGCTTGCGCCCTCGTAGATATCCTGGTCAGGTGAGAATATGTCGTCGGCCTGGATTGTAATGCCGTCGAGTTCTCTTTTCTCCTTATCGGTTGCAGTTAGGTTTCTGGTTTTGAGGCATTTCGCCACATCAGTCACATAGCCAGCGCCAACTTCGACAATTTTGCCTGAGTAGTTCTGGAGTATGTACTCTGCCAGGTCCTTTGCCCCTCTTAAGCCGGGCATTAGTGATCACAGCCTTGATACCAACTTTTCGATTGGGATTCAGCGTTGTGCAAATTCACCACTATCTCCAGATATTTATTATTTATTCTGGGCCCTGGCCATGTCCGAATCCGGGCCATGCACCGACCTGCTCCTGCTGTTTCGAATGAGATAAAGGTATCTCTGTAGGAAACTCTTATCTACTATAATTATTACATAAATATCATAGCTTTGTCTTAGCAATGAGGGGGAAAAGGGATGGACTCTGAACTACAGGAGACCTTCGAGTTTTCAGAACGAGGACTTGATCCTGGAAACGAGGGGCTCGTCATTCCAAAAATTTTGGTTATCGGCTGCGGAGGGGCTGGGAACAACACCATAAACCGTCTTATCAAAATAGGATTTGACGGCGCTACGGCTGTAGCCATAAACACCGATAGCCAGCACCTGGCAATGATTGAGGCCGACGAGAAGATCCTGATTGGCAAAAAGCTGACGCGGGGGTTGGGTGCAGGCGGAAATCCCGATGTGGGCAAAAAGGCTGCAGAGATGGCGAAGCAGACCTTGGAAGAGCTTTTAAGCGGCGCCGATATGGTCTTCATCACAGCGGGACTTGGCGGAGGAACGGGGACGGGAGCAGCGCCCGTTGTCGCCAGGATTGCCAGGGATAAGGGCGCGATTGTAATCTGCATGGTCACAACGCCCTTTCACCTGGAGCGCTCAAGAGTGCTCGCAGCCGAGGAGGGCCTGGAGAACCTCCGAGAGGCGGCGGACACTTTGATAGTTCTGGACAACAACCGCCTCCTGCGCTGCGTGCCGAATCTGCCGCTGGAGCATGCCTTCTCCGTCATGGATCAGCTCATAGCGGAGATCATCATGGGCATAACCGAAACAATAATCCAGCCGTCTCTCATTAACCTCGACTACGCTGATGTGAAGACTATCATGAGCCACAGCGGGTCATCCTTCATGCTCGTAGGAGAGGGCAACCTGAAGGACGGCCCTGACAGGATTGTGCGCTCAGCTCTCAAGAATCCGCTCCTCGATGTGGACTACAGAGGCGCAGGCGCATGTCTATTGCATATCACCGGAGGGCCTGACCTGACCCTGAAGGAGGCCGCTGCAATTGCCGGGACGCTGACACAGGAGCTTGATCCGGGGGCAAACGTGATCTGGGGGGCCAGGATTCGGCGGGACTTCAAGGGAAAGGTAAGGCTGATGGCGATAATCAGCGGCGTGCAGTCTGCGCAGGTGCTGGGGCGTTTGGGCAAGGAGACATGCAAGGCGGATGTTGCAAGGATTGACGTGATAAGATGAGCGAGATCATATTTGAGCTGACGGCGCTGGGATTTTCGATTGCGCTGGGGATTGCGGCCATATACAGCATCAGGATGTACCTGGAGATATGATGGGGTGAAAGGCGGATGGAGGGCGGAAGCGGAGGACGTGGCTATGAGGTCAGGGATACTGGAGGTGTGCTTGTTGAAAGACTAATTAGCCTTTGGATAAGGGATTTTGGGAGGGGCTTTTTATCTCATCTAGACACCTACACAATACCTTCTCTCTCGAACAGAGTTGAGCGTGTTACTTCCATTTCAAGGCTATATTTACTAACCTTAACTCTCAGAAAGTAGGGAATACTAAAGTCCAAGAGTAATCTTATCA
>CAZHNU010000058.1:5730-18219 GCA_964534145.1 uncultured Methanotrichaceae archaeon | reverse complement strand
GTCCCCCGCACTAATTTACGAGTAAAGCATAAATACCATGAGGCGTACTATTTTTGATTTGGTGAGCCCTCATGGTAATGCCTGATAAGTCCAGATATGTCTATCTGTACCTCCCTTCTGCTGAAGATAAGGCCCGTTGGGATAGCCTGGCCAAAGAGGCCGGAGTACCATTATCCAAGTTTGTCATAGAGGTCGTGGAGAGTTCTCTGGCTGAGAATACTGACTTCAAGCCTCGTGGAGAACTCGTCAAGGAGATCGGCAAGCTCAGAACTGAGAACAAGGAACTCAGAGATGACCTGAAACAGAAGAAGATCGTCTTAGAGAAATACGAGACTGAGCTGAAGAGATATCGCAGCGAGGCGTTCCTCGATGACCGCTTCAAGGGAGTCAGAAAATACAGCACTCAGATCATCAACATCCTGAAACGGGGCGTCACAGTTGACAGCTATAAGCTCCTCGAAGAGCTTGGCATCGATCCCAAGAATTCCGATCTCGTAAGTGCAGTTTCAAAGCAGCTTGAAGAGATGGAGGCTTACGGCCTGGTCACCAACACCTCTCGTGGCTGGAGGTGGATAGGATGATCGAGGCTGCCGAAGCTGAAGTTACGAATTCGTCATCATTGGACTTCATAGACCAGTTCAGGGATGACTGCGATGTTCGGGGAATGTCGCCTGAGTCCACCAGACGCTACTATTCATCACTGAGGATCTATGCTCAATACTTATCGGGCATAAACCAAGACATGCTTCTGGTGGATAAGAATACCATCAAGGGCTTTCTGGATTATCTCAGAAGAGAACGGGGCGTGGGCCAGAAGACGGTCGAGAACTACTTCTGCGCCCTGTCGAGCTTCTACGAATTCTTGGAATATGAGGAATACGTAGATAGAAACCCCATCAACTCGGTTAGGAAAAGGTATCTGCGCAGGTACAAAGACAATGATGACGGCCAGGTCAGAAAGCTTATCTCTGTAGAAGAAATGGCCAGGCTGATCAATTCCATCCTCGATATAAGGGACAAGGCGATAATTGCTCTGCTGGCTAAGACTGGTATAAGACGCAATGAACTCATCAAACTCGATGCTGACGATGTTGACCTAATCGAGAGCAGCATCAGGCTAAAGCCGACGCCCAAGAGAACGAACAGGACTGTCTTCTTCGATGATGAGACCGCCCTTATACTGCATCGTTGGCTGAGGGCGAGAGCATCACGCAATCCTAAAAATAGCAAGGCCCTGTTCATCAATAATGAAGGTGGCCGCCTCAATCGCAACGGCGTATACACAGCAGTCACAAAGGCCGCTGAGAGGATAGGCTTGCATAATCCCGGCTCTGAAAGAACCGAAGACCATTTCAGTCCTCACTGTTGTCGTCACTGGTTCACCACACACCTCAGGCGAGCGGGCATGTCCAGGGAGTTCATCCAGGAGCTAAGGGGCGACGTCAGGCGGGAAGCCATAGACATCTACGATCACATCGACAAGAAGGAGCTTCGTGAGAGCTACCTGGCACATATACCACAGCTGGGAATCTAGCCCTCGAATGAAAATCTATTTTCTGGCTTTGGCGCAGCTTCTGCAAACATCTCTGCCATCTGAATCTTGAATCAAATCCGACTTCGATGTCTGATTGCCGCATACGCAGCATCTACTGATGCCTGCTGCCTCCAGGATCTTCCTGTCTTCATCGGTCTCACTGCGGAGCGATATCCCCATACTGTATGTGGCTTCTGACCTGAGCCTATGCGGTGCCTGGTCGGACCATGCCTGATAAAAATCGCGGTTCAACGAGCAGGCATACAAAGGCGGTCTTCCCGTGCGGCCGCTCCGAGCCTGTTCCAGCTCAAGGGTGATTCTGTCAACAGCTCCTTCCCTTGAGAGCTTATCCACGTAGCGCCTCACATTGTGGATGGACAGGCCGGTTCTTCTTGCAATTTCTGGCTCAGTGAAGTTTGGCAATCCTTTAATGTGGCCTTCGTGGATCAGCTGCAGGATCTTGAGCATTTCCTCTCTTTCCGCATGAGTCTTCATTCCGGCCAGCTTCAGCATACAGTAGGCATTAAAATGCTCATCGCGATCCAGGCGCTTCTGGCTTCGCTCAAACCTCTCCAAGATATCCTTCAACTGATAAGTCTCGGCCATCTTCTGGAGCCCTTATTGCCACAGATACTTAAATCATTTGATACACATAAAATTATTTTCTGCAACTAATTAAATATAAATAGATTAATGAAATATATGAAATTCATGTTTATAGTGAAAAGACAGGTTATCAGAGGACATCAGTTCCTCACCATTCCTCGTCCACTGGCTGACAAGCTGAACGGCCGGTTCATGAAGGTCAGGATAGTAGGAAATCGACTGATCTACGAGCCAATTCTTGAGGGCGGTGATTTCAGTGAGTAGTTCACCCATCTGGATGGAGGTTTGGATGGAATCCCTGGGCACGCTTCATGGGGTCACCAGAACAGAAGATGACCTTTGTGTGGCGGCAATCGGGCCAGTTACAGTTTTTGTTCCTGATGAACTGGCCAGGAGACTGGAGCCTCATGTCGGGGAGAAGATAGGCATCCTTCGCACAGATCATGACTATAGGCTCAGGATATTTGGGCAGGAAAGAGATGGTGAGTCCAAATCTGATTCTATGGGCTTAAGGGATCAGACGATTTCCATGAAATCCTTGATTGTGATCGCCTGAGAGGAGGAATGTCAGTGACCCTGGTTGACGCCCACAGGAGCAGGCTGGCTCTGAAATACGGCATAGATCCAGAGCATCCTCAGGTAAAGAGCTTGATGGAGTCCGGACATCTCAAGAGCATCGGCTCCACCGAGGAGCTCCAGGCACTTTTATTCAGGCAGGACGTCACAGGGACGGGAATCTATATTGGATATCCAAATGATGGCGGATGCTTCACGGTTAGGCTGGACGAGCCTCTGCATAGAGATGGAAAGGAGCAGAAGTATCTGCACAAATCCGAGGAGCTAAACCATCTCTTTGTGCCGCTAGGTTTGGATTTAGACGCAACTAAAGAGCTGATAATCACCGAGGGCGAGCTGAAGAGCCTTTGCGGCTTCCTCCAGGGCCTGCCAGTCGTCGCCCTGAGCGGCATTTGGAACTGGAGGACACAAGGGGCCGATGCTGAGCTGCTTGCTGATGGCGATAAGCTCTCTGATTCTCAGGCTCTCATATCGGAGCTGGATCGAGATTGGAGTGGAAGAAGCATAACTCTTCTCTACGATAGTGACATCACCATAGACCATCCTGGTTATCCTGCTTTTCAGAGGTTGGCGGAGCAGCTCTACAGGTTAGGAGCGGAGGAGGTCAGGGTAGTCACTCTTCCGTCGATAGAGGAGAAAGGCAAGACTGGGCTAGACGATTTTCTCCTGGCCAAAGGAGAGGAAGGGCCAGAAGATCTTCAGAAGATCATAGATCGCACTGAGCCCTATTTGCCTTTGGGCGATGGTGCCGAGAGCTATGCAGAGCGGCTTATCCAAACAGATGATCTGGAGAGCAAGCTCGATGCCACTGTCGCCTACCTAGGGAACAAGGGCGAGTATATCTGCAAGGACTGGCTGAAGAGACACATTCCCCTGGCCGACGACAGAAAATCGTTATTGAGGGATGCCAAAGCCAGGTTAGCAGAGATGCCCAGGAGAAGGCTGAGTTCAAAGAGGGCGATAGGGTCACGAAGATCTGATCTTGGGGCCCTGTACGATCAGTCCTTCACACTGCTGCAGGATACCAGGTACACCATCGATGAACGAGGCAATCTCTGCAAGATGGAGATGAAGAAGATCGATGGTCAGGAGACCATTTACTTCAAGCCGTTGTGCAACTTCGTGCCTTATCCCATTAGACAGATCTCAAAGGACAATGGCGTCGAGGTGGAGAGATTCTTGGAGGTCTCAGCCATCGGCCCGGACGGATGCCAGTTCAAGCCCACCATGGTTCCTCTGAAGAACTTTGCAGCTATGGATTGGATAGCTCCGAGCTGGGGTGCCCAGGCGTCCCTGGAAGTGGGATGGCTGATCAAGGACGAGGTACGCCACTGCATTCAGTCCATGGCCACCAGAGGCTCTGTGCCTGATGAGGCCGTTTTCACTCATCTTGGATGGCGCAAGATTGGGGATCAGTGGGCCTATCTGCATGCAGGAGGCTCTATAGGTCCTGCGGCTCAAGTCGAGGCACCTAAGAGGCTCTCAAACTACATTCTTCCTGCAAATGCCGATCATCTGAAGGAAGCACTGACATTGAGCCTCAACTTGCTCGATATAGGACCCAGAGAAATAACTATCCCACTTCTGGCGCTGATGTATTTATCGCCACTCTGTGAGCCCCTGCGAGCAGTTGGCATAGAACCAGGATTCTTGATGTGGCTGTTTGGATCGACTGGTTCCATGAAGAGCACCCTGGCTGCCCTGTTCCTGTCTCACTTCGGGCGGTTCGATGGCAAATCACTTCCAGCCTCGTTCCGAGACACTGCGGCCTCATTAGAGTCTGCCAATTTCGGGGCAAAGGATTCGCTGTTGGTCATAGACGATTTCTATCCAGGTTATAGCTCCAGAGAAAAAGAGATGCTGGAGGGAGTAGCCCAGAAGCTTACCAGGGCCTATGGCGACAGAACAGGCAGGGGCCGGATGAACGCAAACATGACATCCAGGGCAAGCTACCCACCACGAGGCATGGCCCTGGCGACTGGCGAGGATCTGCCTCATGGGGAGAGCTCTTTAGCCAGGCACTTTATTCTGGAGCTGTCGCCTGGTTTGCTGAACAAGAACAGGCTCACAGAGGCTCAGAGAAATAAGGCTCTGCTGGCTGAATCCATGAGAGGCTACCTGGAATGGCTGGCTCCGCAGATCGATTCGATGCCTTCGGAGCTTAGACAGCAGTTTGAAGAGCTGCGAGAGAAGGCTCAGGCGGATGGCAGGCATCCCAGGCTGTCGGAAGCAGTTGCCCATCTGTTCCTGGGCTTCAACTGCATCCTGGATTTCTGTATATCTAAGGAAGTCTTATCTGAAGAGCAGGGCCAAAAGCTGGCCGAGGAAGCCTGGAACACTCTTAACCGAGTGTCGGATAAGCAATCTGAGACCTTGAAGGACCAGCAACCAGCCCTGAAGTTTTTGAAGATTTTGCAGGAGCTAATCTGTCAGAAGAAGGTGTACCTGGCGGACCTTAAGAACGAGGTTCCAGCAGGCTCTGAGCATCTGCCTGTCGAAAAGCGCGTGGGCTGGCAGGGCGATGGAGTGGCATACCTGCACATGGGCAATGCCTTCAAGGAGGTCTACCAGTACTGCAAGGAAGAGGGCGAATTCTATCCGGTTCAGAAGAACACTCTGATAAAGCATATCGGACAGATGGATTTCTTTGCCGGAAGCAAAGAGAACGGAATCTCTATCCAGAAGAGGTTTGGAGATGAGAAGGCCTGGGTCGTGCCCGTCCGAGCCGATCTTCTGGAGGCTGATTAGATGCCTTCATTTCGATCCAGTCCTGCTGCCGACAGGACAGAGTTATCTGGACAGGACAGAAATAAAAATAGCAATAGACATCATGTCCTACGTGTCCTGTCCGTCCTGTCATTTCTACCTACCATAGCCAGGTGTTATACGAAAGAGGAGCGATGTGTTAGGTCCGTCCGGCTCAATATAGAAGACACTATGGAGAACTTACAGGACAAGCAGGACAGACAGGACAAAGCTTCTATTGATAATTTTATTCTTGTCCTGTCTATTAATTATGGAACAGGACAGACAGTACAATTACAAGACAAAAATTGTAGGAGGTTATTCAAATGAGACTGCTCTATACGCCATCATCATCTGAAGCGAAATCAAGAACAGATGCTCCTGAGCCTGCATCTCAGATGATGCCAGCCTTCCACGAGTCCAAAATTCAGGCCGTTGCAGTAGAAGAAGCCGAATCTGAAATCATCATGATCAAAGATATGATAGGCTGGGCTGCTGCACTCAAGGAAGTCCGTGATTTGGGCCTCTGCGGCCTGGATCTGGAGACTACAGGTCTTGATCCGCTAGTGGATCGGGTGCGCCTGATCCAGCTGGCCATCAAGGGAAAGGTGTTTGTGGCGGATATTCTGTCGCTTGGGCCCTCGATCATGAATGACCTGGCGGATCTGATGGAGGATGGCCAAGTGAAGAAGGTGATTCATAACGCCAAGTTCGAGCTGTCTATGATCCAGGCCAGCCAGGCCAGAAGGCTGAGGCCGAAGAGCATCTTCTGCACCATGCTGGCCTCCCAGGTCTGCTGGAGCGGCTACTACGTACTGATCCCAGCGCCCAAGGCCGTCAAGTTTCCCTGGAAGCGCAGCCGCACAGATCACAGTCTCAAGGCCCTGTCAAAGAGGCACCTGGGCCTGGAGCTCGACAAATCCTGCCAGACGTCCGATTGGGGCTCAAAGCACCTTTCCAGGGAGCAGGTGGAGTATGCTGCCAAAGACGCAGAGGTCCTGCTGCCCCTGTACGAGATCTTAAGCGAGCTTCTTCGGATGAACAGGCTGGAGGAAGTGGCAGAGCTGGAGTTCAAGACTCTGGCACCTGTGGTGGAGATAGAGCTGTCCGGTCTGCCCATTGAGGGCAAGGCAACTCTGGCCTTGCTGGATTCCAAGACTGCCCAGTCGAAAGAGGTGCTTCATGAACTGCAGGACGAGGCTATGAGGAACGGATTCAAGCCCAGACCGAAGAAGGGCAAGAAACACAGTGACCTCATAAATCCTGGCAGCCGGATGGATGTGCTTGGGTATCTGAATTTCCTTGGCTATAAGGCAGTCTCCACTAGGGAAGAGGATCTGAAGGCCCTGGGATGCCCCTGGGCGAACAAACTTCTGAGATATCGACGTGTATCTCGTCAAAAGAAGTTTCTGGAGGACTGGCTTATTCGGACCTCACCTGTAGACGGCAGGCTTCATGCTCAGTACTTCCAGATGGCCACTGTTTCTGGCAGGTTCAGCAGCCGAAAGCCCAATGCCCAGCAGATTCCCAAGAGGGGCGAGGACGGGTTGGCCATGAGGAGACTGTTCAAGGCCACGCCTGGCAGGATGATTGTGAAAGCCGATTTTTCAGGTATCGAACTTCGCATAATGGCCAAGCTCTCTGGCGACAAGACCATGATCGAGGCTTTCAAAGCTGGCCAGGATCTTCATAAGCTCACAGCCAGCAAGCTGGCAGGAGTGCCTCTGGAACAGGTTACAAAGGAGCAGAGGCAGGCAGCGAAGAGCGCCAACTTCGGGCTCATCTATGGAGCTTCAGCCAGCCGGTTTCAGGCTGCTGCTAAAGAGGAGTACGGCGTGAATATGACGCTGGAGGACGCTGAACGCATTCGCCAGACCTTCTTTTCCACTTATCGGGGCGTGAAGATCTGGCATGACGGCCAGAAGATCTCCAAGTATCGGCCCAAGAAGCACTACTTCCATGATGTCGAGCACGGCTATTTCAGCCGCCCATTGATATGCTCTACGACCATATTGGGCAGGAAGAGGGTTTGGGGATGGTTCAAGCAGAACACGCTGGCCAAGGAGACTGAGCTATTTAACTCTCCATCTCAAGGAACGGGAGCGGATCTCATAAAGTCGGTTATGGTGGAGCTTTATGAGATCCTTTCATCGGGAGGGCACGAGGAGATAAGGATGATCGGCTCCATTCATGACGAGCTTCTCCTGGAGGGGCCGGAGATTCGGGCCCAGGAGATGGCACAGATTTTGAAGGATGTCATGAAAAAGGTGGGCAACAAGATTCTTGATCCTGTGCCTGTCGACGCAGAAGTGACGATCTCGACCAGCTGGGGCGGCGATTGAGGATTCTAATTAGGACGCAACGAAAGATAGAATATAGACATTTTACTTTGATCTGAGCACCGACCTGGCACTTCTCATGATAGGCCTCGTGATAGGCCCATCAACCTGTTTTGAAAGCATCTCCTTATAGCTAATAGTGTTACTATCTATTTTTGTATCAGATTTGTTTGTGGCGAGGCATATCGTTTTAGCCATCAAGATATGTCAATTCTTCTAGATTAAGATCCTCACAATTGGTTTATCCTTCACATTAACCCACACATAAGCCCTTTAGAACTGCCCTCGTAATCTCCATGGAATCCCATAGGAATCCCCGAGGATCAACGTAGGATAATGTCGTATTGTAGTCTCGAAGATACAGATACCAGAGATTTTCGATTTGCTGATGGAGATTCTCCATAATTGCCTGTTCTGTCATAGTTCTTATATTCCCGGACCCATCCGCAGGGTCGGGGCAGGCGGTCCAAAGCTCATCTCACCGGCTCGATCCCACCCTTTGGATGCCAAAATTACCTCGATTCTGAGGAATACCTCCGGCGATTATCCTACGCTAGATCCTTCAACGCTGATTTCTGGGAAGATAGCCTAAAGGGTTACAGCAAGGTCCTGCAATATTGGTGAGGTTATCTGCACAAAGTTTAAATCATTGAGATATCCAAAATATATTAGGCGGAGCTGAGGTTTCGGACACACTCCACGAATCTGGTCAAATTATGAGGCGAATTCATGATTGACATTTCAAATAATGAAAAAACGGTTGATCTCATCAATGTTATTATTGTGAAGCCTGGGTATCAGCAACACATAATTGATAATGTCCGGGACATCTTGAACCAAATTGCGAAAAAACGTCCTGGATTTATATCTTCCACAGTTTATAAGAGTCTGGATGGCACTCAGGTTGTATATTTCATCAGGTGGAGAAATTCAGACGATGGTTTGGCGTGGTTTGAAACTATAAGAGATGCCTTGAAATTAACAAAAAGTGTAATCGAGAAAGCTGATTATCACCTATATGAAGTAGTCGAGACCATATCACTCTAATGGTTGAAGGTTTCAGGCTTACATAAACGGTTTTGGGTCATTGGACATAATGGTACGGGGCTTGAAGACTGGCTAGGCCGCTGCCTCCGCTCAGCTATTCTGATTCAGTTCTGTGACACTTTTTGCAGTTTCCAAAAAAGTATCAGAACTTCGGTGATGCAGGTTGTATGTACTACCTCGTTCCTCCCTTTCAAATTGGCCAAAATCTGCTTCTGCCTAACTACCCGTTCCTACACATTCGGGTGCAATCCGGTCACAATCAGCCGATCGTGGTTTTTCTCTATCCGTGAAAGGAAGAAGAACATTCACAATCTGACGCGTAACATCGACGGATGACGAAGCCAGAAAGATATTTATAAAATCAAACTGCGCGCGGCCACCCCGCCCTAAAGGACGGGGTATGCTTCGGGCCGCGCGCCCTCACGCCCGGTTTTATGGAATCCTGAAACCGTCGAGCTTTCGTTGACCAGATACCTTTGGTCAGAATTATAGTAACTCTGTTTACGGTTCCCAGAGAGTCCTTGTTAATCAAATTTAAGAAAATATGAAAACCGGGCGAGGGTTCACTTCATCCCCAACCTGAAGGTCGGGGTATTCGTGACCCTCCGCGCTCCCGATGTAATAAAATAAAATGCGGCCATTTTGGCTTAAAAAAAGACAACCTGGCCAGGTAGGTTATTCATGGTCTGGTGGAGATGAGGCCAGCCTCCAAAGCGGCTTTTTCTGAGGCCAAGTGTGATCTCCTACCTGGCAGGTTGTGTCTGCATCGTCTCACACCTGAGCATATCAGATACTTCTTCGGCTGCCTTTGCGATTGAGCAGTCCGCATTGTGGGTGTCGCATCCGAAACAGGCACTCTTGATTGCTTTCAACGATTCCTCTGCCTTTTCTTTGGACATGTTTTTGTCCGTGTACTTCCATGTCGGCATTTTTCTCACCAGACAATAATGAGTGCGTTATCAATATATACTTTAGCGTTATAATAGTATACAAGGTGTAATTTAATGTACAAGATTAACTCTGAGATACAAAATAAGAACCTTTTTATCGTTTGCGATTCTTGATGTTATCATGAATGCAGATCTTCAAGGTGAAGTTAATGAATATTTAACCAATACTGACGAGAGAACGAAAATCTAAGCGTGCATTTTCTTGGACGTAGGTCAGGGCAAGGCGGGGATTATCCAGAACCCGGAAGGTTAAATGGGACCCAGCATCTTGAATCTCCTTATGCGATCGATTCCAGGCATCAGACATCTCCTGAAACAACCTCTGAGCATCCGCATGCTGCCCAGCTTCCTGGTGATCGGGTGATGCGAGCCGAACTCCTGCTGCTCCAGCTCCTTGATCCGCCAGATATCTGATAGGAGCTTGCCGACTTCCTTCGTTATGTACTTGCGATTCTGCTTAGTAATGAGTCCACCTAGTTTTTCTTTCTGCAAAGTTTTAATGGGCAAGAAGGAGACATGAGACCATGGCATACGAGATCGCACTCGACAGGGCATGGAATGAGATTGTAGCGCTAGCTTCGACTCCAAAATACATCGTCCAGCTCCAAATGGATATTTATGAGGTAAGGGTAATCGACAGGGTCGTCCAGTTGAAATCGTCCGGCGCTGTCGCAAACGAAGGTATGTCTATACTTATCCTTCACTACCTCATCGGCATCCTAAAGCACGGCTATAAACAGAAAGGAGAATGGATTTCGTTCAAAGAAGTCTGGGGTGGACAAAGCTTTTATCCAGCCTTTCAGGACCGCACTCTCAGGCCGCTAGTGGAAAGCCTCAAAAGAGATCCTGATGGCCTGTTCAAGGATTTGACGGAGCGTCTTGGAGGCCAGCTTGTGGAAGGAGGCGATCTCTCTGTGGAGCTGGTTACTTTTCCGGAGGTTCGCGTCAGAATAATTTTTTGGTACGGTGATGAAGAACTCCCACCTGAAATGACCATATTGTTCGATAGGGGACTGGCCGAGGTCATCACCACAGAGGATATTGCAGTCTTACTGCATTTCGTGGCTGAAAGCATTGTTGGACAAGAGCTGTGACATACCTAGATTAATGTTAATTTTGTATGTGTTCAGCTCACCTAAATCAGTATCATTAAACCCCTTTCGTGATGTCTCATATGGTTAGTTCCAGAGAGCTAACTCCAAGTAACTTCGGCTAAGGATATGTTTTTCTATCTTGCGCAGGTTTTTGGATGACATCCCTTTATCGACCATAATAGGATCAAGCAGGTGATTCTGGAGGAGTTAAACACATACGATAAAAACGTCGCTGCCAACGATTTGAAAGAATACGGTGATGTCTATAGTCCGACTGCAATTAAACCTGATCAAGTAAATAAGAATCCTTAAATATGTGGCATACGAATTATTTCCAACCAAAGGTGATGACATTGCTGAAACCTCTCGATCAAACACTAAAGGTCGGAATCTTTGTTTGCCCCGGCTACTTTCTAGGAGACGTGGTGGGTGTACAGACGGTTTTCGGCTGTTCTCCCAACACAGAGATCCACCTCGTCTGGAAAACGCTCGATCCCATCGATGCCTCTCCACGCTGGCCAACGATGGCGACGATCACTTTTGAAGAATGCCCCGACATTGACGTGTTGGCAGTGGGTTTAATCCCACCAGACGTGATTGCCGATCCAGAAGTTATCGCCTTCTTCCAGCAAAAGTCCAAGAGTGCTTCGGCCGTGATAGGAAGCTGCGGCGGTTCATTGATGCTAGGGGCTGCGGCCCTCCTGGAAGGCCGACGCGCTACGGCAAGCATGGCCTTTGTTGATGCCCTTGAGGATCTAGGAGCAATACCCGTCCCCGGTGGCCAAGTCGTTGTCGACGGCAAGTTCTATACCGCAGGGCCAGCAACAGGCTCCTTCGAGGCAGCGCTCATTGCGCTCGCCGCGCTACGGGGAGAGGAGATTGCAAAGGTGATCGAGCTCGGCATCGAGTATGATCCGCATCCGCCGTTCAAGGTCGGCAGCCCCGAACTTGCAGGTCCGGAGCTCACGGAGCAGGCGCTGGGAATGTATCGGGAGGCCGCAGACGCCTGCATAGCCGCGGCGCGCTCCGCCTATGAGGCGTACCGGGGACGACCTCTTTAGGCCATCCTATATAGGTGACTGAAATGTGCACCTACTTTCTTAGAAAAGGCTGTGATAATCGAGAAGGTTGGCGACAGGTATATCGACCCCATTGGTATTTCCTGCCTTAAAAACTTTGAGAATTTTGCGTCGGAAACAAGCAAAAATAACGCTTGAAGTACATATAACTTTTTGTATGTGTTTAGCTGGTTAGCTTTGCTGTTATCATTTGGAGACAATCCCGTCCTTTCTATCCTTAGGTTGCCAGCATCATCATATGATTCGCTCGTGAATCGATGTCCTTTTTCATTGCACAACGTGCCCAAGATCAAGATCTTTCTCAAAGAGAGTTTATTGAGATCACCCAGAAACAAGTTTTCCCCATTCCGGTCTGTGGTTTGCATCTGCCCTATCAGGTTAAGTTAAGGCCACCAATAAGTCTTGTCACGGTTAAAACCTTAAAAAAAACTTGATTTGGATCCCTGCGAATGCTTTAAACAGGGGCAATAGGATATCTGTTCTGCTAGAAAACTTCATTTAGAATGGAGAAAAGGATTT
>CAZHNU010000058.1:0-5630 GCA_964534145.1 uncultured Methanotrichaceae archaeon | reverse complement strand
GCAATAGGATATCTGTTCTGCTAGAAAACTTCATTTAGAATGGAGAAAAGGATTTATGGAGGTGAATGAAAAATGAATAAATATGTTTGCTTGATCTGCGACCCGGAAAAAGGAGATTCCTCCTCCTGAATCGCTCCTGAAATTGGCTTCGAGGATCAACCCGAGGACTGGATCTGTCCGGTGTGCGGTATGTGCAAAGAACAGTTTAAGAAAATCTGAGTAGTATCTAATAAAAGTTCTCCCGAAAGCAGACAAACGCAAAAGCCAGTGGTTAGTGTTAAATTGAACAAGAAAGTCAGATTGAATAGCATTAGGGTTTCAAATCTATACCAAAGCATCCTTGCTCGGAATTGACGAGCATTTCGCAGTGGCTGGAGCAAAAAAGAATGGGACGGTGTCATTCGTCCTATGGGGCAATTTCTAAGACCTAATCATAACCAAAAGCATCTTGAATTTACTCAAAGCTTTGAGAGCATGAGTCTCATTAGCTGGTAGGATCACCATTTGACCTTGCTCCAAATGATATTTTTTCCCAGAGATCGCCACCTCTGCTTCTCCATCCAGGATGTGCACAAGTGCTTCAAATGGTGCCGTATGCTCACTTAGCCCTTGGCCTTTGTCAAAGGCGAAGAGAGTTACAGTTCCTGTACTCTTGCGAATTACCTCTCGGCTCACAGCGGAGCCGTCTTGGTAATTTATCAAATCCTTGAGCTGCTCTACCTTAGGTGTGCTATTTTCTGTCATTCTTGATTTCACCTCATTAGCTGTTGCGAATCTTGTGAGCATTTCTTCCAGTTGATCTTATATAGCCATCCAGTCGTCCACTAACCTGAGTGATGTGTAAGCCTCGGCTGGCCTTCAACTTCCTGGCAATAAACCCGGAGACTACCAGGTCAATTGCCAAAAAGTGATGACTCAATATGGACTCCAACTTACCAACCTGGCACTATCGTTCTTCCCTGCCGGAAGCACTTCTCGATGTCTTCCTTGGTGGGAACTTGTACGCCCGTGGTTCCAGGATCAATCACCAACATGCCGAAAGATTTCATGCTGGCAATGAGGGTAGGCACGCCTTCGCCGCTCCATCCGTAAGAGCCGAAGGCCACTCCTACTTTCCCATTTAAATCGAGCTTCGCCAGCTCTTTCAGGAATGGGTCCATGGCCTTGATCAGCATGTAGTTGAGCCGTTGAGAACGATGGCACCAGCATCTAATACATCCTTTGGCAAAGCGTTGGAGGCGTCCTTCAGCAACACTTCAATGCCCTCTATGGTCATGGCTCCATTCGCAATGGCTTCTGCCACGATGATCATCTGCCAGTTTTTTGCGAGAGCTTCAGCTTTAGGTATTCACCAATTAAAATCGAAGCAGGGTAGAGAACCTCTTCTTCAGTCCGGGCATGCAGCATTAGCTTTTTAGCAAAGTGCGTGACGTCTTCTCTTCCCTCTAAATTCGCGGCTTCAGTCAATGCCTTGAGGTCTATTACGACCTGCTTATGCTCCAGAAGCATGTGGCTTAAGTCCGCCTTAAGACGATCTGTCATCGCCACAGCCACCTCCACTTCTGGCAAAATCTTGCCCTCCGCAAGAATTGGCAACAACCCTAACGGTGGCAAGGCATACTCTTCCTCTTTCAAGAAATGAGGGTGAAGTGCCTTTGCTACCGTCTTCGCTGCTTCACCCGTAGCTCCACCGGTCCCTATGGCTTTGGCAAGCTGGGCGTGAAGCTCATCATGTTCCGCTTTAAGTGATTGGGGCGTTTTAAATGCCATAAATTCCTCCTCCGAGATTGTCTCTTCTATGCATTCTTTTCCTGGTGAAACTTAGAGCACCTTCGTGGCCTCTTTCGGCCTGGGAGTCTGCTTCCTGTGTTTCTTTAAGATCCGTTTATCCGCAATTAGATTTCCGAAAAAGTCGGAATTTCCAAATCGATATAACATATTCCTTTAAGGTATTATATGGTTTTCTCTCTAAAGTTCAAGGTCAGGAATATGTACAAAACTAAATTAGTATACTTTGATGACGCTAAAATATATATCTATAACCAAGACAAATAGTCAAATGCAAAAGAATTGTGCGCGAGAAATAAAGCGCGAGTAATAAAGGCCAGCGAAGTTCGTGTGAAGATCCTAAAGAGGTAAGAGATAATGACCGCAGAAGTTAAGTTGGATATTTCCCCCATGTATGAAGGGGAACGCATTAGGAAAGAAGAACTATGGGTAGAGATGGGCGGCCCGAAAGCAGATGGATTTGAGTTAAGCCTAGCAACACGTATGGATCAAATCCAGGATGGAACGGTGAATGTAATTGGCCCCGATCTCAAAGAGATCAAAGAGGGTTCAACTATACCCTTCGGAATGATCTTCAAGGTTGGTGGTGAGAAGGTTGAGAAGGATCTGGAATCGATCATCGAGAGGCGCAATCATTCCCTTCTTTCTTATATCAGTGGCTTAATGCACTTGAATCAAAGGTATGATATCTGGATGAGACTGGGCAAAAGCTTACAAAAGAAGGGTGTGACCTCATGGGAACAGATATTCAAACCGGTCATCGATCTATACAAGGCTGAGATGCCCTTCATAGAGAAAATGGAAGTCACGGTGGTTACCGATCCGGCGAAGGTGAAAGAGGAGCTTGCCAATGCCATGGTCGTCTACAAGGCTCGTGACGAACGTGCCAAGGGACTGCACGATGAGGATGTTGATGTCTTCTATGGATGCACCCTCTGCCAAGCATTTGCCCCAACAAGCTCATGTGTAGTAACTCCTGATAGGCCATCCCTATGTGGCGCTATTACCTGGTTCGATGGACGCGCTGCGGCCAAGGTAGATCCAGAGGGACCCCAATTTCCCATACCCAAGACAGGGCTTAAGGATGCAATTGCTGGTGAGTATGAAAGCATCAACGAAGCGGCTGCCAAGAGATCCGGCGGCGAGTACACCACCATGAAGCTGTATACCTTCTTCGACGCACCTCATACCTCCTGCGGTTGCTTCGAGACCATAGGTTTCTACATACCTGAGGTCGACGGCATAGGATTAGCGGATCGAGATTTCAAGGGTTCAGCTCCCAACGGATTGCCTTTCTCGACTATGGCTGGCCAGACAGGCGGTGGCAAGCAGGTCGTAGGATTCCTGGGGATAGGTATTCTGTATTACTTTTCCTCTAAGTTCTTGCAAGCAGACGGCGGCTGGAGAAGGATCGTATGGATGTCCAAGAACCTCAAGGAGAGAGTAAAGGCAGGAATCCCAGAGGAGATGTATAACAAGATCGCCACTGAAGAGGATGCTAGAGATGTTACTTCCCTCAAAGAATTTCTGCTCAGGGTCGATCATCCGGTCTTAGAAGGGGTTGTGAGACCTGTTGATGACAAGAAGATTACTGAAGGCTGGAAGTTGGGAGAAGTCACTGATGATGATAAGCAAAGGGTCATCTCCTTCATCGAAGAAACCGGAGGTGAGTTCGCACGCCCTGATGTATATTCCAAACTGAGACTGAGCGAAGGACAATTGATGCAAGTAGTCGAGGTACTTCAGGAAGAAGGCATTTTAGAATAATCCTGAAACGGCAAAGGAAGAGACGCTTAACCGAAACGGAAGCTAAAGAGGCTGTATTCATTGCAGCTGTCTTTGGCTCCTGTTTCAACAATGAGCATAGGCTGGCCGCGTCGTCTATTTAAAACTAACCAAGTGCAACCAAAGAGGTTTATTATGTACAAAGTAGTTGGGTTGAATGAGAAAGAAGTAATGAATGCCGAAAGCTTCACTGAATCTTTAAGATTTCTTCATGAACACTGCTCAGAGGCTATTGCTCTAGGCGGGACACCCAGGAATTCAGAAACGACATGCTTCATCGAAGCCAAAGGAGAAACAGCTACCACCCGAATGTGTTACCCTTACGTATTTGAATTCGCAATCAAGGCAGGACTAATAAAAAATGGCAAATTGGTTGAGCCGCTAATTGAGCCACCCATAGCAGAGTTGATCGCAGCATTCAGCAGAGCTGCAGTCCTGCAAATGATGACCGGAATGGGATGTCACTGAATGCTTAATTTATCCCTCGCTACATCAGGGGTTCGGGCTGCTTTTCAATGGGCGCAAACGGCAAGCTTTTGCGATGAATAATAAGACCTTCATCAAAGCATAGCGCGCGATTCAGTATTAGACGCTTTCCCATCGGAGTGATCCCAAAGACAGGAATAGAGATTCCAATTTGGATCTTCGATCTCTTTCCTACTATTTCCCTAACTGACTTTGAGGCACAGGCCCATACAACATCGCAATATTCCGCCAAGATCTCGGCGTCTTCATTACTAATGCCGGTATTATGGACCGAAAAGATGATCGGTTCCACACCAAAAGCCTGCCCCATTTCCCATAATCGCTTGGCTTCAAATGCTCTGTGGCCAGTTACGGTTACAACTATTTTCTTGAAAAAAGCCTCTATCGCTTTTTCATATCCTTCGACTTGATCGATCTTGCATTTTTCATCAATGAGTAAACAACCTTTATGTTTCAAACCCTCTTGTATTTCTTTGATGGGCTCGGTGCTTATTAGACCGGTCATATGAGCGCCCACGGCCTGAAGCACCTTGGGTCTCGTGACTACTACCGTTCCTGCACCTTCACATACCACTACGGCAGCATCCACAAGGCCCTCGGTCATGGCATCCATTATAATTTCTGAAGCCCCAAAACTCACCGGTTTTTGATTGATCTCTAGTACCCGGTTTGGACCATACATCCCTAGCTCTCTAATGTGTGTTTCCAAGACCCGCTTGACAGTTTCTTGGCTTTCTTCTCCGCAATTGTATAGACCATTCCTCAATGGACAACGACCGATCAGAGGTTTTGTAAGTACTTTGATCTTCCCGTCCTTCACTTTCACCAGGGCTTTGGCAATTTCAAGTGTATGCTCTGACATAATATACCCTCAATTTACGGGCTCGGTTATGCTTACGGAAAATAGTGGGGAGATTTCTGAATCCCCAAACACAAGGTCGATATTCCTCAGCCAATCGCTCAAAGTTGTGAACCACAACTGTTAACAAATTAGTTAGGCGATTTTAGTCCCAGCACCTGGGCCATACAAGGCATTGAATATCTCCTCGATCTTTACTACAACTGCGGCTTTTGCAGGTAGCTTGTCGTTGATGCTATGTACAAAGGTCCTCATATCATCATAAATCTGGCCGTCTTTATGGATCTTTGCGCTTCCTTTGATCTGGAATGATTTGCTGGTTTCAGGATTGTAGCATAGTATTGAGACCTTTGGATTCTCCGCTAGATTTGCAGCGGTCTTATTGAAAAAATTATCCACTAGCATCAAAGTCTCATCATCGAGTATCCTCACAAGCCCAACGAAGACAACATTAGGCACACCGGCCTTATTTGCTGTAGCTATAGGAATGGGCTTTTGCTTTTCGAGGGTCTCTCTAACATCTTTGGGCATATTTACCATATTAATTCCCTCATTAGATATAAATAGAAATAAATTATAGTCCTGCTCTCTGGACTATAACATCCGCGACCTGTTTGGCACTCTTGAATGGGAAATCGCTTGCTTTTAGGACTTTCCCGGCGTCTCCAGCTGTAAGCTCAACATCTCCTGCCTTGCACTTTGTGGCCGCTCC
>CAZHNU010000057.1:0-18751 GCA_964534145.1 uncultured Methanotrichaceae archaeon | reverse complement strand
AACCGGAGTGGTATTGCTCTGCAGGCAATTGCGTGGCCGCTCCGCCACCTTGGCATCGGTTATTCTATTTCTCTCCAGACCTCTGCCTGGTGCCTATTTTTGTTTATAAGCCTTGCGCTGGTCACGTCCTCTCTTAGCGCTCTGGCTGCAGGCTAAATAATGATCCCCCGAAGTACTCAAAGGATTCGGGAGTATCCACATTCCATCGCCACAATAATCGGTTTAAGGCTCCGTCTCGGCCTGCTCCATTTCCTCCAAAGTGAACATCTGGGGCCAGAGCCCCTTCTCCAAAGTCCCGGTTCTATCCTCCATCCGGCTCCTGATCATCTTCTCGACCTCAGGGATATCTATCTTGAAAACCTCCGCCAGGATCTCCTTGGCCGCCACAAGCTGCTGCAAGCGAGGATATGTAGGCACAAAGTCGGTCCCGCAAAGCTGCGACCTTCTGGGGTATAACCACCTGATCTGCCCTAGAACTCCTGACATAGTATGGCAATGGTACGTGTAAGAATAAGTACTTTTGCCTGGAAAAAGATTTCAGTAAATCATTTTTTTATTTAGCAAAGTGTGTATAAGATACAAAAATATCTCTAATAATCCTCCGATAGATCGTGCTTGATACGACCGATGGAAAGAGAGATTTAGGGCGCTTGCTTATGGATAGAATTGGAACGATAGAAGAATGGGAGCTATAGAAGAATAGGAACGATAGAATCTTCAGCCCCTGCAGTTTCCTCCCCTAAGCATAGAGAAAAACAGGACGGGATAGTCACCGCCGATCCTGCCCGGCGACCGCCGCTCTAAACTTTTAAAAATGATTCAAAACCGTCATGGCCCACTGCCTACAGTCGCCGTCCTCTTTGCCGTGAGATCGAGATTGACCGTCTCCGCGGATACCACAATCACTGACCGCATCAGAACGGAGTAGCCCGTTTTTTCTGCATCTATGCGGTGCATGCCGGGATTTAGGGCAATCCTGTAATTTCCCTGAGCATCGCTTGCAGTAGCCGTCATGAGGCCGTCTGCCCTGATCACAGCCTGGGGGATCGCCGCTCCGGTTTGGTCTGTGATTTTGCCTGAGACCCACCCCGTGCTGCCGCCGGGCCCGAGGTACCCCCCGTAGGCCCAGGAGTCATAGCCGTATGGACCAGTGCCCCGGATGCCCTGTGTTCCTGCTGCACTCTGAGTCCCTGTCCCTGTCGTGCCTGAAGTTCCTGCATTGCTCTGAACTCCCGCAGTGCTCTGGGTTCCCACGCTACTCTGAACTCCTGAAATGCTTTTCGCCCCTGCAGCATAGCCTATAATTTTTTGCGCAACAGAGATTGTCCCAGTCCAGACCCTGGCCGTCGACGGCGTGAAGCTGTACCCCGGAAGAGAGGCCGCTATAGCATAGGTTCCTGATGGAGCATCGAAGCCGTAATATCCTTGGGCATTTGTGGCAGTGGTGAAGGTTCCGCCGTCGCTTCCAGATATCCTAATCCCAACTCCTGGCATGCCCCTTCCAGATACATCAACCACCCTCCCGGTCAGGCCGTAATTTGTCGGATAGCCGCCGGACTCCACAAAGACCTGCAGCACGTTGCTGCTTAAGCCAGCAGATGTAAATCGGTATCGATGGGACCAAAGGATCTCCGGGTACAGCCCGGTTATTCTGTACCATCCGGGACGGACATAGCTCTGGGAGAGCGCCATCTCGTCGTTGTCGTAGAGAACGAAGTTGCCCTGGTAACCTACGAACGCCCAGAGGACATAGGGCTCGCCAAGTATGACTCTTCCATCGGTTACCAGAAAGCCGTCCCTCTGCAGGTAGAGTTGGTTTGGAGTGCGCAGGCTTCCCTGGACGGTCAGTCCCTCGGCGGCAGGATCGGCGGGCTCCATATTCAAGATGCTCCGGCCGTAAACCGGCGCGTATGGGTCCCACGCAGCCCTATCGGCCGCAGGATAAAAGATGCTTCCCGGGCCGTAAGGGTCCCAGTCGGGCCGTCCCGCTGTGAAGGGGTTCAGCCAATCCGGATAAGTGACGGTCCCCTGACCGCCGCTGATAATCGGCACTCCCATCCAGTCATAGTATTTCGAATCGCTCATGCCCTGAGAGGAGCATGGTCCGATGAAAATCAGAATTGATATTAACCCTAATCCAACCAAAGAGATATTCCCCATCTGAAATCCCCAGATTACTGGCATTTGCATGAGAGTTAAAGGTTGTGGAGAATCGCTGCGCAGAGGTCTACTCTGCGCGCAGCGCCTCGATGGGGTCAAGCCTGGCCGCCCTGTTTGCAGGATAGACGCCTGCGATGGTCGTCGTCACAACCCCGAACAGCAACCCAATGGCTATGGATTGAGGCGTGATGGCCGACGGCAGGCCTCCCAGGGACCCAATCGTCAGCGATATTACTACGCCGAGAGATATTCCGATGATGCTGCTTACAGCCCCCAGGACTCCGGCCTCGAGCAGGTACTGAACCCTGATATCCTGCATGGTCGCACCCAGCGCCTTCATGACGCCTATCTCGCGAATTCTCTCCTTAACAGTCAGCATCATGACATTGGCGATTCCGATGCCGCCTACGACCAGCGATATGGCGCCTATTCCCCCAAGAGCGTACTGGATCATTTGCAGAACGCTTAGCAGCGATGAGAGCATGTCCCTTGCGGTAGTCGCATCGTAGGACTCATCCTTATGGTATCTCTTGAGATCGGCCTTGATCCTCTCGACCACGCTTTCAGTCTGAGAGGGGTCCTCGACGGTCACCAGAAAGTTATCGTAATAGTAGCTGTCCCTTCCCAGAAGCTCCTTCATTGCTCTATGAGTTATGTACATCTGCGTGTTGGGGCTGCCGCTAGGCCCTCCAAAACCGGATTGCTGCTGGTCCTCAAGGACACCGGCCACCTTGAGATCCATATAGCGATCCTGATAGTAGAGCCTAATCCGATTCCCAGGAGCGACCTTCATCCTGAAGAGCCCATCTGAAACACCGCTGCCGATAACTATCGATTTATAGTCTGAGTCCAAGAGGAACCGCCCTTGGGAGACCTTCCCCTTGATGTCTTCCTCCTTTTTTGGGTCCACGCCCATAATGCTTGCTGAGGAGTTCTTATCTCTGAAGGAGACCACCACCCTCGCCGAGGTCTGCGGAGCGACGTTCTTGACTCCGACGATGTTTTCGAGGGCCTTTGTGTCTTTATCTGTGAACTTGGCGGGCTCCTCTGAGGGCCTGTTCATCTGGCTGCCGGGCCCAAAGTTGAAAGTTCCTGGAATTACGCGCACCACATCCAGATCGAAGGTGGCGAACTGAGAGGATACTCCTGAATAGAGCCCCTGGCCGACAGAGAGCATCACAACAATTGCCATGACCCCGATGATAATGCCCAATGAGGACATGAGGGTCTTGAACTTATCCGCCTTAAAGCCGACTGCGATAAACTCAAGAATATCAGGTAGCTTCATTTTTGCCCTCCTGGAATTGGATATTTTTTTGCCCTGGTCTGTAAACTACACAGACCGGAAAACTGTCCCGATCGGCAAATGCAAATCATCCTAAGTCTGCCTCTTTGAGCTCTTGCGGCGCCGATAAATGTAAACGCCGCCGGCCAATACGATGAGTGCTGCTGCTCCTAGAGGCAGCATATAGTTGTTCTGATTTGACCTATTCATCGGAGGCATGTAGGCGGTGATATACGGCGTGGATTCGTGCCATGTATCTCCGTTCTTAAACCTTGACACGAAGCTCAGGTTTACAGGCCCCTTGATCGGCACCCTCTGATCCCTCGAGCTTACGCCAAAGCTTATTGTAAAGACCTCGTCGGGGTCCATCGTGCCGATGTAATATTCCTCAGGCGAGAACCTGACCCCTTCGGCGAATGGTGTTATTGTCACGGCGTTGAGCGTGTTTTCTCTAGGATTGGCAATGTTTAAGCTGATGCTCTGACTGTCGGAAGCGTCCGACCTGGCCAGGCTTACCGAGGCGGGATCAACCTTGACGAGAATCTCGCGGTTGATCGGGATCATATCGTAACCGCCCATGACTCCGAAGTCGAGGAAATAGGTGCCGCCTGAGGCATTTTCATCAGCTTTTATCTTATAGTAGATTGTGATCTTATCGCTCGGCCCGATCATCCCCAGATCGTGGTAATCGGAGCTTATGACCTGTATCTGATCAGTTCCCTTCAAAGTCGTATTATCAATTGGCGTGGAAAGGACTGTACCTGCGGATGGAGTGCCGGCGCCTGCGGTCCCGCCTGCGCCGTAGGATGCGGCGCCGTTTTGAAGCTCGATGGCCACGACAGCCTCATCGCCCGGCATTAGCACCGCCGGCGTTATCATAGGCTGGATGTTGACCGGCATTCGATACTCGTAAGCTGTTGCCGTTATGGCTAACAGCATTAGCAGCAGCGTTGAAACGATAATTGCTCTCCTCACGACGTTTCCTCCATAACTCGTCCATCTCTGAGCCTGACGACTCTGTCGCAGTTCTTGGTAATATCCGGATTATGCGTGACCATGATGATGGTTCTCCCCTCGCTATGCAGCCTTTCCAGTATCGCCATGACCTCGTTGCTGCTCTTCAGGTCGAGGTTGCCTGTCGGCTCATCGGCGATTATGATCTTGGGATCGTTTGCAAGTGCACGGGCTATTGCCACCCTCTGGCGCTCGCCGCCTGAGATATTGAGCGGGCTGAAATCTATCCTGTGTTCCAGCTCCACAGATCTCAGAAGCGCCAGTGCTCTGTCCCTTCTCCTCTCGCGAGGGATTTCACGGAGGATCATGGGGACCTCGACGTTTTTCAGGACAGAGATCCTGCCGATGAGGTTGAAGGTCTGGAAGATGAAGCCCAGCTCGTCCCTTCGAATCCTTGCAAGCTCATCGTCGGGAAGGCTGCTCACATCCTTTCCGAGGAGCATGAAGCTTCCCCTGCTGGGCCTATCGAGGCATCCTACAATGTTTAGCAGCGTAGATTTGCCGCTTCCGGAAGGGCCCATGAGGGCTATGAACTCGCCCTTCTCGATGCAAAGGTCAATTCCCTTCAGGACGGAAACCTCCGCATCTCCCACAGGGTAGGACTTCTCTACGCCCTTCAGCTCTATGACGTTAGTAATTCAGCTCACCTCACCTCGCTTGTTTCGAAGAGATACGCCCCCAACCCAAGCATTATCGCACAGCTGGCCGTCAGCACCGCCAGGTCTAAACCCGGCGGAAAGGCGCTGGCTCCGATAAGGCAGTATCTCAGCCCGTCCACCCCGTATGTGAGGGGATTGAGATAGGCAATTGCAGCGATTGCCGGAGGGAATCTATCCAGAGGAAAGAGGGCCCCTGATAGAAAGAACAGGGGGAAGATGAGGAAGTTCATGATCAGGCTGAAGCCGGACATGTCCCTCATCTTTGAGGCAAAGGCCAGCCCAAGTCCGATGAAGGTTGCGGCTATCAGCACCATGAAGGCCAGAGACCATAAAAATCCTACAGCGCCCGGCATTGCCATTCCAAGCAGGATTCCCGATAGGAGAATTATCATCGCCTGCAGCATGGATATGGTGACGCCTCCAACTGTCCGGCCGAGGACTATGGCCAGCCTGCTCACAGGTGCGACCATTATCTCTTTGAGGAAGCCGAACTCTCTGTCCCAGAGGACTGAGAGGCCGGCGAATGTAGCGGAGAATAGGAGGGTCATTCCGATTATCCCCGGGGTTAGGAAGCTTATGTAGTCTATTCCCTCGGGAATCCCGGGCATGACCGTAACCGATCCAAAACCAAGTCCGAGGAAGGCCAGGAAGAAGAAGGGAGAGGCCACAGATCCCACAACCCTGCTCTTTAGCCGGAAGAAGCGAAGCATCTCGCGAAGCCAAATGCTATATACAGCGTAAAGGTCCTGCCTCATCATCTCATCCTGTGCATCATCATTGCATTCATGCCGTTTCCTGTCCTTTCGGCATCCCTCATCTTTTTGCCCGTGAACTTGAGGAAGACGTCCTCAAGCGTTGGCTCGTGCAGGCTTACGGATTTTATCACTACATCGGTTCTGCAGGCATCCCTCATAATGTCAGGAATCCGGTACTTTGCGCTGTCCACCTTCAGCTCAATAGTGCTGTTAGAGCCGGTCGCAGACCTGACGCCCTCTATGGACTTAAGGGATGAAAGAAGAGATTCTCCATCTCCCTCAACATCAAGGGTGATGGTATCCGCACCGATCATATTTTTTAAGCTCGCGGGGGTGTCAAGGGCCACAATCCGGCCATGATCGATTATTGCCACGCGGTCGCAGAGGTAGTCGGCCTCCTCCATGTAATGCGTGGTGAGGATGATGGTCACGCCCTCACTGCGGTTCATGTCCCTGATGTACTGCCAGATGTGCCTTCTGGTCTGGGCATCCAGGCCAAGCGTGGGCTCGTCCAGGAACAGGACGTTTGGATGATGCATCAGGCCTCTTGCGATCTCCAGACGGCGCTGCATGCCGCCAGAATAGTCATCCATTTTGACGTCTGCTTTATCTGTGAGGTCCACGAGGCTTAAGACCTCTTCTATCCTCTTGCCCCGGATATCGCTCCCAAGACCGTACATCCTTCCGTGAAAGTCCAGGTTTTCCCGGCCGGTGAGCATGCCGTCAACAGCAGGGTCCTGGAATACCACGCCGATGGATGACCTGACGGCGTTCTTCTCGCCCGCTACGTCATGGCCCCAAACCCTGGCAGACCCGCCTGAAGGGGCAAGCATGGTTGTGAGCATCTTGATTATGGTGCTTTTCCCTGCGCCGTTTGGGCCGAGAAGGCCGAAGAGCTCTCCCTTTTCAATGCTGAGGTCGACTCTGTCCACAGCCGTAATATCGCCAAACTTCTTGGTTAGACCTTCCAAAGATATGGCAATGCCTTTCGGTTCTACCATTTTTATTACCTACAACTCCAAAGTTGTGTTTAAGTGACTAAGTCAAAGTCAAATCTGAAGAAAGAATCTATAATCGCTTACTCCAAGCGTTCTGCCAACCGCATCCTCAAGCGCTTTTCGCATGCCGTCATAGTCCATATTGCCCGGGCTCCCTGCGTCCTTTAGTTCGCGCAGCGCCAGAGGATGGTAGAACATATGAAGGGCGGAGGCAATCAGCATTAAAAGCAGATACGATGTCTCCAGGGGATGAGCTACGTTGAAGCGGCCTTTTTTAGTGCCCGCCGATATCACGTCTGCCATAATGGGAGCAATCCTCGATAGCGGCCTGATTTTTATCAGCTTCCTGTGGAGCGCTGCATTTTTTCCATCGTGGATGTAGCCCAGTATCTTTTTTCCCGATGTAGAGCTGCTGATGAAGGCGTTGATCATTGAGTTGAGCCTCACGGCCTCATCCAGGTCCTTTTCGCTCGCGATTTGGGTGAAGCTTTCCTCCATTGCTGCCAGGCTCTTTTTGAGCACCCCCACCAGGACGTCCTCTTTGGAATCGAAGTAGTAATAGAAGGTTCCCTGAGATACATTGACCTCTTTTACTATATCGCTGATTGCCGTCTGCTCGTATCCGCGGGATATAAACAGGCGCTCTGCTGTATCTATCAGCTCTCTCTTTCTTTCCTCAGGGTCCTTGATAATCCTTTTCATCTCATCTCCAAAATGACTGAGTGTAAGTCAGTGATCGCAGCTTCCATTGAATTGCCCATATATAAAAGCTTCGGGAAAAGATTTTGGAGCACCACGACAAACGCTCAAGCGAGGATATGTAAAACGGATAGCAGCATATCGACAGCACGCGAAAAATTGCTGCATCATCTGGAAGGCTATCAAGCGCTGATAAGTCATCAATTGAGATCAGATTTATAAACGTAAAGTGCATCCAATGGCAGCAAGGCTGTGGAATGGTTTGGCAGTCGTGACAGCTAAAATTGACTGCCGTGAAAGGAAAACGCAAAAGATAAATATATGGGCTAAATGGTAAATATATTGTAACAGTCATGAGTTGGTGGAGATTTATGGATTACTTCAGGGTCGGCGGAGTATGCATTGCTATCATGCTAATAGCATCAGCTCTGCCTTGTGGATGGGCTCAGTCCCCTCCTGCAGACGGCGGATCTGCAAGAGGGACGGCCCCGGTTGTGAGCGAGGATTTCTTTTCGAAGGGAAGCGGACAGAGCGAGCCCGTTTCTCCCCAGAGCTTGATGAAAAGGAGCAGCGACTTAAAGCCCGTAGTGAGGTTGGACGGTGCCGCGCCTGTTACACAGGAAAGCCAGGCAACATCCGAAAGCCAGATTGAACCTCCGGTGGCAGAAAATCCAGAAGCCGCTCCTGTGACCCAGGAGGTTCCGGCACAGGAAGTGGTCCAGGAGGAGGCCCAGGAAGTAATCACTCCGGATGAAATTCCCCAGGAGAACGCAACTTCGTCGGCTATGCAAAGTGCTGCCGTACCGGTTGCAGCGACTGCTCCTGCCGAGGAAAACGCCACGCCAGCTGAGGCCGTTATAACTCCGGAAAATATCACCACAGAAAACCAGACTGAAACGGTAGAAGAGGCCGAAAATCTAACAGAAGAAGCGGACGAGGTCGTTGTTGAAGAAGCAGAGGCTGCTGAAGAAGAGGCTAAGGAAACTGCCGGCAGCGACAGGATATGGAGAGAGGGCATCAGCCCCGATAAATACACCTGGACACCACAGACCTTCTCAGGATTCTTCTATGATTTCGATGATGATGTCGGAACTGAGACGATGACTGTGAGCCTCAGCAGGGTCGGCGGCGGTTACAGCAGGACCATCGACTCAGGCGATCTGGAGTACAGCTCTGACGTCGAGGATATCAACTACGAGTTCGGACGCTGGGGACAGTATGAGGTAATCGGCTTCATGGCCGATAAGTACTTCGCAGGATACAGGGGGACATCTACCGAGTTGGTGGATGAGGATACAAGCCTGATAGACGAGGGCGAACTTAGAAGAGTCCTCATCGACAGCGATTCAGAAAATACGATCACTTCAGGCTCTGTGCTCTCGCTTGAGGAGGGCTATGAGCTGCGCATAAAGGAGATAGACACTGAAGGAAACAAGGTCTACATGGCTTTGGCCAAGGATGGAGAGGAGATCGACAGTAAGGTGATATCACCCGACGGCCTGGGCGATTCAACCTACACCTATGAGGTGGATATCGGCGGAAGAGATGTACCCATCCTCATGGCCCATATATCCAACGTCTTCAGGGGAGTCGAGACCGATCTGGTTACCGTTGACGGCATATTCCAGATCTCTGATACATATGCACCCGTGGAGTCCGGAGACAGGTATGGAGAGATGGAGGTCGACGAGCTGAGCGCCGACAGAATTGCCATGAGCAACGAGGACTCCATAAGCCTAAGAGAGGGCAGGATTGTCAACATCTTCGGCGATGTTGGATTCCAGGTAGCGGATTCCGATGACCTGAGGTTCGCCCCAATAGTTGAGAGGGCAGGAACCTACGAGGTAAGGGGAACGGTAATCAATCCCTCAGAGGTCGATGATTTCACCTGGAGCCCGTATAACTTCGAGGGCTTCTATTACGATATAGACGATGATGTGGGGACTGAAAACCTCACGGTCAAGATCACAGGCACGAAGATCGAGGACGAGGACCTGGTCTACGAGACCAATCCCAGGCCGGTTGATTTCGAGTTCCAGAGATGGGGCGAGTATGATGTCATCGGCTTCATGGCCGACAAATACTTCGCAGGATACATCGAGGACACGGAGTTCACAGATGAGGCCAGCATCATCAACGAGGGCGAGCTTAGAAAGGTTCTGATGGACACCGACGAGGAAAGCACGATATCCACTGGATCTGTTCTGCCCCTTGAAGAGGGATATGAGCTTCGGATCAAGCAGGTTGATGTCAACGGCAACAAGGTCTATATGGCACTGGCCAAGAACGGCGAAGAGGTTGACAGCAGAGTTGTGACGCCATCTTCGGCCGTCGACAGCGAGTCCAATTTCCTCTACAAGGTGGATATAGGCTCAGAGACTGAAGTGCCCATCATCGCGGCACATATCCAGAGCGTCTTTAGGGGAACCGAGGCAGACCTGGCAACAATAGACGGCATATTCCAGATCTCGGATACTCCCGAATCCGTGGAAGAGGGTGAGACTCATGGCGAGCTGGAGGTCGACAGCCTAGGCCAGGACGGCATCACCATGACCAACGACGGAACGATCACACTCGGCCAGGGCAGAACCATAGACATCATGGACAACCTGATGTTCAGGGTCGCCGATAATTCCGACAGGAATTTCGCACCCGTGTCCCTGAAAACCTCTGGCGGAGAGCCGCTCAGCATAAACATTTCCGGGGCCATAGTGGACAGGGCTGCAAGAATAACCATCAGATCCGGCAATGAGCCTGTGAGCGATGTACAGGTTTTTGTTGCCGGAAACAGCATTGGCACCACCGATGCGGCCGGATCGATAATGTATACGCCTGAAAGTGCGGGCAGCATAGAGGTGATCGCCAGAAAGACAGGATATGGCGAAGCCCGGACTGGTGTTGAGGTCATGTCTCCGGCGGATGCGGAAAGAGTGGCTGCAACCGCTGTGGCCTCCACGTCCATGGTGCTGAACGTGCCCTCCGAGGTGAAGAAAGGGGAGAGCTTCGTAATAACTGTCACAGGAGGCGCCAACCAGACTCCTTTGGATGATGTCGATCTCTTCCTCGGCAACGAGAGCATAGGGAGCACCAATTCTCAGGGCGCTCTGACATATGCCACGAATTTAACAGGAGAGTACGGCATTGTGGCAGTGAAGGACGGCTACGATAACGCTACCCGTGAGCTAAGCGTGGTCTCGCCAATAGCGATTTTTGGTCTGGAAGCACCACAAAACGCCAGCAGCGGCAAGCGGGTAACGATAACGGCCAACGTCCAGAACACGGGCGAAGAGAGCGATACAAGCACTCTGGAGCTGAAAGTGAACGATGAGGTGGTTGACAGCCGGGAGGTCACGCTTGAGCCCGGAGAAAACGCCACACAGACATTCACCTATACGCCCAGGGAGCCCGGAGCCTACAGGATCAGCCTGGACGGCCAGAGCGCTACCATCAACGTGGAGGAATCCAAGAGCAATACAACGCTCATTGTGCTGATACTGGTGCTGCTGATAGCTATTGGCGCTGGAATATATCTCTACAAGACGGGCGAGCTTGAGAACCTGAGGAGACAGCTGCAAGGACGCTGATCTCCTCCTCTTTTCTTTTTCAAATTGAACTTTTTTGCAATTAGAAATATTTTCGGCATATAGTCTCAGATCTCCTGAAGCAATGGGTGGCATGGCTAAGGCCGTTGAAGAAATGGTAAACTGATTTCGCGACCGTTCTGCAATTTGCTTTAATGCAATTGCTAGTATAGTTACAATTTTTTGGCAAAGTTTCATATAGATTTATCGTAGATTATTTACAAAGATGAGGGCGAGAATATGCTGTTCGTATTGTGGTTTGAGTGGGTGCCGGAAAATACGGCAAAGCTCTTGAAGCTCTGGAAAGATTTCAAATACCCGCAAGAAGTGAAATTGATTAGCAGATATCTTATGATAGGCAGGCATTTATCTGTAGCGATATTCGAGGCGCCGACTGAAGAGTCGATTCTAAAGATAACGTTCCCCTTCAAGGAAATAGGAATACCTCATGTGGCACCAGCTCTGCCGCTCGATGAAGCGTTGAAGCTGATGGAGAAAATGCAATAGTTGAGAATAAAGCAGTTGTCATCCGCAAGATATTGTACAATCCTGTCACCTTCTGCTCATTTTTTCATCGAAGGGGAATTATTGATATACCCTGACGTTATCTCACATGGCACTGTGTAGCATGTAGACATGCTGCGTCAAACTCATCAGGGTATTGAAATGAACTACTGGCAACCCAAATTCGAGCTAATGGATCGAAAAGAGCTGGAGGACCTGCAGCTCAGACGGCTAAAGAGCACTGTGGAGAAGGTTTACAGGAACGTTCCCTTCTATCATAATAAGCTGAAAGAGGCGGGGATCACGCCGCAGGATATCCGGAGCCTAAAGGACCTATCCAGGCTCCCTGCCACACGAAAGCAGAACCTCCGGGAAAACTATCCCTTCGGCCTCTTTGCTGTTCCAAAGGATGAGATCGTCAGGGTGCACGCCTCCTCCGGAACCACTGGGAAGCCGACGGTCGTTGGGTATACCGCCAGGGACATCGAGAGCTGGTCGGACCTGATGGCGAGAGACTTCGTGATGGTAGGGGTCACCAAGGGCGACGTTTTTCAGAACGCCGTGAACTACGGCTTCTTCACAGGGGGACTAGGCGTCCATTACGGCATCGAGCGCATGGGGGCTATGGCCGTGCCTTCAGGCGTGGGCAACACCGAGCGCCAGCTGGAGGTCATGATGGACTTCGGGGTAACCGCCCTGCACTGCACGCCCTCCTACGCCCTTTACTTGTCTGAGACTGCCAAGGCCAAGGGAGTGCTGGATAAGCTCAAGCTCCGGATAGGATGCTTCGGCGCCGAGCCCTGGTCCGATGAGATGAGGCGAGACCTGGAGGACGGGCTGAACATCAAGGCCTATGACTCTTACGGCCTATCCGAGATGTGCGGTCCTGGTGTAGCCTTCGAGTGCCAGGAGCAAAACGGACTTCACATCTGGGAGGACTACTTCCTAGTGGAGATACTGGATAAAGATGGGGAGCAATGTGCTCCCGGAGAGCCCGGCGAGCTGGTGCTCACAACGCTTATGAAGGAGGCCATGCCGCTGATCAGATACCATACGGGGGATGTGACGTATATCCTGGACGAGAAATGCAGCTGCGGCAGGACCAGCGTGAAGCTCCACAGGTTCCTAGGCAGGGCGGACGACATGCTCATCGTCAGGGGAATCAACGTCTTCCCAAGCCAAATAGAGGATGTGCTTGTGAGCATTCCGGAGATAGGCAACTACTTCCAGGTGATCGTCGACAGGCCAAAGCACGGATTGGATGAGATCAGCATCCAGGTGGAGATGAAGGACGAGGCCTTCACTGGAGAGCTTGCTGACCTGTCCAGGGTGCAGAGGAAGGTCGAGGAAAAGCTAAAGTCGGTGTTAAATGTCCGGAGCAAGATAGAGCTGGTCGAGAAGGGCTCACTGCCAAGGACTGCGGGCAAGTCCAAGAAGGTCATCGACAAGAGAGATGTCTACGCCAAGGCTTGAGGCCTTGGCTTAATCCTATCGCAACATCATAAATTTATATATTGAGACATCATTTACCTGTATGACACCATCCCTGTGTTATATGCCTCTTATCCTAATAGCGACGATTATAGGAACGCTGCTCCTGGCCACCTGCGGCCTTTCAGAGCCTTTGCAGGAGCCCGGCGAGCAGCCCATAGACGCGAAGTCAATTTCTCCGGAGCACTACACAAAACAGCTTCCGCCCTACGGCTATCAGGAGAACGGCACGCTGACCGACATCTCCAACGGCCTCGCAAATCTCAATTACCTGACCGAAGAGTGGGCCCCCTTTAACTACAATGAGAACGGAAACGCAGCCGGCATCTCAGTTGAGGTCCTTGAGGCGATCTTCCGTGATCTCGGTGTAAACCGCTCGCGTGAGGATGTCCGGATTGTTCCCCTGGCGGAAGGCTTAGAGGCGGCGCGAAATGAGACCGACACCGTGCTTTTCTCCATAGTTCGCACGCCTGAGCGCGAGCCGCACTTCAAATGGGCAGGGCCTTTTACAAAAGCCAGCTTTGTGCTCTTTGCGCCGATGGCCAGGAATATTACAATAGCCTCTCCGGAGAATCTGAATCAGTACCGTATCGGCGCAGTCCAGGATTCTATAGAAAACGATCTGCTCATCGACCAGGGCGTTAGCCGATCACATCTGATCTCTGGCAGGACCCCCGAAGACCTCCTGCGGATGATGGAAGAGGGGTCAATCGACATGTGGGCCACGGGGGATCTGGCTGGGCAGCATCAGATACTGAAAACTGCAGCCGATCCCAACGCCTACGAGATAGTGTACACTTTGAGCGAGAACGACTTCTACTTCATCTTCAGCAGGGACGTACCGGATGCGTTGGTCCACGCCTTCCAGCACTCACTGGAGGCTGTAAAAAACAATGAAGATGAACAAGGGACGAGCGATTAAATCTAGATCGGAATCTATTTAAATCGACAAGTGTCTACATATGCCAAGGTGAAAGCCGAAAAAGCTATTTCCCTCATAGCGGTCACTTTTCAGGCTTTCCCCTTTCATGATTAATTCTCCTCAATGCCTGTTTGCTCCTTTCAAATCGTTATGCTCTTCTCCAGCTCGTTATTTGTCTCATCGTTCTCCTCCACTCTGCAGTAGCCGGGCATGAATTCGTCCCCAGAGCAGCTGTCCACCTTTGCCGCGAGCCTGAAGGCCTGGCCGTGGAGGTCGGGGCCTGAAGGCTCTCCCAAAGTTACCTCTCCATGCAGCTCGGTCTGAGCCATGCCGGCCAGCCCGGAAATTACTGGATACCAGATATTTTCCTGACCTCTTACAGTGAAAGGAACTGCAAACCTTTTGCCGCTGCTGTCAATGGCGTCGATGCTCACCTTGAATGGGCCAGACGGAGCCGATCCCACATTTTCAATTCCAAGCCAAACCATTACCCTGGCCACACTTCCTGCAGAATCAAAGCTAGTCTCGTCCACATCAAGTCCGATCGCTTTTAGATCAACAGTGTTTACAGGGCTGATTATCTCTACGCCAGGCTCCATCATTGATGGCGCTATTGCAGAATCCAAACCAGATCCCTCCATCTCAGGACAGTCAGGGTCCATAGCGCCCTCACAGTCAGGATCACATCTGCCGTCTCTCATCCCGTCGCAGGCGCCGTCCAGGCCTCCTGTTGGACAATCGGCAGGGCAGCTTCGATAGTCTTCAGGGAATCCGCAGCGCCCATCGTTGCAGGAGGCTTCGTTGAGGCTCAGGTTCATGAGCCTTGTTACCTCCACCTCGCTTCCATCATCGAGAATGCATGCAGCACAGGTGTTGGTGGCAAAGGGGAGGCAGGTCCTGTAGCCCTCCACCACCTTCTGCCTATATCCCATACGCCCGCAGTATCCGAATTCCTGGCCGGTCTCGCCCAGGAGGAATTCCCACGCATCCACGCTCTGGCCGTTAGGCAGCTGGCAGTAGCCCGCCTCGCCATCATCGGTTTTCTCTATGGCGTAATTATATCCGAGGGACTGGCAGTAGACCGCTGCAGGGTTTTTTAGAGCTGAACAGGGGAACAATGCCGCAAACAATGCTAAAGCCGTCAGCAGAACGATCGCTGGCCCAAAATGAGATGCGTCTTTTGATCTCAATCTCAATTTCATGGCTATAACAACTCCACGCTATAACAATTCCACGTAGTAGGTCTCGTCGAGGAAATCCGTGTACGGATGGCTATACGGAAGGCGGCCATAGCCTTTGTCTCCATAGCCTGTGCCGTAGCTGTTCTTCTGTATCCACCCGCCGGGATTGGGGAAGTTCGGGTCTAGGGTCCCGTTTTTTAGCCTGAACACATAGTTATCATCCCATCCCACCACTGTAAAACAGTGACCCCATGTATCGGAACACACGGCCATGGGGCCGTTGCAGAGGATGGCCCTCTTCATACTATCTATATCGTATTTTTTAAGGTAATACTGTTTGATCTTGAAGAGGTTGGACTTACAGCTGTTGCTGGCTCCTGCCAGGGAGGTGGGCAGGGAGCAGTAGCTCTTGCTGCCGCACTGGGAGTCACAGATATCGTTGCCTTTGCTGTCCTTTTTCACGCAAATCCCCGACTGGTAGGGGAAACAGTACTCGTAGGCAATTCCCTTATCTCTCATTTCCTGCAGCGCTGCGGATGCATATCCTCCGGACATGCAGCATCCAAGGCCACCTGACAGCAGCCACTGCTCCGAGAGGTCCATGCTGGTCATGCCTGCCTGGTTTTTCTTCTGGTTCAGTTCGGCCTCGGCGACGGAAGCGGCTGCAAAGGCCCAGCAGGACCCACAGGACGCCTGGTCTTTGACCGGCGTCAGCCAGTTGCGGCCTCTCCAGTTTCTCCAGTCGAAACTGGCCGGAAGGGCGGCAGCATTGCACTGCGTGCAGGGGCCGCATTCGCCTCCGCAATCCCAGTCCACCTCGTTAGGCCCCTTTATCCCATCGTTGCAATCGCAGGCATCGCCTACACCATCTCCATCGGTATCCATCTGCTTATCCCATTCCTCCCTGGGATTGAAGGCATTAGGGCAGTTATCACAGGCATCGCCCACACCATCTCCGTCCGAATCAGGCTTTAAATCGTCCTTGCCAGGGCATCTATCGCAGACATCACCAACCTTATCGGCATCCCAATCGGCCTGGTCGGGATTGCTGTCCCATTTGCAGTTATCGCAAACGTCGCCGATTCCGTCCTTATCGTAGTCCTTTTGATCCTGGTTGTTTTGCGTCGGACAGTTATCGACCTTGTCCGGCATGCCATCTGCATCGGCGTCCTCTTTATCCGAGCAATCCGGGCATTTGTCGCAGGCATCTCCGACGCCGTCGTTATCGGAATCTGCCTGATCAGGGTTGTACTCGGTGGGGCAGTTATCACATGCATCCCCCACGCCGTCGGGATCACTGCACTTTGTGAGGCAGGGCTTCTCCGGCGTCAGGCAGATCTTCTCGCACTTGATGTCTCCCTCGTCAGCCTGGTCCTGGTTGGCAATGAAGGGACAGTTATCTTTGGAATTGGGGATGCCGTCTCTGTCCGAATCCAAGCTGCTGGCGAGGTCAATTGATTCGGGGACCTTTTCTATCCCGGGCTTTTTCACAGCAACTTGAGGTGCGGCCTTCCTGAACCAGTGCTTTTCAAATAGCTGGTATTCCAGGCCGCATACCTCATCGGAGCATTTCTCATAGAAGCCGAACTTCTCCTTTGCCTGCTCCTCCAGAAGACAAACGCACTCAGACTGTTCCTGTTCGGTTTCAGGCGCTGGATTGGGCTCTGCCGAAGGCTGTTCCTGGGCGGATCGTTGCCTGAAGCAGTATTTGGGAACACGATCCTCGGAGTAGCCGCAAATCGACCTGGAGCATTTCTCAAGAGCGCCCATGCTTGCTGCCACCTCCTCCAGCATGCATCGGCAGCCGTCTTGGCATACGCCTCCATCAGCCCCGGCAACTTGGCCAGCAGTCTCGGGCGGCTTTGCTCCGGCCTGGAAGCAGTACTTGGGTTCACCGTTTTCTGCTGTTCCGCAGGGCTGCGTCTGACACCTCTCAGGATACTCGAAAGCCTCCGTGGCCTCTGTCACCGTCAGGCACCGGCATCCGTCAGGGCAGGTGAGCTCAAGCCCGTCGCCAGGGCGAGGCGCAGATGCTGATGAAGGCAGCAATATCGGAGCTATGATATCGAAAACAAGCGGCTCCATCCAGAACTTGTTGCCTCCGAGATCCATATCCTCAAGGGGCAAAGCGTACTGAATCCAGCTCTGGTTGATGACTGCCCCGTCTATTGAGTCGGCCCCGCTGGGAGCGTAGCCCTCGGGCGGCAGGGGAATTATGTTGCAGAACTGGAAGCCCTCGGGAACAGAAATCTCGAACCATCCTTGTGAGTCAGTAAAGGTCCTGCCAGCCAGCCTTCCCGGCGCTGCAGGGTCCTGTGATCCGTAAAGCCCTACCCATACGCTTTCCAGGCTTTTGCTCTCGTCTCCGGGATCGCCCTGGTAGATCCAGCCGGAGATCCTGACCTCCGGAGGGGCGACGGTCCCCGGTGGGATGGTTTCCTGCGGGATGGTTCCTAAGGGAATGGTTTGCATTGGAATCATCTCCACCGGGGGCGAAGCCGATTGTTCCTGGCCAGCGGAGATGATTTGGGCTGGCGCGTTCATCAGATCCATCTGGTAAATTTGAAGCGGCTCCTGGGCCGGAGCTGCTGACAAAATTGTCCCAACGATAAGGATAACAGCAATTTGAATCCTGTAGATCAGGTCGTCCTTTAGGTTCATAATCAGGCCTCTATTGGATAGTGGTTCCTTTGAAAAGGCAGGATATTCCAGGTATTGATACATAATTGTCTCTTTAGCGTTTAAATTTTGCGATTTCTTTTATAAATAATAATGAAGAAAGGAATCATCCAGCCCATAATGTGCCTGCAAATGCTGGACCATCATGGGACTCCGGTTTGTGCTGGCCATCCTTCCGATTCACGGGATGGCATTCCCGCGCATGTTGCCTGTTTCTCTCGCGCGCTAGCGGTTGGGGCGCGCTGCAGTTGCCGCGCGGACCCCCCGTCCCTCTTTGGGAGAAGGAGTACGCTGGCCTAATCATGCATGCAGATTCGTTTCCATGGGATTTTGAAGCGATATTCAAACAGACGCCTTCTCCCACAGCGGATCCTGAAAGGCCTGGCCGGGGCTGCCGGTTAAGAAGCCGCTGCAGAATCTTGAGCCCAAGCACAAAATCGAGCTGATGGAAGCCAAGCCTAGGGCTGTGATGCCCTGGCTGCAGAAGAAGCAAAGTTTATATCGTGGTAATGCATTGCATGGTTCCGGACGGGTGCTCCAAACTCCGGGCGCTCGGACGCGGCCATGCTACGATGGCCCCGTGATAAACAATTATAAACCCATCAACAACTACATCACAGGAGGGAGGAGCGTTCCCAGGAGCAGGGCGGGGATAAACGCCCTGTTCCGGGGGATGTCATGAATTATGGCATCATGAATTATGGCATATACTTTTACGTTGCCTCTTTATAATTTTGAATCTGATGAAGAGACTATAATTAATCTAGGAAATGCTAGAATAACACCGGCTGGTGATAATTGGTTTTATGGAGATACAATAAAA
>CAZHNU010000056.1:10765-19253 GCA_964534145.1 uncultured Methanotrichaceae archaeon | reverse complement strand
TCTCATATTTTGCAGATATATTACCGGCTAGCAATGATGTTGTTTTTGGCTCTGCCACGGTTACAGTGTACGGGTTCCCAGACATACCTAAATCAAAGTTGACCTTATACGAGCCGACTATGACACTATCTTCTTCGGCCGATACATTCGCTGCGAGACAGGCAGTCAAAAGAGCCACCAAAACCAAGCGTTTTGTCAATTAGAACATCTCCTACAGACCTAAGATTAGTATCCCTAAGATAAATATTTTGGACAAAGTCTGACATAGGAATAGAGAGATACACCCATCGCTACTGTGCAGCAATGCATCTTCATGGAGTGCTGGGGGTGTACAGATTTAATCCAGGCTCAGGGGGCGATGGCCTCCAGTCGCCCGGCGCAGCGTCGCAGCCGGCGCGCACTTCCGCAGAGACTTGAGGCCGGGCAGGCCTGCTGCAGCTGGAGGTCCTCAGCTCGCCAGCGGGGCGTCTGCTGGCGGTCGGATTTCGGGGCGTAACAGAAAGTAATTATTACTTTAGAAGAAAAGAACTAATTTTTCACAGCCGTGAAGAAGTTGCTATTCTCCATACCAGGTTTTGCGCCTTTGCCTGGTCCGGCCCATTCGGAAGTGAGGCCAAGAAAAGGTTTGGCAGGCCCTGATGACGAGGGGACTGTCTTGTAGATATCAATAGAGTTTAGAAGCTCTCTGAAAAAAGGTTCACCGGCATTTATTGTGTTGACTGTCACGCCCATAGACTCGTCCGGTAAATATTCGTCCGGTAAATATATTAGTGTATAAAATTCTGGCCAAACCAATTCAGTTTTTTCAGTAACTACTTTTTGGGCCGGGGCAGATATCTCAAAGGCATCATATCCTTTGAACTCTCTGGTTCCATATTTTAGGCCGCCTAAACCCAATTCGATATATGTTGTAATTAGGTTACTCGCTACAGAATTGAGCAACTTTGAACGGATTACCGGAATATCGTATTCATTCAGAGCGACCGTCGCATATCAACCAGAGTTTGGAGTGATATTTAAGGCGCGAGACCAAATGCCTAAGTCGCTTGAGTATTCTGGTATATCCATTGAGTAGTTGGCAGACGTGCTCAAATTCATGAACACTTCATAAGATCCAAATTCCCAGGTCTCGCCAGAGGCATTGCTTGCTAAGAGCAATGTCAGGGATAACAGCAGCAGAATCTTCTTCATGAAGATCGCTTTAAGCGCGGAAGAGAAAAGGATTTTGGGCCTTATGGGCTTCTACCGATTTTAACCCACTTCTCCTTATCACCGGGTAAAAGTTTTAGCGGGATAATGAGCACTTGTTCTCCTGCTCTTTTCTTGTCCAGGTAGACTTTCCCATTGATGTCAATCTTCTTAACCATGGGATCCAATAAAGTCTCCCATTTTTTTCCATCAAATTCGAATTCCATGAGATCAGCTAAGCACATAATAGGCATATATTATCATTCATACTATTCGCAAGTGTTGTACTTTTTGTATAAAAAGTATAAGTAGTATAAGCGGTATCTAAAGACCTGGTGATATTGCAATGCCAACCTCAATCCAATCTCAAAAAACCACCATCCGCCCCCACCCCCTCTCCGACATCCTGGAGATCTTCCGGGCCGCCGCAGAGGTGGACGCGCTGGTGCTTCGGGTCTACGAGGGCATGCCCCTGTTGGCCGCCTTCAGGGCTGCCTGGCGGGGCGACTTTCCGGTGAAAACGGCGATCTCGTTTCCATCCTTATCTCTGAGAGCAAAATTTCTAGCCTCTTTCTCGGCCATCCTCTTATCCATAACAATCTCTCCTGTGAAAAGATGTGTGCTGACGTGATATATTTTATCCAAAATCAGAGCGAGATGAAGGTTCTTGAATCAGCGCCCATTTTATAGTCTATATAAAAAACTTAGAATTAGTTCTAAGTTATCAATAATTGTAGCATTTATCAAATCTTTATTAGGATAAATTTATTAACTTAAGCGTCAAATTATTTGGAATAATATGAGGAGATGTTATTTATGAGTAGGCGTATGAATCTCATGCTTGCCTTGATGATAACGGCGACCTTTTCAGTTGTGTTCTCGGCCAGTGCTGTCTCACACACGCTGCAGATATTCGGGAATGCAAATTTGGATGATGATATCGATGAGAAGGATCTTGCTTATGTTGAGGGAGTAATCAACGGGACAAATTCTGTGACATATCTAAGCGATGCCAATTATGATGGCAAGACGGACGTGAAAGATATCGATCAGATTAGAGATATCATGGATGGGAAAGAAAAACAGCTTACCATTGCGGATACGGATGGTGACGCAGTAACCCTGAACATGCCGGTAAAACGAATAATACCTGATCACATAACTTCACTCGCAGCGATACGAGTTCTGGATGCAGAGGACTTAATTGTCGGTACTCAAGCCATAACGGATTACATGGGTCCGACTTTCTTGCAAGACCTCGCTGAGTTGCCGTCGGTTGGAGGCTACATGACTCCAGATTACGAGGCAATACTCAGTTTGAATCCCGATGTATACTTCCTGTATCGTGCGAGTAGTGAGGAGAAAGAGACAACAAGAAAAAATCTCCCCGGCGTTACAGTCGTTTCGGCCGGTTACTATGAGCCCTACGACTCAGATAACCTCACAGTGGATATAAGAAAGCTCGGATATATCCTTGATAAAAGAGACCAAGCCGAAGAATATATCGATTGGTATAATGGCTACCTAAATTTAATAAAAGAGCGTACCGCAGGACTTTCAGAAGAGGAGAAGCCACATGTGTACATTACCTGCTTTAGCCTGTATAGCTGCAGATCTAAATTCCCGCCTTGTGATATCGCTGGAGGAATAAATATTGGTACAGATTTAGATGCAAGTTATTGCATCACCGTATCTCCAGAATGGGTGGTAGAAAAGAATCCCGACATTATCGTCGACCCAGGGACCAGCAAGGATTATGGCTACGATATTGATGACCCTTCAGCACTAAAGACAATTCGTGAAGATATCATGAGCCAACCTGAGTTAGCCAATGTTACAGCGGTGAAAACGGGAAGGGTTTACAATCAGGACATATATTCTATCGGACTATTCCCCAACAACATCATAGCTATTGCATACTATGCTAAATTGTTCCATCCTGACTTATTTGAGGATATAGATCCGGAGAAAATTCACCAAGAGTATTTGGACAGGTTTTCGCCGATAGATATCAATGTGGAAGAACATGGTGTTTTCTTCTATCCACCCTTGAATGAGAGCTGAATAAACCAATCATTTTTTTCACCTATTGATGAATCGTACTGAGCTTGCTGAGGTCAAGGCAGTAAAGAATGGGAATGTATATGTATTAACCTTTGAAATTAGCCAGGCCTCCTCAATACCGGTTATTCTGCCTGCCTATTTAGCCAAACTTCTCTATCCAGAGAAGTTCCAGGATTTCGACCTCGATGCCTATATGAAAGAATATCTGGAGGAGTATCATGGAATCCCCTCCCAAGGGGTTTATTACTACCATCCTCTTTAATTTTGTAGAAGTGATGCATCATGGGTAATCTATATACTATTGCTGAATGGGCCTCCGCGGAGGGAGTCTCAACTTCGGAAGGGTTCGTTAGTCCGCTTATTGCTACGCCCAACATATCTCTAACCTCTTTGGAGATCTCTCCTGGCGACGAGGTTCTACCTCATAGTCATCCCGGATTGCCTTACTTTGAAGTGATACTCTAACATTCTGGATGGAACCCTGGAGGTGATAGTTCGGGAGGAGAGGATCCAGGTTAAAGCCGACACTGCCATAATGGCAAGTCCCGACGATATCGGCTGGGCTAACAAAACCGACAAGCTGGTTAAAGCTCTGCTTTTGCATGCTCCGCCGCCCGCCTGGAAATCCGCACAAGAATTCCTGGAACGAACTCGCAGCAGGACTTAAGCGTCAGCAAGCAGAATCCAATCCCTATATCCCTATCATTTACCTTTTCTCATTGGCTTTATCTAAGGAACTCTGAGCACACGTTTTGCCCCCATAAACGACCCCATGGGGTCAACTTGATAAGTCTGTCGTCCGTCTCGATTAGACCTCTAATCTCTAAACTCTCGATCAATTCCGGGAAAACATCTTCGGGATATATGCAAAAGCGTCTCTGGAAATCCTCTTTGTCTATCCTAAATATAGATATCTCCTTGGCCAGGTATCGCCTAATGGCCTGGTTACTTGAGATCTGCACAGCCGTTGATACCGGGAATTTTCTCTGCTCTACCATTTGGAGGTAGTCGTTCACCGATCCCATGTTCGAGTAAACACAATCACCTAGATTACCATTGCCGGAAGGTCCCAGGGCCAAGCAATCGTATTGTCCCAGTCGCATTTTCTCGTAAACACAATCCACATAGGGCAAGGAAAACTTAGTAAGTATCGATTGCTGGTGATAGCCCGCCTGTTCGAATAAACGAACAGCATCCTGATACATGGCCACTTCTTCGTCAATTCCGCTTATGCTCGACTCTCCAGACCTGATCTGACGATCTAGCTTGGTGCCCGGCTCGATGTGCAGTGCATAGAAGCTAACGTTATCCAGTGCCAAGCTTATGGCAAGTTGGACATCGTTCTTCACGTCCTCTGATGTCTGGCCTGGCAGATTATATATCAAATCTATATCGATTCGCTGATATCCTGCATCTCGCGCCATATCTACAGCTTGTATGCAATCTTCAGCCTCACTCTGCAGATCAATCAGATCTCTCAAGGCATCGTTAAACGTTTGGACGCCAAAGCTGACCCGGTTAGCACCAGCTTCAAGGACTGCCTCTAGCTTCTCTCTCCCGAAGTTATGGACGCATCCCTCCACAGTGATCTCGGCATCTTTTCTTAAGGCGAAACTGCCTTTGCAGTAAGATATGAGATCGGCAAGCTGCTCGGATGTCAATACGGTCGGCGTACCTCCGCCGAAGTATAGAGCATCGAATTCGCTGGATAATATGTAATTGGATTGAGCGTACCAGAAGATCTCCTTCTTCAGGGCCGATAGATACCTTGAAATGATATTTTCGGACCTACAAAGCTTCGGAATCCCGCAAAAGGCGCAGAAAGATTCGCAGAAGGGGATATGGATATAGAGGGCACAAGGAACCGAATCGGATCTTCCTGCGCTTAGCAGTTGAAGTAGTTGGAGCTGGCCTCCTTGGCCTTTTGAACATGAATCATAAGGATAGAGGGGATATAATGGAAAGTAAGCACCCTTTATTCTTTCAGAATACAAATGTGATGTTCTGCCTGTCTCTGAGCGATCATCGGATTTTCCGTTCATGAATACCACCAGTGCAAATAGCGCATATTAATTATGACTCAGTCATCGATTAGTTATAAGCTATTTGGCTTCATAAAGATCGAGGAAATATTGATGCATCATTACCCGAACGGGGTTGATTGAGGTTCGATTTCGGTCAAGCCCAGGCATGATAGGCGCTCAATAAAGACGACCCAGATAAGCTTAGCGGCGATGTGGTAGATGGCGTCCGCGGAGTTGTTTACACTACAACCGCCCAGAAAAAGAGCTTTGCCTTCGGTGAATGGGGCTACTACGACGTCATGGCTTTTATGGGCGAAAGCTATGTCTCCGGCTATAGCATAGATAGCTATCTTGGCCATAGCTCTCAGATTGCCAACCTGTTAGCTTGTGAAAAGCTGGGCAGATTATTGATCGACAAGCAAAAAGCCTCAGATCATCGATGACGACGAGAACCTCATTTTGCAGGATGGCTTGAACGCCAGACTCCATGTGGACGAATCCTGCAGTATGGCATTAATCGAGCTTTACAGGAACGATGAGCTTTTGGACAGGAACTATCTCCAGCTGCCGAATACCTACATTTATAAGACGAGACTTGAAGGCGTCGGTGAAGTTGCAGTTCTGGCCATACACAAAGCCGAAGCAGACTGCAGCAAAGGAAACAGCTGTCTGGTAGATGGTATTTTGCAGTTGTCTGAGGATCTATTGGATGTAGGCGAGGATAAGCCCTTTGGCAATATGAGAGTCGCCTACGTTGATGGTGATAGTGGGGCCATCGTCATGGAAAACGAGGGCCGCACAGTAATACTTAGCAAAAATGCGGATGAATGGCTCATGGGAGACTACTTTATAAAAACAATTGGCGACGATGCTGCCAGCTATTACATCTACAGGCAGATTTAGCCTCCAGTGGATGCGGTGATGTGGGGATCAAGGCTGCCAGCATCGCCAATTCGTTGGATTTTTCCAAAGCCCCTCTCAGCCTTCGCCGACCATCCAGATAGTGGTGGCCTACTTTGCTCTTTAGTTGAATGGGATATTGGCATCATCATCCGGGCAGAAATAGCGTAGTCTAGGTGGTGCATCAATTGGTTATGGGACTAAAATTTCTCCTGCAGCAGGGCCTGTGCATCCGCATGCATTCTATCCAGCTTCTTCGTTATCGGGTGCTGCGGGCCGAACTCCTGCTCCGACAGCCCCTTGACCCGCCATATCTCGGAAAGAAGCTTGCCGATCTCCTTCTTTATGTAATTCCGGTTTTTCTCGGTCATGCAATGCACCTACTTATGTGAGTAAATCCGTTCTGCCAGCTCCCTATACAGCCTATCCCTATATCCATCCGCCAGCTTCGAGACCCTATCCGCAATGGGCACCTGAACCCGGTAATCCTCCTCCAGCTTTCCTATGCTCTCTTCCAGGTAGGTAATCCAGATCTTCTCCTCTACAGTACCAGGCTTGCCGTACTGTGCCTCAATTTCAGAGTAGACTGCCTCGAAGTCTACCTTTGCAGAGGCCAGGAGAACGCAGTCCTCTACGTCCCGCGGCCGGTTGGCGATCAGCTTGAGGATGAATATGTCCTCCGGAGCTGCATATCTCATCTCCGTCTTTCCCAATTCCCGCGTCTCACCCCCTCGCTCCCATATGGCCTCTGAAAGCCCGAAGTCGTAGGAAACCCTGCCGGCGAAGACGTCCAGGGTGTGCCCTCCTTTCACCGCTATCCTGTCCAGGCCAAGGCGCGCATGCCTCTTCTCCGGCCCAAACACTTCGAAACCGAGACTTTTAGAGGCTTCAAGGAGCCTGGCCTTTCCTGCAGCATCCCTGCAGACCAGGTCGATATCCTTGGTAACGTCCTTCAGGCCGTACTTGATCATCGCCGCTCCGCCTATTACCAGGACCTGCACAGGCTGATTCAGACGCTCGCCCAAGGCCTTCAGTATCTCCTCGACCTCTTCACAGCTCGATATCCTGGATTCCATAAAGCTCCGCCTGATCCTCTATCTCCTCGATGGAGGGATAGCCCTTGATGCTCTCTCCTCTCAGCACCGCTTTTATGCTCTCCATCATGGGGTGCGAGACGTCCTTTAGCGCCTCTTTGTTCTTCAAGTAGAAAAGGATGCAGTAGAGCCTATGTGAAATGCTCTCTGCAGAGTCGAGAGAGTGGATGAAAATTTCCTGGATGGATAGCTCCCTTTTGGGCAGGGTGTAGTAGTAGTCTCTTAGCCTCAGCTCTATCCCGTAGTCTGCATAGACGCTGAATGAGGTTAGAGTGGCATCCTGCGGCCGCAGGCTCTTGAACAGCACGCTGTCTCCGTAGCTCTTGATGAGCAGAGCCTCCCTGGGAACGAGGCGCAGGACCTGGTGCTCCATGAGGGCAGTTACGAAGTCCTTGAGCTCTGGCCAGACGATGTAGTTGAAGGAGTAGAGATAGGCCTTGCCATGCTTGGACCGGCTGACTATGCCCAGCTGGCGAAAGCCCTGAAGGTAGTAGTAGATTGTATCGGTGGGGATGCCCGTCTCCCTGACCAGGTCCTCCAGGCTCTTCCGGCTGCTGTCCTGCCGGGAGAGCAGTTCCACCCTCCGGCCGGAGAGGATCTCCTCTAAGGGCGATGTTCTGTGTCCGAAGCATAGCCGCTTGAAAGCCTCGGCCGGAGGCGTTTTGCCAAGCACGATCTCGCCACCCGCCCTCTCGACCAGGCCTTTATCCTGAAGGCTGGTTATGATCCTGGAGACAGAGCCCTTAAGGAGGCCCAGCTCCTTCTGGATGTCTCCTGGATGTATCGGCTTCTGGGAGCGGGTGATGATGATTAAAGTGCGGACCTCGTTTTGGTTTAAACGCATTCTATTAATCAAAAGTGAAATGAATATATATAGTTAACCTACTATTAAGAACAAGATTGGACCTGGCTAGATGAAACTTTTAAAGTTATGGGATTACTATCCCAATCAAGCTCATGCTGGTTAGTGCTATGTTTTTTCCATTTTCTAAGGCATTCATTATATTATCGCTATATATTATTGTGAAAGCAACTATCGCTATCCAAAAAGCGATAAGCACTCTTGATGTCCATATTAACGTGTGCCTAATGTTTTTTATGTTGATTTCACCCCTTTTCAAATTTCGTTCCTCGAAATACTTATCTCTCTTTTTCAGTTTATCCCAGTACTGTAGAGATACTCGATCGGAAACTCTTTTTGATATTTCTTTTTCAAGT
>CAZHNU010000056.1:0-10665 GCA_964534145.1 uncultured Methanotrichaceae archaeon | reverse complement strand
TGTAGAGATACTCGATCGGAAACTCTTTTTGATATTTCTTTTTCAAGTTCTATCGAATGAAGCCGAAGTGCAGCTTTAGTAGAAACGAGAGATTCAAGTCCAACCAACATAGAGAACATTGATAGAAGACCTGCAAACCCTACTATGACAGAGCTAATTATGTGAAACTCTCTGGAAACTTTAAGAAATATCATAGTGCTGAATAAGATTACCAGGAAAAGCTGGAAAATGAGGATCAGCTTATGAAACACCTCATATGTCATTTCATCTCTTGAATTGTAGCCCTCTTGGCTGATTTCGTAATCCAACTTCATCAATTCAATTTCTTCTGGGGTGTACGCGATCATCGTTTCCCTCCACCGACATGGAAGTACTTTTTAATGACTACTATTCATATACTTATCAATCTATCATCAAGCGATTAAATAGTTTATTTGATGAATTAGCTCTTATCCCTTTATAGTTAAATGATTTATGATAAAATAAATACATAATCTAATAATATCATAGATCACTTCAGAGGAGCACTATGGTCCACAAAACACCCACCGGCGAGCGCATCAAGCATCTACGCACCGAGGCCCGCAAGCTGAGCGCCGCCCTCGCTGCTGCCAGACAGCTGGCGGATATTGAGGACCTGGGAGACCTGCAGGCCAGGCTGCTGGAGCGACAGGAGGCTGCTCAGGCCGAGGCCGCCGCCCTGAAAAGCTCCGGCCGGGCCAGGCTGGAGGACCTGAGCGCCTTTAAGGTGAAGAAGGAGATGAAGAAGGGCAAGGGGCACGAGTACTGGCATGCCGCCTGGGTTGTGGGTGGCAGGACGCGAAACGTGTATTTAGGGAGCTGCAAGAAAATGGGGCGCAAGGAGGCGCTGGAGATGGCCAGGAAGAAGAAGGCGGAGGAGCTGGGGATCGAAAAGTGATCTATGTTATTAGATAGCTAAGTCCAAAGATATCACAGATCAACGTTGACCTATTTTGCAATCTTTGTCCATAGCTATCATAAACGGGGGAGCTGCAAGCCTGGCCAGCCATCAGACCTCATCACTCCGACTTTTGCCCCTCTCCTCGCTGGCTGGCAATCTTGGCGGTAGGAGGTAGATGGGCTATTTAATAAGGCTTATGCATAGCGAGGTTGAAGATAAATCCAATAGCTCAGAGCTTTAGTGAACATGAAAAATTGGGGGAATAAGGAGGGAGGCAAAAGCCTTTGGGTGTAGGAGGGGGAAAATAGACTATCGACTTTTGCCAATACTATATACGTCAATTGCCGATATATATAGATTTCCATTGCAGCACAAAACGATAGCCGATAAGCCCATGGAATCCCGTATGTGAAAGAATCGGAGAAAAGCAAATCGAAGTCTCAGGCGGGCCAGCGCCGATCCACAGCGCCTTTTTGGAGCCTGTCGCGAAGTACAGGCCTGGCCCGGCCCCGAGCCCCGACTGAAAGCCGGGCTTCAAGGCGGCACAGCACTGGAATTTGACACAGCATCCGTTTTACGGGAGCCCCCATTGGGCCTGCACTCGCCTCTCGCCGTCAGCTTGAGCCGCGTTCACGCCAGGCGAGAACTCGGATGAAGCCGCTTTAAGGCATGCTACGCCTGTCAGGGCGTGCAGGTCTTCGACCTGGCGGTCTTTTTCAGCTTCTCCGGACATTCACTAGATACTACGCCTCACCAGCGCAGCACCTCTCAGGTCCTCAGAGATTCGCGGCGCATCTACGGTAAGATACATCTATCGAATTCCTCCGCCTTGAGAGCTATGCCGGTGAACTTGTCCTCGCACTTACAGCGCAAGACGCGGCAAACTATCTATATAATCGTTATAGATATTTGTAGTTTTCGGTTGAATGGTTGAAGACGGCGAAAACTATTACTATGTCGGTAACCGCAGGGGAAGGTCCCGGCCATTTGTGGATGACTATGGCTGAGGAGGAGATGGGGAGAATTGGCTAAGAAGAAGACGAGGAAGAGCGATGCTGTGATGAGCTACATCCTTGAAACCAGGTTCAAGATGGGGCTGATAGATGTCGAGGACCTGGAGGAGATGGCGGAGGACATGTCCGGGTCGGAGAGGGCATCGGCGGCGAAGAAGGTGCTGGCGGCGGTAACGGATTCGAGCTGAGCTTCGCTGTCTATAGAGGCCCTTGTGTTATTTGGTTCTCTAAAGAGGCTTTAGAGTTCCATCTGTTTCTCGGTGCCTATTTTCTTTGCCTGGAGCTTCCAGATCTTATCCACCATCCAGGCTGGAGCGGTCTTGGGCTTATCTACCTGTACTCTTTTTCCCTCGAAGAGGTATGCCTTCTTAGTGACTCGCTCCCCTAGCCTTATATCTGTTTAGCCCCTGTTGGCCGCTTTCAAGACTGCCTGGCGGGGAGATTAGATCAAGAGGAAGGCGTCAGAAATACTGTATAGATCGACAGGTGAGTATGTGTTAAAATCCCATGAGACTTTGGAAGAGTCCATTGCAGCGCGTTATGTGATCAGGATGCACAGACGCCAAATATCAAACAAGTATTGGGAGTGGTGTTCTTCACATGCCTGGCCCTATGTGACCATCTCTATCAATGCGCCAAATAGCCGCTATGCCCTGGTTGAGCTTGACGTTTATTGCCTTTGTGCAGGAGGCTTCGATAAAGATGCAGGCTATGAGATATTGCATGCCGTTTTAGGTCAGCCATTGAAGCCTAAGTCAAGTTTCTTTATAAGTCCTGTTTACGTGTTGGCTTATGTTTCAGAGAAGTCAGCCAAATCGCTTGCAATATATCTTTATCGCCGCGCTATTGAGGAGCTGGGTCTTGATCTGGTCACACACGAGGAATGGCTTAAAGGAGGGATAGATCAAGGAAGGATCGGTGGTTGCATGAAGAGTTCCTTTGCCCCAATCAGCGGTAACGCATATCCCGAGGTAATCAAGGCTCTGTTGAAAGAAAAAGATGTGGTTTTCAAATAGGTTATCTGCAGATAATACAAACCTGTCAGCATTAGGCTGACCATCAAGAAAGGGCTAGTGTTATAGACTATCCATGGCCAGCCGCAGCATAGCGAGTTTTCTGTAATTTAGCAATAAGGATATAGGCCCTGTTATCCTACCAGTCTTTGGCAAACGGAGGAAACAGAAGATGAAACCAAGATGAGAAAACTGATTCTGGAGCTTGAAAGTCGAGGTTATTCAAAGCTGCTGACACTCTTGAGAGTTTCCTGTTCAGCTTATGGAACTACAGGTCATTTCCCAATTCTCACCATAGAAGGATCAGAACCACTAACGGATTAGAGAGGATCAACGAGGAATGGATGACGACTAAATACCTATTTTTAGGATCGCTGCATTGGGAGACGAGACTTAAGTCCCGGTTTGGAGAGGAATACGAGGAATATCAAAGACGAGTTCCCAGGATAAGTTCCTTCAAATTTAAGCTCAAAAAAAAGAAGAATAAAAAAAATTTAAAAATTAAATATTACTTTATCCCGTGGAAGCACTCGTCCAGATGCTTATCGCCCATGGGCTTCGTTGCAAGGCTTACTATCACCGTAACCAGGAATGCCAGCGGCAGTGCTATTACAATTGGATCCACGACAGGCCAGGGCATCTGGGTTATAAGCATATCCTTTCCGAAAATGAACTTCGATATTCCTAGCGCAGTAGCCTCTGATTTATGCACGAAAACCATCCAGAGAATGCAGGCAAGCGTTCCCACGATCAGACCGGCAATGGCTCCCTGTGTTGTCGTCCGCCTCCAGAAGAGGCCCAATGTATACATTGAGAGGAAGGCCGAGGCGCATAGGCCGAAGAATATGGCAGTCCCGCGGGCGATGATATTGGCAGGAAGGAGATATCCAAGTACCACGGCAATTATTATTGCCACTACTACTCCTACTCGGGTAATCAATATGGATCCTCCACCTTTTTTCTGAGTCAACGTCTCGTAAATATCCCTGCCTATAGCCGTCCCCTGGGCATGGAACTGGGAGCTTGACGTGGACATGGCTGCTGCCAGAAGAGTGAGCATGAACAGGTAAACGAACCATTCCGGCATGGCGGCGTTTATATAAATCGGGATAATGCTGTCGGCGTTGCCTTGGGCAACGTTGATGGAAATATTTCCTTGTGTCTGGTAGAAGAAAACGTTTGAGAGAGCACCTGTAACGAATGCGACGCCTGTCATCATGATGATGAAAATACCACCGACAAGTACGCCTCGGTTAAGCTCCCTGTTGGACTTCACGGTCATAAAGCGGACAACCAGCTGCGGCATGGCTAGAACTCCAATGCCCACGCCCATGACGATGGTTGACATCAAAGTCCACCACCACGCGCTTCCAAACGCCGGCATCGATGTCCAGCCTGTATGTCCCTGTGCTGCAAGGCTGGCAGGAACCAGAGGTGCCATATCCGTCAGGGCCTGATTTGCGGCTGTTACTCCACCTAGATGAGCATAGGTCATGACCATTAAAAAGGCCATTCCCACGAACATTATCGTCCCCTGCATGGCATCGGTATACATAACGCCCTTAAGGCCACCCCAGACCACATAGGCAGCAATTATTACAGAATATATCAGCAGGGCGATGTTGAAATCTATAGCCAGGGTAGTCTCCATAAAGCGGGCTGCTCCAATCAGCACAACTGAAGCATAGAGGGGCATGCCGAAGAAAATAACCAGGCCGCTGACATATTGAACAAGCTTGCTGTCAAACCTTTTTCCCAAAAGCTCCGGGAAGGTCATAGCATTCAGGTTGTGGCCCATCTTCCTGGTGCGTTTTCCATATATTACGAAGGCTATGAAAATTCCGACGAAGATGTTGAGGAAGGTGAGCCATAGCAAGCCCATGCCGAAAAGCCCGGCATTGCCGCCAAAGCCTACAATTGCCGATGTGCTGATGAAGGTGGCTCCATAGCTCATGGCCATTATATAAGGATGGGTCTTCCTGCCTGCGACCATATAGCCTTCGGAGTCTTTTGTAGTTTTCCAGCCCCGATATCCGAGGTATATAGTTGCAAGCAGGTAAATCAGGATAATTAAGTTAAGAAGCAGCAAATTCATCTAAATCACAACCCCAGCTCCTTCTCCTGCATCTCCTCCTCTTTTGATTCCCAGGCGATCTCCTCAGAGATCTCCATCGCCTCCAGCTCTGCGCCTTTGTTCCAGTTGATAATTCCATAAATTACGCATAAGAGGGTGCTAAAAATGCACAATAGGTAGACGCCCCAGATCACAGGATCGTTTATGCCCAACACGGTAACACCAGCTCAATGCTGCTTTGCTGCAGCCATTGCACGGCGTTCAGGCCTTTAGGCAATATAACCTAAATCCGGCCGCCGTGAGCTATGGTAGCATGTTACAGGATATCATGTTATAAGGGTAACGGTCAATATTATAAGTGAAGAATCCATAACGGCTTCATATACGACGACCGCACAATAAGGGAATGCCCGGATATATTATGGTAATCAAAAATTTCCAAAACAGTTTGAATTGCAAATTTAATCCTTCTAAGGCCAGAAAACACACACCAAAATAATCGCTGATAAGCCAGAGTCTAACCGTATGGTAGGCCACTATGTTGTTTTTATAGCAGAAATGTGCCATTTATCGCCAGCCAACTTTCCAAAAAATTATATACTTTTAAGTTACATAACATTTGGGGTTTTAAATGGAAGCCAAAATTTTCATGACAATAATAGCCGCGCTTATGCTGCTGACCGCAGCAGCTTTGGCCGCGACAGGATTAAACGCAAGTCAGAATGTTGCACAGAATGCCAACCAGGTCATTGGAGGTTCAGTGATAAATAACTCCACGATCAACCAGAGCATTGCGCAGCGTGGAAGCCAGGACCTCTCGGGAACAGGGCTTGGAGGCGGTTCGAGCACCAATCAGAACATCGATCAGAGTGCCGGTCAGAGCATTCAGGGCTCGAGCATAAGCGGTTCAGCGATCAGCCAGGGAATTGACCAGGGATCTGCCCAGAATATTGCCGGTCCGTGGACCAACGAAAGCCTTGCTACCCGCCAAAACATCGGACAGGAGGCCTTTCAGGGCATCCAGGGTTCAAATGTGAGCGATTCAACAGTCGGCCAGAGCATATCGCAGGGCGCTTCCCAAGCAGCCGGAGGCGTGGGGACTAATGCCAGCCTGTCCTCCAGCCAGAATGTCGAGCAGGGTGCGAACCAGAGCCTGCAGGGCACAACGCTATGGAATGCCAGCTTAAGCCAGAGCATTGCCCAGGGCGCGAACCAGAGCATTTCCTTGAGCAATCTGAGCTATTTCGTAGTGAACAATCAGACAGCATTGATGACGGCTGAACAGAGGGCTGCCGTGGCGGAAAGCGCAAACAACGTCGCTTCGGGCTATCCAAACAACGGAATGTACATAATGCCGATTAGTGATCTCATTGCGCTGAATGCCGCTGATAGGGGAGATCTCGTTGTTTTGAACGTTGGAACCGGCGCTCTTCCCATGGGGTTCAGCAATCTTCCGGTCATTAACATTCCCTTAAACCAGCTGACCGTCGGAATTGGAGAGATACCAGTGGGCATGACAATCGTCGTAATAAGCGATAACGATATGGTTTCAGCCGCTGCCGCAACTCTACTGAGGATGCAGGGCTTCAATGCATGGGCTGTGGATACGGGAGCGAATGCAGGTGCAATTGCCGGAGCAAATACTATAGCCTGAATCGGGCCTGATTACAGATTGCGATTATAACGCATTGGTCTTGAGCCTGGGCCTGGCATTTTAGGTTCAGAATGCCAGGCTGCAGCCTGCATCAATATGCAGGACAGCAGGTACGGGTGAGTCAATGGAGTCACATCAAGCTAATGATATCAGGCATATCCCGCGTAATAATCAATAGGTGTCGATTTAAGGGCGCACTCTTTTCCATACTCCAGGGATTCCTCGGTTACCTTCTTTAAAAGGGTAGGATATATCTCTCCAACGATCTCCCTTACCGGTCTGCCTTTACAGAAGAACTTAAATGTGGGCGTGCTCATGATGCCATATCTTTCTGCAGAGTAAGGATTTTTATTTACGTCGATCCTTGCAAAGGTGATCCTGTCCTTGAACTCCTCGGCATACTTTTGAAAATGCGGCATCATAACAGCGCAAAAAGGGCAAAGGGTATGATAGAACATGACCACAATCGGTCCGCCCTTATTCTCTACCTCCTCCTCCCAGCGGCGATCGTCCAGCTCGATAATTTCCATTTCCCTCACATTCTGCTAATTTACATTTTTTTTATCCTATTCATATTGCAGTAACTCTAAACATTTATTCTTTGCCATAGATCCATTATTCCTAATGGAAAACTATATCACCTGGACCCATAAATGCTGCCCACGCCCAGGCATGGATCCAGCGATATAGCCGCGTTAATGCCTGTGCAGAGGGTTCCAGTCCGAAATGAGCATAGAAATAAATATACCTGTCATGGCCCTTGCTGCAGTCCTCATTCTGATAGCAGTGAGGCAGGTGGGCAAGGTCAAGCTGCAGATATGGCAGATAATGCTCATGGGCGCTCTGGCTGTAATTTTCACAGGACAGATTTCCCCTGACGATGCCCTCAGGTCCATTAATCCGGATGTGATGATATTTCTTGCCGGGATGTTCGTGATCGGCGAGGCAATGCACGAAAGCGGCTACCTTCTGCATTTATCCTACGGGCTCTTTTCCAGGGCCAAAAACCTCGATCATCTGCTGCTGCTAATCCTCTTTTGCATTGGCCTTCTATCAGCCCTGCTCATGAACGATACCCTGGCAATAATCGGCACTCCTCTCGTGCTCTATCTCGCCCGAATGCACAACATCTCTCCAAAGCTCCTGCTGCTAACTCTCGCCTTCGCCGTCACCACAGGAAGCGTGCTTAGCCCAATAGGCAATCCCCAAAATCTCCTGATAGCCATAAACGGAAAGATGGACAACCCGTTCCTGTCATTTTTATACTACCTCTTGCTGCCCACAATGCTCAACCTGTTCCTGGCCTATTTAATCCTGCGAATATTCTTTAGAAACCAGTTCTGCTGTGGGCCGCTAAGCCACAAAAAGGAGCCGCTGGCAGACAGCAATCTCGCATTCATTTCCAAAGTTTCCTTTGCCATTTTAATAGCGCTGGTGCTGATAAAGATAGGGTCTGTAACGCTTGGCATCGGCGAGCAGTTCAGGCTGATCTATATCGCCGTAATGGCAGCGCTGCCGATAATCGTTTTTAGCAGCAGAAGGGTCGAGATCATGAGGAAGATCGACTGGCCAACGCTCGTCTTCTTCGCTGCGATGTTCGTTCTCATGGAAAGCGTCTGGAGATCCGGAATCTCTCAGTCTCTGCTGGCGGACACAGACCTGGACCTGAAATCAATTCCGGCCATTTTGGCCTTGAGCGTTCTCTTAAGCCAGCTGATATCCAACGTTCCTTTCGTTGCCCTGTACCAGCCCATGCTCACAGAGGCCTCTGTGGAAAACCTGATGGCTCTGGCTGCAGGAAGCACAATTGCCGGCAATCTGTTTATCCTTGGTGCTGCAAGCAATGTGATAATAATCCAAAATGCCGAGAGGAGCGGCGAGACCCTGACCTTTCTGGAGTTTGCGAGAGTGGGGATACCTCTCACTGCCGTCAACCTGCTGGTTTACTGGATGTTCCTCTGAAAGCTCTTATTTCTTTCTAAGGAGATAGAATTAAATAGACAATGACAAAAGCCCTGTCTGGGAATGATTAAGCAATGCCGGAAGATTCGACCGTTTCATGCTACGACGACCACTCAAAGGCCTATGACGCATATCAGTCAGCCGTGGTTCCATATTATGCCGATATGCTGAACCTGGTGGCCAGAACCTGCCGGCGATACCTTGGGGAAAATCCAAGGATTTTAGATCTTGGATGCGGCACTGGAAACGCCTCCGTTGCAGTGCTTAAGGAATTTTCTCCCCATGAGGCTCGCATTTTCCTAATCGACGGCTCAAAGAACATGGTTGAGATCGCCAGAGAAAAGGCGACCCAGGAATTCCCGGGCTCTATTACCGGATGCAGGGTAGCGGACCTCTCTGCACCCGGCTGGGACGAGGGCCTGGGAGCTGAGAAATTTGATGCCGTAATATCAACGCTTGTCTTCGAGCATCTACCCTTCGACAGCTACAAAGGAGTACTCGCGTCATGCTACCGGCTTTTGCGTCCCGGCGGATGGCTGATTGCGGTTGAAGGCTATGAGGAGGAGGACAGCGACATGCAGCAGTGGTTCAACGAGGAGATGGAATCAAGGCGCTGCAGGCTTGATCCTGCTTTGTCTGACTTTGTAGCCAATCTGAGGGCGGAAAAAGAGGTCCATTACTACTGCAGCAAGGGCCAAAAGGCGAACTGGTGGAAGGAGGCCGGGTTTGGGCATGTAAACGTGCTCTGGCAGTACCTCTGCATTGCGCTGATGGCCGGGAGAAAGCCACTTTAAAGTCTTTTGCCTTGACAATCTCCCAACAAATCCCAACAAACTCAGTCGATCTCCCTGTAGATCACGCCGGTGGCACACCGAATGCCTCCTGCTGCCATGGCATGGGCTGAGAACTCGAGGTCCATGACATCGAAGCCCAGATCGGATACTGCCCTACAGGTCTTGGGCGCCTCGCTCGGCAGTAACACCGTCTGCCTATCGATGTTCACCGCACAGGGGGCTGTGGCTTTGGCCTCCTCCAGGTCGCACCATACCACGTTCCATCCCTCCAGGGGCTCGGGCAGCTTCCTTCCTGGGAAGGCTCCCTCGTAGGCTATGGCAGTATCTGGGCCTATAATGCAGATGACCGCAAATAGATGCAGTATGCCCGAGTCAGGCAGCTTTATGATGGTGACCTTAAAGCCATCCGCTTCAAGTATCCGCCGTGCCCACTCGCACCCTCGGGGGTTGCTGGAGGTGCCTGCTTCATCGTAGGCCAAAATCACGTTTCCGTCGCCGACGATCAGCATATCGCCGACCTCGAAATAGTAGTCACCGAGGCCCGGTCCCTCGCCGGGCGAAGGCATGGGGCAGGCATGGAGGTGAACCGAGGGATCGATATCTACCTTGGGCTGGTAGATCTCCCTCACTGCCCACTTTTGAGGCCGGCCCGACATCTTTCGCCAGCTGCTCTCTAGGATGTTCCTTCCCACACACCAGAAGGGATCGCAAGAAAATATGTTTGTGCAGCCAAAACCAAAAGAATAGGCAGTCTCTTCAGGCGTGATATGACGAGGCCTATGAACCTTGACGCCGTGGGACTCGTAGATCGCTACCAGCTCATTGCTCTCCCTCTCCAGGGCGGCATATAAATCAGGAAGGACGTCCTTGGCAAGCCTTCCCCCATATTTCCTGGTCATCTCCACGACCTCAGGCGCGGCGACCTTTTCATTGACTGCCTCGTAGTTGGGAATGATGGTTCCCTCCGGGGTGCCCACCACCACCTCTCTCAAGCGACCCCAAAGGTTCCATTCGCCTATGGCTGACTGAGTAAGCCTGTGCCTGTAACCAGGGATTAAATCGATACCGCCGTCTGTTGCCGCATATGAGACCTGTTCCATGAGGTTCCCCCCATATTTCCACTTTATTCCCTCAAGTTTTTCTTTTTCTTATAAATATTTTTTGAATGACCTCCCTAGTGCATCATAACATTAATTTTTTATCTTAAGGTAATGCCTGCAGAACTTTTCTCTT
>CAZHNU010000055.1:0-19329 GCA_964534145.1 uncultured Methanotrichaceae archaeon | reverse complement strand
CACTGCAGAGCGAGAGTAATCTCGGAAGTGTACGGGCTTACTCCGGCCTAAAGACTGGAGTTTGCGCCCTGCTCTCTTTTGTCATTGATTTCTTATACCTCTTTCTACTATAATTATGTACTATTATAACTATTATCATTCTCTTAGGTTCATACAATTTACGACGCGATCTCAAACAGCTTTATAATAATCCCCGATAACTGGAATGCCAGTCAATTTCATTAAAGGCGGACGTGAGTTATGGAAATTGGAAGGACAACTAACCTGTACCTTATGCTGATGTATGTTTACTTAAAGGCCTACGGTGAGGCAGTTAGCGATTTCGAGGGTGCAGTTAAGGATGCAGGCTATACGGATATTGCCCTGATGTCGGTCAAGCAGAAGTACAGGGAAAAAATTGACCGCATAGCCAGGGAGATGTCCGAGTAGCTGGAGGAACGATTCCTCCAACAGCGACAAAGCTCCTCTTTTATGGGAAATTCGATAAGGAAACTCTATTAAGGTAAAGAAAGACTTTTGCCTGACATGATCTGTCTGAGATGCGGCCGCTGCTGTACAGAATTGAGCATATCGATTATAAATCCTAGGTCGATCCGGCCCGATGGAACGGTTGGTTCCGATGATCGAGTCTCAATAATCTCAAAGCCCGCAGGGCAAAAATGTCCGCATCTGAGCTATCAGCAGGATTTTCAAAAGGAGATTGCCGTATGCAATATCCACCATCTGCCCTGCTATAAGGAAACCCCATGCGAGCAGTTCGAGCAGTTCGGACCGCAGGACTCTGTATGCATGATGGGCTGGTTCCTCAGCCGATCCCCCGAGAAGGAGAAGCTGCGAAAAGCAGTAGAATTTCAGAAATAGGACCCGATTACTCCCTGCCCTGGCATAAGGTCTCGGATGCTATGAGATACCCAATCGCCCTCTCGGTCAGGGGATACCGTCTAACTAGCGCCTTGAACCTCTTCCCGTGGTTGGGCTCCAGCAGGTGTGCCAGCTCGTGCACGATGACATAGTCCTCAACCCACTGCGGCATCTCTGCCAGGCGCTCGCTAATTCTTATGCATTTGGTGGTGAAGTTGCACGACCCCCTCCTCCTCTCCTGGCGGGAGGAGTACTGGATGGAGTTCCACTCAAGCCTTCCATCGAAGTATTTTTCGTTCATCTGCTTCGCGCGTGCGACGAGTAGCGCATCGTTTCTTGTTGCGGCCCTCTTCAGGAGGCGTGCCTGAAGGCGCGATATGTGGCCTTGAAGGGCCTCATCCGGTATAGCTGCCGGGGCCAGCACCTCCATCTTTCCATCCACCATCCTGGCCTGAATGGTTTTCTTCCGCCTCTTGGACCTCTTAACTATTACCTCCATCTGCACTGCCCTCTTTAGCTCTCTTCGGGAGGATGCTATTAATAATTTTCTTTCGAAAGTTTGATAGAGACTCATGCTGTATGGGGCTTGACCGATTTGAGAACAATCAGTTTCTCAGTTAACACTATCAAGATATGAAGCAAATTCCATTTTAATTGAACAACAAAATCCAATATCAAAGGTACTTTTGAGATATCAAATTTAACATGATAGTATATAAAAAAAACGTAAGTTATTTATGTATCCTCTCTCAATGTTGAAAGGGGGTAAACTCTTGGGCACTGAAGAAATAGCGCTTATAAGAAATAAGATAGAGGAAAAAGGCCTCTCCTGGACCGCAGGCGCCACGTCCATGTCCGAGCTATCTGCAGAGGAACGGAAGAAATGCCTGGGCCTTGCAGTTCCGGCAGGCGAGACCGAGAGGATCAGGGCCGCCATTGAAGAAGAGAATGAAAGGACCGCAGGCGATGGACGGGTATTCATCTCCTCATCCAGCTGGGACTGGCGCAACGTGTCCGGAATGGACTGGACAACTCCTGTAAAAGACCAGAGCGGCTGCGGCTCCTGTGTTGCATTTGCCACCGCTGCCCTAGTTGAGTCTAACCTCGAGATCTTCAAGAGAGACCCATACTTAAATCCGGATCTCTCAGAGGCCGACCTTTTCTTCAGGGGCTGCGGCAACTGCTGCGGAAGAGGCTGGTACTTTGTGCCCGCCCTAAGCTACGCAGAGCGCAGTGGGATTCCGGATGAGGCCTGCTACCCGTACGATACCATGTACGGCCAGGACGGCCCATGTCCAGACAGAGAAAACAGAACAATAAAGATCACCAGCTGGAGAACGATATTCAGCTCATCTGCGGCAAAGGAATGGATATCGCTTCGAGGGCCCGTAATGGGCGGCATGACGGTTTATGATGATTTTTTCCACTATCAAAAGGGCATTTATAAAAGTGCCTACGGCGGCTATGTGGGAGACCACGCTATATGCATCGTAGGCTACGATGACGTCGAAGGCTATTGGATCTGCAAGAACAGCTGGGGCCCGGCATGGGGAGAGAGGGGCTGGTTCAGGATCGCCTACGGCGACTGCGGCATAGGCAGCCGGTTCGCCTTTTATACCGCAGAGTTCACAAGCGACGATGATATAGTGATGCCGAAGGAAGGCAGGGCCTTTGCAAGGTTCAGAGAGAAAAACACGGTCCTAGATGACGAGGTCTGGCTCCATTATCCCGAAAAGAAGCTCATCTTTAACGCGACGAACGCCAGCTCCGGAAACATGTTCGAGATCGGAACCTTCAAATACGGGACCAGGCTGGTCCTGGCGCTGAAGACCTCGGAGAACAATACATTCTATACAGATCAGTCCTTAAACGAGGATGCATGCGATCACGTCAAGAAGGTTCCCACAGGACTTTATAAATGGGAGATGAGATGGGAGGACATCCGTGGCCTGGTAGAGAAGGACTACAACGACGTTGTCATGGACGTAGAGATCTTCAGCACGGCTACAGAGGACATATCAGTTCCTAAGGACGGAAGGGTCTTTGTCAAATACAAGAGCCGGGCCACTAAAGGAATAAACGAATTTTATCTCAGCTATCCGGTGAGCAAAAAGATCTTCGATGCAAACGACGCCAATCTAGGAAGGTCATTCGACCTGGGGACGTTTAAGGCCGGAACCAAGCTATCGTTCCTGCTGAAAACCCATGAGGGCAACATGTTCTATACGGATCTGGTCTTGAATCCGGATTTTTTAAGCCATGTCAAAAAGATCCCAACAGGATACAACCGGTGGGAGCTCCGGTGGGAGGAGCAGAAAGGCCTGGGCGATAAAGACTTCAATGATCTCATAGCTGAGGTCGAGTTAATTCCGATCAGCAATGAGGACGTCGTCCTTGCAAAGGCCAGCCGCGTGGTTGCGAGGTTCGTGAGCAAGAGCACTCCGCTTATCAATGAATTCCGTCTGCATAGCCCTGAGGACAGGAAGATATTCGATGCTACCGATGATAACCTGAGAAAAACCTTTGATTTGGGAGAGTATCCTGCCGGAACCAGGCTTGTCTTCGCCCTGAAGACATCGGAAAACAAAACCTATTACACCGACAGCAACCTCAATCCCGATGGAAGGGGCCACGTCTTTCGAATCAATTTCGGATCCTACAAATGCCAGCTGCGCTGGGAGGACCTCTATGAGCTTGCAGACAGGGATTACAACGATGTTGTCGTTGAGATAACGACGTTCCCAAAAGTGTGAGGTGCCTGCCTGGGATCTATGGAAATTCACCCCTCAGCTGCAGGGCAGCCAGTCCACGCTTATCTCTCCTGGCTGGCTGTCGGCCCAAAGCTGTATGAACTTCTCGATTGAAAATACGCCCGTCAAGTCCTCGATGCTTCTGCCGATGATTGGATGCCGCCCCCTGCTGTCAGGGCTTGGATCGACAGACTGCCAGGCAATGTGGGCCTTTCCCACGACATTGGAGTTGATGCTTGCCTCCAGAAATCCGCCTCCGCCTGCAGCTGCATCCGAGCCTGTAGAGCGTGTTCTGACCTCAGTGTTCCTCTCCAGCTGCTCAAAATCGGTATAGGCCTCGGTTAAGGTAGCACCCGTTTCATAGTTTTTGACGCAGAGTACCTCCTTTTGATCGGCATTATTCAAGGCCATGTAAAAGCCTAGAGGCATTTCGGCGGATGCTGTCCAGGACAGGACCAGCATCATTATGCTGATAACCTCTTTCCACACTCCCCAATCACCTCGGTATCGATGATTGTCGTACTCCTTATTTAAGCTGTTGGCAGGCTTATGAGCTCAGAAACCGGCATTCATAACCCAATCAAGTTCATCGGCAGGAGACGTCAAGCGCCATACTCTCTTGCCTTATTATACGCTGCCTCAGCCTCCGCTGTTCGGCCCATATCTTCCAGCGTCATCCCGGCATTGCTCCAGGCCACTCCGTAGGACGGATCAAGGCCGACCGCCTTCTCAAAGGAGGCCAGAGCATCCTGGTATTTTCCCATGTAGCGGAGAACGGTGCCCTTGTTGTTCCAGCCGCGTGGGTCTTCGGGATTGATTTGAATAGCCTTCTCGAAGCTGGCCAGTGCGTCATCCATCATTCCTGCATTTGCCTGGACCATGCCTTTATTGGACCATCCGTCGTAGTAAGACGGATCAAGGCTGGTAGCTCTGTCAAGGCTCATCAAGGCCTCATCAAACCTCTCCAGCTTGGCCAGGGCCATGCCCCGGTTGAACCATGCATCGTGGTATGAGGTGTTCAGGATAACGGCATTATCGAAGCTGGAAATGCCTTCTGCCGTCCTGTCAAGGCTGAATGCCAGGATAATGCCCTTCATATTCCACAGTGCCGCATTATTAGGATCGAGTTCTATGGCTTTGTCATAGCTGGCAACGGCATCTTCAAATCTGCCTTCTGAGCATTGCTGGGCGGCCTGAGCGTCCCAGTATTCTGCAGTGTAGTCCTCCCCAAGAGCCGGGATGACAAATAGCGCGGCCAGGGCCGCGATGACAGCAATAAGGATCTTCATATAAGCTCCCTATTTGCTGCAGGAGGTAAATAGCTCTACCTCTCGATTGCTCCTCCAGGAGGGACCGGCCTTTTATGCCTCTGCGCTTTTTACTCTATCCATGAAATCGTTCCATCTCTTGGCATCGTCCACCTTTCTTTTAATGAGGTCCTTATCCTCTTTTGTGTGCTCGCTCTTCCTCAGAAGGTCTTTGAGATCGATAATCGACCTGATAACCGAGGCGGCCTCGTTGTAGATCTCTTTTGCCTCCCTTTGAGTCAGCCTCTCGTGAAGCAGAACCTCCTCTTCGGCCTTCTCCTTTTTTGTGAGGAGATCTATCATCTCCTCGATCTGAGACCTCTCCTCCTCTGTGATTTCCTTCTCATTCAAAAGCCTCCAGATGAGGTGGTGAAGGTCGACTGTGCATTTATCGGGATGAACTTCAGGCGGCAGGTCTTCCGCCGTCTGGTGGAACTTCGCCATCTCGCTTTGCAGTGCCTCTCTATCTATCTTGCACTCCTCCGGCTCTTTGACGCCTACCCAAACCAGGACATGGTGAAGGCTGGAAAGAAGCTTCCTTCTCTCCTCATCGGTCAGATAATCGTCCAGGTTCGCTCTGGAGTTTGCCTCTTCGCCCTTCGTGTTTGACATAGATCTTCCAGAGATTTATTAGATTATCAAAGCTATTTAATACTATTATCATTTAAAAATTAATATAATATCTTTCGGGCATAAAAGTTAATTAACACAATCCCCATAGCTTCTTTTAAGCAAGAGCGCACCCAGGGCATTTCACCAATGGGTAAGGCCGCCCTGGCAGAGGAGAAAGGAGGTGCTGAAGTGAAGAGATTTGATATGCTGCTGGAGGAGGATATCTCCAATTACAAGGGCGAGCTGAGCGATCTCATCAGAGATGCTCCTGCCCTTTACAGGCTTATGACCAGGCTTCTCGATGATCCCAACCTTCCAGGAGAGAAATCGCAGCTGGTAATAGCGGCCATAGCTTACTTTATACTTCCCGAGGATGTGATCCCCGAGGACAAATATGGCCCCAGGGGATATGTGGATGATATCTTTTTGTGCGCATTTGTGGCCGACCAGGTGATGGAGCAGGCCGGCTCAGAGGATATACTGGTCAGGAACTGGGACGGCAAGAGGCCCATCGTCCCCCTGATAAAAGAGGTCCTTCAGCGCGAGAAGGAGCTTTTGGGAGACCAGAAGGAGCGCATAATGGATTATATCGGATATGAGCAGCTCGGAGAGCCCGGAGAGGCCAAATAGCACCGGCTGCTCGAACCGGGTTCAAGCTTAATCTGCTAGTGATTCAATCCATTAAAGGTTCAATCAAAAGGTCCGATTAGAGGTTCGATAAAGCTCTTCACCTTTGCCGTCGTGGACCTCGCCTGAAGCTCCAGGACGGCAAAGGTGGATGCTATGTGAATGGCCCTTATGAGTTCGGGTATGGGAAATGGCCCGTTATGAAGTCCGAGGTGCGGACCATATGAATTTTCGGCGTCTCCTGCATGCCCGGCCCTCATCTCCTCGTTCATTCTAAGGGCTAGGTTGTCCCAGTCTATGCAGTCGTCCAACGCCGTGGGACTGCATCGCGTAAGCGCGCGGTAATATCCTTTGAAGCAATCCTCAAGCGCATATCTCATCGCCACCCGGTCAAATGCCTCCCTCCGGCAGAAATAGCGCCCAAGTATCAGGCCCATGCTGAAGAGGTGATCGCCTACGCGTGCCTGCATGCTCTCAGACGAGACCTGGGGATGCACCATAACATGCTCCAGGTCCGCGATGCCTGAAAGCCTCAAATTTGGGAAGCGGCATGAATCCACCCAGTTGTCCAGCCTTCCCGCCTGATTCCTGTTCCAGCGGTAATTGCACCCTCCGCTTATGGCACGTTCTCTGTTGTGGAAAAGGGGGATCAGGGAGTCGTGAAATAGGCCATCTCCTGCAAGCCTTCCCAGATCCTCCGCACAGGATGTCAGACCGCGTTTCAAGTCGTCCTCGACCATATTGGGATCGCCCAGATAGCAAAAGTAGTCAGGGCTTGCGATGTAGCATATGGCGCGCCCCGATGCGAGCCCGAGTTTTCCCTTTGCCCATGACGGAAGGCCCATGATCTGAAAGAGGCCCCCCTGTGGCTGCGGTATGCGGCTTGACAGGCCGAAGTCCTGGAGATGCCTTTGCATCCGCGACTCGTGAATCAGTCCTGCCTCGTCCCCCTCTTTTGCACAAAGCTTGATTGCCAGGCAGCCCCCGACTGTTGCCGCAACAAGCGTCCTTCCCATCAATCTCAGGCCGCGAGCGCCGTAGCTGGACAGAAGGCTTTTCAGGTCTATGGTTTCCACAATGGTTTCCTCGATGGTTTCATGGGCTTCATCTTTGGGAGCGGAGCGTGACGCGGCTCCAGCCAGCTGCAGCATTTCTTTGCCGCAAAGCGTTTTGGAGACGGTGTCAAAGCACGAGTTTTCCACCTTCGCAGCTGCCTTTCCCCGAAACGCAATCCTGAAGCTGTAAAGCCGTCCGATCGCCTGAGCATCGATGCCGTGGCCTTCAAGCCAGGGAAAAACGTCCATGCCGGACGGCCGCAGGTCAAGCATCCTTCGCGCCTGAAGCGCCAGAACCCTGGATGCCTGGGATCGCAGATAGAGAGAATCGTCCTCCAGCATTTTGGTCAAAGCATCCCTGGCCGGGAGGCCTGCCGACAGCAGCGCCTCATCGATTCTCATGTCTGCGGAGGAAAGCAGGCTTATCAATAGCCCGATATTATCCTCACTTGCCTTGGGAACGCCCAGTATCTGGATTAAAGAGCGGGCTGCAGTGCCCCGAAGATGACGGCTCTTGCTCTGCAGCAGCCTCATGAGGGCCGGGCATGCGTCTGTATTGCCGATCCTACCCAGGGCGACAATTGCCTCGTGCCTGACGGAAGGATATTCGTCGTCAAGGGCTTTTATCAGCGTCTGCACGGAGTCTTTGCGCCCCATTTGTCCGAGCGCCCGAGCTGCCAGCATGCGCAGGCGATGATCCTCATGGCGATCCATGAGCAGCCTTTCAAACGCATCGGATGCTCTTTCGTCGCCAAGGGCGGCAAGCTTATTTATCGCATCTTTTGCCAGGGGCGGTGGGGCGCAGGGTATCAAATCTGTTGAATGAATATCAGATGGATCAATATCAGTTGGATCATGAATATCAGCAGGATCATCCCGACCCGTCGAGGCAAAGTCCATAACGGTGAATCTTTTACAGAGCCGCTAAAAGCCTTTTGGATTATAGGGGCGCCTCGTCTGTCTTCCGCAGTGCTGACAGGTGGTGGTGATAATGCCCTTGTGAAGCCGCGTCCTTATCTCGGATGCGGCGAGGAAGCGCCCGCAATTCTTACAGAATAGCTTTTTCAAGTGGAGGGGAATTCTAACCCTGTGACGGGTGCTGATTTGCCTCGCTATGTGAACATAGCGGTCGCTTCTCTCCGGATGCAGCCCGTGCTCCTCGGCCGCGAGGCAAAAGAGCCTTTCCATTCGCTGGCGGGCCAGATCTCTGGATTTGCCGGCATCCTTTCTGCGTCTCACTTCTCGCTCACGCTCCATTCCTCTGGCTGCCCGGATATAAAACCTATTTCTATCTGCAGAACCATCAGCGATGCAATGTCATCCAAGGCTGCCCCATCAAAGACTGCCTCATCCAAGGCTGCCCCATCCGATACGGCCTCAATCAAAGTCGACCCCGATATTGAGCAATACATAAAATCCAGGTCATCAGACCAAAGGATCGCCACTACCTGCGAGGGGCCGCTCATTTTCTCGATCAAGACAAGCCCTCCAAAGCCCACAGATCAGGTGATAGCCGTCGGAGAGCGCAGGGTTTACATCTCCGCGATACAGGCCCCTCATATCAAGTCCATTAATTCGCGCATGCTGCCGCGCTGTGCCCTGGAGAAGAGGCGCTAGTTGCTATCTATGCCGCAAGCCACCTTTCCTTTCAGCGGCCGTCAAGCCAATGCTTTAAAGCCTTCATAGAAGCCCCGCGATGGGATATCCTGTTCTTCTCATCGGTCTCCATCTCGCCGAGGGAGAACTCCTTAACGTAGAAAATGGGATCGTAGCCAAACCCCTTCTCTCCGCGCTGCTCGAAGCCGATTTGGCCGTGTACCTCGCCCGAGAACATGACCGGCTCATGGCCGGGCTCGACATAGGCCACAACCGACTTGAAGAAGGCATCTCTGTCCTCCTGGCCCTGCATAAGCCTCAGGATTCCTGCGTTTCCGATGGTCCTTTGAACGTAGGCCGAGTAGACCCCAGGAAATCCCTTCAATGCATTGATAAAGAGACCCGCGTCCTCGATCATAACCGGGCCCTTCAGCCTTTCTGAAACCTCCCTTATCCCAAAGGCCGCGACCTCCTCCAGAGTGTCTGCCTGAATCTCAGTATAGCCTATGTTCTTCATCTCCAAATTTCCGAAAATGCCCTTGGCTTCCGCATACTTTCCCTTGTTGCTGGTAACGAAATAGATCATATCTTCCCCTGCCATGATCAGCCCTGCGGCCATATTAATTTCCTGCGACTAAAGTGTTTGGCAGGCACTTCATCGGGCAGATTATCAGGCCCAATGGGGTGGCCTAAGAATCCTGAATGGTTTTCAGTATCATTAGGAAAAATCCTATATTTTGTGTCATTTATTTGCTAAATTATAGATAATAGTAAACTTAATCGTAGTAATGTTTAATTATCATTGAGATGTAATCTTTAACATGAGGTCAAAAAATGAATGCTCATCGCCAAATGATATCCCTGTCTTTAAGCATTTTTTTATTACTTGGGACAGTATCTACTGTCTCTTGTATTGATAACGCGGATAAACAGGATGGCGTAAAATCTGTCAGCCTTGCATCGCCTCTGACGAGTGGAGACTGCGTCGACTATTTGCAGGATAGGACCGTAGACCTTCACCACATCGCCACGGAACACGCCCAAATGCCCTCCAACTGGTGCGTGGAGAAAGGGCGGCCTTCCAATGAGGTATCATTTTCGCAGCCTTATGATGTAGTAAAATTCGGCAAAACCGATTGGCGCTCCATTTACCAGATAAGGATGACCCTGGATGATGAAAACCATGTGGAAAGCGTCGCATTCTATAAGAACTCCCTTCCAGTCCAGAGCATTCCTAGGGGGCTGTGGGACATTGCGCTGCGCAAGCTGGATACAAAGTGATGGCGATTTTGCCTGTTGAAGATGGTGTATCCAACATAAAATTTTTTGGTTGCATGCGTTTTTCCTAAATCATCCTCCGGCGAGGCTACTGCGAGATGGCCGCCTCTTCTAGCTCCAAGGGCAATGTTTTTAGTTGTCATCAGCAGAGTAGCTGGGGTTAATGCTCGTCTTGGAGGCAGAAAAATTGGACTTAGGGGACAGAGTATCCATAGAAAGCGGCGATGCCGTTTATCAGGGCGTGCTGATGCCCTCCCGCCGCAAGGATCACGTAGTCATAAAGCTTGATAACGGCTATAACATCGGCCTGAAAGTGCCGGAATCCGAGCTCAAGCTGGTTGAAAAAGGACGCGATGTTAAGCCGCCTTCAAAAACAATCAAGCCCCGAGAAGGTCTGCCTCAAGTATCCATTCTTTCGACAGGCGGAACCATCGCCAGCAAGGTCGATTACAGGACGGGAGCCGTCACCAGCCAGTTCTCGGCCGGAGAGATAATAGCTGCAATACCTGAGCTTGAGGAGATGGCAAACTACAACGCTCGGGTGATATACCAGATCCTGTCCGAGAACATGCGCGCCGACTACTGGATGGAGCTGGCAAGAGCAGTTGCTGCGGAGATTTTGGCAGGGGCAGAGGGCGTGATAATAACCCACGGCACTGATACAATGATGTACACGGCCGCTGCGCTTTCCTTTATGCTGCGAACACCTGTCCCAGTCGTAATCGTCGGATCTCAGAGAAGCTCCGATCGGCCGAGCAGCGATGCAGCAATGAACGCCATATGTGCGGTCACGGCTGCGACCAGCGACATCGCCGAGGTCTGCGTGGTCATGCACGGCAGCACAAGCGACGACTATTGCTCCATTCACCGCGGAACAAGGGTGCGCAAGATGCATACATCGAGGAGGGACGCATTCCAGAGCATCAACCAGAGGCCGATAGGTCGCGTGAATTACCTCTCCCGAAGCATCGAGACGTTCATCCCTTACAGACATAGAGGCGAGGTAGAGCTGGCCGTAATGGACCGCCTGGAGCCCAGGTGCGCACTGGTCAAGTACACCCCTGGAGCCCTGCCCGAGCTGCTCGATTACTACGTAGATAAGGGCTACAAGGGCATAGTCCTTGAGGGAACAGGTCTAGGCCATGTGGCATCGAACTGGATTCCGTCCATCAAAAGGGCTACCGATGCGGGAATACCTGTTGTCGTGACCTCTCAGTGCCTGCGGGGCAGAATATGCGACAGAGTCTACGATACAGGGCGGTATATGCTCGATGCAGGAGCGATAGAGGGCGAGGACATGCTGCCCGAAGTGGCACTGGTCAAGCTCATGTGGGTTCTGGCAAATCGGCCGGACGAGGTCGAGCCTGCGATGAGAACGCCTATCGCCAGCGAGATATCCCACTCCACGCCGATCACCGTCTGAGGCTGTAGCCGGGTCCGCAGCATCGAGGCCGAGGCCAAGCCTTATAAACAAGGGCGAATTACAGGACAAATCTCAAGATTATCGGAGGAATTTGTTTTGACACGCAAGCCAGGAAGCATGTACAGAAGATGGGAGCGCCCCTATACTCGAAGAGAATACATGGGCGGCGTCCCCGGAAGCAAGGTAGTTCACTATGATATGGGAAACCTCCAGGAGGACTTCCCCGTCGTTTTATCGCTGGTGATCAGGGAGCCCTGCCAGATAAGACATACAGCTCTTGAAGCCGCGAGGGTTTCGGCCAACCGTTACCTGCTAAAGCAGCTTGGCAGGACCAACTTCCACCTGAAGCTCAGAGTATACCCGCACCACGTCATTCGCGAGAACAAGCAGGCAACGGGTGCAGGCGCAGACCGCGTCTCCAGCGGAATGAGGCGGGCCTTCGGCAAGGCTGTAGGAACTGCAGCGCAGCTCGAGGCAGGACAGAGGCTCTTCACCCTGGGAATACCCCCCCAGTATCTAAACGATGCCAAGATAGCGCTCAAGCGTGCAGGCCATAAGCTCCCTTCACCGATCCAGATCGTCATGGAATCGGGTCAAGAGCAAATAAGGTAATCTGGATGGATGATTACATAGCAGGCCTGGAGCGGGCCATGAAGAAGATGCCCGCAACCAAGGACTCCAAGGAAAGGTTCGTCATTCCAACTCCCCGCGTCTTCTACGAGGGGAAGACAACCGTCTTGGAGAACTTCCATGCAATAGTCGATACCCTGAACAGGGACCCCGACCATCTCATGAAATACCTGCTCCAGGAGATGGGAACTGCGGGAAAGATCGAGGGGCAGCGCGGAGTCTTTCAGGGAAAGTTCACCGAGCAGGCTATAGCCCGCCAGATAGATTCCTACTTCGAGGAATATGTGGTCTGCACTGAATGCAGGCTTCCGGATACTCACCTGATCAAGAGCGATCGTGTGCTCATGCTGAAATGCGATGCATGCGGTGCCCACAGGCCTGTACGGAAGAGGAAGACTGCAGCCACAGTCCAGAAGGATGTCATCGAGGAAGGCGAGACCTACGAGCTTCGCGTGGAGTCTGTAGGAAATAAGGGAGACGGCATAGCCAAGGTGGACAAGTATCTGATCTTCATCCCGAGCACCGTTAAGGGCGAGGTGGTGAAGGCCAAGATCAAGAAGATTAGCGGAACCCTGGCCTTTGCCGAGGTCGTCGAGAGAAAGAGCAAGGCGTCATAAATGGATAAAAAAATCACTTTGACCTTCACAGAGAACCATAAATACAGGCTTGAGTTCTCTCCGCCTGAATTTTGGATGCCCTTTGCCAAAGGCTACGATGCCCTTCCCTGGGATATGGATAGCGATCGCTTATCGATAGTGGCTGAGAACTATTCCTATCTGCTCGACCTGCTTGTCCAGGCCAGGCTGTTCAACCTCAGCACCATGCCCTACGACGCGCGGTTCCAGTAAGAACGGTTCCTGGTAGAATGCTGCCGACAGTACAGGGTTACAGAATTTCGGGCCTGCCGGTCATCAAGGAAGGCGACGACCTCGCTTTCCTGGTGGAATCTCTTTTCGATCTTAAGGACGGGGACGTTTTATGCATCGCCAGCACAGTCGTCGCCAAATCGGAAGGGCGGTTTAGAAGGCTGGAGGACTATGAGCCAGGCCCCAGGGCGGTCGAAATCGCGAGGGCGCTATGCAAGGACCCGAGGTTCGTGCAGGCCGTTTTGGATGAGTCCGCGGATATACTGATGGAAAGTCCCTTTCTCCTGGTCGCAACCAAATTCGGCCATATCTGCGTCAATGCAGGGATTGATCAGTCCAATGTGGGGGACGGCAGAATACTGCTGCTGCCAGAGAATCCCTGTCTCAGCGCCGCGGGAATACGAAAAAGGCTTGGGAAAGACTGCGCAGTCATCATCACCGATAGCTGCGGGCGGCCTTTTCGCTGCGGCATAACAGGCGTTGCCGTCGGCTGGGCGGGGATAGGGGCTCTTCGCGATTGGCGCGGCGAGAGGGACATGCACGGGCGGGAGCTGGAGATAACTTTAGAGGCGATAGCGGATGAAGTTGCCTCTGCAGCCAACCTGCTAATGGGCGAGGCAGGAGACGGGACGCCGGCCGTCGTTTTCCGGGGACTCAAGTATCCCCGTTCGGGCGGCAAGGTCTTCATGCCTCAGGAAAAGGATGTTATCCGGCCCAAGCTGAAAGACTGAAGATGAAGAGTTAATGTTTTAATGCATGCCGCTGATGAGGGGGCGTGCGTAGACCCAGGATCATCGTGCCTTTCAAGCACAACGGCGCCAAGAGCAGGCTGTCGTCCGTGCTCACGCCAAAAGAGCGAAGGCTCCTCGCCTTCGCCATGCTAAGAGACGTTCTGGATGTTGTAACCGACTTTCATTGGGCAACGGTTCTCTCCCGGCCGGGGCTCGATATCGTGGAGGTCGGCTGTGACGTAGAGATCGTGGAGTATGATCTGGAGCTGAATGACGCCCTCAACCAATTGATCTCAGAGGAAGCTAGTCACGGGTGGCCATCAGAAATCCTGATCGTCATGGCCGATCTGGCCTTGCTTTCAGGAAAAGATGTGGCTGGAATTCTCAACTGTGAAGGCGATGTGGTTTTGTGTCCGGGCCGAGGGGGCGGAACCAACATGATCCTGATCCGCAGCCCGAATTTCCGGACCTGCTACCAGGGCTTAAGCTTCCCCAAGCATCTGGCCTTCGCAAAGGAGTTGGGGCTGAATGCGACTGTCTTCGAGTCCTTCCGGGCTGGGTGCGACATCGATGAGCCTGAGGACCTCGCAGAGGTGCTGATCCACGGCAGGGGAGAAAGCAACAATGTTTTAGGATCCATGGGCTTTTATCTTTCTGAAAAAGGCCGGGCAAAGTTAGCCCGCAGTGCGGCCGTCGCTGCTGCTAATAGACTGTAACTCTTTTTACGCCCTCAATCTCCATCAGCAGCCGGACCAAATCGCCGGGAATCTTGCCGTCGGTGATGATGGTAAGCTTTGGGCTCTCAACAAAATAGGGATCATCGGACACAGCCTGCCTGATGCTGATGCCGTGGCGCGCAACAGCGCTTGCCACATCTCCCAAAAGCCCCGCCTTGGCGGCGTTGACTGGAGTTATCTCTATCACGCCGAGCCCCAAAACAGGCGCCACGTCTCCAAGGAATGTCATGGACCGCACGTTTTTGAAGACCTTCCACAAAACTTCATCCTCGCGAACGGCCATGGCTGTCGTATCCACAACCCTTCTGTCCACATCGAGTTCCTTGGCAATCTGGGCATGCGGTATCTCTATCTCGCCCGATGCCACTCTGCCCCTCTCGTTGATCTGAAATCCCCTCTGAAGGATCAGCCTGATGACCTTCTCCTGGGCCGGGAACCGCTTGAACTTGTTGAGAATATCCTGCCACATGTGCGTCCCTCAAGCATCTACTTATAAGTACTAAAGGGCTTCCTCACCCACACAGCCATACTCACTTAGCCATACTCATTCAGCTGCGCCCACTCAGGTGAACATCTCTTTTGGAGGCTCTTTGAACTCCTTTTTGGCCTTGGGAATCGTATCTTCCAGGTGTTTCTGGGTGATCTTTGCATCCTCCATAACTGCCTGATGAAATGCGGGTTTTAATACCTTCTCCACCAAATCTCGACCGGAGAAACCCTCGGTTGCCTTGGCGATTTCTCTTAGGCTTACGCCGTCCATTTCCAGGGGAATGGTCGCAGCACTCTTTTCCAGAAGGATTAGGCGCTCCTCAATATTCGGCAGCCGAAACTCTATCTCCTCCTCAAACCTCGACCGAATAGAGCTGTCTATGAATTCTATCTTATTCGTGGCGGCAATGGTGCACACGCCGTTTCTGCGCTGTATGCCGTCCATCTCTGTTAGGAGCGAGTTGACTATCTCAGACACGTCACCGCGCAGGTCCTGGTACCGCCTGTCGAGAGCAATGGCATCAAGCTCGTCGATGAAGATGATGCAGGGCGCGATCTGCTCAGCCCTCTCATAGAGGCTGTGGATCTGGCGCGCCCCTTCGCCCACGAACTCGCCTATCAGAGTCGTTGCCTTCACCGGCAGCATTGGAACCTTGGCCTCGGTGGAAAGCGCCTTGGCAATCATCGTCTTTCCGGTTCCGGAAAGGCCGTAGAATAGAATGTTTCGCGGAGCCCACTGTCCGAACCTCTCAGGCTCTGCCAGGAACCTCTCGATGACCTTGACCTTTCGCTTGGCCACCTCCTGGCCAACAACGTCATCGAACTTCACGTTGTATAAAACCCTCGGACTTTCGGCCTTCTGCTCCACGCGGATGGTCGTCTCGGAGCCCACTACCGAAAAGCGGGGATAAACCTTGATCACCCTGAAGGCGAAATCGGGGTAGAGCCTTCTGTCGAATAAATAGCTCCCAGGGCTTACTGCCTCGCCGTACCACTGCTCCTGGGCATACAGCTCGAAGAGCTTTGGGTCAGAAACCACAGGGCTTTCCTGGAAAAAGCTCTTCAGGGGGTATCCTGCAGGCTCAAGGAGCACATATTTGGCTCCTGTTGCCTTGCTCCTGTCCAGTTTTCCTCCCTGAACCTTCGTTCCGCTCTTCTGGATAGATCGCACAATGAAATCATCCCATCGATGATAGTTAAATGTATTGGCTTTTCTGGCCCTCCGGTCCGATAGTAATTAATACCACCTCCTACATGCTAGAGGCAACTGATAACGCAGGTGGAGGATCTATCATGGGAGGAAATGGATTAGCGCTCGTTCTGATGGTTATAGGCTTTATAGTCGCATTCTTGGTTCCGATATACGCTCTGTCCATGCTGTTTTAGAGGTAGGGCCAAGGCGCCGAATCTTTTTTCTTTATAGCTATTAGCTGATGCTACTATAGTTTGCCTCAAGGGGAGGATAGCTATTCCTTTAGCAGCGCAGGTTGGCAGACTGCGCTGATCTGCAAACTATACTGTTCTTAAAACATGCCGACCTGCAGTTCGAAATGACCAGTGGGCTGAATTCACTTGTTCACCGCGCTGTCCTCAGGCTTCCATCCATCGAGCCATAAATCTATTATAGATTGGGTCGAGAACATAATCAAAGAAATAACAATGTGATTGCCTTCAATCATCGGGATGCCTGCCGAATGAGAGTCCAGATATGAGAGCCCACGCATCTATATTACTATTTATATTTTTATTTTCATTTCCATCTCATGCAGGCGAGGAGAACGATCTATGGCTATTGCTGTCAAGCTATGAGGATATCGGCATTACGGTGAAAGATCTGGCCTTTTTCCTGGCCACACACGGATACAATGCCGAACCTTATGATTCCTATGTCGCAATCAAGTTTTCGGACGGAAGAGAGGTCTATCTAACGCCAAACGGCGGTGCTGCAAGGCTTGCCGATCTCTGGATGGAGCCGCCGACAGAGAAGAGCGGCCCGATACAGGTGATTCCGACAGGAGCCATTCATGTAAATGTGACCTATAATAAGACCGATAATGCGGATTTTATTAAGACCGTCAGCAGATATACGATGTTCCCTGTAGCGCCTTTAGGCATGTGCTATGATGGATCTTCCCAGCTGAGTGAGATCTATAAGAGCTTCGGCCATAATGTTATATTTTTGTATGATCCGAGCGGCTTTGATTATCAGGGACACCTATGGGTCGCAGTGGAGGATGACCACTCCGATAAGTGGTTGGCTGTCGACAGCTATTACGGGGTCATGGATGATGATTATTATTATTTTGCCCCTTACAGCTTTGAAGAATTTAAATACCTTGATTCAATAAATCCGAAGTGGAGCTTAGGCTAAAGGAAGGTTGGATGAAATATGAGGCGCGGTTGGACGAAGGAACTCCGGAAAAGAAAGACGAAACTCGTTCAGATAATGGCTGGTTTGATGCTACTGCCGTTTTTTGTCCAGGCACAACTGCCAGCCGGCATAGATGCCCAGGTCAAAGACCGCTGTAACTTAAGCGGCATGGAGCTATCCGGGCTGGACCTGAGCGGCATGCACATGAACCAGTCCGACCTCCGCGGCTCCAGCCTGGACGGCTCAAAGCTCAATGGCGCATACCTGAGGTCGGCATGGCTGGAAGGGGCCAGTCTTCACGGCGCAGAGCTGACATCGGCAGACCTAAACGGGGCGGTCATGACAGATGTAAATGCAGAGACAGCGAACCTAACAGGCTCCGACTTCGCCATGTGCGAGATGTCGGGCATGGACCTGAAAGGCGCTATCCTGGTGAGGGCAGATATGAGTGATGCGGACCTATCGGACTCTGATCTGACGGGGGCGGACCTGACCGGTGCGCGGCTGTTCAGGACGGATCTCAGCGGGGCCAATATGCAAAACATGTATCTCTTCGGGGCCAACCTCCTGGGGGCGCATGTGAGCTGGGCCGATCTGAGCAATGCCTTCCTTGCTCGCGCACAGTTCTCCAGAGCTGAGCTGTACAGCACAAACCTTTCCGGTGCAGACCTAAGCGGTGCAGACTTCACCAGGGCATATCTCATGAGGGCCAATCTAACAGGATCAAACATCGATGCTGCCATTATGGCCTATGCCGATCTGACTGAGGCCAAGCTGACATCTGCCAGCCTGGTGGAGACAAGGCTGCCATATGCAGATCTCACAAGAGCAGATCTTACAGAGGCGGATCTATCAGGAGCGGATCTCAACTCGGCGCGCCTGGTTGGCGCAAAAATGGCCAAAGCCAAATTAAACAGAGTTGGCCTGAGACGAATTGATCTGCGAGGGATTAACTTGGAGGGCGCATCTATGACCAGTGCAGACCTGGATACTGTATTTCTGACCAACTCCAATCTACATGGAGCAGACCTTAAAAGGGCGAACCTGGCTCAGGTGGAGCTTACAGGTGCTGACTTGAGTGATGCCAACCTGGAGGGGATAAAATACGACCAGTTCACCCTCTACTCGCTGGCAGGAGCAAACCTCCAAGGCGCATCCATGTCCGAAAGCCTCCGGACGGACCTTGCTGCTGTATCCCAAAAGTCCTCTGCTACAGATTTATCTCCCGGGCAGCCTGGGTAAGCATAGACTGCCATCCGTGCCATCCGCGCACAAAAGCTAAAGGGGCCAGCAGGCCCTTCGCCTCATCTTTCTATTTCTGCGGGCCAACATCAGGGCAATATGCTAAAGCTTTGCTCGCTATCCTCTGAACTCCAATGACGATGATTTAAAGAAAACATTGTCCTTGCTGTTCTCTTGGAAGGTATTGTTTTTGAGGAGATCGCTTTGAGATGCATCGCCGATCCCAGCAACGAATACTCCATACTCGTTGCTGGAGGCGTTATTGCCGATAAGCGTATTATTATAAGAATTCTCGTCAACATAAATGCCGAATGAATTATCTGCAACCGTATTCCCTGATACGAGGTTGCTGCTGGAGGAAAGGAGGTATATGCCGAATACATTGCCGGTCAATGTGTTATTGATGAACCTGGACTGCATGGTATTATAGAGATGGATGCCTGCGTAATTGTCCTTTATGAATAAATCCCTGACAGTTATGTTGCGGCAGTTGGTGCAATAGACATCCGCTGCATTGGAGGAAGCATCTATGATCATATCCGACTGGTTAACGAGATAAAAAATGGGCAATCCGTTGATGATATTGCTTTGGTCTATATCGCTGCAATCATCCCGCTTTGAGCCGACAAGGAAGTTCTTATCATTATCATGCATGCTGTTGTTTCTAAGGCGGTTGTCGCGAGAATCGGAGATGGCTATGCCATAGATGTTATTCATGGCCTCGTTGTCCCTAACTATATTGCCATTGGAATGA
>CAZHNU010000054.1:0-22018 GCA_964534145.1 uncultured Methanotrichaceae archaeon | reverse complement strand
GGGCGTCTTCATCTCCTCGATGAAACGCATCGGCCAGGCACTTGAGACGCGCATCCTCATCGACAAGCTCTTTGATGAAAACCCCAGCGCTCTAATAGCAGTCTGCGGAGATTTCAATGAGGAGTTCGATGAGGTGTCCATCGAAGCCATCAGGGGCGACGTGGAGAACACAGGCAACATGAACCTGGCCATGAGGGTCATGGTGCCCACTGAGCGAAATATCCCCGAGCCCGCCCGCTATTCACTGCTGCACAACGGCAAAGGCAAGATGCTCGATCACATTCTGGTTTCGCGAACTTTGCTTGCCTACTTCAAGGGCTCTGAGGTGCATAACGAGCTGCTGCACGATGAATCTATCGTCTTCGCTCCCAAGATATTCTACCCCGAGTCCGATCATGCGCCTGTTATCGCTCACTTTGAGCTGCCAGACTCAAGGATCAGGTGGTCGGTGGGAACGAGGCAAGGGGGCATAAAGGTGCACACGGAGAGCGAAGGGGGGCGCAGGTGAACTGCGGAGCCCTTTGCAATCTCGCGAGTATCCGCATCCTGGCCGTCTGCCAAACGGAATATTTTTAACCATCTGTCGCGCTTGACCATTGCGTGAGCACTGAAATAGAGCTTCCAACAGTTCGTCCAGGAAAATCGATAGCATTGATCGGACTTGGCATGGGAGCATATTTTCTTTACCTCTATCATGTGGGCTTCCAGGACGTGATCAGCAGTCTGAAAAACGTCAATTTGACCCTGTTCGTTCTGGCTGTTCTGCTGGCCCTTATGGGAGTGCTCTGCGATGCACTGGCATGGAGGGCCATTGCTCTCAAGTTCGACTATAAGGTGCCTATCTGGGATATATTCCTCATTTACATGTCCTGCAATTTCATGAACAACCTGATTCCATCTGGCAGCTTCTCAGGGGAGACTGCTCGCATCTACTTTTTGGAGAAGCTGGATGGAGGATCGCGAATTGATCGCTCTTCAGCGACTGTGGCAGCCACCAGGATCATCACGGCCATACCATTCTTCTTGGGCACAGTGATCGGGCTGATATACCTGAATTTGGCGACTGATGCTCCATCGTGGGCCCTGGCCACATGCTCTGCCATCACACTCATCTTGCTATTCCTAAATGCAGCATTCTTCGGAGTTTGCTTTGCGGACAACTGGCTGGAGAGGATCATATTCACCCTGGTCGACTTCGTCGAGAGGCTGTTCCATATTCATGTGGAAAGGACGCAATGCAGCAGGATCATCGATAGGTTCCATGAGTCCATGAAGATGCTGGCCGAGCACAGGAGGACTCTATTCATCAGCGTCTTCTGGGCAGTGGCGGGCTGGCTTTCAATGACCATGGTGGCGGTCATAGTCTTTCGATCCATGGGCGTTTCAGTGCCGCTGCGGGCCGTATTTGCAGTCTACGCAGTTATGATATTCCTGCAGATGCTGCCCCTGTTTTTGCCGGGAGGAGTAGGGCTGGTGGACATCGTCATGAGCACATTGTTCACTGCCATCGGCCTGCCAATGCACAGCGCCGTGGCCGCCACCATTATCATCAGGCTCATCCAGCTATGGCTTCTTACAGCCCTCGGCGGGCTTGCAACTGCGTACCTCGTGAAAAAGATAAATCACGACGATCTGCAGTCCATGACCAAGAATCGTGTGGCAAAAGGCTTTTAAAGATCATTGTTCACTAGGGTGAACTGTCTTTTTGGGACAGTGGGGTAGCCTGGTCTATCCTCGAGGGTTTGGGACTCTTGGACCGCGGTTCGAATCCGCGCTGTCCCACTTTTCATAATATTATACTATCACTATCTCTTTGCAGCAGCGGCAGGCCTCTTGCAGCTTCTTTATGTTAGCGCCCGGGAAGTGGTCGATAAGGCATACTTCTGCCGGCCCGACAGCATAAAACAGCCTGGAGAGGTCTCCGTGGTAGACCTCCACCTCGCATGCCCCTGACGCGCGGCCTATCAGTTTGGGCTCGCCTCCGATAATGGAGGACGGAATTTTCAGGCGCTCGATATCCTCAATCCCAAGAATGTCTTTGTTTGCCTCAAGGTTTTGCATTGTATTCTCGACAGCCGGCAGCCAGATGTCGTTAAAGACCACGCGTTTGGCCCCTGCCAGGATGCACATCAGCCCAAGGGTTCCCGGACCGCACAGGCCATCCACTACGTTGCGAAGCTTGCCATGAAAGTACAGGCCCTCCAAGATCTTAATTTTAGGAGCGCTCTGCCGTGGGAACTCGATGTGTATTTTGGACTGGCTCTTGTAAACGGCCAGATCGCCAAAGAGGCTTTGGACAACGTCGCAGCGCAAATCGCACCCTGCCAACAATATGTTTTCCTTGTACCCTGAGTTTTGGTCCACAACGCCGGGCACGCCTCTTGCGAGGATTATTCCCTTTACCTCGGGAACGCGGCTCATCATTTCCTCCGCTGCAGGTTTATTCAGGCGCTCGCCGACGATTATGAGGCTTTTGGGGCCGAGGCGGGGCGGATATGCGAGGGGATAGCCCACCGAGATCAGGGGAGATCCCACGCTTTTAAGGCCCTCTCCTTCGTCGCGCAGCCCGTGGTCGGCTAAAATCCGGAGAACATCGAGCATTACCGCATCCAGGGAAGCCCTTCCACAGGATCGACACCTTTTGATCTCCCGCGGCAGGGAACGCAGAGGCCTGTCCTTGTCAAGGTTTTGCTCAGGCGCGCAATCCCGGCAGGCCATGTACATCCCGTCTACGCTCGCCAAAACTTCCTTTGCAGGCTTCGCACAGCTTTTTCTGCAGCAGGGACACTCCATATCTGGGCCTGGCTCCAGGAAGTATTTCAGCTTTCCCTTGCAGTAAGGGCCGTTTTACGGAGAAAGGTTTGTAAATGAGAAAATCATTAAGGCGGCGAAGGTGGTTTTGGACATGGCACAGAGAGGCATTAGGGAATACGACGCGAAGCGTATAATGGCCAGATACCTTCCCGAGTACCTCAACGAATTCTCCTATAAAGGAAATATCGCCCTCGTAGGTCCCGAGACCGATCTGGACGAGCTGGCTTCGGCCAATCCATGGCTTAAGGCCGGGAAACTGGTTGTAAAGCCGGACCAGCTCTTCGGAAAAAGGGGCAAGCATGGATTGGTGCTCTTAAACGCGAGCTGGAGCGATGCAAAGAAGTTCCTGTCGGAGAAGATGGGCGCAGAGGTGACCATAGGTGGCGTGACCGGGAGGCTGACTCATTTTCTTATAGAGCCCTTCGAGCCCCATAAAGAGGAGTTCTACATCGCCATAAGCTCCGATTACGACGGGGACAACGTTTACTTTTCCACTGAGGGAGGAGTCCGCGTTGAGGAGAATTGGGATAAGGTTGTTCGGGTGCACATAGATATTCTGGAAGGCATCGATAAGGTGGACGTCAAATCCAGGCTGCCGGCAACGCTCGGGGGAAAGGCGGATGCAATTGAGAGTTTTATCAAAGCCCTCTACAAGTTTTATGCGGAGACCGGCTTCGCCTACCTGGAAATCAATCCCTTCACGTTTTCGAGCGGCTGCATAGTACCGCTTGATTTGGTCGCAAAGCTTGACGATGCCGAGGAGTACTGGCAGAGGAAGAGGTGGACCGGTCTGCAGTTCCCAGAGCCGTTCGGCAGAACACTCACCAAGGAGGAGCTGTTCATAAAGGACCTCGATTCTAAGACAGGCGCCTCTCTGAAGCTCACTATCTTAAATCCCAAGGGCCGTGTCTGGACAATGGTTGCAGGCGGCGGGGCGAGCGTTATCTACGCAGATACCATCTGCGATCTGGGAAATGCTTCTGAAATGGCCAACTATGGAGAGTACAGCGGCGATCCCAATACCGAGGAGACATACTACTACACCAAGACCATATTGGACCTCATAACCCTTGATAAGGATCCCAAGGGCAAGGTGCTGCTGATAGGAGGCGCCATCGCCAACTTCACGGACGTGGCCAACACCTTCAAAGGCGTGGTCATGGCTTTGGAGGAGTACCAGCAAAAGCTGCGCGATTCAAATGTCAGGATTTTCGTTCGCAGAGGCGGTCCCAACTATGAGCTGGGCTTAAAGCTCATGCGGCAGCTGGGTGAGCGTCTCAAGATACCAATCGAGGTTTACGGGCCCGAGACGCACATGACGCATATCGTTCCCATTGCACTCGGAGGTGCGTCCCAATGAGGCCGAGCTACTCTTTGTTTGACAGGAATACGAAGGCCTTCGTTTACGGCTACCAGACGAATGCCATTCAGCGAATGCTTGACTTCGACTACATTTGCAAGAGAGAGTGCCCGAGCATTGCTGCAATTATCAATCCGAGCCGTGCCGGCATCCATAAGGCCTTCTGGGGTACAAAGGAGATCGTCATCCCGATGTTTCGGACCACCCCCGATGCGGCCAGGGCTTATCCGGATGCCGATGTGATGGTGAACTTCGCATCGCACCGCTCGGCCTTCGAAACGACGATGGAGGCGATGGAACAGCCGGGCATCAAGACTGTGGCGGTCATAGCAGAAGGGGTGCCCGAGAGACAGTCGAGGATCATGTCCGCCACGGCCAGAAGGCTCGGCAAGGTCGTCATAGGGCCGGCAACTGTCGGCGGCATGGCGGCCGGAGCCTTCAGGATCGGAAACACTGCAGGAACGATAGAAAACATCATAGCCTCAAGACTGTACCGGCCGGGCTGCGTGGGATTCGTATCCAAGTCGGGCGGGATGCTAAACGAGGCCTTCAACATAATCTCCAGGAACTCAAACGGCATCTATGAGGGCGTGGCTATCGGCGGCGACCGCTTCCCCGGCTCGACGATGCTCGACCATATCATGCGCTATGAGGCCAACCCTGAGATCAAGATGATCGCCTGCCTGGGGGAGCTGGGAGGCGAGGACGAGTACAGGATCATACAGGCACTTAAGGCCGGCAAGATCACCAAGCCGCTCGTCGCATGGGTGACGGGAACATGCGCGCCCGTCCTCCCGTCAAGCGTCCAGTTCGGGCACGCCGGTGCAAAGGCAGACTCGGCCAAAGAGACTGCCCAGGCCAAGAATGAGGCATTCAGGCAGGCCGGCGCATTTGTTCCGAAGACCTTCGACGACTACGGCGAAGAGATCAGGAAGGTGTACGAGGGACTTCTCGCCAGGGGCGAGGTCGGGGAGATCATGGAAGAGGAGGAGCCGAGGATTCCCACAGACTACAGCAAGGCGCTCTCCACAGGCATGATCAGAAAGCCCACCACATTCATCTGCACGATTTCGGATGACAGCGGAGACGAGGTCCTCTATGCCGGGAAAAGGCTCTCTTTGGTTCTGGAGCAAAAAATGGGAATCGGAGGAGTCATCGGCCTGCTGTGGTTCAAGAAGGAGCTTCCCGACTATGCTGCCAGGTTCATAGAGCTTGTTCTGCAGATCACAGCCGACCACGGGCCCGCGGTTTCGGGAGCCCACAACGCAATAGTTGCCTCGTGCGCAGGCAAGGACCTCATATCCTCCTTATGCAGCGGCCTCCTGACCATCGGCCCGCGCTTCGGCGGAGCGATTGACGATGCCGCAAGGGAATTCAAGCGCGCCAAAGAGTCAGGAATGTCGCCCGAGCAGTTCGTAAACGACATGAAGAGGAAAGGCATCAACATTCCCGGCATCGGCCACAAGATCAAGAGCGTGAAAAATCCCGATAAGAGGGTTCAGCTTTTGATAAGCTTTGCCAGGAGCAACTTCCCAAGAACCGAGCTTCTGGACTATGCCCTTGATGTTGAGAGGCTGACCACGGCCAAAAAGGGAACTCTCATCTTGAACGTGGACGGCTGCATAGGAATACTCTTCCTCGACCTCATGTCCTCCTGCGGAGCCTTCAGCGCAGAGGAGATCGACGAGGTTGTAAAGCTCGGCTACCTAAACGGCCTCTTTGCTCTGGGAAGAAGCATCGGCCTCATCGGGCATATCCTGGACCAGAAGCGCCTGCGCTCCGGCCTCTACAGGCACCCGATGGACGACATCGCGTATATGCTCCCATCAGAGGATGAGATCAAGTGCAACCGCTGAGGTGAAGGGGAAAGTGGCAACTATCAGCCAGAAAATTTTCACACGAGCCTCCGGCTCCGCCAGAACGGTGGAGCCCGGAGATATCGTGGAAGCGAAAATAGACTATGCCATGTCCCACGACGGGACCTCTGTTTTGGCCGTCAAGTCGTTTAAGGAGATGGGGTCCGAGAGGGTATGGGACCCAAAAAGAGTCGTCGTGCCCTTCGACCACATTGTGCCCGCGAACAACGAGACGGCTGCCGCCCTGCAGAAAGAGGTGCGAGCCTGGGTAAATGAGCAGGGAATCGCGAATTTCTTCGACTGCGGCTTCGGAGTCTGCCACCAGGTCTTCCCCGAGCAGGGATTTGCCCTGCCAGGAGGCCTGGTCGTTGGGGCAGATTCTCATTCCTGCACCTACGGGGCCTTCGGCGCTTTTGGAACCGGCGTCGGGGCGACCGATATGGCTGAGATTTATTCATCCGGCCGTCTATGGTTCAAGGTCCCTAAAACCATCGGCATCAAGATAACCGGCAGGCTGGGTCCCAATGTCAGCGCCAAGGATCTGGCTTTAATGGTGATAGGGGACCTGGGCGCTGACGGAGCCGGCTATCAGGCAGTGGAGTATTTTGGGCAGACGATAGGGGATTTAAGCATCTCCGGAAGGATGACTCTCTGCAACCTCGGGATAGAAATGGGAGCGAAGGCTGCCATTGTGCCGCCGGACGAGAAGACGGATGCTTATCTTAGGGGCAGGGCTAAAGAAAAGTATACGCCCGTTCATTCCGATCCAGGCTCCTACGACTGCGAACTGGAGTACGATGCAAGCGAGCTTGAGCCGCTCGTTGCAGTGCCGTTTCACGTGGATAATGTAAAGCGCGTATCGGATCTGGAGGGCAGAGAGATCGACCAGGCATTCATAGGCACCTGCACCAATGGACGTCTGGAGGACCTGGAGGCAGCGGCCAGGATACTCAAAGGCCGCAAGGTGTCGGTCAGGACGCTGGTCATACCCGCATCCAGAGAGGTTCTTCAGGAAGCCCTGAAGAGCGGAATCATCGAAACGCTGGTCGATGCAGGCGCAATGATAGGGCCGCCGGGGTGCGGGCCATGCCTTGGAGCGCATATGGGCGTTCTTGCCGAAGGCGAGGCATGTGTGTCCACATCGAACAGGAACTTCCCTGGAAGAATGGGCAAAGGGGGGCTGGTATTTCTGGCATCGCCTGCAACGGCCGCAGCATCCGCCCTCAAAGGTTATATCACATCGCCCAATAAGTGATGCTGTGATGAGGTTCGACCTTCATATCCATTCCAACTATTCAGACGGCCACGATGACGTGAAGGCCATTTTAAAGGCAGCAAAGAAGAGGGGCCTTGACGGCATCGCCATCACTGACCATGACTCTCTGGGCGGCTCGCGTGCTGCCAGAAGAATAATCAGGGACCACAAGATTGAGATTGCGCTGATAACGGGAGTTGAGGTAACGACCTCAGAGGGACACCTTCTGGTCCTGGGTGTCAAGGAGATCCCAAAGCAAGGGCTCACGCCGGAGGAGACCGCGGAGGCTGCCCGTGATTTGGGCGGGATTTCCATTGTTCCGCACCCTTATCACCCCTTCAGGCATGCCATAGGACGCATACCGGACTGCGATGCCGTCGAGGTCTACAACTCCAAACACCTTTTCGGAATAGCCAACGCGCGCGCCCGGCTGGGAGCACGGAGACGACGGCTTCCTATGGTTGCAGGCAGCGATTCCCATTTCGCGGCAACTGTGGGACTGGGAGTCACGAGAATTGATGCCGATGACCCGGAGGGCGCAGTCGAGGCGATACGTCTGGGCCGCACGAGGATTGAGGGAAGGCGGACGCCGCCCAGGTTCTTCATAGGAAACACATTTCAGGCAATATACCTGGAAATGCGAAAAGGGATACGCAGAAGATAATTCTGCAGGCTCCAAATGGGCTTTTTCAGCTAACTTTTTTCGTTTTACTTACTCTTTTAGCAGCCTTCCGTGCTCATCTATATGCCCATCGGATATCCTGGTGGAACTGATCCTGATTTTATCCTGGGCAAGCTGATAAGGAATAACCGAAATTTCCAGGGGCTTAAGCCCTCTCTTGATCCTCAGCCTGTTGATCTTCTGGGCCATCGGAAAAGTCTCCGGGGATACGACAATGTAATCAAAATCCTCATAAATAGAAGAGCCGCACTGATCGGCAATCTTTATAACTCTGATATCCACGATCCCGAGCTTCTCCCTTAAAACTGATTTCAGGTTTTGAAGCCTTATCTCAAAGTCCCGGACCGGGCGGGTTCTGCTTTCCCTTGCCATTTCGTTCGATGTCAGGCCGATGACGACCTCCCCGTCCCTTCCCAGCTCAAAGGCCCGGCGAAGAAGCGCTAGATGTCCGTCGTGGATGGGATCGAAGGTGCCCCCAACTGCAACTCTGGCCATACAGGCCCCGCCAAGGAGAGAACCATATAAGTACTTGGCGGCCACGGAATTACGGAGCTTTGTACCTTTCCAGAACTCTGGCCACAATCCTGCGGGAGCTGCACAACGTGCACGGTTCACGGGACTCAATTCTGACAATCTCAGGTTTCAGGCCGCGACTTAACAGCTCGGATCTGAGGAACATCGGATCGAAGTGCTGGTCGTGGCCCAGCGTTATGATATCCGGCTGCAGTCGCTCGATCGGCTGGAACATGTCCGTCCTGCTTCCAAGAACTGCCATGTCGACGACCTTCAGTGAGGACACCATCCACAATCGCTGCTCCTCCGGCAAAATGGGCTTGGGCTTGTGCTTGACATTCACGTCTCTTGCCACTATTACCACAAGCTCGTCTCCCAGAGCTTTTGACCTCTCAAGATAGAGCAGGTGTCCCGGATGGAGGATGTCAAATGTCCCTGTGGCCACAACTCGCGTCAAAAGTCGTCCTCAATGTCTTCAAAACCGTCATCTTTGAACTCGATATCCAGAATCGGCAGATCCCTTTTCGCTCCCAATGCATCGTAGCAGGCCCAGCTGGTCTCGTCAAACGGCGGTCCCACTATGATGTTGTAGTCGCCTGTGCGGGAGAAGAGGAGTACATCCTGCTTGGATGGCCTGATGTCCGAGGAGGGGTGGCTGTGTGCTGAGCCCACGACCTGCATGTTCGGAAGCATATAAAGCCTGATTAATGCGCTCATCCTGGATGACTCCGTGCCGGGCAAAATCAGAACCTCTGTGATCACACCTTCATCAGCCTGGAGAAGTCCGGCAAACTCAACGGGCATTGTGGAGCGGGACGTCTCCAAAATGAACCGCAGAGTATCTCTGGCTATTCCCTTGACCTTTCTCTTGATCAAACCTTTAATTCCCTCCGCTGGCTGTCTCCCCAAGAGGCCTGAGATGAATGCAGTCTCCCGCCAATATGCGCAGAGTGCCGTTTTTAGTCTCAAGACAGAGTGCGCCGTCCTCCGAAAGGGCAACGGCCGCCCCCTCTATATCGCCTGATTGAGATGCTATGCGCACATGCCTTCCGATGGTTGCAGATGCATTGCACCATTCCCGGAAGATCTCGGAAGAGTCCATCTTATCATATGCATCTTCTATTTCTTGAATGATTCTCCGGATCAGCTCCATCCTGGAAACATCATGGCCCGTCTCCTTTGATAGAGACGTTGCGTTCCATTCTTTTGGAAAGCAGGACACGTCCACATTGGCATTAATCCCGATTCCCACAAGGACGTAGTCTAACCGGTCCATCTCGGCGCTGATCTCCATCAGTATTCCGCACAGCTTTCGCCCGTTGATCAAAAGGTCGTTGGGCCACTTTATCCTTGCCTCAAGTCCATATAGGCCCTCAATCGCTCTTACAACGGCGACGCTCACGGCCATGTTGATTCTGTAGACCTGGGAGAGAGGAATCCCGGGCTTGAGGATCAGGCTCATCCAGATTCCGCCCGGCGGGGAACTCCATGGCCGGTCCAGCCTGCCTCTGCCGGCAGTCTGCATTTCCGCCAGGACCACTGTTCCGTCGCTGCAACTCTGTGCCATAGATCTTGCAGCATCGTTGGTGGAGTCAGTCTCTCGGTGATAGTAGACCTTTCGTCCCAGACGCTTGGTTTTCAAGCCGTCGCGTATCAGGTCGGGATCGAGGAGGTCCTGCTTTTGTGCCAGCCGGTATCCCATTCGGGTTGAGGATTCGATCTCAAATCCTTTGGCCCGAAGTCCCCTTATCTGCTTCCAGACGGCCGCCCTGGATATGCCTAAACGGGAGGCCATCTCTTCTCCCGATACCCAGGAGCCGCAGCTTAGAAAATCCAGGACCTCGTTTCCCAATTCAGCTCTTCTCCTGCCCCTTGGCCTGTACTAGATATGACTCGACTGCTGCTGCAACAGCGGCCACCTTTCTGCTGTCGGCCCCGAGGGCGGAGGCAAGCGACATGCCCTTCTCGTGGTCCTGAACAGCCACATCCTTGACCGACTCCATGATGTTCTCTTCCTTGATGAAGTGGGTATTGATGTCGCCGGTGTTGAACCGCGCGTTTTTCAAAACCGCCTTGTGGAATATGATATTCGTTTTAACTCCCACGATGATGTACTCGTAAAGCGCCCGCTGCATCCGGGCTATCGCCTCCTTTCTGTCCCTTCCGTGGGCTACGAGCTTGGAGATCAGCGAGTCGTAGTAGGGAGGTATCACATAACCCGTATAGACGCCGCTGTCAACTCTAATGCCGGGTCCGCCGGGGCTCCTGTACCTCTTGATTTTCCCGGGAGATGGAGCAAAGTCGTTTAGCGGGTCTTCAGCATTGATCCTGCACTCAATCGCCCAGCCCCGAATTTGCATATCATCCTGGGCATATCCCAGGTCCTCGCCTGCTGCTATCAATATTTGCTCTTTGGCAAGGTCCACGCCAGTCACCATTTCGGTGATGGGATGCTCGACCTGCAGCCGGGTGTTCATCTCCAGGAAGTAGAAGTCGCCCCGCGAATACATGAACTCGACAGTTCCTGCGCTGACGTAGCCAATCGCCTTCGCGGCCTTGACGGCTATGCCGCCCATGCGCTCCCTCAGGTCTTCAGTCATGACCGGAGAGGGGGACTCCTCGATTAGCTTCTGGTGGCGGCGCTGAATGGAGCACTCCCTGTCAGAGACGTATATGGTGCGCCCTTTCCTGTCGGCCAGGATCTGGAACTCAATATGCCTCGGCTCTGTCAGATACTTCTCTATGTATACTGTGTCGTCGCCGAAGGCTGAACGAGCGACAGACTGAGAGGATATGAGGGCCGGCATCAGCTCTTCGCGGCTCATGACGATCTTCATGCCGATTCCGCCGCCGCCTGCTGCAGGCTTTAAAATGATGGGATAGCCGATTCCATCTGCAATCTCAGCAGCCTCCTCAGGGTCGGACACGCCGTCTTCAATGCCGGGGACGATGGGCACGTTTGCAGCCTTCATGGTCTGGCGGGCGGTGATCTTTGAGCCCATGGCATCGATTGCGCTGCTCGGAGGGCCGATAAAGACGATTCCATTCTCCTCGCAGGCAGAGGCGAAGCGCGTGTTCTCCGAGAGGAAGCCGTAGCCGGGGTGGATGGCCTCTGCACCCGTCTCCAGGGCTGCATTGATGATGTTGTCCATCTTCAGGTAGCTCTGGGATGAGGGCGACGGCCCCACAAATACGGCCTCATCGGCATACTTGGCAAAAAGGGCATTTTTATCTGCCTCAGAATAGACGGCAACGGTCGAGATGCCCAACTCCCTGCAGGCTCTCATGACCCGTATGGCTATTTCTCCGCGGTTGGCGATCAGGATCTTATTGAACATCCCGAAGGGAAATGCCTTGTCAGGGTAAAACCTTTTTGGAGAACGGGTTCTCCTTGCAGGACGAAGATCTTTGCAGGATGAAGATAATAGCAGGGAACGATGACAAAAGAGAGCAGGGCGCAAACTCCGGTCTTTAGGCCGGAGTAAGCCCGTACACTTCCGAGATTACTCTCGCTCTGCAGTGCAAAGCCCTATATTCATACACACGTGGAGGGAAAACAAATGAAGATCGCCTACAAGTTCAGAATGTATCCAACTAAGCAACAGGAATCTCAGTTAGAGTTGGCGCTCGATACTTGCAGGCATCTCTATAACCTGGCTCTGGCAGATAGAAAGAACGCCTATGAGGCTGAAGGCGTTAGCAGAACCTATGAAGATCAGGCTGCAATGCTCACTATAGAGAGGAAGAATGGCAACTTCAATGGTATCTATGCCCATTGTCTTCAGGACGTCCTGAGAAGGCTAGACAAGGCTTTCAAAGCGTTCTTCCGAAGAGTTAAGGCTGGAAGAGGAACCAGGCTATCCTAGGTTCAAGGGCAAAGGCTGGCAAGATAGTCGAACTGGTAGACGCAAGATATACGTCTCAGAAGTGCTCTGGGTGTGGTATAATGGTTCCCAAGACGCTGGCAGAATGAACTCATGCCTGTCCTAAGCCTGCCCTAACTGCGGTTTGCAGATGGATAGAGACATTAACGCCAGTGTCAATATAGTCTACCCTCGGACTGAGGGGTCTCGTTAACTCTGCTGAGTTAACGGGAGTTCCAGATAGCAATCTGGAACATAGAGCCTATCGAGATACTGCAATAGCGGATCGTTGAAGTAGGAAGCCCCGCTCTTTTAGGGCGGGGAGGAAGTCACCGATGATAGTATTCGGATTTTTGCAGGATGTACAGGGCAATTTATTTATCTTGAGACCTGTTCGTTCTAGAAAAATAGTCGCAATATAACGAATGTTTCCGCCCCACGACTTGATAAAGGTCCCCTGAAATCGTCTGCGAAACTCCGCATCAGCGAGCATAAGAGATTTTACTGGACTTGAGGAATGCCGTAGTAGCTGGAAACATCTCAGCTATAGAGTGCCAAAATACAAAAAGCGCCTTACTTCAGGAGAACGCGCAAGTGACATCAATGATTGACCGCAACCACATCCTGGAGCAGTTCGGCGGAGCCTTCGATGTAATTGCAATAGCAGCATCGTCCGGCGGCCTCAAAGCCATAATAAAGATCCTATCCAGCCTGCCTGCCGATTTTCCGGCATCGATAGTCGTCGTCCAGCACCTTGATCCAAGACACAGAAGTCTTATGGCCGAAATCTTGAGCCGTCGGACTACGCTTAAGGTCAAGGAGGCCGAGGAGGGCGAGAGGCTGGCGAAGGCCACGGTATATATTGCCAAACCCGACCGCCACCTGCTCGTCAACTTCGACGGGACCCTCTCCCTGTCCTCTTCAGAGCGGGTCCATTTCCTGCGGCCTTCAGCAGATCTTCCCTTTGAATCGGTTGCCGCTTCGTACAAGGACAGGGCCATCGCTGTTGTGCTGTCGGGAACGGGCAGCGACGGCTCCATGGGCGCCCAGACCATCAAGAAGACAGGAGGGACGCTTATTGTTCAGGAGGACCCTGAGTTCGGGGGAATGCCGAGCGCCGCCATGAATGCGACAGAGGTTGACTTCATCCTTCCTCTGGAGGAAATTGCACCTGCTCTTGTGACGCTGGTGATGAAAGGTGATAAGAGATGAGCCCTCAGCAGAACAGTTCACAGGATAGACAGAAGAATGAACAGCAGGACCGCTCAGAGAATGCTGTAGATGACAGCTCCGCGGATAAGCTGCAGAAGAACGGCTCAAAAAACGGCGCAAATCTCGGCCAGAAAGACCTGGACGACTTCGAGGCCTTGCTGGACTACCTGAAAAGAAGCAGGGGCTCGGATTTTACAGGCTATAAGCGCCAGAGCCTTTTGCGCCGTGTTCTTAGGCGCATGCAGGTGGTCGGCATTTCCAGCTTCTCGGAATACCAGGACTATCTCGAGGTGCGCCCCGAGGAGTTTGCAGACCTGTGCAACACGATACTCATAAACGTCACCTCCTTTTTCAGGGATAAAGAGGCCTGGGAGCACCTGTCCGAAGAAATCATTCCTAAGGTTTTAGAGTCAAAGAAGGGAAACGAAATTATCAGGATCTGGTCTGCGGGATGCGCCTCAGGCGAGGAGGCCTTTTCGATTGCCATGTTGATGATGGAGGCCCTGGGCGAGGAAGGGTTTAAAAACAGGGTTAAGATCTTTGCGACCGACATCGACGAGGTCGCGCTCGCGCAGGCTCGAATGGCGACCTACACCCCAAAGGACCTGGAACCTGTGCCAAAGGAGCTTCGCGAAAAGTATTTCCTGATATCCGGCGGAGCCTACGTCTTCCGTCCTGATCTGCGAAGGTCGATAATCTTCGGCAGGCACGACCTTGTTCAGGATGCGCCCATATCCCATCTCGACCTGCTCGTATGCAGGAACACGCTGATGTACTTCAACGCCGAGACACAGTCAAAGGTCCTGGCGAGGTTCCACTTCGCGCTGAAGGACACAGGATATCTGTTCCTGGGAAGGGCTGAGCTTCTTTTAACCCATGCCAGCTTTTTCACGCCTACCAGCCTCAAATACCGCATTTTCAAAAAGCTTCCAAAGGCAAACATGCGCGACAAGCTCCTTGTCCTGGCCCAGGCCGGTGACTACGAGGCCGCCAACCAGCTCACCAGACAGCTTAGGCTGCGAGAGCTGTCCTTCGACGGCCTGAGAACTGCTCAGATAGTCATAGACCTAAACGGCAACCTCGCCCTGGCCAACGAGAGGGCCAGGACGTTGCTGGGACTCGGAGGTGGAAGCATAGGCAAGCCCTTCCAGGATCTCGAGGCATCCTACCGTCCCGTAGAGACCCGGTCCCTCATAGACAAGGCCTATGCAGAGCGAAGGATCATCGATATAAAAAGGTGGAGAAGCATCTGGCCGACGGCAGCGTTCAGTATTTAGACGTGCAGGTCGCCCCAATTTTCGATAATGGCGGCGGCCCTCTCGGCGTCAGCATAACCTTTGCCGATGTTACCGAGTATTACCGGCTGCATGAGGAGCTGGAGCGCTCAAAGCATGATCTCGAGACGGCCTACGGGGAGCTTCAGTCCACGAACGAGGAGCTTCAAACCACCAACGAGGAGCTGCGCCAGGTCTTAAGCAACCTCCTCTCCAACAGGAATGTCACACTGCATATGCTGCGAAGACTGGGATACGGGGCCGATTCCATAACTACAGGAATTGAGGCACTTGAATCTCTGGAGCGCCAGCCATATGACATAGTTCTAATGGACGTGAGGATGCCTCAGATGAACGGGCTGGAGGCCACGCGAGCCATTCCGCAGGCGCTTTCCTCCCGACAGGCAGCCAAGGATCATAGCTCTGACGGCCTACGCTCTGGCAGGCGACAGGGAGAAATGCCTTGATGCCGGTATGGACGACTATCTCGGCAAGCCGGTGCATATGGAGGATCTTTCTGTGATGCTGGAAAAGCATGAGCCGAAAGCAGAAGAATAAAGTTTACCGAAGCGGGCATTCGTCGCTTTTTATCGGGCGCTGCAAATGCAAATTGGAATCCTTAATCTCAAATCAACAAATATAAAATTTTCGCCTTGCCATATTGCACGATCAACAATAATGTATATTTAATGACAGAGGCATATAATCCTTTTAGAGGAGCCAGGCCATGGGCAGCGAGATAGATAGCGGTAAAATTACAAACTCTTTATTGGAGATCCAAAAGAGGCTGGAAGACCTGAAGTTCAGGTGCGTCAGCGATCCCGGCAATGCCGAGGAAATTTTATCTGATGCATTAGGGCAGCTCCAGGCCATATTCGAGGAGCTGTCGGCAGCCGACGAGGAGATCATACAGCAAAACGAAGAACTCACCGCAGCCCAGGAGGCGCTGATGCGGACAAACGAGCGCCTCGACCTGGCCAAGCGCGCTGCGGGTGCAGGGATATGGGATTGGGATTTGACTACCAATCAGATAGAGTGGTCCCCGGAGCTGTTCGATCTCTTCGGGATCGATCGCCTGAAATCCCATGCATCTTTTGCGGCCTGGAACCTGATTTTGCACCCGGAGGACAGAGAGATCGCCAACTCTCGAATTGAACTGGCATTGAGGGAGCATAGCGCCTTGGACAGCGTGTACAGAATTATCCGTCCCGACGGGCAGACGCGCTGGATCAACGCCCTCGGGCAGGGCGTATACGATGACAGGGGCCGCCCGGTCCGGATGATTGGAATATGCATCGACATAACCGAGCGGATGATGGCGGAAGAGCGGCTGCGGACAACGCTTGAGAGCATCGGGGACGGCTTTTTCGCCTGCGACGCGAACTGGCGGTTCGTCTACGTCAACGCGCCTGCTGAGCGAATCCTGGGGATACGCCGCGATGAGGTTCTGGGAAAGAGCCACTGGGAGGTATTTCCCATGACCGTCAACACCAACCTGGAGCGCGAGTACCGCCGGGCCGCAGCAGGAGATATCAGGGACTTCGAGAACTTCTATGAGCCGTGGGGACGCTGGTTCCACAACCGCTGCTACCCCCGCGAGGGCGGCGGCATGTCAGTCTACTTCAAAGACATAACCGAGCGAAAAATGGTAGAAACGTCTCTGCAGAACGCAAAAGAAGAGCTGGAGGTCGCAGCAGAGGAACTGCGCCTGCAAAATGACGAACTCATGAAAGCTCAGGCTGCGCTGCTGGTGGGCGAGCAGCGCTTCCGATTGGCGCTTAGAAACGTCCCCGTGTCGGTATCGGCCCAGGACAGCGACCTGCGATTTATCTGGGCATACATCCAGCGGACGTCACAGCCGGAGGAGATCATCGGCAAGTTCGACTCAGACATCTTCACGCCTGAGGAGGCAGCATATCTCACTGCGATCAAGCGGCGCGTGCTCGATGAAAACGTCGAGGTGCGGGAGCAGATGTGGCTCGACCGGCCCACCGGCCGTAAGTTCCTTGATGTCTTCTTCGAGCCCATTCACGATGAGGCCGGGAGGACTATCGGCGTCGGAACGGCCACCGTCGATCTGACCCCGATGAAGATCGCTGAGGAAAGCCTGCGTGAAACCAAAAAGTATCTAGAGAGCTTGATAAATTATGCCAATGCGCCCATCATCGTCTGGGACACGTCCTTCAAGATCACAAGGTTCAATCACGCCTTCGAGAGGCTTACTTGCCTCAGGGCTGAGGAGGCTTTGGGCAAACCACTGGACATCCTATTCCCCGAGAGCAGCAAGCATGAGTCCCTGTCTCATATAAAGCGCACCTTATCTGGAGAACGCTGGGAGATAGTCGAGATACCCATTCTTAGAACCGATGGGTCCATCCGAACTGTTCTGTGGAACTCGGCCAACATCTATGCAGATGATGGAGCTACAGTCGTTGCAACCATCGCCCAGGGCCAGGATATCACTGAGCGTAAACAGGCTGAGGAGCAGCTACATAGAGCGAAGGATGAGCTTGAGCAAAAGGTCCGGGAGAGAACCTCGGATCTGTCCCAGGCTAAAGAAGAGCTGGAGGCTACGAACGAGGAACTCCAGGTAGAGCTGGAGCAGCACCGGAAGCTTGAGGCAGAGCTCATAAAGGCCAGGGACGCCGCAGAGGAGGCAGCCAAAGTCAAAGCCGCCTTCATGGCCAACATGTCCCACGAGCTCCGGACTCCTATGAACTCGGTGATCGGCTTCACCGGCCTCCTCCTTGATGAAAAGCTAACAGACGAGCAGAGAGAATACGTGGAGAGCATCAGGAACAGCGGCGAGGCCCTTATGGTGCTCATCAACGAGGTCCTTGACTTCTCAAAGATGGAAAGGGAGAAGATGGACCTTGAGCTTCAGGCCTTCGACATGCGAAACATTGTCGAGGAGGCCCTGGATATGGTGGCGGCCCAGGCTGCAAACAAAGGGCTCGAGTTGAGCTATGCGTTCTATAAAAACGTTCCTGAGGCAATCATCGGCGATCCAGGGAAGCTGCGGCAGGTTCTGGGCAATCTGCTCTCAAATGCTGTGAAGTTCACCAAAGAAGGAGAGGTAGAGGTCTTTGTATCCTCAGATCCAGAACAGGATGAGATTCACTTTGCAGTTAGGGATACAGGCATCGGCATTCCAGAAGAAGAAATGGGCAAACTTTTCCAGCCATTCGGCCAGCTGGACCTATCCTTTTCCAGGGGGTTTGAGGGAACTGGACTTGGATTGGCCATAAGCCGAAAGCTCGTGGAGCTTATGGGCGGCAAAATCTGGCTAGAATCCGAGGTTGGTATTGGATCCACGTTCCATTTTGCCATCCCCGCCGGGATCGCTCCGGCGGAGCATAAGCCGTTCCTCACAGGCAGCTTCAATGGCAGGCGGGTGCTCATAGTCGAGGAAAACCAAACCCTGCGCCGCATCCTGGGCCGCCAGGTCCATGCCTGGAGCATGATGCCGATGATTGCATCAAGTATTTACGAGGCTGCAGCGCTTCTGCAAAGGGATAGCGGCTTCGATGCTGTTATAATCGATGTCAGCAAAGGCGAGGTCGTTTCCGCAATCTCTGAAAAACAAGATCACTGGAGGCAGATGCCCTTAATAGCGCTCGCTGTCCTGGGCCGGAAAGTGCCTGCGAATCTTTTCCAGGCAGTCCTGACAAAGCCCCCCAAGCCTGCCAAGCTCTTTCGTGCCCTTCAGGAAGTCCTGGAAAAGAAAGGGGCATTAAAATCACCCGATACCCCTGAAAATGAAAAAAGCAACATGCCTATGAGAATTCTTCTGGCAGAGGACAACATCTCCAACCAAAAGGTCACTCTGAATATTTTAAGGAATCTGGGATACAGGGCAGATGCCGTTGTAAACGGCCGGGAGGTTTTAGAGGCGCTCGAAAGACAGCCCTATGACATAATCTTCATGGACGTGAAGATGCCGGTGATGACCGGCATTGAGGCTGCCAGAAAGATTCGGGAACGCTGGCCTGACAGCGGACCAAAAATAATAGCAGTTACCGCCTATGCCCTGCACGGCGACAGGGAGAGGTGTCTTGAGGCGGGCATGGATGGCTACATCGCAAAGCCGGTGCAAAAAGAGGACCTTTTAGAGGCGCTATGCAAGTATCGGCCTCCAAATGAAGGGCCTTGATAACGGTATCCTCGGCATTATCATCATCTTGCGGCATCAATATACATTTTGCAGACATTAAACTATATAAAATATTCATCAGCAGGTCATGCATATTTCTGAATTTAAATATAATATACAATCAGCGGCAGCATCAGCAACCCCATAGCATGAGTCTTGTGGATGCCGGCGATGGGCGCAATCAGGCCCACGACGGTCGATAAAAAGAAGATGAAAAGCCCGAAGGGCCCCGTGAATCCAAGAGTCATCAGCACGAGGAACGCCAGCACCGAGGCGCAAAGCATTTTGTAGTTGAGCCTTGATATGACCTGCGCTGCATACCGCGCCGCTGCAATTACCGTCAGATAGGATGCGGCAGCGACGACTACGACTGTCGCCATCATCTGCATCATGATCCAGAAGTCCACTGTCATGAGCCGCTCAATGGCAGCCGCAGCCCCGCTCCTTGGGCGGCCGACGGCATAGAGGGCGACCAGAGAGAACAGCGCATTCGCGGTGTTCACCCCGGCGATCGATACCAGGAACTCCTCAGGACAGGAGGCAGCGCCAAGCCGCGTGGCAATCGCTGCAACCGAGGGCGAGACTCCGGGAATCCAGGCCACGACCGAGCCGCCAAGGCTTCCTGAGAATATCGATTTTGCCAGAGAGCCTAAAGGAATCTTCAGCTCCGTCTCCTTTTGTTCCGGCATCTCCGACTCCGTGGCAAGGCTCAACACAAGAAACGATGCCCCGAAGAGGCCGGATAGAAGAGGCAGCAGCACCTGCGGCTCCAGGCCCAGCGGGGATGTAAGCATGTCCTCATGGCTGAAGGCAAAAATGCCGAGGAAACCGCTGGTCAGAAAAAGCAGTGCCGCGAGGGCCTTATACTTCCAGTGCACAAGCGACCCCTGCCCCTCGATCTGCGGCCCGGTCTCCGTTTTTATCATGAGCAGGGCGACCATCAGCAGCAGGACTCCGACGTACTTCATGAGATAGTCGTAGTAGCTGGTGAAGATCCAAGACAGCGGGAAGACCAGCAGTAGGGCCACTACTATCGATCCTGAGCTTCCCAGAGCGGAGAGCCGGACGGCCTCGATTCCTCTGCCCTCCTGTAAAAGGCGGTGTCCCGGCAGGACCGCCAGCACAGTATCCGAGTCGGGAGCGCCCACAAAGATTGCAGGGATTATGTCGAAGAAGGTCTGGGAGATGCTGGCCGCGAGTATCATCGATGCCATGTGGTAGGGGGAAAGCCCCTGGGCTATGAGCTGTGGCGATACGGCCAATAATATCGCAGCAAAGTTGTTTATATGAAGGCCGGGTACAAGGCCGCTTAGAACTCCCAGGATAAAGCCGATAGCTATGCAGAGCGCCAGGGTAAGGTCGATAGCCTCAATCACTGTCTAAAGAATCTTTAGTCAGTACATTAATACCTTATCATAGCCGGACATTTTGCGCGAAGGGTGAAAACACTTAAATACTGGCGAAGAGTCGGTTATGCTATTCCGCACGTGGCAGCAAACGCCACGGGCGCATGAACCGCAACTCAGGTTCGAACGCGCAGTGAAAGCGCGTGAGTCGGTCTCAGGCGAGACTTTTGCGGAGGATTACAATGAAAGGTACTGAGAAGACAAACCCGCAGTTAATCCGCCTTATCAGCGATCTCAAGGCGGCCTCTCGCGACAATGGCGTCGCATTCTGGCGCGATGTAGCCAGGCGACTTGAAAAGCCCAGCCGCAACTATGCTGCTGTAAACGTCAGCAAGATCAACAGGCACACCAAATCCAACGATACCGTTCTTGTGGCCGGAAAGGTCCTGGCCTCCGGCGATATCGACCACAGCGTGACAGTCGCAGCTCTTGGATTTTCTGCCCAGGCGGCCTCCAAGATAGTCTCTGCTGGCGGTAAATGCCTGAAAATTGAGAAGTTGATGCAAGAGATGCCGAAGGGCACAGGCGTAAAGATTTTGAGGTGAGCTGATGATAGTAGATGCAACTGGGTTGGTCATGGGACGTCTCGCAAGCGTTGCAGCCTCGCGCCTTCTGGCCGGCGAGGAGATCCACATCGTCAACGCCGAGAAGGCGATAATTACAGGCAATCGCGAGGGCATTTATGCAGAGTACGGTCAGGCCCGTGCCCGCGGCAGCAGGGAGAGAGGCCCCTACTTCCCGAGAAGGCCTGAGATGATTCTTAAGAGGACCGTCCGGGGAATGCTTCCCTACAAGATGAAGAGGGGAAGAGACGCAATGTCCCGGCTACGGATTTATATAGGCGTTCCAAGAGAGTTCAAGGGTATGCAGTTCGAGCAGCCTGAAGGCGCGAAGATGAGGCTGGCCAGCAATAACAAGTATATCGAGCTTGGCGATCTGAGCCGAAGGCTCGGCGCAAACTTCTAAAGAGGACTAGCAATGAAGATAATCAATTCATCCGGAAAGAAGAAGATGGCAACTGCCAGGGCCACCTTGAAGGAAGGGAAAGGCGTGGTCAGGATTAACAAGGTCCCTCTGGAGGTTTACGAGCCCAGGCTTGCCAGGCTTAAGATTATGGATTCCGTTCTTATTGCAGGCGATCTGGTCAAGGGACTGGACATCGATGTGGCCGTTGCCGGCGGCGGAACCGTCGGCCAGGCCGATGCCGTCCGAACGGCCATTGCCAAGGGAATTGTCGAATGGACCGGAGATACTGGGCTAAAGGAGGCATACTCAGAGTACGACAGGAACCTCCTCGTCAGCGATCACCGGCAGAAGGAAAAGAAGAAGTTCGGCGGCCTTGGAGCCAGAGCTAAATACCAGAAGTCCTACAGGTGAAACGGCTTGATACCTGTCAGGTGCTTCTCCTGTGGAAAAGTTATCTCTCACGTCTGGGAAGAATACCGGGAGCGCATCAAGGCTGAGCCTCCCGGCAAAGTTCTGGACGATTTGGGGATTGATAGATACTGCTGCAGACGAATGCTCCTAGCCCACGTGGAGATAGTGGACACGCTGAGGCGGTACCAGTAGAGACGGGGGGGTTGTAGGGTAGCCTGGTCCATCCTACAGCGTTCGGGACGCTGTGACCTGA
>CAZHNU010000053.1:0-22489 GCA_964534145.1 uncultured Methanotrichaceae archaeon | reverse complement strand
GTCCCCAGAAAGAGCCTGCAGGCCGAGAGGAGCACGCGGAACTCCAGCGGGGTATTCTCGGGGAGGACTTCACGGGGCTGCGGGGCGGTGGCTGTGCGTTTGCTGCGGCTTATTAGGCTTGGTAGCGGCATGTCGTGTCCTCAGAACTGTTTTTCTTGGCGAAAAAATAATTGGCTCTTCGCTGTTTAGTGTAGGTAAAGAAGTTACTAAGTGCATTTAAGTGGAGCACTTATAACTTCACCACAGAGACGCAGAGGCACAGAGGAATTTTAATATTATCCACAACTGCTCAGCTTTTCGTTCTCTGTGTCTCTGTGCCTCTATGGTGAACGTTCTTAAACTCAGGCATCTCTTGAGTATACCCGCAGGAAATAGCGGGGAGCCTTATCAATTGCAGAATCTGTCTTTTGTATTCAAAGCCTGCCCGTTTGAACGCAGCTATATGTTTATCTCCACTAGCTCGTGGAAGCTTGCGCATGCGAATTTCCCGTCAAATCTATGGATATGTCGAGCCTGCGGTCAAAGTTCGGTATCTCGAGCTTCTCGCCTGCGGTTTTCAGTCGGGATTTCAGGCATCCGATAATGGCCTCACTTATGTTCTCCATAGCCTCTTCCAGAGTCTCTCCCTCGGAAAGGCAGCCAGGAAGGTCAGGACATTCAGCCACATATCTGCCCTCTTCGTCTCTCTCGATGATAATTTTAAATTTCATCTTCGTATGTCTCTCTTTCTCAGATCATTATAAGGCTTTCGTGATCGCTGCCCGGTTTTTTCTCTGAGCTTTTTATGTGGTCAATTATGCTCAATGTGGTAACCGGGCCATTCGATTGCTCAAGAATTTCCCTGGCCCTTTCTGATTTATCAGTTGGAAATAGAACAGAAATTATGATATTGGTATCTATCAGTATTGCCAGGGCTCTTCCTCCAGATCTAAGATCTCCTCTATGCTAACAGTTCTGTCAAGCACTATCACGCCATAATACTTATCAAGGACTTTTTTCCGTGCATCTTTTTGCAGCGGAGCATTAATGTTTTTTTGTTTTTCAGGCTTTTTCTTGCCAGAGATTTCCTTGTCCATTGATCCTTCAGGCGCAATCAATTTTGCCTCTTCTTCTTTTATTAATTTCTGGATTTTTTCCTTCAAATCATTCAGAGGCAGGCCCTCGGGCACTTCCACTTTTATCTCACCCACAATCGACCACCATATAGTCTGGTTCATTGATTACGTATAGACCTTCTCATGCTCCTCAAAACTGAATCTATATCCTCTTTAGCTTCAAGCTCTCCGAGTTCATCAAGGAAATCGCTGAAGTTTCTCTTGACAAGGTTGCTATCCAGAACGAACTTCAAATCTCTTTTTAGCAAGCCTGTTGCTCTCCTTTTCTATCTCTTTCTCTATCCTTTCGTGGTCTATGCCTTGAGCCTTTTCTATGGCCTCCTCTAAGAGGGCTCGCAAATCAATCTTTTTAATAATAAATATGCCTTCTCCCAGCGAATCGATAGCGAACTCGTCGCCTTTCCTTTAGCTTTGCCTTTTGTCTGAGATCGCTGGGAAGCAGGATTCTTCCCTTGTCATCTAGCTTTGTAACGGGCATGGATGATGCTCCTCATATCTCCTGCATTATGGACTTAAGTCACCTGATGCCAAGCTTGCTCTTTATGGTCCGGATATCCTTCTCCATCCGGCCAAACCGCTCATCGCTTCGTCTTAGATCACGGACCGCTTCAGTTGTTTCGTCTTGCTTATCGAGCATTTGGTCCTGCTTACCGAGCATTTGATCTTGCTTATCAAGCATTTTATCCATCTTGCCCAAAGCCTGGTCCTGCTTGTCCAGCATCTGATCCATCTTGTTATTCACGCCCGAGAGGATTGAAATTGTTTCATCCTGCTTGCCCAGCATCTTGTCCATCTTGTCCAGTGCCAGGTCCTGCTTATGCAGTCCTTCTTTGGTGATGACTGTTAGATTATTGAGGCCTACAAGCAATTGCTTTAATATCTCGATGCCATCGTCGAGTCGCTCTCCAACCTCATCGGGCCCTGTGATCTTTCGAATGTCGAGTACTCTTCCGATCCCGAAGAATACTCGGCGCTGATGTCCGCCACATCAATGAGAGCGTTTTTAATATGAATTGAAGAGACGAACCTCTCCAGCTCATCCTTCGTCTTCCCTTCGGCAATGACCAGGACTCTGCCGTCTGGGCGGTTCTGGACCAGGCCTGCAAGCCCATCTCCCTGGCCAGTGATACTACCTTGGTCCTGTAGCCGACCCTCTGAACTCTGCCTGAGACATAAGCAGTTAGCCTGATCATTTTTTTATTCCCTTCAATCATTTCTTTGTCTATTTGTTGTGTTGCTCTAAGCCTAATAAGAGTTCTGGAAAGCGGATTTTAAAGGCGATTCAGGGATTGTTCTTCTGCCTTCGGATTTATCGAGTGCCCTCCCCCAGCGAGGGGCTGGGGGCAGCCCGCACGGCGATTGAGTGCACCCCCGGCAACTCGCGCGAAAACAGAGGGGCGCGCGGTATCCCGGAAAATAGGGGCAGTATCATTTTCTAAAATCACAAATCGATCTTTTTAACTTCAGGCTTCTGCTTCTTCCTGAATTTTTATCACGATTTCTTGGAGGGGATGGACCTTTGTCAGGCTTGATGCATTGATGATCTCTATCCCTACCATCTGACCAATATCTCCATAATCGATGAGGACACCTCCATCAACCTCTAAGGTATCTGCAATTTTATCTTCGGAAAATTTTAAATATAGTACATCGTATTTAGGATCGAACGAGATTTTCATTCTTATCTCCTCAAAGTATCCTTTCAATCCCCTCTTCCAGGGAAACCTTCGCCTTAACTCCCAGCGAGCTAATCTTTGTCGTATCGGCAAGCGTGTGCATTACGTAGTTCTTGATGGGGTTTTCCCTGTACTCTGGCTTTAGGTCCTTCTCAAGCTTCCTGTTCAAGAGATCGACAACGTAGTTGAAGCTGTAGGCCTTCCCCGTTCCCACGTTGAATATGCCGGTTGCCTTCTTTGCGGCCAGCATCAGGGCGTCCACGACATCATCGACGTAGGTGAAATCTCTAGTCTGGCTGCCGTCGCCGAAGATCACGGGGGCCTCTCCTGCCCTCATCCCCCAGAGGAACTGAGTGACCATGTTGGCGTACTGCTTCTTGGCCTCTTCGTGAGGTCCGTAAACCGAGAAAAACCTCATTCCCGCGTAGCCGATGCCGTAGAGCCTGTAGTAAAGCTCCGCCACCCGCTCGATTGCAAGCCTTGCCTCTGTGTAGTAGTCCGCAACGGGAATTACGGCATCCTCTCTATGCGGCACTGGAACGCCGTTATAAAGCGAGGAAGAGGATGCAAACACCACTTTTTCGCTGCCGCTCTGTCTCGCCAGCTCCATTATCGCCACCATGCCGTTGATGGCCTCACCCATCATCATGGGATTTTTCTTGTACATGGGCGATGAGGACGGGATTCCAAGATGATATATCACATCCGGCTTCAGGTCGAAGGCAAGGCAATCGTTGCAGGTTCCCTTCACGACCTTTATGTCCCCGACCACATCCTCCAGGTTTTTCATGCTGCCTGTGTGGAAGTTATCCAGCACAGTTACCTCGCAGCTGTCAAGTAGTGCCTCCACCAGGTTTGAGCCTATGAAACCTGCCCCTCCCGTTACCAGTGCTCTCATCGATAAGCTCCTCAAATTCTCTGATAAATCCTAATTATTTTAAGCTTTGGTTCTTTAGCTTACGCTCGCCCGCCAGATCCTCTTATCATGGCATCAATTCAGATTCCGGCTTGAAAGAGCAGCGTTCTGCTTCAGGTATCATGGATTTTGTGAGACTTCCCAAATTCCCCAAAACTCATGATGCCTCCCTCTGTAACCCATTTTTGCGTGCGTTTCGCTGAAAGGTCTTGTCTGATGGATTAAAACATTCCCGAAGAATAAATCCGTATTAAACATAAGAATTACAAATACTTATTAAACTTAAGGTTCTTAAATGATTATTTTTCGAATTTCACTTGAGAGAGCAAAGATAATTTCAAAGGGCAAGTTCTGCTAAAACAGGGAGCGAATCGCCCATGTCCGGGACAGGGCATACTCCTCGACGACGCAAAAAATTGATTCTTAAGCGGTTTTCACAACAGCTCCACAACGACTCTCTCCGGCACATTTAGATATCTGATCACAATGTTCACGAAAAGCTTCTCTTGCTGCTCTCTGTCCATCCCGTAAGGATCGTCCATCTCCTGCTTGGCCATCTCCAGGGCGATCAGCCTTATCTGAATCTGGGTTATCTTGAAACGCTTTCCAAGCTCCCCGACGATGTTCATGTAGTAGCCCAAATCCCTCGGCCTTTGCGAGGAGAGGTTCTTCACCAGCCCGCACTCGGCACAGTAGGGATGGGGCTTTAGACCTCGCTCCCTTCCTTCGAAAAAATATGGCAGCCAAACCTTTTCGCTGCTGCCGCAGTTCCTATGTTCACAGCCCGCCATAGATACGCCTCTCCCATTATATCTGAAAATGACATGGCAATTGTACTTAAAAAGTTTTTGATTAAAATAAAGGCCGCATTGATTGATATGGCGGTATAGTGCCAACCGCTATTTCAAAAGTTTCTATAATTGTATACAAGCTGTTGAATCTCTTCTGATTTGAATCCAATTTTATCATAAAGATCCTAATTGAATTTCAGAATTTGTGTTTTTTGAGGAAAGTTACGCTGAGGGTGAGATTTGAACTCACGAGGTGCGATGCACCACTGGTTGTCATGTCCGGACCCTCCTTTTCGGAGAGCGGGACCTCAAGACCAGCGCCGTAGGCCGCTTGGCTACCTCAGCTCACCCAAATGTTTTGCGCCCGAGCTTTTTAAGCCTGGCGATGCCGCCCTCAACACTCGAAAATTTTAAAGCTTATTCTCTCCTACTAAGCGCTTATGCTCATAAAAGATGTCGCTTTTATAAAATCAGGCCAGCTCCTCAAAGGCTATGATATCGCTATCGAGGGAAACAGAATCATAAGAATTGGCCGCGGCCTTAAGACAGAGCCGTCCGAAGATAGGATAATCGACGGCCGCGGCAAGCTGGCGATACCGGGCCTGGTGAACTCGCATACCCACCTCGCCATGACGCTTTTCCGGGGCTATGCAGACGACATGGCGCTCATGCCCTGGCTGCAGGAGAAGATCTGGCCGCTTGAATCGCGATTGACGAGGGAGGACATCCGCTGGGGCGTAAAGCTCGGCTGCCTGGAGATGATCCGCTTCGGGATAACCTGCTACAACGACATGTACTACTTCATGGACGAGACGGCAAAGGCCACAAAGGAGATGGGCCTCCGGGCCTTTTTATCCGGCGTTGTATTCGATTCGCGGCCGGAATTTATGCGAGAGGCAGAGGAGTTCATCAGGCGGTGGAAGGGAGATGAGCTAATTCACCCGGCGGTCGGCCCCCACGCAATTTACACATGCTCAGAGGATACTCTTCTGTGGGCCAGGGAAACTGCAGAGAAAAACGATGTCATGCTGCACATCCACCTATCCGAAACAAAGGGCGAGGTCGAGGACTCGCAGAAGAAGCACGGCAAGAGCCCCGTGGAGTATCTCGACTCCCTTGGAATGCTCGGCCCCCGCGTTTTGGCAGCCCACTGTGTCTGGCTCTCAGACAACGATATATCGATACTTTCAAGACGAGGCGTAAACGTGGCCCACTGCCCTGTGAGCAACCTCAAGCTGGCTGCAGGGGTCGCTCCCCTGGAGCAGCTGAAGAATGCAGGTGTAAACGTCTGCATAGGGGCCGACGGCGCTTCCAGCAACAACAACCTCGACCTGTTCGAGGAGATGAAGATGGCAGCTATCGTTCAAAAGAACGCCCTTTGCAGGCCGGACGTGATGAAGGCCGAGGAGGTCTGGAAGATGGGGACGGAAAATGCTTATCAGGCCTTCGGCCTGGACTTCGGCCTGCGCGACGGAGCCCTGGCGGATCTATCGCTGATAAACCTTAAGCGTCCTTGGTTTACCCCTGAGACAAATATGATATCCCACCTGATCTACGGCATCTCCGGCGGGGTGGACACGACGATAGCTAACGGAAAGGTGCTGATGGAAGGCGGGATCATCCCCGGTGAGGAAGAGATTCTTGAGAGGGCGCAGGAGCGCTTCGAGAGGCTGACATCCTAAAGCCGCCTTTTCGGCCTCCTTCTTCGGCTGCTGCCTTTGGCAATATAGATGCCAAAGACCAGCAGCACGATCGCCAGCATGAGAAGTGCTGACTGCATGCGGTACGCCCTCATCCATGCCCAGTTCTCAACCCGGATATGAACGGCCGTTTCCTCCTGCCGGGCCGCTCCTCTGTACGTGTAGCTTAGAAGGCAGGGCAGGGCGTAGTCGCCTTCTGCGGCATTGCCGGCGCTAATTCCAAACTTCGCTATCTTCCTTTCGCCGGGGGAAAGATCATTTAAAGCAGCAGCGCAGGATATGCAGCTAAAAGGCTCCTGCCGGGATATCCGGGCATGAAGGTTCTCGGCCTCTGCATCTCCGCGGTTTATGAATGCTATTTCAAGGAAAGACTCGCCGTTTTGTGCCAGGCAGTTTTTGACCTCCTCCAGCGTAATTCTCGGCCCTAGCGATACATTGACCTCCAGAGGGAAGGCCTTGGAAACATCGCTGTAGCGAAAGGTTATATCAGGCAGGCTCTCGTCTCCGGCAGCCTCAACCTCTGACAGCAGGCTGTAGCTCAGGACCAGCTCCAATGGATGTACGCCTAAGGCAGCATCGTCTCTTGCCCCGACCGCGAACTGCACCGACCTGTTCTCGCCAGGGCCGAGAGAGCCGGCGTACTGCGGCCCGGATAGCACCGTCACGTCGCCCTCAATGCTGTGAAGCTCCGCCGCAATTCCAATCGCCTTTTCGCCTACAGCGCCAAACGCCCTGGCCGGATCATCCTTATGGGACGCCGCAGCGGTATTTTTAAGGTCGACGGCAATGGTGCAGTCCCTTCCAACCTCCAGGACACCTGTTGGTGAGGATACGGCGATGAACTGTCCATCGATTGCTGATGTGGAGCCTGATTCGCCTGCAGCAAACGCCACCGCCAAAATTAGCGAGAACAAGAGAGCCAGCCCTTTCATCATATCTAGGTCCGGCCTCTTCGTTCATATCTTTATTCCCTGCAATGCGTTTTGATTTCATTCCTGGCCCGTCATTTCCATGGCCTCTTTTGCGCTCACACCCTTATGAACGACGGCGCATATGCGGTGCGTCATAAGGGTGGGGTTTTCCGCCTGAAAGACGTTCCTTCCGATGGCAACCCCTTTGCCTCCTGCGCAGATTGCATCCTCGACCATTATTAAAAGGTCCTTCTCTGATTCAACCCTCGGGCCTCCGGCGATAATCACTGGAACCGGGCAGCTTTCGATCACTCTGGAAAAGCTGTCCGGGTCGCCGGTATAGCTGGTCTTCACCATGTCGGCTCCAAGCTCAGCCCCCACCCGCGCGGCATGGGCCACGGCCTCAAGCGAGTACTCGTCCTTGATTCTTCTTCCTCGCGGGTACATCATGGCCAGCAGCGGCATTCCCCACTCCTGGCAGCGGCGCGATGTCTCTCCGAGGGTTGAGAGCATGTGGCCCTCGTCCTCTGCGCCCACGTTTACCTGAATGCTTACCCCGTCGGCTCCAAGCTTCAGCGCCTCCTCGACTGTGGCCACGAGAACCTTGTTGTTCGGGTCGGGGCCGAGAGACGTCGAGGCTGAAAGGTGGATGATCAGCCCCAGATCGCGGCCGTAGCCCCTGTGCCCGAAGACGGCTGCGCCCTTATGTACTACAGCCGCATCAGCGCCGCCGGAGGCCACCTTCTCGGCCATTGCCTTCACGCTTCTGATGCCTTTTATAGGCCCGACGGTAACTCCGTGGTCCATTGGAATTATGACAGAATTCCCCGTGCTCCTGTTGACTATTCTCTCCATCCGTATTGATTTTCCCTGCAATGCGATTCCCCTAAATTTGATGTATAACGTATGATTAAGTACATCATAGTACAGTCAGTTACTATGATGAGCAAGATTTATGTATTTATAGTTTGCCGTTTTTCGGTAAGGCTAAAATAGGCGCCTGACGGTTAGGCCTGTTTGGAGAGATGGAGGATAATGGGACGCATTTGCATAATTCTAATTCCGTGTTTGATAGCAGCCATTGCTCAAAGCCTCATTGTAGGGCCTGCTCTGGCAGGAACGGAGACGGGTGAGTTCTGCCCGACCTGTCCCGACTGGACCAATCTGGAGGGATGGCTGGCGAAGAAGGATGCCTATGAGAGGGCGCAGCAAAACGGCGTGCAGCAGCAGCCTGCCGCGGTCAGCACAGGCGCAACCTCACAGGCGGGAACCTCGGCCAAAAAAGCTGAACCGATGTATCCCAAGGCCGATATAATTGCCAACGCAGGCTCCTCGTTCGACGGCCTCGTCGTACTGGACGTGAGGGACCCTGAGGACTACCGGCACGGCCATATCCCCGGATCCAGAAACCTTTACTGGGAGGAGCTGTCGCCGGACGACTCCCTGGATGCTGCTTTGGCCGAGAGAATGCTCGAGGCTGCTGGCATCAACAACTCCGATTCATTGCTGATTTACGGGGACGATGACGAAGGCGCAGATTATGTATTCTGGGCGCTGTCGTATCTCGGACACGGCAGCCTGAAAAAGCTTGACGGTGGCGTGGATGCAGCCTGGTCTGCGGGAATCGAGCCGGACAGCTACATTCCGCTGGTGGGAGAGTCCAACTATACAGTTCACATTGTTCCTTGGCAGCTTGTGGACAGGGACGGTCTAGGGTCAATGCTCGAGCAGCCGGAGCAGCATCATGTGCAGATCCTGGATGCAAGGGACTTTGCAGACTACGGCATGTCGAGGCTCACCAACGCCTCAATACCGATGACTGCCGAGAAGCTGTACGAGGACCTGGAAATAAAGGACGCTGCAACGCTGGAGGAGCTACTTCTGAGGCGCGGCCTTGATAAGAACAGCACACAGCTGGTCTACGGCACGCCCGAAGCCTATTCGCTCTTCTTCGGGCTGAAGCTCATGGGATACAATGCCACCCTGCTTCAGGGCGACTGGTGGCAGAAGACGCAGTGGGCAGTGAGAAATGTGAGATAGATCGCCGATATTTTAGCCCAATCTTTTTAATTAAAAGGTGAATTAGTTAAAAAAGAGGCTGTTTTATGCAGGTGGCAGAGATTTTCTACTCAATTCAGGGCGAGGGTCCGGCGATGGGCCGGCCTGCGACCTTCGTCCGTTTCGCGGGCTGCAATTTGGGATGCGAGGGATGTGATACCGATCACCGCGCCTGGAAGGAGCTGTCGCCGCAGGCCGTCTTGATGCAAATAAAAGGAGAGCGGGTGGTGATCACCGGGGGTGAGCCCACGCTGCAGATGGAGGCACTCTCTGAGCTGGTCCACCTCCTTTTCAGGGACGGCAAAGAGGTTCACCTTGAGACCAACGGGACTGCAGTGCCGGACGATAAATGCATGCGTCAGCTGCATCTAGTCGTGGTCAGCCCCAAAAGAGGATCTTGGGTGGACTTTGCCCTCTGGTCGTCCTTTACGAATGTCCATTTCAAATTTGTCCTGGGTCCTCAAGGGTGGTGCTGGAATGAAAAAGGCCTGGAGGATCTGATGCCGCGATTGCCGGCAGAAAGAGCCTGGATTATGCCTTTTGGGGCCGATCAGGGGCTTGCCCTCGCGAGGGATGCCTGGGATTTGGCTCTCCGTCTTGGGGTGAACTACTCAGATCGGCTGCATATTAGGCTATGCAGGCGTTAAGATTTAAAATCAATTGAGCAAGACCTTTCGGGTAGATGTCATAGCGCAAATGGTAAATAGCATTTAACTGTACCTTAGTTCCGGAATAATCTTCGGTATCCTTATATCTTACTTCTTACAAAGGGGTCTCGCGGAGGGACACAGAAATGGGCCTTGGACGCTCATTCATTCTTACATCATTATTGATTTGTTTCTCTGTGATACAGGGTCAGGGAGGGATAGAGATCCAGTTCGCACAGGACGATATGAGCATCAGCAGCTACTATGATGTTGATGACTCCGTCGCTGTGGAGGAGGAGGTCTCAGCATCCTACGGCACAGGAATCACAGACAGCAGGAAGGTTTCGGGCAAAGGACAAATTTATGCATATCAGACGCTTCAGTCAGGAAACCTTTGGGCATCATTGGGAGCCTACGGGACTGATGGGCACTCTGTGAAAGGAGAGGCCGTTATGACTCCTACGGCTCTGGACGTCTGGCAGAGCGCAAAAGTAGGCGGCCAAAATGCGTATGCCTATATTGGGGGCGACCAGAATTACCTGGATGGTGCCGGATATACCTGGCAGGATGCCGGGGTAGAGGATGGGTGGCTCTCATCGACACAAGGTCTCATTTTGGGAAGCAGCATATTATCCGGCCAGGACACGGAATCACACGGCTTCAGGCCTTATGCTCTGGGATTTGCGGGAATCGAGTCTCCCGGTATGGGATTCAACGAGCAGATAGCACTAATATCGATTGGCACTGAGGGTGAGGGGTCCATCAGCGGAAGCCTGGCCTCAGAGGTTGTCAGAACGCCGCAGTACGAAGACCCTGTCGTCTCCGGAAGCGGCATCGAAGTGTCCAGCGATGGGGCAGCAGGAATTGTAGCGGGAGCCGGCACAATTGAGGGCATATATAGCGGGAATACGGTTTATTTGGGTAATCCGTTCGATATAAATCCGGCAGCCTTTTTGGCCCTAGTTGATCCGTCAAAGGATTTCCATATCCACGGTGCAGCAACCGGAGCTGTAGGCGTTGGAGATGACACCAAGGCCTCGGCCGGTTACATTGAGGCCGGCACAGATGGACATGAGTCCTACGCTTATGGCGTGGATATGTCGGCAAAAGGAAATAATCTGGCAGCCGTTGCTGCAGCCGCGGGAAACATCGAAAAGCATTCTTGGAAAACTGAGTCTGAGGCCGGCTTGCACCTTTCCGTAGATGGCGCATTAGCAGGAACAGCAGGCGTTGGAAAGAAAAGCAAGGTCTCGGCCGGTTACATTGAGGCCGGCACAGGCCACCAAGACTGGGGGACCTATGCGCTCGGGGAAAACCTGAGGGCAAAGGGCAAAGTTTTCGCTGCGGTTGCTGCAGGGGCAGGCCATGTATCCATAAATGGATTTGCCGATCCTGAATATCTCTACGAAGGACTAAATGTCGAAGGAGCAATAGCCGGTGCTGTGGGCCATGGGGAAAAGAGCAAAGCCTCGGCCGAATACCTTCAGGCGGCCACTGATTATAGTGATCAGGATTGGGATCAGGCTACCTATGCTTATGGCGAGAGGCTGAAGGCCAAAGGCAACTATTTCGCAGCGGTGGCCGCAGGTGCAGGTCACCTCTATGCCGATAGGGAATTCTATCCTGGGGAAATTTATGAAGGCCTGGGGATAAATGGAGCATTGGCCGGTGCTGCTGGAGTAGGAGAGGGCAGCAAGGCCTCGGCCAAATACCTCGAAGCAGCTACCGGCTATCGTGATTGGGATCGAGAGACTTATGCTTACGGCGAAAAACTAGATGCTAGGGGTGACGACCTAGCAGCGGTGGCCGCAGGTGCAGGACACTTAGGCGCAAATAGGGGCGTTTCTCCTGAGGGAGAATATGAACGCCTGTGGATTGAAGGGGCATTGGTCGGAGCTGCAGGTATAGGGGAGGGCAGTGAGGCCTCGGCCAAATACCTGAAAGCAGGCATCGATTATTGGGATACCTTTGCGTTAGCCAGGAAGCTAAATGCTAAAGGAAGCAAGTTCGCAGCAGCTGCCGCTGGAGCCGCCTCTCTTGACATGGACTCAGGATCAGACTTTTTAGGAGATTATTTTGGCTCTATCGGCGCTGATGGCGCATTGGTGGGCGCTGTAGGGGCTGGGGATGGCAGCAAGGTCTCTGCCGAGTTCCTGAAGGCCAGAATCGATGATTGGTATGGAGAAACTCATGTTTACGGCAGGAAGCTAAAGGCCGGTGGCGACGACTTCGCTGCGGTTGCTGCAGTCGCAGGCGATCTCGATCTGGGCAAAAATCCAGATAGGGGCTATTTGGATGCCAGTGCTGCAATAGCAGGCGCCGCAGGTGTTGGAGATGACAGCGAGGCATCTGCAAAATATCTGGAAGCTGGCATAGATTACTGGGTGGGTAGGGAAACTTATGCATATGGAAGAAAACTAAAGGCCGAGGGCGATAATCTCGCTGCCCTTCTGGCGGCTTCCGGTGACCTTCATTTAAGCACGCCGAGCAGCATATGGGGCAAGGGAGCAATTGCAGGCGCTCTGGCTAGAGGCGAAAACAGCAAGGTTTCTGCTAGAGTGGTTGATGCATTTACCATCAACGGAATATCAAAGGCCAAAGTGAGGAATCTGAAGGCTGTAGGTAATGACGGTGTTCTGGCAGGATCTTTGGCCATCTGCGGTCCGGTGGAGGGCTCACCGCCGATATCCATAGCGACGACGTATGTTCTAATGGATACAGGCACTTTAAAGAATGCCGACTTCAAGGCCAAGGTCGATGTCTCCGGGGCTCCTGTTCTCACAGCGAGCGGGGAGACAGATCTTAAGGATGCCACTGGCTGGGCCTTTGCGTGGACGCTTAATCCATCGGGCCTTATGTCAGATCTCATTGATCCGACCAAGATAGCTGCATCCATGAACGCAGTAGCTGAACAGGGACAGCCCTCCATAACATCAGTCATCGTCACCTGAGGGAGATAAATGAGGACTAACACAATCTATACAGCGCTGCTCATGGCAGCGCTCATGTTTTCCGCCAGCGCAGCCTCCTGGTCAGGCGGCGTAAAGACAGACGGGGATTCATGGTATATCTACAGGGAAAGCAGCAACCTGAGCTTTTCGCTGGAGCAATCTGTGCAGGGCGAGGTCTCGCCGGTGGATTTCAGGGGACGGACTCTGTCGCCATTTCACTCCTACTACGGCGACCTGTCTGTAAACGACATTCGCTTAAAGGAAAGGACTGCAGCCCTTGAGGGAAGCTACAGCTCCGAGGAGCTTCTGACACTCGTGAGCAGCACCAATAACTCGATAAATGCCTCATGGAGCAAGCCTGCAGGCTCTGACCTATGGACCATAGATTTCTATGAGAAGTGGCCTGTAAAGCTCTGCTATTCCAAGACCATGGCATATTCCGGCAGGAACATAAACAACAGGGACTTTGTAGGAAACAACAGGGACTATGTCGGGGCCAACTTCCTCTACAACACAGAGTTTTCCAAGGAGAGAACCATAAACGCAAGCCTCGAGAGGATGAATGCCACAGTCCTTGCAACCGATGAATCCCTCGTGGACGTCCTTGTCAAGGCCACAAGGTCCACTGAATACAAGCTCAAAGCCCATACCTCGGGGATTACAAATTTCAAGTACAGGCAGACCAAGGGCGATTGGGAGGTCGCAAATGAGGGAGACGAGAGGTTTGTCGGAGACTATGAAATCGAGAAGAACATCCTCATGAAGTCCAATTTCGATCTCTATCAGGACGAGGGCGAATGGCTGCCCTGCTGCTATGGCGGCTGGGACACCATGAACTACAGAGACCAAAAAGGATTTGGAAAGAGCGCTAAAGGAATCTTCGACTGCAGTTGCTTTGCAGTTCCCGAGCAGGCGCAATTCCAGAGGTGAGGCTTCACATGCTTTCCCGGCCATGAAAGGCTTGATGCTTTGAAAGGCCTTGGGAAAGCATGCCTACTATTTCTATCTAATCTTTTAGATAACCGACTTCACCTTATCGTAGCTGAAAACCGGCCCGTCCAGGCAGGCATGGTAGGGGCCAATCATGCAGTGCTCGCACTTGCCAAGGCCGCATTTCATGTGCCGCTCCATTGAGACGTAAATGTCCGAGTGGTCAAAGCCTTGTTCGATCAGCTTCAAGGCTACGGCGTTGATCATGACCGAAGGCCCGCATATCGCCGCTGAGCCGGGCTTTAGATTGAATCCATCGATTATGGATGTGACCAATCCAACGTTTCCCTTCCACTTCTTGTCTCCGATGTCCACGGTTATGCCCACATCGATTCCTGCCTGCTGCCACCCCTTGTACTCCTGCATGAAGTAGAGGTCCCCGCGGGTTCGTGCGCCGTAGGCCACGGCCACCTTTCCGAACTCGCCCCTTCTATCTACGATGTAGTTGATCAGAGAGCGCAGTGTGGCAAATCCCGATCCACCTCCGGCAATGACTATGTCCCTCTTCATCTCCTCCAGGGGAAATCCGTTACCGCAGGGGCCTCTTATGCCGAGGATGTCCCCTACGCGGCAGTCCATGATGCCGTTTGTGATCTTGCCTGCCCTCCTGATGCACAGCTGGAAAGTCCCCCTTGTCGGCGTCGAGGATATGGATATGGGACACTCACCCAGTCCGAATACGGAGACCATGACGAACTGCCCGGGCTTATAATGAAACTCAGCCTCCTCATCTAAAAGCGCCAGGGATATCAGATAAGTATTGGGCGATTCGATGTCTATGTCCACAATCTCCGCCTGCAGGGGAATATACTGGTTCATCTCTTGGCCTCCAGGGTCAATCGGTCAATCTCCGCCAGGCAGGTCCTGTTACATCGGCCGCATCCAACGCATCCGACCATGCCGGTCTTTTGGGGGATGTACTCGAACTTATCCAGATACCAGTTCTTCAGTCGTTCCCCGGCGGATTTTCGGGGGTTAGCTCCGCCGGCCATCCTGGAAAAGCCTGAGAGAATGCAGGTATCGCGGCAGCGCATGCGCTCTCCGTCGGGAATTCCCTGGTCCACAACGTTGAAGCAGTGGCATACAGGGCAGACGAAGGTGCAGCCTCCGCAGGAGAGACACAGCTTTCCGAGCGCCTCCCAATCGGCATCCCTTATGGCCTGTCGCATCTGATGAAGGGACGGATGCAGCCGATCCTGTCCAGCCTGCAGCAGCCCTTTTGCCTCATCAAGAAGCCTCCGCTTTTCTAAAATGTGCCCCTCGTCCGCCTCACTCAGGAGATCGGGGCAATCCTGAAGCACCATCATTCCGGCCGGAGAGCCGATCTCGGCCAGATATCCGTCGGATAGCTCTGTGAATAGAAGGTCGAGGCCTTCCATGGAAGCGGCCTGCGGGCCTGATCCAAAGCCGGCACAGCTGCAGCCCTCTCCTGGACGGGTGCAATTTAAGGCAGCAATAATGGTCCACCTCCTGCGGCCAAAATAGGCGCTGTCCCTTGGATCGGAGCCGAATATCCTGTCCAGTACTGCTGCAGATTGCAGGTCACAGGGCCTGACCCCAAAGACAAGCCTGGCCTTCTGAGAGCCTTCCTCGAATGTATATCTCCCGCTCTCCTGAACGTATCGAAAGAGCACCTCCCTCTGCGGCAGCAGGAATTCAATGGGCGGCATGAGGGTATTCCTCTCCAGGGCCAGCGGCTGGCCTTTCCATGTGATGAAGGCTGGCTCCTGGCCCAAAAAGACAGGAGCTATCACCTCCATCTTCCCGCCGATCCTATGCAGGAAGGGGATGAGGTTCTCTTTGGGCAGGAGGGCGATCACCGCTCAATCCTCCCAATCCTTGCAGCCGTTATCTTCAGCTCGGGTATCTTTGATTTTGGGTCGAGGGCCTGTCCTGTGAGCACATTGGCTGCAGCCTCGCTGAAATGGAACGGCACAAAAAGCATGCCTTTTTGAATGTCTTTAGTAACCTTTGCCTCCAGAGCGATGCTGCCTCTCCTGGACTCAACAGCAACCATATGTCCGTTCCTGATCTTAAGCTCTGCAGCGTCCTCTGCGTTAATCTCGACGAAGGGCACGGGCACCTCCCTTTCCAGAAGAGACGACCTGCGGGTCATGGTGCCTGTGTGAAAATGATACAGGCTGCGGCCGGTGGAGAGAAGGAATGGATAATCCTTGTCCGGAGCCTCGGGCGGGTCCGAATAGCAAACCGGCCGAAATTTTGCCAGACCTGCTGTAAATGCTTTTGCGTGCAGTATCTCAGTCCCAGGATGATCGCGGGAGGGACAGGGCCACTGGAGGCCTTTAATCCCCAGGCGGTCGTAGCTCATGCCGCCGTAGATTGGCGTTAGCAAAGCGATCTCCTCCATTACATCTGCCGGCGAGGAATAATTTGCAGGCATCTTCAATCTATTCATCAGGTCGCTGATGATCTCCCACTCGGCCCTGGCCTCGCCCGGCGGCTCTACCGCACGGCAAATGCGCTGGATGCGCCGCTCAGTGCTGGTGAATGTCCCGTCCTTTTCAGCAAATGAGGCTGCGGGCATGACCACGTCCGCAAGCTCAGTCGTTTCGGTTGGGAAGATATCTATAACTGCGAGAAAGTCCAGCGATTCCAAAGCGGACTTCACTCGGCCCTGGTCGGGGTAGCTCATCATCGGATTTTCGCCCACGACTATGAGGCCGAGGAGGTCGCCTTTTATGGCAGAGTCCATCATCTCCAGGGCAGTTTTTCCTGGCGTCTCAGATAGCTCCGTAGACCAGGCCTGCTCGAACTTCCGTCTTTGATCCGGATTTGCCACCTTCTGGTAGCCTGAATAAACATCCGGGAGCGCCCCCATATCACATGCCCCCTGCACATTCTGGTGGCCTCGAAGCGGGTACATTCCCGTTCCCTCCCTGCCGACGTTTCCAGTTGCCAGGACCAGGTTGGCCAGTGCCTGGACGTTGTCCGTGCCGGTCGCATGCTGAGTTATCCCCATGGCATAAACAATAGAAGCGCGCCCTGCAGAGCCGAATGTAATGGCTGCCGACTTCAGGTCCTCTGCAGGAATCCCCGAGATTTCTTCAGATTTCTCGGGAGTATAATCCGCGATAAGGCGTCGAACTTCATCGAACCCTTCAGTCCTTGACGCGATGAACTCCTTGTCATCCAGCCCTTCCTGGATAATTGTGTTCAGCATGGCGTTTATCCAGGCGATGTCGGTTCCTGCCTTAGGAGCAAGCCTTATGTCTGCCAGATCTGCCAGCTGTGTCTTCCTGGGGTCGATCACAATCAGCCTTGCACCCTTCGACCTTGCCTCCAGAATATTTGCGGCGACCAGTGGGTGCTGCTCAGTGGTGTTTGATCCCACAACCAAAATGACATCTGCCAGTGCCAGGCTGCTGATGGAATTGGTCATGGCTCCGCTGCCGAAGGCATAGCTTAGGCCAGCCACAGTCGGGGCGTGACAGAGCCGGGCAACATGGTCCACGTTGTTGGTCTTGAGCGCCGCCCTGGCCAGCTTCATAAGGAGGTAGTTCTCCTCGTTGGTCCCCTTGGCGGAGGTCAGGATGCCTATGGAATCGGGACCGTACTCCTCACGAAGCATCCAAAGGCTGGTCGCCGTCAACGAAAGCGCCTCATCCCAGGCGGCGCGAACCAGCCTTTCCCCCTGTCTGATGAGCGGGTATCGAAGCCTGTCGGGATGGCCAACGAAATCCCCTGCCATCCAGCCCTTGATGCAGAGCCTTCCGCGGGAAAGGGGATGGTTTGAGGAGGGCGAGGCTCCCATTACACGGCCGTCCTCGACGTGCAAAAAAAGGCCGCAGCCGCAACCGCAGTAGATACAGGTGGTATGAACCTTATCCATGTAACCCTCTGCAGGGTAATATCTGCGGCTGTGTATAACTATATTTTGGAGCGGGATTTGTCCTTTTGCCCAAAGGGCTACTTTTGCGGGGTCTTTGCGCCTGCATTATTCGTCACGCACACCGGCCCCTTCAGGTAGACATACCAGTAAAGCGCAGCCACGAAGATGGCAGCTCCGACGATGTTGCCGAGAGTAACCGGTATCAGGTTAGTGACGAAGAAGTTGTACCAGCTGATATTGGCTGTAGCGACGTTTGCCTCTGCGAGCTTTACCGTGATTTCATGGTCCCCTGCAACGAAAAGGCCCAGTGGAATGAAGAACATGTTTGCGACGCTGTGCTCAAATCCGATTGTCACGAAGGCCATTATCGGGAACCAGCATGAGAATATCTTGCTGATGACGTCCTCTGAGCTTATGGCAAGCCAGACCGCCAGACAGACAAGCCAGTTGCAGCCTATGCCCCTGAAAAATGCAGTTGCGAAGTCCAGGCCGCATTTGGTGTTGGCGACGGTTGCAGCCCAGCTCGCCCAGGGCATGCTGTCGAAAAATCCGCATTGATAGGCGAGGAAGTAGGCCACAAATATAGATCCGATGAAGTTGCCTATGTAGACCAGCGTCCAGTTCTTGATCAGCCCTTTGAAGGAGGCTTCGCCGTTAAGCACGCTGATGGGGGCAAACATGCAGTTTCCAGTGAAGAGCTCAGAGCCTGCAATTACGACCAGCATCAGGCCCACGGGGAAAACAGCGCCGGCTGCGAACTTGACAAGGCCTGACGGAAGGGCGATCTTCCATACAGTTCCGTCGGCGATGGTGATCGTGCCGTTTGATAGCCCACCGCCCACAATCTCGCTTAGCAGGGCTCCAAAGGCTATGTATGCCCCTGCCAGAAAGCCCAAAACAAGCAGCTTTTGCCAGGTGATATTGCATTTTGTGCATCCTGCGGCAATGGCCGCCTTAGCGATGTCAGCAGGAACTTTGAATGTCATATTTTCCCTCTAACCTGGCGGGACAGCACGGATTTTTTGAGCGGCGCAGAGAATACTGGTCATAGAGCCGTTTTCCGGAATGCCCGCACAGACAGGCAGGGCTTGGCGGGGTGATGACTTAAAAAGATTGCGGTAAGGCCGCGACGGTAGATTGTGAGAGCAGGCCCTTTAATCGCACTTGCAGGCGCCCACGTGTCCATCGTGGCTGGGATATTTTCGCTTTGCCGGATTGAGGGACAGCAACGGTCTCTCAGTGAGCTTATGCCAGTTCTCTCTTTCCCAGATGTTGAAGGATACGTCCTCTTCAGGTATTAGCTGCCTGAGCCGGAGCACCAAACCCTCCCAGTTGACCTGATGGCCGTCGAAGTCCGGGCCGTCCACGCAGGCCAGCTTTGTCTTGCCTGCCACCTCCACTCGACAGGCCCCGCACATGCCGGTTCCATCCACCATTAGCGGGGTTAGGCTAACTATTGTCTTGACGCCGAAGGATTGGGATGCATCGGAGGATACCTTCATCATGAAAGGACAGCCGTGTACGAAGATTCTGTCGATCTCATTTCCCATCTCCAGCTCCTGCGATATGAAATCATTTGCCCACCCGGTCTTTCCGCATCCGCTGACCACATGAACCTCATCGCTTAGCTCTTTAAGCCTATCCACCCAGAAGATGAAGTCAGGGCCGCGGCCTTCCACCACCGCCGCTACATAGTTGCCCTTCTCCTTGAGGGCCTTGATGAGCGGCAATGTCGGGCCGATGCCAAAGCAGCCGCAGGCGCAGATTACCCTGCCGAAGCGATCTATTTCAGTGGGCGTGCCTAAAGGCCCGGCGATGTTGGCCACAGGCTCTCCCACATCCATGACGGCAAGCTTTGCAGTGCTGGTTCCCAGAACGTAAAAGACGATGTCAATCGTCCCCTCATCACAGTCCCATCCTGATAGTCCCATGGGAATCCTCTCTCCCAGCTCGTCCGGCCTGATTATCACGAACTGGCCGGGAAGGGCGGAACGGGCGATCTTTGGTGCCTTAAACCTCATGAAGATAATATTTGGGGCTACTGTCTCCTTCTTGACTATCTCGTACATCATCAGACTCCTGCAACCTTGTTCAGCTTGACCGCACAGACCTTCAGCTCGGGTATCTTGGCCACCGGATCTAATGCAGGGTTGGTTAAAACGTTAGTGGGCGTCTCGGCGAAGTGGAATGTCATGAATACCACTCCGCTGGGCGATTTGTTAGTCGTCTTTGCCCTGGCCCTTACCTTGCCGCGGCGGGAGGAGACCTCCACGACCTCGCCATCCTCTATGCCAAGCATCAGGGCATCATCCGGGTTCATCTCCACCAGCTCCTCTCCCCTGAGGTAGTTAAGGTCGTGCACCTTTCTGGTCATTGTGCCTGTGTGATATTGATATAAGGCTCTTCCTGTAGTGAGGATAAACGGATAATCGCTGTCAGGCAACTCCATAGATGGCCTGTAAAAGACTGCATTGAATTTGCCTAACCCCCTGGTGAACCGGTCCTTATGGAGATATGTCGTGCCCGGATGATCTCTGGCAGGACAGGGCCACTGCAATCCGCCGTGCTCGAGGCGGTCGTAGCTAATTCCTCCGTAGCTGGGGGTTAGCCGTGAGGCCTCTTCCATGATCTGCGAGGGGCCTATATAGTCGAACTGCTCCTTCCATCCCATGCGCCCGGCAAGGCCGCAGAGGATCTGCCAGTCGGGGCGGGACAGACCTGTGGGCTCCAGGGCCTTGTTGACCTTCTGCACTCTCCTCTCGGTGTTGGTGAACGTCCCGTCCTTCTCCAGGCTGGTAGCCGCTGGAAGCACGACATCTGCCAGCGCAGCAGTCTCGGTGAGGAATATGTCCTGGACAACCAGAAAGTCCAGTTTCTTCAAGGCCTCGATCACTTGGGTGCTGTCTGGGTCGCTTACAGCAGGGTTCTCTCCCATTATGAACATGGCCCTGATCTTTCCTTCCAGGGCGGCAGACATCATTTCCACCACTGTCAGGCCGGGCTGCCCAGGCAGCGATGCCCCCCAGGCCTGCTCGAACTTCCTTAGCAGGTCCGGGTTCGTCACCGCCTGGTATCCTGGGAAAAGGTTGGGAAGAGCACCCATGTCGCAGGAGCCCTGCACGTTGTTCTGGCCTCGCAGGGGGTTGATGCCAGAGGAGGGCTTTCCCACATTCCCCGTCATCATGGCGAGGTTTGCCAAGGCGAAGATGTTGTCCACGCCGTGGGAGTGCTGGGTGATTCCCATAGAGTATATGATTGATGAGGGATTGCCCCTCGCATAGATCCTGGCTGCCTCTCTGATGAGCTCGGAATCCACGCCCGTGATCCTGAAGGCATCTCTTTCCGACAGCATCTGCAGCGACGATTTGAACTCGTCGAAGCCCCCAGTCCTTTTGGCGATGAAGTCCTCGTCCAAAAGCCTCTCCTCAAGTATGGTGCGGCACATCTCCAGGATTAAAGGCACGTCCGTTCCAGGTGTATGGCGAAGCCAGACATCGGCGATCTTGCAGAGGTCGATCCACCGCGGATTGGCAACGATTATCTTTGCACCTTTGCGCTTGGCCTCTTTTATCTTTAGGGCAATGACGGGATGTTGCTCCGACGTATTTGAGCCTATGATGAAGATGCATCCTGCATCGGACAGCTCGGCAATGGAGTTTGTCATAGCTCCGCTCCCAAACGCCAGGGCCAAAGCAGCCACAGTAGAGGCGTGACAGAGACGCGCACAGTGGTCCAGGTTGTTTGTACGCATCACGAGCCGGGCGAACTTCTGAGCCAGATAGTTCTCCTCGTTGGTGCATTTGGCAGATGCCAGCAAGGCAAAGCTGTCGCCCTTATACTCGTTTAGCCGGTTGGCAATGGTGCTCAGGGCCTCGTCCCAGCTTGCTGGAACCAGGCTGCCGTTTCTTCTTATGAGCGGGAACTTCAGGCGTTCAGGGCTTTCCACAAAGCCCAGGCCGAAACGGCCTTTAACGCATAGCTGGCCTTTATTGGGACCATCTCCTCTCCAGCCTCTAATCCTGACCAGCCTGTTTTCAAGAGTTCCAATCTCCATCAGGCAGCCAACTCCGCAGTAGGGACAGACAGTAACCGTGGATCGATCCGGCCTTAGCCATTTCTCAAACCGGGGCTGCAAGGCTCCTGTAGGACAGGCATCCACGCAGGCCCCGCAAAACTTGCAGTCCGCATCCTGCAAAGACTCGGGTCCGATCCAGTGGTCCCTATGAAAATCTGGATTAATGGATAAAACAGCCTCGCCGCGCACCTCGGCGCAGGTTCGCACGCATCTGCCGCATAGAATGCAGAGGTTATAGTCCCGATCGAAAAACGGTTCCCTTAAAACGGGCATATTGCGGTAGGAAACCGGGTATCGGATCTTGTTTAATCCTACGTACTCGACGGCCCTTTGAAGCTCGCACTCGCCGTTCTTGGGACAGTACTTGCACCCCACAGCTGCGGGAAGTTTGCGCATGCACTCCCGTAAATCGTTGCACTCGTTCCTGCGGTCGCAAAAGAGACAGCTCGTGGGATGGTTGGTCAAAGCAAGAAGCATTTCCAGGGTATGCCTCCTCATCTCCTGCAGCTCTTCAGTTCTGGTTGATACGACCATTCCGTCTTTCGTCGGAGTGTTGCAGGCTGTAGGATATATGTCTTGGCCCTTTACCGATACTATGCACAGCTTGCAGGATCCAATCGGCTTTAGATCCGGGTGATCGCAGAGTGCTGGTATGTAGATGCCCGCCCTACGGGCCGCTTCGAGAACTGTAGTCCCTTTGGGAACTGCAACTTCTCGACCATCGATGGTTAGCCTAATCTCATCCATATTCCCAACCGCGCCGCACCTATTGTGAGGATTAATTGTATTAGAAGGTTACTCTGATTTTA
>CAZHNU010000052.1:0-24962 GCA_964534145.1 uncultured Methanotrichaceae archaeon | reverse complement strand
TGCTCAGATGAATCGCGTATGGCAAATATTTATTGCTATAAGGCATCTATTGCGTCTTCTCTCATTTCTGCCTGAGACCTGAGAAGTTCCAGAGATAACTCCCCTGATTGGACAGATAGAATATCTCCTGCCTGCAAAACGGTGCTCCCGCTAGGACGAATTGGATGGCCATCCCTCCTAAGCACAGCTATCCATATATCATCGGAAAGGTTAAGGTCAGCGATTTGCTTTCCATCCGCGGCACTGCCAGGCAGCACCTTAAGCCTTATCAGCGGCTCCCACCCCGCAGTTTCTGGATACTCCGGTAGCGGTTTAAGCTGGGCCTCTAGACCAAGCCTTCTAGCCACGAATGGTATTGTGGACCCCTGCACCAGAATAGACGTCAGGACCACGAAGAAGACGACGTTGAAGATCATATTGGCATTCGAAATCCCGGATATGAGGGGAAATGTGGCCAGGATGATAGGAACAGCGCCCCTGAGACCAACCCAGGAAACCATAACCCTTTCAGCCAGAGACATCTTCCTGAAGGGCAGCAGGCATAAGAGGACGCTTATCGGCCTGGCCATGAACATCAGCAGGAAGCTGATCAGCAGGGCGATGCCGGCTATGGGGATCAGCTGTGATGGAAATACAAGCAGTCCAAGGGTTAGAAACATGGCGATCTGCATGAGCCAGGACAGGCTGTCATGATAATGCATTATGCTTCGCTTGTGAATGAACGAATAATTGCCAAGGGTCAGCCCTGCCAGGTAGACGGCCAGGAAACCGTTGCCTCCCAGAACATATGCTATCCCGTAGGCCAATATGACAAGGGCCACAGTCAGAATAGGGTAAAGCCCCTGATAATCCAGCCGGATGCGGTTGATGATATATGCCATGGCCCTGCCCGTTAAATAGCCGCATACGGCACCCAGAGCCATCTGCCTTGCAAACGTGGGCAGCAGTGCCATTGGAGAGGCTGTCGGGCTCAAAATAAGGCTGATAAGGCTTGTCGTTAGAAATATGGCCATGGGATCATTGCTGCTGGACTCCAGCTCCAATAGCGGCCTTAGCTCGCCTTTGAGGCTGATCTGCCTAGATCTGAGAATTGAGAATACTGCTGCTGCATCTGTGGATGAGATGATGGCGGCCAGCAGCAGTGCCTCCAGCAATGAGAAGTCCAGCAGAGAAGCAATCCCATAGCCCACGATAACGGCAGTGAGCATGACACCAAGAGTAGACAGGAGGATGCCCTGCCACAAAACCGGCCTGATCTCGTTCCATCTGGTATCCAGCCCACCCGAGAATAGGATGAAGATCAGGGCCACCACGCCCAGAGACTGCGTCAGCCTTGGGTCATCGAAGTAAATTCCACCAGGCCCTTCTGATCCGGCCAGCATGCCTATCACCAGGAACAGAAGGAGAGTAGGCAAACCGAGCAAAGAGGAGGCTTTGCTGGAGATTACGCTTAAAAGCAGCAGCACGGCTGCACCCAGAAGAAAGTACTCGAATGGTATCATCGCTTGCTTTGAAGCTAAATTTATAGCAAATCCAGAGCCTCTCTGCCCGTTAAGCCGACTTTAAGTCCCAGCTTCTCTGCAGTGGGATTTACCTCTTTGACGATCCCTTCAAAGAGGTCGTCGATTGTGACGATGGAACTGCCCTGGGCCGGCCTGACCCTGGCTGCAGGGTAGCCAAAGTTATTCAAAGCCGCAACATCAAAGGCCCCACAGCCAACCATTCCTACATCTGTTACGACGCTTACGAGATTCACAGGACCCAAAGGTATCACATAGCCATCGGCCTGTTTATTAGGAAGCTGCAGTTTGATATGCTTCATCGAATGCAGGATTATTGCTTTAAATTTAAGAATTGTGGTTGGGCTTAGAAGGCCCTCAATCTGCCCAGCATTTTGCCGGGACGTTTGCTATGAGCGCCAAGCAGCCTCTTCAACCCAGATTTTCGACCGTAGGTGCCGCTAAATGCCTCTATTGATTCAGGGCTGCCGATTATTGCGATTGAATCACCGCCTGCGATCACTATATTTCCGTCCGTTGCTGTGATAGCGCGGCCCTGCCTCTCTATGGCCACTGCCTTGCAGCCGAAACTTCCAGTAAGATCCATCTCCCCCAAAGTCCTGCCTGCCAGGCGACATTTCTTTCCGATTTTGGCAATCTTTAGCTCCAGATCCTCGTAGAGCAGCGCAAGCTCCTCCTCTTCATCCTGAACGATCTTAGCAAGCATGTGGCTTGCAACAATGGGCACAGAAGCCACGTAATCGGCGCCGGCCCGGTAAATTTTTTCAGCAGACTTGACATGGCTTGCTCTTGCCACTATGAACGCATCTGGGTTCAGGTTCCGAGCCAGAAGCGTTGCGTATATCACATCCGGGTCCTTGTTTAGCAGGATTAGCACTCCCACTGCCTCTTTGATCCCGGCGCCGATCAGGTTGACCTCGATTGTCGCGTCTCCCGTAACGTGCTCAAAGGGGATGGCCTCAAGGTCTCGCTTATCGACAATCAGCGGATTTATCCCGCCCTCTCCCAGAACCTTTGCCACGCGCCTTCCGACATCACCATAACCAAGTATTATCATAGGCCCCTCTTTTCGCATTCCCATTGTCAGATCTCTGATGCGGGAGAGCTGCTCTACAGTTCCCATAGCCATGAGCACGGAATTGGATTGGATCTGCTCATCCGGACCGGGGTTCGGGACGAATATTCCCCTCTGCCAGATGCCCACAATGCAACCCCCCGTATCCAGGATCGACCCTTCATTCAGCCTCTTTCCTATCAGCTCAGAACCGGGATAAATGGGAAACTGCGCCAGCTTCAGATCGCAAAAGAGCCCGATGGCTCCAGGAAACACATCCCTCCTGGGAGGAGAGGTTATCTGGGCTATGAAGGTTCCAAGAAGGGTTTTAGGCGATATAATTCGGGAGGCTCCGGCATAGCTTAAGAACCTGGATCGCCCAAGATCGTCAACCAGCGCAATTATCTCGATGTCGGAGATCTCTCTTAAGGTTAAAATCACGTCGGCATTCAGCTCGTCCTTCTCGTTGGCGATAAAAAGCCGAGCTCTGCCGATGTTGGCCCTGTGGAGCACATCCTTCTCCGACGGGTCGCCCCAAAGTACAGGGTATTTCTGGTAAATGCCCCTTGCAACCTCATGAGACCTTTCGATGATCAGGAATGAGACCTCCAGACGAGAAAGCCTCTCCACAAGCGTCTCAACCAGGGGATTATACCCGGAGATGATAATATGGTCCTCGATTTTCTCAGGGGCTGAGCTTGGAGTCGCCTTAATCAACCTGTCCAATCGCGGCGTAATGCCGAGCGGGATTACCACCGCCCAGAGTATGGCCAGACCCGAAAAAACAACTAATATGCTGAAAAGCTGGCCTGCGGAGCTGCGAAATACTATATCGCCGTAACCAAGAGTCGTTATCGTAGCTGCGACCCAGTAAAAGGCAGTTATCGGGCTGAGATTCTGGCTCTGACCCTCGTATTTCATCAGAATCATAAAGACGCTGCTATAAAAAACCAGGGCCAACAGCACCAGGAATAGAAGTTTTGTTATTTTAAGCAAACAAGACCCCCATGTCAGGGAGCATTCTCTTTGGATGAGAGGAAATATTTATTGGTTCTTGCAGGTAGTCCGCATCACCATAAACAACCGTCTATCAGACTGCCGACAAAAAAAACCACAGGCGGACAGATCTGCCAGATCATCTCCATTCAGGTATCGGACTTTGAATTGTAAGCAGCCTATCATCAGGTGCCGTTGCTGCTTGAATGAAACAGGCTCCTGATCGCATCTATCTTATCCGGAGGTCCAAGCATCACAACCATATCATCGACCTCAAGCCTCATATCTCTGGAGGGATTGCTCATCGTTTCCATGCCCCGGTGCACGGCCAGCAGAGCGACGCCGTGATCCTCAATGCCCATCTCAGCCGGAGTTTTTCCTGCTGCCCTGGAGCCCCGGTAAACCCTTGCTGTGCAGATCTCATCGCCCAGGGAGTGCAGATTAACATCGCAGTAGGGCTCCTTCGACAGGCTTCTGAACATCTCGTACCCGTCGGCCCTCACCTCCTCGATATAGCCCTCTATCTTCTCCCTCGGTACCTGGTAGCGCTCAAGAACCCTGCTGAATATCTCAACCGATGTCTCGTACTCCTCAGGAATGACCTCGTTTGCGCCCAGATCATGCAAAGGCTTCATCTCATCCAGGTACCTGGTTCGGGCAATGATGTACAGGTCCGGGTTCAGCCTTCTGGCAAGCTCAGTGATTCTACGCGTCGAGGCCGGGTCTGATATGGCTATGACCATCACCCTTGCATCCTTGATCCCGACGTGCTGCAGCACTGCCTCGGTGGCAGCATCGCCGTAGCAGATGGGCTCGCCCTTTTTCCCCTCCGACACCACTATCTCCGGGTCCATCTCCACAATCTCGTAAGGAATGCCCTCTGCCCTGGCCGACCTGGCCACATTTCTGCCGTTGACGCCGTAGCCCACGATGATCAGATGATCCTTCTTCGCTTCGACGCTGGACGGAGGCCTTATGTAAGATCCGTTTTTCATCTTATTCGGCAATGGCAGCCGCAAGATGCCGTCCGCCACCTTCGGCGATAGCGCCATTATAAACGATGTAGCCCCCATGGTGATAACGGTTACATCGAGAAAGAGCTGGTAGGTTTGAAGGGGAATGAGCCCGCTGTCGAATCCTACTTTGGAGAGAATGAAGGAGAATTCGCCGATCTGGCTCAACGCCAGGGCCACAAGCACTGTGATTCGCAGAGGTAGACCCAAAACAGATATGGAAAATCCGCTGATCAAGGACTTTAGTGCCATTACTCCTATGGCTATAAGGATTATATAGCCAGGGTTTTGCAAAAGATAACTCAGGTCCAAAAGCATGCCGATGGATATGAAAAAAAAGCTGGTAAAAGCATCTCTTAAGGGCAGCACGTTGCCGAAGGCCTGGTGGCTGTAACGCGACTCGGAGATTATCAGGCCTGCCAGGAACGCGCCCAAACCCAGAGACAGACCGGCCAAAGAGGTCCCCCAGGCTACAGCAAAGCAGATGCCGACGATGCTGAGAAGGAACAGCTCGCGATCTCCTGTTTTTGCTATGTGGTACAGAGCTTTGGGAACTATCCATTTAGCGCTTATTATGACCATTATTATGATGCCTACGCTCTTGGCCAGAATAAGCGCAGGCGAATCCTCTGCAGCCTGAGCGGCTCCAGGCAGGAAAGGTATCAAAAGCATCATCGGCACAACGGCGATGTCCTGAAATATCAGTATTCCAAGGGTTGTCCGTCCGTAAAGGCTGTCGAACTCCTCTCTTTTCTGAATTATCCGAAGGACTATGGCCGTGCTGCTCAAAGAAACGAGGAAGCCGATTAGCAGCGCCTCTCCATACGGCATGCCAGAATTTATCAGGACTGCAAAGACTGCCGCAATAGTAAGAATGACCTGAAGCGATCCGCCGACCAGAACAAATTTTTTGATCTTTAGAAGGTCTTTGAGGGAAACCTCGATTCCAACGGTGAAGAGAAGAAGGATGACCCCAATCTCCGCTATTATCGCTACCTGGTCCACATCCTGGATCAGGCCAAGGCCCTGTGGCCCTGCCAGAATTCCTGTGATAAGGAATCCTACAATTGTCGGCGCTTTGATCCTGTGGAAGACGAAGAGCACTGCTACCGATAGCCCAAATATTACTACCAGGTTTCTGAGCAAATCGAGTTCCATTTTCCAGCTCCAACAAATGCGGAGTCATCCCGCGCTTTAACCTTGAACAGGGAGATTTGATGCTTTTCTTTAAAAAAGTACTTATCGATATTTTTTCAAGATGTCTGCTACTGCGTCTGCCTGATGCCTAATATGCTCGACAAGATTCGCGTCTGCGTCGTGCACAGCGACAACCGCTCCTTCCCATCGGCCGCATTCCATTCCCGCCTCATTGAATTTTAGCGGGAGAATCTCCAGGCCGTCACATCGAGGAGCCGTATCAATCCCCATCATGGACCACCAGAGGACTATCCATCCCCGCTCCTTTGCCTTAAAAAGAAGGTTTTCTGAAAGAGCCGAATCTGCGGCATCAACATAGGGCGGATCGATCAAGAGCAGACCCGGAGGCGATGAATTTAAAAGGGACATAACTCCTGAAAAACCGTCTCCCATGTGAAAGATGAGTTTTCCGGGGCTTTGGATTTTCTCCCGGCTTTGCAGCGAAGACCAGGCGTGCTCGACCTCCGGATCGATATCCCAGATATCGGCACGAAGCTCCAGGCAACGCAGTCTCGCCATCTCCTGGACTATGCGGGCGGATCCCGGATAGCACCGGAGGCCCTGAGGATTAAGATTTGAAAGAACTCTGAAATAACAAAAATTAAGCAGTGATGGCAGATGCTCCCAGCACCTGCCGATGCCGCCAGTCCATTCGCCCCGGCTATCCAGGATGTACTGCGGCCGGCCGACGTGGCTTTCTGCATAAATGAGGCCTTTGCCCGATCTTTGCAGGTGATCTGCCGCCTCTGCGAGGATAAAGTGCTTCCAGACATCCCCCGCGTTGCCTGCGTGGACTGCATGGTCGTAGGTTCGCGCCATCTGCATCAATAGCGGGAGTCTTCATCTCTCCTCGTACATCCTTTTAGCGATGTTGAAGGCCTGTGCAGGAGTGGCTATGGCGATCCTCTGGGAATCATCATAAGACGACCGCGCGGCAGCAGCGGTAACGGCGGCGGTTCGAAGCAAGGTCTTGTCCACCTCGTTAGTCAGCCAGCGCGCACCGCCAATGCCGATCAGTATGGCTGCCGCGACGGATGAAATCGAGACCGATACCTCATCCAGGCCGAGCCCCGTTCCTGCCATATATATGAGAGCCGCGCTGTAGGCCCCGTAAAGACCCCATGAGATGAAGGCAGCAACAGCGCCCAAGAGCACATTGCCCAAAACCCCCGGCCGGACGATGGTCACATTGTCCACAATCTCCTCACGGGGCTTTATAAACCCGTTATCGCTCATTATGGCATTGATGATTCCGCCAAAGGCTCCACTTAACAGGATTATTCCAACTGGAACTAATAAGGACATATGTCATCTACTCCCTTGTCCAGGAAGACTTAAGGACCGGCCCTAAGTCCCATTTACCTAAAAGGCCGATAGGTCTTCATGACAACCATATATTTTCACGCATCACATTATCTTCCATAATATTTTAACTTTGTGTTTATTCAGATTTCTGGATTTTTGATTTTTCCAGCCTGCTCTAACTCAGCCATTCTTCCCAAATTTTCCATCTAACATAGAATAATGCAAAAGAGGTAATGCTTTAGATGAGATCGAGGATAAGTAATACTATTACCAAAAGATTTATTACTACATAGGATGACATGCTGTTGGCGTGCGTTGAGCCGGTCAGGACTCCTTTACCTGGGCCGATGAAGCCCAAACGCTCATGCTGCCATAAGATCCCGGCATTTCTATGCTTTCGGGTTCAAGCCGGGGTCTCCTCTTCTGAATTCATTTCTAAGGCCGTGGGAATAGCCTTTGGATCAGCCTCTGATGTGCAACCGCCACCTTTAAATAAAAAATATTTGTCTTAAATCAATTTCATTGGATCAATTATCCAATGCGTCCATTCAAATCAGGAGGTGCGGGCATATAGCTGCCCCCACTTCCACACCCTCCTGAATTATATGTTCACCCACTAGGAGGCATCGGGCTTCTCATAATTATAAGGGGCGACGATATGGCTGAAAAGAGCGCATCTCTAAGGTTGACTTCCATAATGAACCGGCTGATTCAGGATATGGAGCACTGATGGCCGGCATTCTTCAAAGCAGGAGGGAAAGCATCCGGTTTCGAATACTCGTCGAGATAGCTGCCCACCAGCCCAACGTAAGACAAAAAGAGGTAGCAGAGCGCCTGGAATTGACTCCTCCGGCCATCTCAGAGTATATGAAAGGACTTGTGGCAGACGGCCTGGTTTTGGTAGACGGTCGAGCCGGATACAGCATCACCGGGAAGGGGGTGGAGGCGTTAAGGGACGGCACTGCGGAGCTGAACCGGTATTCGAGGCTGGTCATGAAAGAGGTCATCAGTCCAGTCCCTGTCTGGACGGCTCTGTCGGAAACGAGCATCAACAAAGGCGATAGGGTATCTCTGGAAATGCATGACGGCCTCCTCTATGCCAACAAAAAGGAAGGCACAGGCACCACCGGCATAGCCATCTCCGATGCATTCGCAGGCGAGGATGTCGGAGTGTCGGAGCTGAAAGGATTGATCCGATTGGATGAGGGACGGATCATTGTCTGCGAGGTTCCCCGAGTCGAGATGGGCGGGTCCAGGATGGTTGACGGCGAACTGCTCAGAGCCAAAATTTTGAAAAGCGACATGGTCTTTTCCATGGGGATCGAGCCCCTGGTTGCTTTGAGAAAGGCAGGCATAGAGCCGGATGCGATCTTTGGGGCCAGGGAAGCCGTCGTGGAGGCTGCGTTCCACGGGATAAGCTCTTTAATAGTCTGCGTAAACGAACAGGTTCCCAGGGTTTTGGACCGATTGGAGTCCGAGGGACTCAAGTACGAGCTGGTGAACCTGACCCTGGAATAGACTTCATGGATTTGCAGATGCCTGAAATGAATGGGCTGGAGACGGCCATCGCTATTTTGGACAGCTGGCCACGCAGGCGGACGAGAATAAATAGCCATAACTGGCTGCCTGAATAAAGGCGAACGAGACATGTGCATCCAGGCAGGAATGGACGGTTATATTAGCAAGCCCGCTAAAGAAGAGTATATTTTGGCATATTTAGAGCTTTACAGCATTATATTACACAAAAGAATTTTATAATATTACTATTTGTTACAATATTTGCATAAATCAACCAAAACGTTTTTATAACAAAATCCCTCAAGCTAACTAAACTTAATTTGATATAAAACAAAGAAAATTGATTTTGAATGTAGGAGGAAAGAATGAAGGATAAATCAATTGAGGCGCTAGCGGCCATTTTTCTCTTTATTTTTCTAGCTTACAGCGCCGCGGCATTAGATGATGCCGTATACCCTAAAACGATAGTCGATACTGCAGGAAGGACTGTTTCTATCCCTATCCCCGTGGAGAGAATTATCGTTCTCAACTCAGATGCAGCAGAGGCGGTTGTCACATTGGGCGCCGGGGACATGATCGTTGGGATTACAGAGGAAATCCAAGATCGCAGTAGCCATCTTCCCGGCCTGAAGAAAAAACAGGTGATAGGGACCAGTCAGATGGGTGGCGAGATCGATTATGAGCTGATCGGCGAGATCGCTACAGCCGGGAATGGTGATCCTTCGAACCTGTTGGTCATCGGTTTTAGCGGAGTAGGAAAGGATTACGGGGCCACCGGGGTGGAGAAGAAGGTTGCCCCGTTTGGCATCATAAATGCAGGCCTGGACTTCTACCAGCCTGAGAATCTTAGCGGGGAGATGACAAAGCTTGGCATAATCCTTGGCAGGGAAAAGGAAGCATCAGACTACCTGATGTGGCATGATGAAAAGAGGGCCGAGATAGAAAATGCATTGGTCGGTCTATCTCTTCCCACGGTCTACCTGGAGAGGAGCCCAAAGAACGGCCTTGGTGATCTGGTCACATTCGGAAACGGGTCAGGGCTAAACGACCTGACCAAGATGGCTAGGGGACGAAATATCGCAAGGGATCTAGATAAATCGGCTCATGTCACCTGGGAGTGGGTACTCTCTGAAGATCCTGAGGTAATAATCAGAACTATGTCGCCCGAAAACTCCTTGGGATGGGATAACGGCCCCAGCAAGGATACCCTGGAGCTTGACAAAACAACTAACGAGATCCTTGATAGGCCCGGCGCAAAAAAGATCGCTGCCGCAAAGAAAGGAAAGATTTTCATTATGTACTCTGATATGCTTTACGGCATGGAGAGCGTGGTCGGACTTGCCTATCTGGCAGATATTCTGCATCCGGAATCCGATCTCGATCCCGCGAGCATCTACAAAGAGTATCTTGAGCGTTTGGGGCTGGAATTTCCCGATGATAGATTATTCGTTTATCCGGAGGACTGACTATGAGAGTCAATTCTTATATTCTGGCTGCATTGCTGTCAATGCTAATGCTGCTTGGGCTTTCCTGGGCCGGAACCAATGATTACAATCCGGCCTTTGAAGGAACTAGAGACCCTATCAAGTATACATATGAATACCAGGATGATGTAGAGGGAGACGGTTATATGATGGTTCGCACAAATGTGAATACCAATAACCTCTCTCTTCTGGAGTACATGCATGCAAGCGGCACTATCGATTATGCCGATCTGTTGAACTCCAAGCAGAAGACTACCCATACCAGTGATAATTATTACACGATCGGCAAAGATGGAGCTTTTGTGAAGAACTCAAAGGGCGCAAATAGCGAAATAACATACACCATCCAGAAGGATATAGTCCAGTCGCCGTATGCCTTTGGCTTTGGAACGGGTTATTATGCGGCAAATCCTCTATTATATAATTCCCTTATAAAGGAAAAGACGGTTGCAAAGAGCTATCAAGAAGCGGCAATGATGCACCACCAGCTGGAGTATGCTCATGCCTATAAGGGCGATATTGCCGTGAACCTGAACTGCACCGGGCCCATTTATGGAGCCAAAGGAAAGGGCACGATCAGCATGAAGATCGAGGACTTCGTGACGCAGGGCACTGTGCATGTCGGGCAGCTGCTTACCAATACAAAAGTATCTGCTACTCCTTACAACTCGAGTGGAAAACTGAAGCTATGGGACGGCATGAAGCGTCAGGCATGGAAGGAGCCGCTCATTGAGGTGGACGCGGACTACGTGGGCGACTTCCACATAATGAAGAACATGAAGATAGAAATCGAAAAGAGCAAGGTGACTGAATATTCGGACTGGCTGCCCTGCTGTTACGGCGGCTACTTCGATATGGATGAGGTCGATAGGAAGGCAATAGCAGAGGATGGCGTTTTCAACTGCTCCTGCCGCAATATGTCACTCAGCACCTACAAGCCTGCCTGGGACGGAACTGCTGCGCAGTTTCCCACTGAAAAATACAGGCTGAAGCCGTAGAAAAGGCTGACTAAAAAAATCCTGATCAATCCCTCTTTTTTTTCTTCAACTGAATGCAGCTAAAACTCCTGTTTTCCGATAATCTGGTAGCTGAGTCAAATCCTGCAAGCGTTCTATCAGCAACAAATATTTATTTAAGTAAAGCCAAGTACGCTTGTGTCTTCAACTTTTAGAGGTGTAGTGTATGAAAGCTAGAAACATAACCTTAGCGAGCCTTTGTCTGTTCTTGCTGGTCTTTGCAGCTGGCGCAGAGGATATTTCGGCCATATTAGAACTGGATTATGATGGGGACGGCAATGCAGATAAAAATGTAACTCATATGATGCCTGAAGGGTCAAACGTTCTGGACCTTCTTGAGGCGACTACCGAGTTGACCACGGAGGAGATGGAATGGGGCACCTTTGTGGTGGGAATAGACGGGATAATGACCAACTGGACGGCAGACCAATCATGGTGGCTGTTTGAGGTCAATGGAACACAGGCCGATGTCAGCGTTGACAAGTACACGCTGGAGAACGGCGACGTAGTTGCTATGTCCTTCATGGGCGGAAAACCGGATGTCGTCTCTGTTTTCCTGGCTCTTGACTACGATGGCGACGGAGTCGTCGACAGCGCCCCTCATTATGAAATGGCTAAAGGCTCAACAGCTCTCGATCTCCTGGAAGTCGCTGCAGAACTGAACACAGAGCAGGCTGAATGGGGCACCTTTGTGGTGGGAATTGATGGAACAATGGCTAATTGGACGGCAGACCAAACCTGGTGGTTGTTCGAGGTCAACGGAGAGCCTGCCGATGTCGGCGTGGACAAATATGTGCTGGAGAATGGTGATATTGTGGGCATGTCCTTCATCGGAGCCGAACCGGAAATGATTACGGTTGTCCTGGAGCTGGACAATGAGGGTGACGGAGTCATCGATAAGGCACCTCACTACGAAATAGCTAATGGCTCAACTGCCCTTGATCTGCTCCGCATGGCGGCTGATCAGGTCACCACACAGAGCGCAGACTTTGGAACTGTTGTGGTGGGAATAGACGGGATAATGACCAACTGGACTGCCGATCAATCATGGTGGCTGTTTGAGGTCGATGGAGAGCCTGCTGACGTCACAGTGGAGAAGTTCATTTTAAAGAACGGCCAGAAGATCACCATGTCTTTAGCTGGACCTGAAGAGGGCGAGAGGCATAGAGCCGGAACAGCGTAAGGCTGTTTAATAGTTCAATCTTTGTAGTTGCGGATAGGCAAGCAGGTCGATCCTCAGCTCCTTTTTTTGTTAAAAAATTCAATTGCATCTATTGCAAAGTATTTCAATAGATCGGCGCAGCGTAACGTTTTTATCTCATAAGCTATTTTTCTTGTCTTAAGTCAAATCGATTTGAATAGGTGAAACAAATGAGAAAAATGCTTGTAGGATTGGCGGCCATAATCGCCATCGCCTTTATCATTCCCTCCAACGCCGCAATGGACCGGCCTGCAAAGGAGAACCCGGCCATACTGCTGGTGGTATTCGGCACCAGCTATCCTGAGGCTCAGGCTGCTTACAGGAATATCGAAGAGCTTTACCAAGAGCAATTTCCCGATGCAGAGATAAGGATCTCATTCACGTCCGATTACATAAGGCGCAAACTGCTGGAGAGGGACAACATCTCCGTCGATAACCCTCTAACCGGCCTTGCCCATCTCAATGACGAAGGGTATGTCAATGTGGTTGTCCAGTCGCTGCATGTGATACCTGGGGAGGAGTTCCACGACCTGGCCAACATCGTAGAAAGCGTCAAAGGAATTGACGGAAAATTCGGCTTCAAGAACCTGGTACTCGGAACCCCTCTCCTCATGAGCATGGAAGACTATCGCAATGTTTCCAAGGCTCTGGCCGATCAGTTCGACCAGAAGACAACAGGAGCCAATAGAACGCCACAGTCAAGCCCCAGGGACCCGGAACAGATGGCAGTGGTCTTCATGGGACACGGAACCGAGCATCCGGCAAATAGCGCCTACCCACAGATGGCAGGCATTCTGGCAAAAGATTACCAGAACGTCTTCCTGGGCACCGTCGAGGGATACCCAACCTACGATGATGTGCTGGCCAGCCTGAAAGAGTCCGGTGTGAAGAAGGTCCGGCTGATGCCCTTTATGGTCGTGGCAGGAGATCACGCCTTGAACGATCTCACGGGCAACGAGTCTGAGTCCTGGAAGAGCATGCTGGAAAAGGAAGGCTTTGAGACAGACTTCAACCTGAAAGGAATGGGCGAGAATGACGGGATAGCTGAGATATTCGTTGAGCATACAAAAGAGGCCTTTGCCAGGTTCAAGTAAGGGCTCTTTAAAATTTTCCCTGCAGGAGACAGTTAGGAGACAGTAAATGACAATTAGGAGACGGCAAAAATGAAACAGTTAATCTATCTCGTATCGATATTCCTGGCTGTGAATCTGGCCGGCGCCGATGTATTGATCAACGAGATGCTCCCTAATCCGGCCAAGGACTGGAACGGAAACGGCGATATCAGCGGAATGGACGATGAGTTTATAGAGCTTTACAATTCCGGCAACGAGTCTGTGGATATCAGCGGATATGTTCTCAAGGATAAGGTTTTCAGGTCGACCCCCGGAGAATACGTGTTGCCTGAGGGAACTTCAATTGGTCCCAAAGAGTTCCTGTTGATATTTGTCTCGAAGAGCGGCGTGTTCCAGGGAAACGATGGAGACGCCATAGGGTTGTACGACCCGTCAGGGAACCCTGTCGATGAAAAGGAATACGATGCCACAACTGAGGATGTCTCCTTTGCCAGGATTCCTGATGGCGGAGAATGGGGCAACAGCACTTCACCCACGCCCGCCATTTCGAACCAGCAGACAGCTCTTTGAAGGATATAGATTGATATAAAATCATATTTTTTTATTAATTAATAAAATTTAATGTGGTGCATTTGCGTGGAGAGATTGCAAACAGGAATAGCAGCGCCGGAATTGAATCTCAGGGATGAATACGCTCGATTCCTTGCCAGGAAATTCATGGTGATGCTTGCCGCTCTTGCAGCGATAATAGCCCTGGCAGGAGTGGCTGTAACCCTCGGCTCGGCTCACATCACTCCGGCACAGGTCTACTCCTGTATATTGGCCAGATTCTTCCCAGACTACTTTCAAACAACCGATTTCCTGGATACAATCGTTTGGAAGCTCCGGTTGCACCGGGTTATAATGGCCATTTTTGCCGGAATGGGACTGGCCATTGCAGGAGCGGCCATGCAGGGCATTCTCAAAAATCCTCTGGCAAGTCCTTTCACTTTAGGAATCGCCTCTGCAGCGTCCTTTGGGGCATCGCTGGCAATAATTCTGGGAGCAGGCTTCATAGGCGGAGAATATCTGATCGTCGGCAATGCATTCGTCTTCACGATAATTGCATCCCTTGCCGTCTACGGCCTTGCCAAATATAGAGGAATTGGCCCCGAGACCATGGTGCTTGCGGGCATCGCCATCATGTACCTCTTCTCGGCCATGACCTCGTTTCTTCAGTACATCGGCCACGCCGAGCAGGTTCATGAGGTGGTCTTCTGGATGATGGGGAGCCTCGGACGCTCCTCCTGGGACAGGGTGGGCATAATCGCCCTGGTGACGGTGGTCTGCTCTTTAATCCTGATGAGGCTGTCCTGGGATATCAATACCCTTGGGGCCGGAGACGAGACTGCCAAGAGCCTCGGCGTAAACGTTGAGCTGGTGAGGGTCTCGGGAATGATGCTATCTGCCCTGATAACAGCCAGTGTGATCTGCTTTACAGGCACCATCGGCTTCATCGGCCTGGTGGCGCCCCATATCACAAGGATGGTCATTTCCGGAGATCACAGGTTCCTCCTACCGGCCTCAGGGCTTATAGGGGCTCTGCTGCTTTTGGGAGCCGATACCGTCGCCAGGACCGTCATGGCTCCCGTCATCTTGCCTGTCGGGATCATGACCGCCTTCATGGGAGTGCCGTTCTTCCTGTACCTGTTCATGAAAAGGAGGAAGGAGTTTTGGTAAAGATCGCTGTCAATACTCCTTATTTCCGCACCGGAGGCTTTGATGTATTAATAATTATATGCTTATTTTTATATCTAATGCCGGCGGAGGGTGTCCCAGAGACCATTGAGATCACAGACGAAGCTGGCATAACAGCAAGCGTACCTTTGAATCCCCGTGTAGTTTGCCTTTCGGCTGCATCAGCTGAAACCGTTTACGCGCTGAACGCATCGCATCTGATTGTGGGAAGGACGGATTCCTGTACCATACCCCCTGACCTGAAAAGCGTGCCTAGTCTTGGAAGCACAGCCGGAGAGGTGGATACAGAAGCCATCCTGGCCACAGGAGCAGACCTGGTAATCTCTGGAGTGCCTCCCATTTCAAGCGATACCGAGAAGAATCTGAAAAGTGCTGGCATCCCAGTTTTGCACTACAGCGCTCTTTATGTGGACACTATCCTGCCCATGATCGATGATTTGAGCCGAATCCTAAACAAAGAGAGCGAAGCAGATAAGCTTGAGGAATACATAAAACGATATCAAGAGCTGATTGATGAACGGGTTGGAGGCATTCCCCTGGAGGACAGGCCGAAGGTCTATTTCATGTCAATGGGAAGCTTTTACCAGACCGCCGGCTCAGATAGTACAGGAAACAAGCGAATCGAAATGGCAGGCGGATACAACATCGGCCGAAATCTTACAGGCGCCGTCCCTGCAGTAGATGCCGAGTGGATAATCGACGAAAATCCTCAGGTGATCGTCTACTCCATGCGCTCAGACCAATACCGAGATACGTTCCCCAGAATTGAGGAGATGGCAGCCAAGAGGGATGAGATCACTGCACTCCCCGGTTTTGACAGAATCGACGCGGTGAAGAGCGGGCGGGTCCATGTGATCGATATCGGCGCGCTTAGCGGACCACGGGGAATTGTGGGCATTCTCTATTTGGCCAGCTGGTTTTATCCCGACCGTTTTACCGACATTGATCCCGCGGCCATACATGAGGAAATGCTGCGGGATTTCTACCGCCTGAACTGGCATGGGCCTTGGGCCTATCCTGCGAATCAGTCGATTTGAGCAGAGGGACTGCAACCTCCCTTCATAAACAAAGAAATTTTAAAATATTAATGGAGTTTAGACATGTCTGAAACAAAGAACAAGAAGGCCGTGAGGAAGATGAGCCAGGCAATGATGGCCACAATGCCGCTGCAGCTGAAGGTCCAGGTCACGATCAAGATGCTGCTGGCTGGAAATGACGATGATAAACGCAGAAAGATAATGGAGGAAGTAAAACAGAGGCGCCGCTTTACTGTTCCAAGGGGCCAGATCGAGTGGTATCCAACCATCGACCACCATAAATGCGAGAGCTGTAAAGTCTGTCTGGAGTTCTGCCCTAAAGGCGTCTTTGCAGAGGATGGCCAAAACAAGATCACTGTTTCCAGCCCGTATGAATGCGTGATGCTGTGCAGCGGCTGCGAGATTAAGTGCCCTCGCGGTGCGATCTCCTTTCCAGAGAGGAAAGACTTCTACAGGTACGTTTACTACGTTTGAATGCAGACTTTTGAGGATCTCGCATGAAGGTTGTCGTAGTCTCCCCAATTCTCGTCCCAAGCCTCATCAAGGCCTCCGAGGATCTTAAAGATGAGTTTGGACTGAACCTTGATCTCAGGATCTACCATCCAAGCCAGATCGACAATGAAGAGGTCGCAGTGGATGAATTCATAGGCGACCTCAAGTCTGCCGATGCCGTCCTGATCGATCTAATGGGAGCGGGAGGAGGAGCGATTGATGTCATTTCCCATAGCCTCAAGGATGAAAAGAACACCGTCATCAGCCTGGTGGTCCCCATGGGCAGGGCCTTTCAGCAGATAATGCCGCTCACAAGGCTTGGAAGCTTCCGCGGAAAAGGATTGGCGGAAAGGATGGCCGGCATGGAAATGGCGTCTCGATCCGAGGATAAAGACCCTGAAGCGCTCCGAAGAAAAATGGATAAGGGCCGCAGGATGATGGAGATGGCCTTAAAGATGGTGCAGGCCGGCGGGAAGGTCCTGCCTGTTGGGCCGATGAAGGATGCAGGGAACTACATAAAATTCACAAGATACTGGAAATTCGGAGGCCGGGAAAACTACAGGAACCTCTTAATCCTGCTGGGAGAATACCTGGGGGCTTCCCTTCCGCCAGCCAAAGATCCTGTGGAGAGGCCCGACTTCGGCTTATATCATCCTTTGCATGGGCACTATGATGATCTTGAAGAGTACCTGAAAAGATCCGGATTTGATGATCGCCTTCCGACAATCGGCATTCTTTTTTACGGCGGCAGGTATTTCGATCAGTGCAAATCAACTGTAGAGGCCCTTGTCTCGTCTCTTGGGAAGGCAAACACCATCCCGGTTTATTCAGACGGCATCAACAATTTGCATGCAATGAGGAAGTATTTCTTTTTAGATGGTCGGCAGATAACGGATGCCGTGGTGAATCTAACCATGTTCCGCCTAAACGGCGGGCCGCTGGGCGGAAACCATCAGCTAACAAGAGATCTCCTTGGAGTTATCAATGCTCCCCTCTTCACGCCGGCATCAATGCACAAAAGAGAGGTAGGAGATTGGATGCGGTCTTCGACCGGTCTAAACCCTATGGAGACCATAATGTCGGTCATCTGGCCGGAACTGGACGGCAGCATCGAACCCATTCCCTGCTGCGGAGTAGATGTCACGCAAAACGGCAGCACATCGGTTCGGGAGGTGGTCCCGATCCCTGACAGGGTGAATCGAATCTGTTCCCGAATACGTAACAGGATTAAACTAAAAAATAAGCCCAACAGAGAGAAGCGCATCGCTCTGATAATCTACAGCTACCCGCCCGGAGAAGGCCACCTGGGCGGGGCCTCCTATCTGGACGTATTCAAGAGCGTAAAATGCCTTTTAAAGAGGATGAAAGGGGAAAGATTTACAGTCGACGTGCCGGAAGGAAAGCTGCACGATCTCCTCGAAGACCTGGCGATTGTCAACTCCGGCCAATGGTTTCCTGCTGAAGAAACCCTCAAGAACAGCTTCTCTTTAAGCGCTGATGCATATATGGATTACTTCAATTCCTTGCCAGAGGAAATGCAGGATGATATGACCTCGGCCTGGGGTTCCGCACCGGGCACTGTGATGATCTCTGGAAGGGAGATCCTTATACCGGGAATTGAGCTGGGGAATGTGTTCCTGGGAGTCCAGCCCGCAAGGCCGCCCTTAAAGGGACAGGACCTATCTGAGGCCTCGCATGATAAGACAAAGCCGCCCCATCACCAGTACATCGCCTTTTACCGCTGGCTGGAGACTGTTTGGAAGGCGGACGCAGTCGTGCACGTCGGGACTCACGGTCTGGCAGAGTTCACAAAGGGAAAGGAGGTGGGAATGAGCGCATCATGCTTCCCTGACCTGCTGATAGGAGACATGCCGCACCTGTACTTCTATCATGTGGTAAACACCTCTGAGGCAGTTATAGCCAAGAGAAGGCTCTACGCCACTATCATCAGCCACAACAATCCGCCCTTTGCCACCTCCGATCTGTATGAGGATTATGTTCTGCTGCAAAACCTGATTGACGAGTACAGAGAGGCAGGAATCCAGAATCCCGATTCATGCTCTCGAATTAAGGAACGGATACTGGCCGCTGCACAGGCGCTTCATTTCGAGGATGATGATATAGATCGCATTCACGACGAGCTTTATGAGATGAAAAGGCGCATTATTCCAAAGGGGCTGCACATTTTAGGGGAGGGATATGAAAAGGAAGATTTGAGGCGATTTATGGAGTTTATTTTGAGGTACGACAGAGAAGGCATCAAGTCAATAAATCGCATTTTTGCAGAGGAGATGGGTCTGGATTACGACTCTACCCTAAAGGACAGGTCCTCTTATATCCCTCAGCTTGCAGAGGTGGACAGGAGATGCACACTTCTGGTGGAGTGCTGTCTGGATAAATCGTTAGATGAGACAGTGGAGGAGGCGATAGAGGAGGCAGTGGAGATGACAGTGGAGGATTGCGCTCTTTCATCTGAGAAAAAGTCGGAGCTGAAAGAGGCCTTAAGCTGCGGCTTAAGGTTGATGGAAAGCTACTCCGACAACGAAGCCGAGATCGACAACTTCATTTGCGGCCTTCGAGGCGGGTTCATAGAGCAGGGCGACGGAGGAGACATCATCCGCTCTCCCGAGATACTTCCAACCGGAAGAAACCTCACTCAATTCGATCCTACCAGGATTCCAACGGAGACTGCATTTGAACGCGGAGAGGAGATTGCCGGGAATACCCTGTCCAAATACCTGGAGAAGAACGGATGCTATCCCGAGAGCACAGGCATCGTGCTCTGGGGTTTTGAGACCACCAAGACCGGCGGGGAGACTGTTGGCCAGATACTGAGCTATCTAGGCGTGAGGATCGAGAGGTGCAGGGGAACCTGGTCGCCAAAGCTGTCTGCAGTTCCATTAGAAAATCTGGGCAGGCCGAGAATTGACTGCCTGGTGAACATTTGCGGATTTTTCCGCGATATGTTTCCTAATTTAATGGAGCTTCTGGATCAGGCCTTCGACCTCGTGGCCGGGCTTGATGAGCCGCTGGAGCTTAACTACGTTAGAAAGCACTCTCTGGAAAACCTGTCACATCTGAAGGACAATGGACTTGATCCTAAGACTGCAAGGCGGATGGCCAACGGCCGGCTATTCGGTCCAAAGGCCGGAGAATACGGCACGCGAACACTGCCGCTGATCGAGGATTCGATATGGAAGACTGAAGATGAGCTGGCGGAGGTCTTCATCCAATCGGTAAACCACCTTTATGCCAGGGATCTGCATGCATGCAAGCTTGATTCTCTATACCGCGGCAACCTGGCCAGGGTTAGGCTCGTCTCTCAGGTGAGGGACACCCATGACCGGGAGATAATCGACCTTGATCACTATTTCGAATACTTCGGCGGGCTGTCCAATGCCGTCAGGAGGACATGCGGAGAGAGGCCGCAGATGCTTATCTCAGACACCACCGGCGAGGCCATCCGCACCGAAGATCTCAAAAGCTCTGTTAACCGCGGCATAAGGACCAGGCTTCTCAATCCCAAATGGATAGACGGCATGCTGGAGCATGATTATCACGGGGCACAGCAGATCGCCGACAGGGTTGGAAATGCCCTGGGGCTGGCCGCGACAACTCATATCGTGGACAACTGGATATGGTCATCCATTGCAGAGCGCTATATCTTTGACGACAGGATGAGGGAAAGGGTTACAGAGAACAACAGATTTGCAGCGGCACAACTTGTGGAGCGGCTCGTCGAGGCAGAAAACAGAGGATACTGGAATGCGACGGACGAGGAGATGGAGAAGCTTCGAGCTGCATACCTGAAGATAGAAGGGGAAATTGAGGATAATATGGCAAAAAAATAAAATTTTATCATTTCCTTTTATTGTTTGCTATGATCCAATTTGCTTCATTTAAATTCTACGCCGCCGAATACTCAGTGAGCTTAACCTCAGCATCCTCGTAAGGTATAGTAGCAGGCTCCGCGCCGGGCCGGTTGGGTCCGTATACGGTTCCTTTGATTTCTATAGTTCCTTCTCCATCCGGGAGATTCAGGACCGCCTCATTGAACCTTGCAAGCTCGTTCTCATTAGAGCTCTTCAGATTTAGCTCAAGGCCTTCCGCATCTCCGTCAAGCTTGACGGTGGCATTTCCCAGATAGGGGTAAACGCCCATCACCGATTTGTAGGCGGCAACAGTGTACGTCCCGGCTGGCAGGCTGCTAAAAATAAAGGTGCCGTTGCTGTCGGAGGTCGTGCTAAAGACATCCTCTCCGTTCTCCGCCTCAGCGGGAGCATCGGGATAAACCTGATAAATGCCGTCGATATCCATGTCAAAGTAATTCTGCAGCAGCTCCTCATGAACCGATCGAGGATCGATGTCCCTGAACAGGTCGGGATGGAACCACTTGGCATAATAGAGCATGGTCACCAGCTCCGACAGCCCGCTCGCCATCTTTATGTCTGTGATATAGACCCGTCCCGTCTTAACGGCATCGATGTTCTCGAAGCCGGGCAGAGACATGATCTCCATCCTCTTGGCCTCCATCTCCTCGATTGCGGGCGTGGTTCCGCTGTACTGCTCCTGCGACATTGAATAGACGATTATCTCCGGATTTTGCTCAATCACCCATTCCATGTCCACATGAGGAACCTTTGTGCCCAGGTCTTCTGCGATATTACTGCCCCCAGCCTCGACAACCCTGGTGTGCCCTGTTGAATCCTTGTTGGCCGTCCAATCGAAGTGTCCCATGGACATGAAATAGACCGAAGGCCGGTCCTCATCAGGAATCGTCTTTGTCCTGTCCAAAACGGCATCGTAGTATCCGGAAATACTGTCGGCCATTTCCAGGGCTTCATCCTCCTTTTCCAAAACTAGCCCCAAATCCCTGATCATGGGGATCAAAGCATCGATATGCAGCAGCCGATACCGCAGCACTGGAATCCCATAGTCCACCAGCTTTTGCTCCATATCCTCAGGGAACAGAGCCCCAGTCTTGGCAACCACCAGATCGGGATTCAACTCAAGCATTCTCTCGATATCCGCATCGCGACCGGACTTCCCTATATGCTCTTTTTCCAGCAGGGCGGGAGGCATGTCGCAGTCCTCTGTGACGGCAATTATTCTATCGGACTCGCCCAATGCGTATATTACCTCAGCAGCTCCGGGAGAGAGACATATAATGCTGTCGGGGCTCAGAGGCACTGTCACATTACGGCCGTCTTCGTCCGTAATCGCGATCTCCTGGTCTTCCTCTGCCAAAGCGGGGACCAGCAGAAGAGCAAGAATTATCAACAATGTGGGTACTCTCATTTGACTTCCACCCTTAATTTTCATTCCGTCCAACCTATCTTAATTAAATTAATTTGTCTTTTTTCAAGCCTATTTGATTTCAATGAAGGCATAAATAGTATTTGGTTGAGCCAAAAATTTATAATTATACTAGAATATGATTATCCTGCTGTTAGATTCGCTGAGTTTTTTCTCGCATCAAAGAGATGCTCCCTCAAAAATTAAGAAAACTTGTCTAAGATCAGATTTGTTTAATCAAGTAAAGTATTAAGCAAATCAATTTACCTAAATTAGGAAGATAATGAGAAATCTACCACAAACTATATCTATTATCAGGAGATAATGTTTCTTTAAGGACATATGGAGGAATAAACCGTGCTGGATAAATTTATGTCAGAACATCTTTTCGGCAAAAGCATCGAGGTCTATTTCGGGGGCGACGAGAAAGAGCGCATGCAGGGAAAGCTGGTAGGAAGCGCTGATGGAGTCATAGTACTGGAATACAACGGCCGGCGGGACTACGTAAACGTTGAGAAGGTGGTTGCAGCCTGGGAGGTATGATTAGCCTGAATATGTCGGCTATCTAAGATGACCTTCCATTTTTAATTGAAAGAGGAAGCTGGGAGGGCGTAGGCCCCCTCCAGATCAAGGTCGTAGAACCTTTTGATGAGCTCCTGGTGCACAGCTTCAGGGTCAACATCCTCGAATAGCTTCGGATGAAGCCACTTGGCCAGGTAAAGCTCTCCCACGATGGCGCGTATTCCCGATGTAATCTTGCTGCCCATCACGAAAACCTGGCCGTTTTTAACAGCCTTTACGGTCTGCAGCTCCGGCCGGCTTATTATCTCATCTCTTAACTTCGCCAAATCATCTTCCGTGTATGCCTTGGTGCTTGGCTCCGACTGAAGGATGACATCAGGATCGGTCTCCACCACCCACTCGGGGCTCACATCCGGATATGAGTTCGATTCATTGCCAAGGTCCGCTGCAACATTCAATCCTCCGGCAAATGTTAGGAAATTATGATAGGACCCGCTGGATGAAACCGTATGATAGGGCGTTCCATACCACTCGAAGAAAACTTTGGGGACATCATCTTCCGGCAGAGCTGCGACCCGGCTTTGGATTTTATCCTGGTAATTCTCGATAAATCCTATGAGTTCCTGGGCTCGCCCTTCCTTTCCCAAAACCTGACCCAGGTTCTCCATGACCACAATGGTTCTGGAGGGGTCTATGAATTTTTCCTCCATTACGGGTATTCCCGCATCCTCAAGGGTCTTCTTGTCCGCATCTGATATCATTGTGTCGGCGACGACCATATCCGGGTCCAGCTCCAATATCAGCTCGATGTCGGGCGAATAGGAGTTCTTGCCAACCTCAGCAACCGTCTCCACATAAGGCGGGAAGTCGGAGTTAGTCGAGCGTCCAACAAGGCTTGCTCCCCCGTCCAGGGCACAGATGATCTCTGAAGCTCCTGACGCCAAAGAGGCGATGCTTTTTATCGGCGCATCCACACTTACAGAGTGTCCGGTAAAATCGACTACAGTGACCATTTCTCCGCTTCCGGCAGAGGAAAGTAGACAGAAACATGCCAAAAATACCAAAACCCAAAACGGCGTTGTTTTCATGAAAGCCACCAAAATTTAGTTTATATTCTTCCAATGTCCTCTTATGGATTGGAGGGATAGGCGTAAGCTCCCTCCAGCTCCATATTGTAGAACTTCGAAATCAGTTTTTCATGCTCGGCCCCTGGATCAATGTCCTCGAATAATTCAGGATAGAACCACTTGGCCAGGTAAAGCTCGCCGATTGCTGAGCGGACTCCTGTTGCCACCGTGCCGCTTAGAACGTGGACCCGTCCCTCTTTAACGGCCTTTAAGTTCTGCAGCTCCTGCCGGGACATTATCTCATCTCTCCAATCCTTCAGCTCCCCCTCTGTATAATCCTTCGAGCTTCCCAGGATGTGGAGTATGACATCAGGGTCTTTTTCTATCACCCATTCAGGGCTGACATCCGGATAATCGACCGATTCATTAGCTGCGATATTGATGCCGCCGGCAAAGTCGATGAAGTTATCATAGGACGTGCCGTTAGATGCCGAATGATACGGCTTTCCCAGCCACTCGAAGAACACGGTGGGCCTTTCCTCCGAATCTATGGCCGATGTTCTTTCCTTTATGAGATCTTGATAGCCTTTCAGCTGTCCCGACAGCTCAGAAGCGCGCTCCTGTTTTCCAAGAGCCTTTCCAAGGTTTTCGATGACCTGGAGCGTCCTGTAAGGGTCAATAAACCTTTCTACAACAACGGCAATTCCGTCCTCCTCGAGCATCTTCCGGTTCTCCTCGGAAAGCATGGTATCAGCGACTACCAGTTCCGGTTCAAGCTCCATGATGAGCTCCAAGTCAGGCGAGTTGGAGTGCTTTCCCGCTACTGTGATGTTCTCGATCATTGGGGGAAAGTTGGAGCTGGCACTGCGGCCAACCATGCTTTCGCCTCCGTCCAGAGCCCACAGGATCTCGGATGCTGCCCCTGAAAGAGATATCGTCTTATTAATTGGAGCCGATACTTCGACCTGATGCCCTGCAAAATCGATCATGGTTACCGTCTCTCCACAGCACGCCGCCATTAGCAGAAAAAGAGAGACCAGGATTCCCAGAGCCTTTTCTTTCAATGTTACTACCTCCTATACTAGACAAGTTTAATAGCTTTTAAGCAAATTCAGTTGTATATAAATCTTGGGTCGATAGCCCATACTAAAGTGATCGCGACGGATGGGAGAGCATAGATGCAGTGAAAAACCAACGGGTATACCTGGTCAGCAACGAGCTGATGACGGGGCTTGACAGCGTGGATGGATACCTTTACTGGGTCAATCTGCTTCATCCGGAGTTCGCTGCAGATCCGACGGAGGCTTATAAAGAGTATATGACCGGTTTCCCGGGCATGGGATTTCCCGATCTGACATTTGTTTTCCCGAGTCCCTGAAAATGGGTAGTCTACCCATAATGTGTTGTTAGTCTGGGAACAGCTACCATCATCATT